>DATMFV010000089.1:0-6117 GCA_035555975.1 Chthoniobacteraceae bacterium
CGATCCGCTGCGACCCTTTCAGGGTCGATTTCTCTCCCACCGGGTTCTCCGGGGGTGGCGCGCTCTCGCGCTTACCCCCGGCTGCCCCGCTTGAGCAACCCTTCAGGTTGCTTCTTCTCTGCACCACTTTTAATCACACCCCCGCGGGCACCCGGCAGCGGTTTTCCGGGTTTCACGGCGTAGACCTTGCTCCGTTCCAGGCTTGCTCCCGGGGCGGTTTTCAGGGCATCCTGACCGTGCGGTCGCTCCTTCTTTCCCTTGCCATGTCCCTCAATGCTGAAATTTTCGAAAAAATGGGCGCTTTTTACCTCGGGCGTCCCGTTGACCCCGAAACCGGACAGCCCCCTGATGCTGACGCGTCGGTGCCGTTTCTTTACGATTCCACGGACCTGACGACGCATGCCGTCTGTGTCGGGATGACCGGCAGCGGCAAGACGGGGCTTTGCGTGACGCTCCTTGAAGAGGCGGCGATTGACGGTATCCCGTCGCTGATCATCGACCCGAAAGGGGATATGACCAACCTGGCGCTCCGCTTTCCACGGTTGCGCCCCTCCGATTTCCGCCCGTGGATCTCCCCGGACGCCGCCCAGCGCGCCGGAGTGACGCCCGACGCGTTCGCCGAAGGGCAGGCAAAGCTCTGGAGCGACGGGCTGGCCCGCTGGGGAGAGGATGGTGAACGGATCGCCCGGCTCGAGAAAAGCGCGGAAGTGGTCGTCTACACCCCCGGCAGCACGGCGGGGGTGCCGGTCTCGGTGATCCACTCGCTCGAATGCCCTCCGGAGGCGTTGCTCGACGATCCGGAACTCCTCGCCGACCAGGTGGAGACGGTCGTCGCCAGTTTCCTCGGTCTGCTCGATCTGAAAGTCGATGCGACCCGCAGTCGTGAAGGAGTGCTCCTCTCCGCGCTGCTGCACGACGCCTGGACCAAGCGGCAGCCGCTCGACCTCGCGGAACTCGCCCGGCGCATCCAGAAGCCGCCGTTTGCGCAGGTCGGCGTGCTTGATCTGGAGGCGTTTTATCCGGAAAAGGAACGCTTTCAACTGGTGCTCGCGCTCAATACGCTGCTTGCCTCGCCGGGGTTTGCCCTCTGGCGGCAGGGGGTGCCGCTCGATGTCGGGCAACTCCTCTACACAAAGGAGGGGCGGCCACGGATGGCGGTCTTTTCGATCGCGCACCTGAGCGATACGGAACGGATGTTTTTCGTTTCGATGCTGCTCGGCGCCACGCTGGCATGGACGCGGCAGCAATCGGGGACGACAAGCCTGCGGGCGCTGCTCTACATGGACGAAGTGTTCGGCTACTTTCCGCCGACCGCCAACCCGCCTTCCAAGAAACCGCTCCTGACGCTCATGAAACAGGCGCGCGCCTTTGGTCTCGGCGTGGTGGTGGCAACGCAGAACCCGGCGGATCTCGATTACAAGGGGCTTTCCAATGCCGGGACGTGGTTCATCGGACGCCTCCAGACCGAACGCGACAAGCTCCGCCTGCTCGACGGGCTGGGCGGCATCGGCGTTGATCAAAAACGGCTCACCGAAATGCTCGGGCGGCTCGGGAAACGAATTTTCCTGATGAACAACGTCCATGAAAACGAGCCGGTGCTCTTTGAGACGCGCTGGGCGCTCTCGTACCTTTGCGGACCGTTGACGCGGGAGCAGATCCGCCGCCTGCCGCGCCCGGAGGTGGGCGACTCCACCGCCCCGGAAGCGCCCGCCGCAACAGCGAGCCGCGCCTCGCTCGCCCGCAAGGCCGAAGCAGCCACGGCAGCCGCCCGACCGCATGCCGGGCCGCCGATGGTGAGCGGCATCCGCCAGATTTATCCCAGGCAATTTAACGGCAGCGGCGTGCTGCAACCGGTGCTGGTCGGCGTGGCCAAGATCCGCTACCGCGACGTGAAGGCAAAGCTCGATCTCCAGCAGGAACGCGCCTTCGGGGCCGCCTTCCCGCAGTCGCTGGAGGGTGTCGCCTGGGCCGAAGCCGAGGCGCTCGACCTCAACGACTTCGACACCGCGCCCCCGGCCCGTGCGGAGGCCGTGGAATGGGGCGAAGTCCCGCCCGAAGGGGTGCGCGCCGCTTCCTACGACGCGTGGAAACGGGAATTTGCCTCGTGGCTGGTCAACGGGCAAAGCGTGACGCTGCTGGAGTGCCCGGCCAACGGGATGCTTTCGCAGCCGGGCGAGAGCGAGAGCGAATTCCGCATCCGCCTGGGCCAGCAGTTCCGCGAAACGCGCGACGCCGACAAACAGGCGTTGCGCGGGAAGTATGCGCGCTTGCAGGAATCGCTGGAAAAACGGCTCCGCACGGCGGAGGAACGGACCCGCAGCCGGGAGGCACAGGCAGGCGAGAGCCGGATGCAAACCCTCATCTCCGTCGGGTCGACGCTGGTTTCGATGTTCCTCGGCCGAAAACGCCTGAGCGCCACTACCCTTTCGCGCGCCGCCACCAGCGCCCGGGGGGTGAGCCGGACGCTCAAGAAGGGGGGCGACCTCGACGCCGCGCGCGAACAGGTCGAAACCCTCCAGGCGGAACTGACCCGGCTCGACGAGGAGTTGCGCAGCGAAATGGAAGCGCTCGACCACCGGCTCGACGCCACGACCACCCCGCTCACCCCGCGCGAAATCCGCCCGACGCGCACCGGCACCCGGGTCGAATGGATGGCGCTCGGGTGGGTATAGGCAACGGGTGCGGAAAATGATTTTTCCCCCTTCCGATCACGAGTTTTGTGAAGGGTAGCAAAGAACCGGCCAACGGGAGCATTTTCAGTAAAGTCGTAGCCGCTCTTTGCGAGCGCCGTGAGCTGGTGCGTGGTCATTCCAGCGGAATGGCTG
The DNA here is from genome assembly GCA_035555975.1 of Chthoniobacteraceae bacterium. Taxonomy (GTDB): domain Bacteria; phylum Verrucomicrobiota; class Verrucomicrobiia; order Chthoniobacterales; family Chthoniobacteraceae; genus DATMFV01. The sequence continues at coordinate 2,826 of DATMFV010000089.1, forward strand.
TATTTTTAATACTGCCCGAGCTTGAAGGGCCGCGCAACGGCTTGCGCCCCCGCAAAGAGTGGCCACAGTTTTACTGAAAGTGCCCGAAAGCCTCCGGTAAAAAAAGAAATTAAAAAAATCCTTTTGACAATGAAGTGACCATACGTATGATCAGGCAACCTCACCCCCTCCATGATCACTGCAAAACATCGCTCGATATCTCTTCTTCCGCGAAAAATGAAAGCCTTTCTGGTTCCGATTTTGCTGTGCTGCGCCGGTGGCATGGCGTACTCCCAAACCGGCTATTCCTGGTCTCCGCAAACCAGCGGGACGACCGGCACATTGCAGGCAGTGCATCTGCTCGACAATACCCACGGCGCAGCCGTCGGGAACAATGGAACGGTGCTCTTCTTTAATGGTACGAGCTGGACACAGCAGGATGTCTCCGCCGCCGGTTTTCTGACAGGCGCCCAGTTTCAGGCCGTCCGGATGCTTGGGCCGGACCAGGTTCTTGTCGGTTCGCTAACCAAAAACAATTCAGGCGTCACTTTCTGGGACGGTGCCTCGTGGTCGCCATGGATCAATGCCGGTCCCAACGGTGACCAGATCAGCTCGCTCTGGAATCTGGCCGGGACCAATCTGGTCTTCTCGGGGCGTTCCGGAGGGCGGATCACCCTCTATAACGATGAAGTTGCGACAGTGGGCGACAACTCGAAATGGAGCCGCAAGCTCAATGAAAGCGGGTCGCGCATCAACTCCTTTCACGCGGTTGACAGCAGCCTGATCTGGGCCGTCGGCAGCGGGGGGCGCATCTATCAATCCACGAACCAGGGCGGCGACTGGCTCCTGATAACCGATCCACAGATTAACGAGATCTCAACGAACTGGAACGGCATTTATTCCTTCGCCGCCGATCAGGTGTGGGCGGTCGGAAGCGGGGGGCAGATCGCGCACTGGAATGGCTCTCTCTGGGATGTCCGGACCTTCTCCCATGAAGGAAACGTTGTAGACCTCAACGCCATCGGCGGCATCGACGCCAGCCACCTCTGGGCCGTCGGCAACGACGGGGCGATTCTCTTTTACGACGGCAACGCATGGGCCAGTGTCTCCACCGGCCTGGAAATCGCCGATGACCTCCATTCGATCAGTATCACGACCGCCGGTCATCTCTGGGTGGTGGGCGAAAACGGCTCCATTTTCCATGCGGCCCCGATCCCCGAGCCCTCCGCTGCGGCGCTGGCTCTTCTTGGCCTCACGGGGCTGCTCGCGTGGAAAAGCCGGCTCCCGTAGCCGATCGAAAGACCGCCGCCTTCCACCTCATGACATCGCTACCGGACAACGGAGAAGCGGGCGCGTTAAAAACGGGCGCCTTGCGGGGGTTCAGCCTCGCGGAACTCCTTTCCGTGGTCGCCATCGTGGCGATCCTCGTCAGCCTTGCGTTTCCGGTCGTTTCCTTCGTCAACAACAGCTCCAAAGCAGCCCGGTGTGTTTCCCATCTCCGTGAACTCGGCAAGGGACTGGCCGCCTATGCCGGGGATCATCAGGGGACGCTTCTCCCGTGGATCTGGACTTCTCCCGATCCGACCGACGGGATTCCCAATCGCTGGCACGCCCGTATGACCAGGCTTGGCTATATCACCAACCGCGATGTTTTTTATTGCCCCGCCTTTGCTCCCTATCACTACCAGGGCGATGTCAATCTCGGGATGAAATGGGATAAACAGAACTGCCACATCTATGGCTTGAGGGAATGGACGCCGCCCGGCGAGCCGCCCGGCACCAGCCCGACCAAGACCCAGCCCAAAAAGCTTTCGCTCCTGGATCAACCTTCCGAGTTTTTCATCCTCGCGGACAGTTACTCTGTCAGCGAAAAGCTGCAAGGCTACACCCTGAGGGCGGGCGGCGCGAAAAGCAACTGGCTGGTGCACCTGCGGCATCGCAACCTGGCCAATGCCCTCTTTGCCGACGGCCATGTGGCGGCTAAGGATGCCGCCTATTTCAGGAGTATCTACACCTTGCAACCCAACTACACGGCAGCCACCGGCTTTGACGTTTTCCCCACGGAAACAGAAGAACAAAACTGATCATGCAAATTCAAGACGCGACGACTTCCACCCTGGCCCTTTACGGCGGCACGCCGAGCGTGCAGCAAACGCCGAAGGCGATCTTTCAATGGCCGATCATCACCGAGGAGGATGAGAAGGCCGCACTGGATGTGATCCGACGGGGCGCCATGTCCGGCACCGATGTAACGGAACGCTACGAGGCGGAATTTGCGGCGTGGCAAGGTTGCCGGTTTGCGCTCGCCTTTCACAACGGCACGGCAGCCCTCCACGCCGCGATGTTTGCCTGCGGCGTGGGCCGGGGCGATGAAGTCATCTGCCCGACGATCACCTACTGGGCCTCGGCTCTTCCGGCGTTTTCCCTTGGAGCCACGTTGGTCTTTGCCGATATTGACCCGCTCTCCCTCTGCATCACGCCGGAGGAGATCGAGCGGCGGATCACCCCCCGGACCAAAGCCATCGTGGTCGTTCACTACCTGGGGCATCCGGCCCCGATGGATGCCATTGTTCCCCTCGCCCGAAAGCATGGAATCAAGGTCATTGAAGATTTTTCCCATGCCCAGGGCGGACACTATAAGGGACAAAAGGTAGGCACGCTCGGCGATGTGGGCGCCACTTCCCTGATGAGCCGCAAGTCGCTGGTGGCCGGTGAAGGCGGCATGCTGGTTTGCAACGATCGCGAACTTTGCGACCGCGCGATCGCCTTCGGCCACCACAATCGCTTCACCAGGGATCTTTCCGTCGCCACCCTTCGGGAGTTCGCCGGGCTCCCGCTGGGAGGCATCAAGGGACGGATGCACCAGGTCAGCGCCGCCGTCGGCCGCGTACAGCTCAGGGATTACGATGAACGGTGCCGGACGATCCGGCAGGCGATGCGGTTCTTCTGGGATTGCCTGGATGGAGCCCCGGGCTTGCGGCCGCACCAGGTCGATGAAAGCGAAGGAAGCAACATGGCGGGACATTATGGAGCGCGGGCGCACTATGTTCCCGGGGAGCTGGCGGGCCTGTCGGTGACCGCATTTTGCCGGGCGCTCAGGGCCGAAGGGGTCGCCGCCCACCCGGGATGCAACAAGCCGCTCCATCTCCATCCCGTCTTTCGCACGGCAGATCTCTACCACGACGGAAGGCCGACCCGTCTTGCCCAGGCCACGCGGAACGTGTTGCAGGAGGAAGGCCGGCTGCCGGTCAGCGAAGGGATCGCGGAACGGTTGCTTTCCCTGCCATGGTTTGTCCGGTACGACGAAGCGGTG
>DATMFV010000090.1:0-44658 GCA_035555975.1 Chthoniobacteraceae bacterium
CCGGTACGACGAAGCGGTGATCACGCGGTACGCCGGGGCGTTTCTCAAGGTGATCCGCAACCACCGGGACCTGCTGGCTGATGATCCCGGCAACCCGCCCTCCATGGGAAGCTGGGGCCTTTCCTCCCTCTGAAAACTACCTTGAAAACCACCTTGAAAGATACCTGTATGATGAACTCTGTTTGTTGCCGATGGCTGCCGGTGCTCTTCGCCTTTGCGGTCGGCCTCTTCAACGCCTGCGCCGGAGAGGAAAACCGGCTTAACCTCAAGCCCGGCGCGCTGCTGGAGGTGGAGTGGAACGGGCAGCCGCTGATCACGGCCGACACGCTCTCGCTGGCTGATTTTTCAAAGGCGGAGTTCGAGGAGGCTGCGTCGAAGTCCGCCCGGGTCGGCGTCCTGAAAGGCGGCGGCCCGGCCGATGTCGCCTATTATCGGGAGACGGCTCAAAACGGCGATACGGTGGAAGTCACACTTTATGCGAAGTATCCGTCCTGGAACTATGGAGCCGCCCGACGCCAGCCGCTCCCGGACGGAGCGGGATATGAAATACGCATGGCGGCCGCCCCTTTTGAGGGAGGACGCTTCAAGGCGCTGGGAACCAGCTACCGGTCTGCGCCGGGCGAGGTGGAGGAAGGCAACATCCCGGATACCACCGCCGTCGTGGCCCGGGAGATCTCTTACCTGGTTCTATGGACCAGGGAAGGGAGTCCGGTCGCGTTCGATCTCAACCCGAAAGGGCTTTCCGCCATGGCTCACTATCTTCAGGCACAAAAGGAGTGGCGTCTCTCAAGGGAAGGAGACGAGCTGGTGCTCCGCGCCATGTTCGGCGCAATCGACTGGGGCGATACCAGGGAATTCAAGGTGATCATCCGGCCCCGTGGGTGGGAATTTGAAGCGCGCCATGCCACGAACCGGCGAAATTACATCTATCTCCATCCCGAACGACAGTTTTCCTTTGGCGCTGCCGGGAAAAGAAAGGGATTTGAAAATATCGACACGAAAGCCTACCCGTCCGGAAACGGAGCGGGATGGCTCACCCCCGAATCGCTCCTCAAGGGAAAAGGTTCGCTGGGCCCCCATGCGCTCAATAGCTACATTGAAGCGCCCACCCCTGCGCCGCAGACCTTCCGGGTCGATCTTCCCGACGGCCTTTATCTCGTCAATGCGGCGTTGAGCGGCAGGGGGGCACTTTCAGTGGCGGTGGCGGGAAAGGAAAAGATCGCGCATGCCGAACTCATGGAAAACCGGCTCACCGCACTGACCACCTATGGCTGGGTAAAAGACGGAAAGCTGGAAGTGACCTTTTCCGGGGAAGCATGGCGGCTGCACGGCCTGTCGTTTTCCCTGCTGGTGCGTCCGCAGGAGGATTACTTCTTTCATCGCACCTGGTGGCTGGCTCCCGAACGGTTTGAGGCGTGGCATTCCACCGTGGAACCGCTGGTGGACCTCGCTCCCTGTCCGGTCCCCGAAGCGGTTGCCGACCGGATGGCGTGGGCGTGGAATGCCAGCATCAATACCCTGGAAGGAAGCATCAACAAGAGCAGCCGCACCGCGCTCGATACCCCGGAAGCGGTTGCGGCGAGGATCGATGAAATCAAGGAAGACGGCTACGGCGTGGTGGTCATCAACGGAGCCCACTTCCGCTTTAACCTGATTGATTCCACCAGGGCGGCGGTGATCCGCAGGAACACGCGCATGGCGGTTGAGGCCGCACACGGGCGGGGAATGAAGATTTTTCTGCACCTCGACCTGAACTGGATCTTTTATAACGGTATTCCCAAAATGCTGGAGATGGTGGAGAACGATCCCGACCTGCTCCAGCGCAACGTTTTCAATCCTCTGGATGTTCAGGCCAATTTCTGCCTTCTTTCACCCCGGTTTTTCGCGCAGGTGGAAGCCTACCTTCGAACGGTTCAGAAGGAGACCGGCGTGGATGGCTATATGATCGACGAGCTGACCTATGACGGGGACAGCCACGCCGGGTCCGATCGTTTTCGCGCGCTCTTCAGGGAACGCTTCGGCCGCGAGCTTCCCTACGACGCGGCAGGCTTCCTTCAGGAGCCGACCAACCCGCTCTGGCGCGATTACGTCCGGTTGAGGGGCGATATTCGCGCCGATTTCACCGACCGACTGATCGCCAGCCTGCGCACCCTCCACCCCAACGTCATCCTCCTTGGCTATACTTCCCTCGACCTGAGCGGGCCGACCCCGGTCCGTTACGGTCTCGAAGAAGGTATGCCGAAGCGTTTCGACTATTTCGGCGACGAGTTTCACCCCGACGACATCGTCCAGAACTGGCGCGTTGCCACGATGCGTCTCAAGGAACGGCAGGGGGTCGCGGCTTCCTGGCAGTCGGGCCCGACCTGGATTCTTCCCAAAGTGGGGCCCAACCCCGACCAGATGCTCTATGCCTGGGCGCTGGCCCGCATGAACCGGGCCAATTCATGGCTTCGGACCAGCGGAGCCGACGGCGGGTTGCGAACAGCCAACCGGTGGCCCTGGCAGATGAACGATGCCCGGTCGGTTCCCTATTCCGACCTCGCGGTCCTCCTTTCCGAACGGACCGCGCAGGTCACCGCTTCCTCCGATGAAGGAAGAGCTTACTACAACCGCGAGTTTGGCGGCTGGCTGCAAACGCTGGCCGATGAAAATCTGCAATACGATGTGGTGATCGAACGCGACCTGACCCTCGGCGCGCTCGATCGCTACAAGGCGCTGATCCTTCCCAACGCGGCTGCGCTGACATCGGAGGCGGTGGCCGCCATCCGGGCGTTTGCCGATCGCGGCGGCATGGTGGTCGCCAGTTACGAAACCGGCAAACTGGACGGCGAGGGGAATCCGCGCGAAGTCTTTGCGCTGGCGCAGGCCATGAACCTGGAGCAACCATCGCCCCGACGCGCCGGAGCCGCTCTGGAACTGAAGTTGCCCTCCCCGCAGGCCAAGGCAACCCCCGTGAAACTGGAGACCAGAGTGCCGCAGCTCGCGTGGAAGCTAGCCGACCCCCAACGTTCCGAAGTGCTGGCCTGGAGCCGCGCGGAGGGCGATTCGTGGCCCGCGATCGTGAAAACCCGCCATGGCAACGGTTCCTTGATCTATCTTGCGGGCAACTTTCTGGCGCGCAATTACGAAGAGCGCGTCGCCGCAAGGGGAAGCCGGACCACACTGGCCAAACGCGGGGCGACCCGCTACCGGGGCGACCGGGACCCGGCGCTCAACGTCGTGGTCAAACAGCTCTTCGAACGGGAAATCGGCGGGCGGCTTGCCACCCGCCCCGTTCGTGTTCCCCGAAAGGTGATTTATACCGCTTTTGTGGAAAAACAGGATGACGGCGGCGATGCCATCGTGCTCCAGTTGCTCAATCTCCAGGGGCGGCCCGATCTGAAACCGGGCGAGGAAGTGGTCAAGCTCGCCCCGGTCCCGCGGCCTCCTCTTGCCGAAGACCTGGAGATCGCGGTCCGCAGCGAAATTCCGATCGAGGGAGGCGTGATCGCCGCCATGGGCCGCCCGAAGCCGACGCCGGTCGGCGTGAAGGCGGAAGCCGGGGGTAGCTATCTGATCTCCATCCCCAGGGAAGCCTTGCGCGACTATGCCGTGGTCCGCCTCAACCGCAAAACCGCACCAACCCTCTCCTCTTCCCGTCCATGATCGAAAAGGCACCCATCTTCATGCACCCCAACTACGTCGAATGACATCGCGAGCCATAGCGTGAGGGTGCTCAAGGCGATCGGGTCGCCCCGGGTGCTTGGTCAATCTCGATTTTACCAACATCCACCTGACCCATGGCGGCGGTCGATTTTCGCGCCACCACCTCGCACCCATCCACTGCGATCGACCGGCGCGTCGGCTTGCGGCCTTCCCCGATCAGCTTTCGAAGCACCTCCACCGCCTTGGTCGCCATCGCATCGGCCGGTTGCGAGACGGTGGTCAGCGGGATCGGGCTGAACTGGCCGGCGCGGGTATTGTCAAACCCGGTGATCGCCACATCCCCGGGCACGCGGAGGCCCGCTTCAAAGCAGGCCGACATCGCTCCCAGCGCCCAGTCGTCGTCGTTACAGAGGAGCACCTGCGGCAAGGTTTTGCGTTCGGCGATCAGTTGCTCGGTCAAAATCCGGCCATGATGGAACGCCTGTTCGTACGGAGCCCCCACTTTCGGCAGCACGCGGCGAATCACCTCCACCTCTTCCAACCGGTCCGCAGACGCTTCCACAGCCATTTGAAAACCGCGGATCAATTCGTTGGGATGGCTATAGATGTTCGGAGGCATCGCGGCGTCTTCCTCGCCCGAGCGCGGGAGCAACGCCAGCCGCCGGTAACCTTGTTCGATGAGGTAAAGCGTCAGCTCCCGCATGCCAAGGTGTTTTTTGGCGTGAATCCACGGAAGCCCCGGAAGCGAAGCTCCATCCATCGCCACCACGGGAAAGCTTTCCTTGCGGACCACTTCCCAGAGCCGCCCGGCGATCGAATGGGGAACCGATTTGAGCACCAGCCCTTCGACTTTAAGCTCCATCAGCAACTCCAGACTCTCGACGGCATGGCTGACATCGAAAACCTCGTTCACCACGGGGCGAAAACCGCTCTCCTGCAATGCCTGGACCGTGCGCATCTGTTTCTCCGCGCTGGTAGCGCCGATGCCGACAAAATTAAGAACCCCGACCAGCCCGCTCCTTCCCTGGCGCAGGGTTCTGGCGTGAAGCGACGGCTTGTACCCATATTTTTCGGCAGCCTCGAGGATGCGCCGCCTGGTTTCCGGGCTGGCGCGGACCTTCGGCCGGTCGTTGAGCACGCCTGAAATGGTCGACTGGTGGACGCCCAGGATGGCGGAAAGTTGGGTTTGGGTAATCACGGCAAGAGGGTCACGGTAAGGTGAAATAACGTACGATCAAAGAGAATTTCTTGCCTGGCTCCCGGTCCGGAAAAAGGGAGGAGGGCCTTCCCGCCCCGCCCTTTGAAGCCAGCCCCGATCCGCTGACGGTGCAAGCGATCCCCCTGGCCTTTCAGCGTGTCGGTCTGACTGGCCGGCTTGGGAGGTAAAAGTCCCAAACGGGCAGATCAATCGGCTCCCCGGCTTGGAGCGTGATCGCTTTCAGAAACGGTTCCCAGTCCGAGGAGGTCGTGGCGAGGTCCGAGTTCCCAAACGGTTGCGCCGCGAAGTAAAGGACCGTTCCCTTGCCCACTGCTCTTTGATAGGCGGCCGGTCGACCGTTTCGGTAGGTTGCGACCGGCGTGGCATCGACAGGAGGATCGATGTCAAAGGCGAGGATCGCGGGGTCTCGTTCCAGATGGGTGACGGGGGTTAGCGAAAGCTGCCAGCCGGCTTCGATTCCGGCGGGTGCGTCGCCGGTGGTCGTGAGCGACCCGCCCTGATGAGCGCTCAGGAGATGGCTCCCGATCAAGGCTTCGCGGAGCGGCTTCAGGGTCCCGCCGTCGGGCGCGTGGGAAAACGCTTCAGGATCAAGAATCACCAGCGTGGCTCCCTCCCGGACCCGTTGCAGGAGGGCGTCGGCGGCGGGGCGTGAAAAGTAGGAAGCCTGCGGCAGATAGATCAGGGAATACGGCTCCAGCGCCCCGGGGTTGGCATCAAGGGTGGTTTCACTGACAAAGTGGAACCAGCTCCCGAGGCGTTCCCCAAGAAGCGTATAGAGGGTGTAATAGGGATGTAGGGTGACATCGTTGAGAGCCGTCTGCGTGGAGGGGGAGAAAACAATGGCGGTGCGGCTGTTTTTCGGCAGGCGCAGCCGGTTCATCGTGGCGACCTGCCGGTTGATGTCGAGGATTTCGTCGTAAAGCTCAGGCAGGATGAAGGAGGTCGGCCCCATGGTATACCAGTAAAGCCCACCGGCGCCATTCTTCAACGCCTGGGAAGCCCATTCACGCACATCCTCCTTCTGCGGCTGGCGTCCATGATACTGAAAGCCCTGCGGCATGATATTGACCACCTTCCCGCCGGAGAGGTCGACCACCAGCTTGGTGGTAAAGCCGGTATGAAAAAGCGCACGGGCCCGTCCATACAGGGCGAGGGTGGCCGTCGGGTAGGGATCGGCGGAGACCCAGTCGGCGTGTTGAGCGAGCAGGGCGACATCGCCCAACGTCATGCCCGAAACCGAGTTATGGGTAAACGGCTTGAAGGGGACGCCCGGTGCGAGTTGGGTGATACGTTCGCGCAACCGGCCTGCGGCTTCATTCATTTTGAGATTCCACCAGCGATGAAAGGCGATCCGGCGGAAAGCGAGATCGTCGCGGGTCTTCTCCGAGGGATCAAGCGCATCATAGAGACCGTATTTGCCAAACCCGGTCGTCGACTGGATCTCTGCATCGACCTGGTCCAGAATGGAGGCGGCATCCTTGCGCACCGTGCGGCTGAAGCTTCCGTACATGGAATTGGTCGGTTCGTCGACGCCATAAAACGCCGCCACGATGGATGCAGCTTCGGGTTTGTCCGCAAAGAACGCTTCGAGATGTCGCTCCGTCTCTTCCATCTTGGCGGGATCGAACGCAACGACGCGGTTAAAACGCGGGTCGAAATACTTTGCCCCATTCGCAATGGCCTTCCGTTCGATCCCGGAATTGTCGGTAAAATAAGGGTATTTCAGCTTCCATTTCCGGCTCCATTCCAGGAGAGGTTTCCAGCCAATGGCGTTGGCAATCCACGGCAGGCCCGGGCCGGACATGCCATGGCTTGCATAGACTTCCAACTGGCGATATTGTTCGGATTTCCAGGTTTCCGGGGTATGGTTTTTCCGGAAATGAGGAGGGTAATGGTTCAGATAAAAGGCGTGCGCCCAATCGCCGACATGGTAGCCTCCGGGGATGTCGTCGAGCAGTTCGTCGTACTTTTTGTCGGGGCGCACCACGCCGAGCGGGTGCGTCACAATCTCTTCGCTGTAGCGTTTCAGCAAGGCTTCCTGCGGACCGAAGGCCAGTGTCGCGAATTTTTCACGGGTCTGGAAGCCCCCGTCAAAGTAGTTCCACTGGGAAAGCTCCCGGGTGCCGGTCTGGCGTTGACGGGAAAAATTGATCAGGAGGGTGGAGCCTGCTTTGGGATGAAAATCGAGATCGCTCCACGGAATGACCCACCGGGAGGTCCATTGTTTCGCCCCGATCCAGGCGCGGCTCTTCCATTGGCCGCTCCACGTCCCGCTGGGACGGTACGGGTCGCCATCCGCCTTCCGGATGAGAAGATCGTCCCACTGGACGCCCTTCGCGCTGGTGATCAACTGGAAAAAACGCCCCCCTTCCGGGGAAAGGAAGAGTTCATTGCAATCATCCCGAAAAACGGGGCCATCCCGCTCGGTGATCGTCTGGCGGATGTCGCCGGGGTACGGTTCGTCGTTGCTGACCTGGAGATAAAGCGCCTCGCTGTCATAGGCCATCCGGACATGGGTGGCAACCTCCGCTTCCTCCTGCGGGTTGTTCTGTTTCCAGAAGCCTTCGAGCGTGGGTAGCGAAGCCCAGGCCGGGTCGTCATCCGGCGCATCGAGAGAGAGGGCGCGCGGGGCGCGCGGGATCGTCAGCGGGCCTTCGGGCGCAAGGGAAACCGTTCCCACCCAGGCTTCTTCCTCGCCCGGTGAAGAGAACGAAAGGACGACCTGGCAGAATGTCGCGGCTGCGGGGATATAAATCTTCCGCCGGAAAACCTGCCAGGAAGATGCTCCCGACCCCGGCAGGACAAAACGTTGAACGCCGCGGCTGCCGTTGGGAGAGCCGCGGTCCGTGAACGCCAGTTTAAGCAAAATCCCCTTGGAAGCGGGCGCGCCGTGCCGGTAGTTGACTTCAAGGTCGTGGATGCCGCCTCCCTCCACAGCGATCGTCTGGTAAATGGAGGCGGAGGCATCCTGTTTGGAGAAGCGCAAGGCCGGGAAGACTTGTTCGGAAAGATCGGGGTCTTCCTGAAGAAACGCCCCTTGCTCCTCTCCGTTTCCGGCGATCCGCCACTGGCCGGGGGGCAACACCCCGCCGGAGTACGAGTCGGGAGATTCGCCTCCGGATCTCATGCAAAGAAAAGAAAAAAACAGGAGCGAGGAAAAAAGCAAGAAGGGGAACCGGAAGAACACAATTGTATTTCTCATGGACTAAAACCGTTTCTAAAGAGTTCTTTTAAAATAGGCAAATTTTAATTAAAAACTTCTTTACTCCGCAAAATCGGGCGTGATATGAATGTAACGGTGATGATTCAAGAAACACAACCGTTTCTCAAGCGCTCTTCCGAAACCGCCGTTGAGCGTGTCAAAAACCATTTGGAACAGGTATATCTCGGGCCTCGTGCGCGAACGGGGGTGCGCCTTCCCCCGGTGCGCTCCCTGGCCCGGAAGTTATCGGTCAGTTCGGCAACCCTCCTGAAGGCGATCCGCCAGTTGGAGGCGTCGGGGCAGCTTGCCACACGGGGCGGGAGCGGCGTTTTTATCGCGGAACGACCGGAGACCGCCTTCGGCAATCGCTGTATTACGCTGGCGACCACCTGGCCTGACGAGCCCAACCGCTGGACGCATATCTATTCCCAAACCTATCAACAGGCGATCGCCCGTGCGGGGGTCCAGAATGGACGGAGGGTGTCGCTGCTTCCGCTCGGGTCCGCGAAATGGAGCCAGAAACAGACGCTGGAACGGCTCATTGAAGAAAGATCTTTTGTCGACGGATTGCTGATCCTGCCGCTCAAGGGGTATCAGGATCATTTCAGGAAAGTGGCGGAAGCCTACCGGGAAGCAGGCAAACCGGTGGTCTCCTTCTGGCCATTGACGCGTCTTTCCACACGAAACTTTGTCGGGCTTGATAGCATCCCGACCGCCCGGGACGCCGTGCGATCGCTGGCGGCCGCCGGGCGCAGGCACCTTCTTCTCCTGTTACAGGGCTCGATTGTCAAAAGCTATTATGAGTCGCAGATTTTCCTGGGAGCCCATCTCGGAGCGGAGGAGGCGGGCGGGGGTTGCCGCCTCTCCGTGGAAGTCTGCACGGACGACGAGGAAATCGGCGGCACCCTCGAAAAGTACGACGGAAAGCGGGCGCCACGTCTCGACGGCGTGTTGACCGCCGGGCATTTTCAGGCACTCACGGCCTTTGCCTGCCTCAAGAAACAGGGGTATGCGGTTCCCGGCGATGTCAGCCTTCTTACCCTTTCCCACCTCGGGGAAACCTATGGGGGAGAGGTTCATCTTTCCGGGATGCTCAACCCGTATGAGGAGATGGGCGAGCGGCTGGTTTCCATGATGCTCAAGCGGCTTCACGCTCCCGGGGACGATCAGCCCGGGGAATATATAGCGATGAACTACCACGCCGGAGAGACCACCGGCGCTTCGGAAAACGCCTTTCTCAGGGAAGAAAAAGTCGAGGCGTCAATCTAAAAGGCATTGATAATGCACGCCGCCCCCAAACCAACCCGCCGCCCGCCGGGAATGAGCGCCTTCAGCACCACGGAGTTGCTGGTGGCGCTGGGGATCTGCGCCGCGCTTTTTATCCTGAGCAGCCTGGCTTTCCGCGAACTGCGGACTTCGGCGGCCGCGATCCAGACCACCGCCAGCCTGCGGACCCTGCTCGCCGGATCGCTCCGCTTCGCCCAGGAGCATAAAGGCTATTACCCGGTCACCACCTGGCCTTTCAAGGGCTACCCGAACCCGTGGAATCCTTCCGACACCGTACCGAGCACCTCCTGGTTCCGATACCTGCATCCCTATATCTACCCCGACGCCCCCAATCGCAACGGCAGTCCGCTCTATGATGGCACCTTTCGCGCGCGCTATTTCCGTGGGTATAAAGTCTACGGGAATGGCTGGGAGCCAGGGACGTGGGATGCCATTGATTATGCGCCGGTTTACAAATGGAGCCGGAATACGAAAAAGCCGCTTGAATTCATCAACCTTTATCGGGCCGAGAAGCTGGCCGTCATCCCGTTTCTCCTGACGGGCTACAACGCCGGAGGCGCCGGGATCAGAGATGAAGCGAAGTTCCACGAGTATTGCTATGACTCCCGCATGGACCGTCGCTACCCTCCCGCAGAAGGCGCCCTGCCCAAAGGGACCGCCTGGGTCTATGACGATTCGATCCTGGTCGGCTACGCGGACGGCCATGTCGAAAAAGTAAAGTTTCAAGCCGGCAAAAACATGTTTGCCAAGATTTTCAACCAGGATTCCTCTCCCTGAAATTGCGATATTCAATATCTGACAGATTATGAAAACCACCCTATTCCCCCTGCCTCGTGTCCGGTTTGCGGACCTCCTTGAAACCATGCGCCCTGCCGGGAGCGCCCTCATTGGCAGTCTATTTCTCCTCGCTCTCGCCGGCCCTGCTCATGGAGCTTCGGGCGCATGGTCAAAAAGCGGAAATGGCGATTGGGGCGACCCCCTGAACTGGACGGGCGGCGTTCCCAACGGGACCGGCGAGAGCGCGACCTTTAACGGGAGCGGCTATACGGTGGACCTTTCCGGAGTCTCCGGAGGCGTGACCGTCGGCAGGCTGGAAGTTGCCGATGGGGTGACTCCGACGTGGCTTCTCACGGGGGGCGGCCTGACGCTGGCAGCTTCCAGCCCCGGCACTCCGGTGATCTCCAATGAAGGAACCATGTTGCAGATTGCTTCCATTCTGGCGGGCACCCAGGGGTTCACCAAGGAAGGGACCGGTCGGCTTTATTTGTCCAATACCGGCAATTCCATTACGGGAGATGTCACGATCAACGGAGGATCTCTCCTTGTGAGCGGCGCCAGCGTGCTCAACGGAAACAAGATCATCCTTGGCGGCAGCGGCACATCAACGTTTCTGATCAGTGGAACCGGGAACTATCAAAACGATACGGTTCTCAATGCCTCGACCAATTCGATCAGCAGCGCCAATAACACGAACGCCACCTACTCCGGTACGATCAGCGAGTTGGGAGGGTCCCGAGATCTTACGCTCTATGTTAACGGTGGTACGGCCACGATCACGGTCAGCGGAGACAACAGCTACACGGGCAATACCGCGATTGGCTCCGCTTCGGCCACCCTGCGCGCGGTGATCACCAACGACAACGCCCTGGGCCTGGGAACCGATGCAACGGTCTACCTCCATGATAACAGCAGCGACCTTCTGAACGCACTGGTGCTCAAGGGGGGCATCCATGTCACGGGTAAAAACTTCATCCTGAAAGGTCGCGGCATTGGTCAGGAGGGATCGCTGGTCAGCAGCGACGGGGAGAATATTTGGGAAGGCAACCTTTCGCTCGGGACCGGCAAGGTGACCGATTATGCCGCGACCATCGGCGTCGATGAGGACTCGGTCCTTACCGTCAAGGGCGTGATCTCCAATCCCGTGGCGCAAACTCAAGGATTGGCCAAGGTGGGACTGGGAACGCTGATTCTGGATGGCGAGAATACCTATACTACGGGAACGCTGGTTTCGGAAGGAACGCTGGTGGTCAACGGTTCACTAGCCAAACAGGGGGCTGTTTTGGTCAGTTCAGGGGCGACGCTTGCCGTGGGCGGCAAGATCGGGGGCAACACCTCCATCGCAAGCGGCGGTCGACTGACGGGCGGGGCCGATGCGGGCGAACTCCGCTTTGAGAGTGACCTTCATCTGGCAGCCGGCTCTCAGGCCATCTTGCGTTTTGTGACAGATGAAGGGAGCCTTTCCCACGATTGGCTTCAGGTCGAAGGCACGCTGACGCTCTCTCTGGGAGGGACGCTGGAGGTCGACGCGGCGGGTCTCTCCTCCTCCCATATCGGGCAGGTCTATACGCTGGCCGCCTGGGACGAACTCGTCGCCGGAGGCTTTGATGTCGATACCGATCTTGTTTTTGTGAATCTCGACCCGTCGCTGACGATCCTGACAGACAACTTCCTCGTCAACGGGACCGTCACCGTCATCCCCGAACCGGGGACCGTCGCTCTGCTCTTTGGCGCCGCCTGTCTGCTCGGGGGGCCGCTCCTGCGCAAGCGCCGTGCTGCCAGGGTGTGATGTTTACCTCTCCCTTCTTTCCCTTTATGAAGCCATTTCAGACCCTTTCTCCTGAAAGCCCGTTGAAACTGCCCTCCTGGGCGCGTCAGCTCAGGATGAGCAGTTGGATGATCAACACCCTTACCCCCGATCGGGACCAATGGCGTCACAAGGCCGATGCGCTGGCCGCCGCCGGTGCCAACGCCGTAACAACGTTCTGGTTTGGCAAAGGGTATGAATACCGGCATATTGTCTTTGACAGCGCCATCTATGAAAAGACGCATCCTGAATATGGGTTTGAGCGGATGCTGGAGGTGCTCGCTCTGGCCTGCACGGTTTGTCACGAAGCGGGGTTGAAATTGATCGATCACCATGGATTCGCCTTCGTTCACTATCAGCCGGGCCATCCTTTCTATACGATTCCGCTCGATCAGTTGGAGTACGAGGGAGAGTCTCTGAAAGATTGGGCCTGCGTCGACCCGCGCAGCAATGGCCCGACGTTTGGCAACTATCAGGGCTACGTTTTCTGCCCGAATCAGCCGCGATTCCGGGAGGCCAGCGCTCATCTCGTCCGGCGGCTTCAGGCGTGCGGCATTGACGGTTTGATGCTGGACGACATTGCCTTCATGCCGTCCTACTATGTCTGCACCTGTGCGGAATGCAGAGCCCGGTTTGGCGAACGTTTTGCGGCGGAGGTCCCGCCCGTGGAAGAACGCTCTTTCTGGGGCAACTTCGAAAACCCTCTTTTCCGAAACTGGTTGCAGTTCCGGCTTGATTCGACCACCGGCTACCACGCTTTTCAGTCGGAGCGACTCGCCAGGTTACAGCCGGAGTGCCTCTACTATGCCTGTAATTCATCGACCCTGGATACCAACCATTCCCAGACGCTCGGCAGCGCCTACGACGGCTGGATTCAGGCGGCCAATGTGATTCACCGCGAAAACGTCAACTCAAGGATCAATCCCCTTAGTTTTCTTGATATGGCTGTGGAGGATAAGATCAGCCACGCGATTGCGCGACCCTATCAGGCGCCGTGTCTCAACATGATGTACCCTCATGGCGTGGCGGATTATTTTCACTGTTGGGCCCAGACCAAATGGATGGGGAGCCACTTCTGGGGTAGCTATAGTCACTTTCCTTTTCTGGAGAAACGCGGCGGCCCGTTGACCCTGATGGAGCCCGCAGGAAGGGAGGAGGAGCCGATGGAGCGCTGTTTTCTTCCTGAAAAGGAGCACTCCGGTTTTTTTACGGCCAGCGACACCGCCGCTTCGCGGATCGTCGTCGTCTTTTCGCCGTCGAGCCGCAACTTTTACGGCGGCAACGACGACGGTTTTTATAGTCAGGAATTTGCCGGCTGGTGCCAGGCGCTGTTGGAGGCGAATCTGTTCTTCAATGTCGTACTCGAAGAGCATTGTACGGCGCAAGCCCTTGCAACGGCGGACCTTCTCCTCCTGCCCAACTGGGCCTGCATGTCGCAGGAGTGCGCCGAGACGGTCCGTTCCTTCGTGAAACGGGGCGGCCGCGTGGTGGCCACGGGCGCCACTTCGCTCTACGACGAAACCGGGGCGCGGCGGAGCGACTTCGCGTTGGCGGATGTTCTGGGCGTCTCCTTCCGCGAGGAAGTCGATGGCCATTCGCCATGGATGGAATGGGCTGGCGACGCACCGTTCCCCGAGATCATCGCGCGCCCGTCCGGACGGCGGGTGTTGGCACAAGCCGGAGAAGGGACCATGGTTGGCGCCCGCTGGATACGGGAAGATGCGGCCAACGAGCCGGTCCTGCGCAGTCATCAGGAGTTGTGGCGGCACGACGCGGCGATGACGACCCGGGAAGAAACGGGCCGGGTGATCTGGCTCGGGTTCATGCCCGGGCTCTCGGTTTACCGGCGCGTGGTCAACATGCGCGGCTGGCGGGCGTGGTCGTTTGCGGAACGACCCGACGGGGTGACGCAGCGGATGATGGCGGCTCTGGTCCGTTCGCAGATCGACACGCCGCCGGTGGAAGTGGAAGCCCCCGCCGGGGTGCTCGCCAATGCGCTGGTCTGCGGCGACGACGTGGTGGTGCATCTTCTCAACCAGATGGCGATGGGCTGGCGGGGCGGGGAAGATTTGCCGGTGGCGGAACTCGATCGCGTAATCTACCCGGCGCTCCCGGAGGCGGTTCACATCCGCTTTCATGCCGCAGGGGAAGGCGGGAAGGTGGAGCGGCTCGACCTGCCCGGCGGCTGCCTGAGTTCCGTCACGCTGGAGGGAAAAACCGTCACCCTCGAAGCCGGGATGCCTCTCGCCTATACTCTCTTGCGCCTGAAGGGAGCGGCGCTCCGGCGGGACGCGCGAGTCTAAGGAGAAACTTGAAAATAAGAGGTAAAGAAATGGATGAGGGCTGGATCATTCTGTGCCATTTTCCCACTGGTTGACACACCTTTCTCTGACAAGATCGAGCACGACGAGGTGGTGGCGCAAATTCGGCGATTTGGTGGCGAACGGAACGTACTCCGTTCCACGAAAAACCTTGACCGCCCTCCCTCATTTTATTTATTTTTGCCCCCCTTCCGGGGGCATTGCTTCCGATTCCCGCTGAGAGACCTTGATGTCGGGTGTTCGTTTCAAGGGTCGCCCCTTTTTCGGGATCATCCGCCTCCTGTTGGTTCATTTGCCGTCCCAAAACCACCGGAACCCTCGACCCTGCTTGATCATCCCATGAAACATTTCCGCCGGTCGCTCTCCTCGCTTGTTCTGACGCTGTTGCTGGTCGGAACAGGACCATCCTCCGCCTTCGCCGCCCTCTACTCCGGGCTCGTCGCCTTTGGTGACAGCCTGACCGACCAGGGCAACACGATCAGCTATTTTCCCCCGCCCGGCGGAGCCTCCCTCACCGGTTATGACTCCAACTATTACAATGCCGCCTACAACACGTATGACATCGCGGCGCACGGCCGCTGGAGCGACGGGCCGACCTGGATCGAGTATTTTTACGGCAACCTCCAGAGCGGGGCGACCGGAGCGGCCCCCGTTGCCCTCGGCCTGAACTGGGGGATCAGCGGCACCACGGACATTTCGGGCGGAACCAACTTTGCCTATGGCGGCTCCACGACCGCCACCGGGTCAACGGAGGTGTTCATCCACAATCTGCAACATCAGGTCTCGGACTACCTTTCGCTGATCGCCAACAGCGGTTCCGCCCTCTACAACGCCCCGGTTTCCACGACGCTTTACTCCGTCTGGAGCGGCGGCAACGACGCGATCTACTGGATCGAAGACAAAAACAACACCCCGAACATCGCCGACGCCGGTACGAAGGCCGCCGAGTCGGTCAACCATATCCAGACCGCCCTGACCACCCTCTACGATGCGGGCGCACGGCATTTCCTGGTGCCAAACCTCCCCGACCTCGGCAAGAAGCCCAATTACCTCATCGACCCGACCAAAGCGGCCCTGGCCACGGCCTTTGTCAATGCCTACAACGGCTTTCTGGAAGACGCCATCCTCGACCTGGAAACGACTTACACCGATATTTCCATCACGCTCTTTGATGTCCATGCGCAGTTGAACCTGCTTCTGGCCGACCCGGCGGCGTATGGATTCCTTGAATCCGAACTGCCCGCCTACGTTTACACCGGCGGCGATCCGACCAGCACCATCGTTGCCGATCCGACGACCTATGTCTTCTGGGACTACACCCACCCGACGACGCAGGTCCATCAGCTTCTGGGAAACTACGCGTACCTGGCGATGATCCCGGAACCATCCGGCGCGGCGCTCTTCCTTGCAGGAGCCTCCCTCCTCGTCGTCCTCCGGCATCGCTCCGGCGCAAAGCGGCGGCGGGTTCTTTTTTCGTGACAAGCGCCGACGTCCTGCCGATGGTGGCGTTTTCCCTATGACCCGCTTTGTCTATCTGAGCGACACCCACCTCGGCACCGCCTCGCCCGGCTACCAGATGCAACCGGCCTGCGCCGGACAACTCGGCGAGATTTTCGGAGCGCTCGAACAATGGATTCGCGAAGATGGCGCGATCGATTTCGTGCTGCACGGGGGCGATCTGCTCGACAACGGGCGGCGCGATACCATCGCCGCTTCCGTGGAAACGTTCCGGCTTCCCGTGCCGACCTTCCTTTGCCTCGGCAACCACGACCTGACGGAAAAGGAGAGCCTGGAAAACTGGCTTTCCCTCCGCCCTGACCTCTTTCCGCAAGGGCGGCCGGAATTTACCGTGGAAACCGCCGATCTCGCGGTCCACGTCGTCCCGAACCACTGGAACGGGCTTCACCATCACTGGCCGGGCGAAATCAACGAACCGTGTTTCTTCCCCGATCAGATGGAGGCGCTTGACCGCCGTTGCCGCGCCGCGAAGGGGCGGGTGCAGATCGTCGCGACCCATACGCCGATCTTCGGCCTCCCGCCCGCGCAGACGGGGCTGGCGGAGCCGCTGCACGAACCCGAGGCCGCGTGGGTCGCCCCGCTGCGGGAGGTCGTCCACGCCCATCCCGGCGTCCGCTGCGTCCTCGGCGGTCACAGTCACCTCAACATGTGCCTGGAACGGGAACGGGTCCATTACATCACCGCGAGCGCCCTGGTCGAGACCCCTTTCGAGTTCAAGCTCTTCGAAATCGGCCCCGGTTCGCTGACGATGCAAACGATCCCGCTGGCGGACCGGCTGCCGTTCGCTCCGGCGTACCGGGCGGAACGCGCCTACGTACAGGGGAGGGAGTGCGACCGGGCTTTGAGCCTCCCGCTCTGAAAAAAAGCTTTCCTGTTTTCAAAACCGGGCGAAACTTGGAGCCTCAGGCCCCGAGCGGGTCTGTTGGCTTATGGCTCTCCCGGTTTACCGCATCGATCTTCACACCCATTCTGATTTTTCACCCGATGGGCGCGGCACGCCCGAGGCGCTGGTCCGCAGCGCCGCCGCACGCGGGGCCTGCCTTTACTCCCTGACCGATCACAACCACTTCGGCGGCGTGCTGCGGGCGCAGAAGGAGGCCGCCGCGCTCGGCCTGCCGTTTCTGACCGGTGCGGAGTTTGACCTCCAACACCCCGCCACCGGGCGCGGCTACCATTTTCTGTTCTACGGGTTTGACCCGCGCCACCCCGGGCTGGCCGCGCTCGCCCGCGAACAGGCGGCCCTTTACGAAGCTTCGTTCCTGGCGATCCACCCCCACCTGAGCGCTTCGGGGATGACGATCGACCTCGACGCCCTGCGCGACGACCTGCGCACCCGTTACCCCGGCAATCCGGAACCGGCGCTCAACCAATGGCACGCGGCGGAGTGGCTCTTTGAACGGGGAGAGATCGCCAACCGGGAGGTGTTGCGGGAGCGGATCACCTCGCTGCGGCGGGAAAATCCATCGGTGCGCTTTAACGGGCGGTTCCGTGATCTCGCGAGCGCGTTGCCGATCGCCCGCGACGCCGGGGCAACCGTGGTGCTGGCCCATGTCGCCCGCTATTTTCCCGGGGAAATCGCGAAGCAGATCGGGTTGATCGAACGCCTTCTGGAGGAGGGGATTGACGGGTTCGAACTCCATCACCCCTCCAACCGGCAGGAGCCGGAATTCACCCGGCTGACCGACGCCGCAAGGCAACTCGGCTGCGTGGTCACCGCCGGTTCCGACACCCACGACGCGCTCGGGGCCGGGGGAGCGGCGAACCCCGCCTTTGGCGCGATGGAGATCGAAGAATGGGCCTACGCCCGCCTCCGCGAACGCTTCAACGGCTTTTCCTAGGAGTCAGTGCCTACCAGGAGTCTTCCCTGAAACGGACCTTGATCATCGCCTTCGCAGGTGCCGGTCAAATCCACCAGCCATTGCTCAAGCAGGCGCGCGCCAAACGTCTGCAACCCCTTTCGACCGAGGTTCATATGTCCTTCGATCGTATATGCCGGGGCGTGGTAGCGCTTCATCATGATCTCACCGAGATGGCCGAGCGTGTTGTTGGAGGGCCGGGTATCAAACTCGACATCAAACGTCTTCGCGACAGCCTTGGCGGCCTGATCAAGCCGCTGCATCCACCCTTTGAGCGGTTGCCTGAGCGTCTCCGGTTCCACCCGGAATGCGCCCGGATTTCCGTGATGGCCGAGCCAGCTATGGGCGTTCACCAAAAAACGGGGGCGCACGGTTTCGACCCATTTTCCAATCGCTTCGGTTTCCGGCGAGAGATTCTCCCGGCGCCCGGCGAAGTAATGGCCAAATTCATGATGCCAGCTTCGATCCAGGCCGTCGCTGTAGTTGTGTTCAAGCCAATCCTTACGGTTGTATTGATGCCACCCATGGAAATTCCCATCGGGATTGACGTTAAGCACGATATCGAAAATGAAAGACCGGCGCAGTTCCCGGGCATCATCGCTTTCCCCGATGATGGCGGCGAGCATCCCCCGAATCAGTTCTTCTCCGGCAAACTCGGTGGCATGCTCTCCGGCGCAAAGCATAATCACCGGCTTCTCTTCGCATCCGGGCGGGCTTTGATGGGCATGATCCGTCACACGGAGAAGAAAAATCGGCCGTTGCTCAATGGAATGGCCGATACAATGAATGGAAGCCGCCTCCGGCATTTGCGCGGCGATGGCAAAGAGCTTCCGGCAAGTCTGCACGTATTCCCGAGGCGGCTCGGTGCTGACAAAGCACTCCTCGCCTTTGCGGACATCAAGGTCGATCCTGATCGCATGCGGGGTGATCTCGACCCCCTTGCTTAAAGGATTCCATGTTCCCTCTTTTCCACGCTTGACCCAGATCTTTCCATGGAAGTAGGTAAAATCGAGATGAAAATACGGGTCGGGCCGCAGAATGATCTCTTTTCTCCCGTCAGCCTGGACATCGCTGACCTTGAAATAAGTATACCGCGCTCCCTTGCTGTAGGCGATGACTTCTATTTCGACCTGATCCTCCGACAACCATTTGATCCGGCCGTTTCCGCACGGAATGTCCGTTTTTACTAACATAAAGCACTATGGTTGGTTCTTTTGGATGCTTCCCATTCCAATGACCATTCCTTCCCCCAAAATGTTAGGACTCCTTGAAAGAAGCCGGAAGTCGCCCCGGAGAGGATCGACAAATTCCGGATCTGCGAAGATGGAGTGCGCATCCTTGCCCGAGAACTCCCGCCAGTCGGCCATCCGGAAATAGGCATTGAGTTTTCCTTCCATGCGAAGGCCGACAATGAACTTGTTCTCGTGAACTCTTCCGTAGCGTTTCGCGGGCAGGAAGTCGTTCTCGGGACGAACGCCACCGGTTTGGATGATGACGCCGCTTTCGTCAATCTCCTGATCCTTGCGGAGATAGCTCCCGTAGTTGTTATAATCGCATTGAAGCGATGCGAATGCGGCCGGCTCTTTCTCGGTGAAACGGATGGAAGCGTTCCCGGTAAAGTTGAATGAATTCCTCATGATTCTTGAGCCTTCGCCCGAGTTGATGAGCGTCACTCCGGAATAGATATTCCCGACGGAGGTGTTGTTCTCGATGGTGAGGTAAGGCGAATTGAGCGCGTAGATGCCGTTTTCCAGCTTGTTGAAGAGTGAATGGGTAACTTTCCAGTCTTTGCAGTTTTCAAGGAAAATTCCCCTTCCGCTGATGGCACCGCCGGGACTCAGAAAGGAGTTCAGAATCCAGCAGGCACGGATGGCAACGTCGCTTGATTGCTTTGCGCGGATTCCGTTGTTGCCAAACCAGCGGATCTGGAAGCCGCTCATTTCGATGTTCCCGGTGTTCAGGATGGCGACCATATCTCCCGTCTCCCGACCACCGTCGAGGATGGACTCCTTCATTCCCGCCCCTTCGATTTTCAACGGGGCCTGCGCCGTACCGCCGTGCACCAGGAGGATCGGCCGGGTGTATATGCCTTTGCGGACCGTTACGGTGTCGCCCGGGAGCGCACGGTCAAGCGCAGGCTGCAACTGCGGGAAAGGATGATTCTCCGAGCCGTCGGCACCATCGGCGCAAGCGCCAGCCTCCACGTAAAGTCTTTTGCTTTTACCAGTGGTGCGAAAGAAATCGGGAAGTGACTCAATCGGCCGCGAGCCGTCGTCCACGGCGACTACCTGATATTCATAGTCGGTATGTGGCTGGAGCTCGCCATGAATCAAAGGGAAGATGACGGAGTATTCCGTCGGTGGGCGCGCTTCAAACGGGGCTGCGGCGGCGAGGCTCTGCCCGGGAAGAACGGTATTCGTGATTCCTGCGATCTCTTTCCAGGAACCGTCGGCCCGTTCCCTATAACGGAGAGTCGTCCGGGAAGGGAGCGAGGTGAAACCGGCGACGACTAATGATCCGCGTTCAGAGCTGGTCGCAGACGGTTTACGGACGAAGGCAACCGCTTTGCTTTCTCCCTCCCGCGCGCCGAGGAGCGCGGCAAGCCGTGGGGACCATTTCACTTCCTTGGGAAATGCCCTCCCTTCACGCACCCCTTCCGGAAGCGGGAGATCCTGCCGCAGACGGAGGTCGCCCTTGACCAGTTGAACAAACGGTTCCGGCCCTGCCCGGTTTCCGTCGCTGAGATTTTCGCCGCTATTCTCGTGGAGCGGACCGAAGAAGTAGTTTTCCTTGACGCTCGCCTCCATCTTCTTGAGGTAACTCCCATTGGGACCGACGCCGGTCATCTCCACGGATGGTCCGATGATGTTCCTTGCATAGTCACTGCGCGGCTGACGATGGTTGGCGCCGCTGCGAATCCCATCCAGAAAGATATTGTCGCGGACGTAAAAGGGCCGGGACCCCTGCCGGGCGGAAATGGTCTTGATATAAAGACCGGCCCAGAATCCGACGGTAACGTTCCCTTCAATCGTCGCTCCATTGGCGCAATGGTAAAGGCGGATTCCATCGCGCCGATGTTCGCCCAGATCTTCGAATGCGAAAAGCCCAACAGCGCTTTCGATCACGCAGAAGCGGATCACGGTATCGACCGGTGCGGTGCGACCGATGGTGACAACCCCGAGCCCGACTTCACGTATCCTGCAATTCTCAACCCGCGTGCGGCTTCCAAGATTGTAGATCCCGATGGTGCAGTTGGAAAATTCGCATTTCTCGATGGTTACGCCGTTAACCAGGCCCACCGTAATGGCCCGGGCACTGGCCCCGCCGACATAGTTCTGAAATATCAGGCCGCGAAGGGTCACGTTGGAACGTTCAATGGAGAACCCGTTGGAGATCTGGTTGTGCCAGATCCCGACCGATTTGGGGTCACCGCCATTGCTTGTATGAACGAGGATGCGATCGCCGCCCAGCGGGCAGACACTTGCCGGCCGGACCAAAGCTCCCTGGACGTCGAGCTGCTTGCGGTAGCGCACGCGATTGCCGGCTTCCCAAACGTCAAGGTACGGAGATTCATAGTCCCTGGCAGGCTCCCTGTGGGGAGCGTCGATGACGTAGAGGCCCGGTTCGTCCCGGTACGGTTTCCATTCGGAAATCTCCCTGCCGCCTTCGAAGAGCACGGTTTGGCCGGGAGCGGCTTCCATGACAAGCGGGTATTCCTGATTCGCCACGTTCGCTATGGTTACCTTTTCCTGATAGACGCCGCCAAGAAGCATGATGGTAGCCGCCCGATCCGTCGGCAGGCGTTCCACCGCTTTTCCGAGGGTCGCCAAGGGAGTTTCCAGGGTGCCGGATGCATTATCGTCACCCTCCGGGGAAACATAAATCAAGAAAGGAGATTGCGAGTCCGGCCTGGTTTGGGAGGGAGCAGCAAAGAGAGAACCGGCGGCGGCCAGGAGCAGGATTAATCTGAGAAACATCATCATACTGATTGGTTCTATTCGTCGAGGGCCGGGTCCCGATACGGGTTAAAGTAAAGATTGACGGTCTTATCGATTGATCCGTTCTTTGGCTCGGTGAAGGTCGTCAATGGCAATCTCTCGATATGACCGTCGAAGAAGAGGACGTTGCCGCTTCCCTGATGCCGGGAGAACGCCTGCCGGGGATAGTTGAAGTTAATGTCATCCGAGGGCTTCCACCGGGATGCCGACATGTTGAGGTAATAAGGATGCGGTGAATCCATGATCCAAACCTTCCGCGACGGGTAGGGGATATCGGTCATTCTGATCGGGTAAATCGTCACGTCGGAGGAATAGGCATAGCCGGGCCTCGAGCCTTTCAAGGTAAGGCTCGGCGCGTAACTAACCGGCTTTCTGGCGGGCCAGGTTCTCGGGGTCGGCCGCCATTGCTCATTGGATTCTTCCCTGGAATGTGCCGGGCAGGTAAAGACGCAGGGCTGGGAAATCCGCGCGATGGGAGTTCCCAGGGAAGTCCGCTCCGAATTTCCCCGGTCGGTGACCTCGGTCCTCGGCACGCCAAGGTAGGGGGCGAGATTGTAATACCATGTACCTGTAAACGCGCCTGCCGAAAGAACTCCCGAAGAGGTTGAATAAGAGGAGTAGGGGAGTTCGCCGCGATGTTCACCGACATATTGTGAGGTTGCGATGCCGATCAGGCGCAGGTTATGGAGACATCCTGCATCGGCCGTTCTTTTTCTTAATTCAGCAAATCCGGCGAAGCCCAGAGCAGCGAGAATGGTGATGATGATGACGGCCGCCATCAACTCGGCGATGGTGAAGGCCCGGGTGGACGAGGGGGAAGAGTTCATGAAACGAAAGTAAAAACGCCCGGTCCTTTCCGATGGATTTCTCCTCGATTGTCTTCAGAGGCTGTGAAAAAATGATTTTAATGGCCTCGGAGCCCCTATTTTTAGCCTATAACGAAATTCTGACGACCGCCTGTATTCAGGGAATACAGAAGGAAGGAGGAATGCAGTTAGAGGCAAAAAGAGGTGCTCCATGGCCGTTGAAGGACTTTTTTCACAGCCTCTTCAGGCTGACTGCGCCTTCGTTCCGCTTTGTTCAAGCTGCGATTGCCGACGCGATCTGCGCTGAAGCAGGCTGAAGAAGATGATGATTGGAACTGCAAGGGCGATGGCATGAGGTTCGGGAATCTGCGAGACCGTCATCGTGATCGTGCCCAAGCCGCCGAAGGCCGGGTCGTCATAATGAAATGTAGGGATAAAGCCATCGAAGCCGGAACCGGCCACGAGTCCGCCGGTCAGCCCGCTGGAGGTCAGTTTGCTGCCTGTCTTGGGACCGTCGCTCTTAAAGGTGAAGAAGGTATAGATAACGGTGTCCGAGAGCGTCCCGGACACATCGACAACCATTCCACCGGGATCGAGTTTAAGATAGCCTGCACTATAATATCCGAAAAGAATGCTATCGCTCCGGCCCGATTCATCGAGGTTAAAAGAGAACTTCGCGCCGGCTTCCATGGTGAAGGGCTGCAGGTCGTCCCTGTTGAGATTACCATTGATGGAAAGGGTGCTGAATCCCGCCCCATCGGCACCAGGCGCAACGATGCCGGATTCCTGGATCTTGATGGAGTTTCCCGCAGCGAGCATAAGGATGCCACTTCCGGCGAGCGTGCCGCCCTCCTTGACGACGACGTTTCCGGAGCCCAGGCCGCTGCCGGTGGTGTTCCTCAGGGAGAGAACCCCGCCGGATATCACGGTTCCGTCGGTATAAGTGTTGGCTGCGGCGAAGATCTGGGTATTGGTGCCGGTCTTTTCGACGTTTAGACCTCCCCTGATCTCCTGGTAAAAGATGTTTTCCCCCTCCGGCTGGCCGGGATCTCCGGCGGCGCCTGAAATGAGGAGGGTGCCCTTCCCGGCGCTTCCGGTGCGAAGGGTGCCCCCTCCCGTCACACTGCTGCGGAGGCTTTTAACGGTAAGCGCGCCTGAATTAAACAGAATGCCGGGGGTGCTCCCGGTAATGTCGCTTTTGAAAATCACGTGCCCAAGGTTGATTTTGCTGTCGCTCGCAGTAAGTCCCGATTGCATTTCCAGCAATGGGTTGTTGCCGGTAAGAACCGTGGCACCGGACACGGTGAACGACACATTCCGGTAACTGTCGCTGCCACCAAAGATGATACCGGCGGGCGCGGTTCCGCCGCCGATCTGGAGCGACGAAGCGCTGATGGATAAACGGTAATTGGCGTCGCGGCTCCGCAGATAAAGCGACCCGGATCTGATCGCGATCTCTTCGCTCACGTTGAGGCTGCCGTCGGCCACGTTGGAGAGGGAGGTGCCGTTGTAGATACGTTGCGAGATTCCCGTATTGGTGCTGGTGAAGCTCAGGAGGGCCTGATCTCCATCAAGGTAGAAGTCGTACGTCTGTGTGCCGCCATTGCTAAAATTCAGGACGCGGTCATTTGCACCCGGTACGCCCGTGGGGCTCCATGGTGCGCCGGTCCACGTCTGGTTCGCCGTCAGCGACAGGGTATAGTCTTTCGCGTGGAGGCAAAGAGGGGATGCCAGGCTTGCAATCCCCAGAGCGAAAGCTGAGACAAGGGAGATTCTTAGTGTGTTCATGGAGATCATTGTGCTTTCAGGTCATTGGAAGTTATTTCCCCGGGGAAGATGCCGATGCGCCAACGGCGGAATCCTTTAGTTTAGCGCCGCATGAACGCCGCACGACAAGGCGGGAAGGGTGGATTGAAAGGCTCTCCTCCGGCATCGTATGCCGGCGGACGCAATCCAGAAGCATCCGCGACGCCTCCTCGGCGATCTCTTTGATCGGGTGCGCCATGGTCGTCAACGGAAGCAGGCCAACCGCGCCGACCGGCTCGTTTTCGAAACCGGTGATTGCCAGGTCATGAGGGACCTGAAGGCCTGCGTCTGCACAGGCAGTCAGAGCCCCGAGAGCCAATGAATCATTGCTGCAAAGCACCGCCTCGGGGAGCGTCTTTTGATCCAGAATTTCGCGCATTCCAATCGACCCGCGTTCGTACAGGTTGGCGTGCGGTTCGTCGTTGGCCACGAGGTCGACGTTATGGATGAAATGCACGATGCCGTCGGCGTTCGGGTGCGCTTTCAGCGCGCGCTTGAACCCGGCGATCGCAAATTGGCGGTGCCAGGAGGGGGAGCGCTTTTTTTCCGACAAGCCTGCGCCAAGGAGGAGTGTGAGGCGGCGGCAGCCAAGGCTCAAGAGGTGGGAAGTCATCTCGCAGAACCCTTTTTCTTTATCGGAGAGAATGCGCGGAATGCCCCGCAAGTGTTCGCCGCCAATGCTTACGACGGGGATGCCGCGCTTGAGGAAGACATCGAGATGCTTCTGGGTGAAGCAAAGAGTGGGGTGAATCAGCAGAACACCCTCCACCTGTGCTTCGATCATCTTCTGTGTGGCGAGAGAGTCGCGAGCGATAAACCAGAAGACGTCATGAACCAGCGTGTGAAAACCTTCGGCATCGATGCCGCGCACCACGTAGGTTAACTTTTGAAACGAAATGTACTGGGACCCGCCGAAGTTGATCACCCCGATCAGGTTGGAGCGCCCTTTGCGCATCGACTGCGCCCCCTGGTGAGGGCGGTACTCGAGAGCCTCCACGGCCTTTAGGACTTTGTTGCGCGTCTCTTCGTTATAGCGGTCGGCACGTCCGGTGAGAATGTGCGAAACGGTGGCAAGCGACACCCCGGCGCAGGCCGCCACCATCTTCTGCGTTGCGGGTTTGTAGGGAGTTGTAAGAGGAGCGTCGCCATTCATAACGTTATGACCTTCTACTCATAACGTTATGATGCGTCCAGAAAAAAATGCGGTGGCTTCCACTGCCGTCCAGAATAAATTGATCCCGGACCCATGCGGCGGGTTTGGAGGAGGCGCAGGAGGCGTTTTCCTGCCGTGCCATTCAGGAGGGCCCCCCGCCGTCGAAATTTGCTGATTGCCGCCGGGCGCGGAACCTTGTTTGATGAGTCGCCTATGTCCAGCCAGTTTGGTGAACTTTTTCGCATCTCGACCTGGGGTGAATCGCACGGGGGAGGGGTCGGCGTCGTGGTCGATGGCTGCCCGCCGCGCATCGAGGTGAGCGAAGCCGAGATCCAGCGCGATCTCGACCGCCGCAAGCCGGGGCAGAGCGAAATCGTCACCCCGCGCAAGGAGGAGGACCGCTGCCAGATCCTTTCCGGCGTTTTCGAAGGGCGCACACTCGGCACGCCGATCGCCATTTCCGTCATCAACAAGGACGCGCGACCCGAAGCCTACCGCGAAATGGAGAGCGCCTACCGCCCTTCGCATGCCGACTACACCTACCAGGCGAAGTACGGCATCCGCAACTGGCAGGGCGGGGGACGCGCTTCGGCCCGCGAGACGATCGGCCGGGTCGCGGCGGCGGCGATCGCCAAGAAAGTCCTCGCGCAGTTCGCGCCGAAGCTCGAGATCGTCGCCTACGTCCGTTCCATCCATCGGCTGGAAGCGAAGATCGACCGCGAAAACGTCTCCTTTGACCAGGTGGAATCGAACATCGTCCGCTGTCCCGACGCGGAGGCGGTCCCGGCGATGATCGAGCTGATCAAGAAAGTCCGCAGCCAGGGCGACTCCGTCGGCGGCATCGTGGAATGCGTGATCCGGGGCGTCCCGCCGGGTCTGGGCGAGCCGATCTTCGACAAGCTGGAGGCCGACCTCGCGCGCGCCATGCTCAGCATCCCGGCCACGAAAGGCTTTGAAATCGGTTCCGGCTTCGAGGGAACCCGGCTGACCGGCTCCGAACACAACGACCCTTTTTACATGGAGGGGAGCACCGTCCGGACGACGACCAACCGTTCCGGCGGCATCCAGGGCGGGATTTCCAACGGCGAGCCGATCGTCTTTGCCGTCGCCTTCAAGCCGACCGCCACCCTGCTCCGCCCGCAGCAGACCGTCACCGTCGCGGGCGAGGAGACGACCCTTTCAGCCCGGGGGCGGCACGACGCGTGCGTTTTACCCCGGGCGGTCCCGATCGTCGAAGCGATGGCGGCGCTGGTCCTGTGCGATCACGCCTTGCGCCAGCGCGGCCAGTGTGGTTAAAGGTTTTTCATGGAGCACCTCTCGTCGATCCTCTACGGCTGTGTTGGTCTGTTCCTTCTTTACAGGCTCATCGCCGGCTGGCGGCTCGGGCCGGTCCGGCAACTGGTCCGGATGGGCGCGCTCGTGGCCGGTGTGCTCGCCGCGCTCTCCTTTGGCAAGGCGATCCTGCCGCTGCTCCGCTTTTCGGGTTACCCGGACGTGCTGCTGGAGCCGGTGGCGGCGACGCTGGTCGGGCTCGCGGTTTACGCGACGGTGCGGGCGATCGGCGGCTCCCTCTTCCGGAGTACGAGCGATCAACCGTACGGCATCGTCTGGCTGATCTACGGCTTTTCAGGCGCGTTGATCGGCGGGACGATCGGGGTGCTTTTCCTCGCGCTCGTGGCGGTCGGTGTCCGCTATGTCGGCACGTTTGTGGAGGGGATGACGACCTCCCCTTCCGCACCGGCAACGCAGGGTGAGGCCGCAGACTCGCCCTGGGTCACCGCGAAAAGAACGCTGGAAGCCGGTTGGCGCGGGACGTTGCTTGATCTCGTCGATCCGCTTCCCGAGTCCGCCTACCATACCGCCAAAAAAATGGGCCGCCTCGCCGCCAGCCCGCAGTTGATCACCCGCCTCGCCGAATACCCGCAGGCCGCGCCGCTGTTCCAAAACCCGGAGATCGTCCGGCTCCAGGGAGAGACGCGGCTCCAGGAAGCGCTCCGCAATGGCGATTACCTGACGCTGCTCAAAGACCCGAAATTACAGGAGGCGGCCAACCATCCCAAGGTGGCCGCCCTGATCAGGAACCTCCAGCTTGGGCCGACGCTCGATTTTCTCCTGAAGCAGGCGGGCGGCCCGGCCACCCCGCTCGCCCTCCCTGACAACGGAACCGCCGCCAACGCTCCTGCCGCCGCAGCGGAGCCTCCCCCCGTGCATGGGGAACAGGGGGCCGCCTCCACGATCCCGACGACGCCGTAACCGGGCTTGGGCACGGGAGCGCCTGGAGGCCGACCCTCCAGTCAATGGCATCGGGCTTACGGAAAGAGCCCCCGCAGCCGCTTGGCTTCGACCACCTTGGAGATGCCGAGCGCGAGCGCGGCGGTGCGGTGATCGGTCTGGCGGGCCTTGGCTTCGCGCAGCACCTGGTCAAACGCCTGCCCGAGCACGCGGTAGAGCTTGTCGAAAATCTCGACCTCGCTCCAGAAGAAGGTCTGCAAATTCTGGACCCACTCGAAGTAACTGACGATCACCCCGCCGCTGTTGCAAAGGATGTCGGGAATGACGAAGATGTCGCCCCGCTCGCGCAGGATGGCGTCGGCCTCGAAGGTGGTCGGCCCGTTGGCGGCTTCGGCGAGGACCTTGCATTGCAGCTTGTGCGCATTCTTGTCGTTGATGACCCGGTCGACCGCCGCCGGGATCAGCGCTTCACACGGCTGGATGAGAAGTTCCTGCG
Organism: Chthoniobacteraceae bacterium; assembly: GCA_035555975.1. Taxonomy (GTDB): domain Bacteria; phylum Verrucomicrobiota; class Verrucomicrobiia; order Chthoniobacterales; family Chthoniobacteraceae; genus DATMFV01. The sequence goes on from DATMFV010000090.1 coordinate 28,124, forward strand.
GGTCGATTTCGTCGCCGCCGCAGAACCCTTCCAGCGTGGCATGGCTCTGGAAATGGGCATGGAGATCGTTGATGTTGAGCCCGCCTTCGCGGAAGACGGCGCGGGTATGATCGCTCACGCCGATAATGCGGTAGCCCTGCTTGGCGAGCGAGTAGGCGGCATAGCTCCCGACGTTGCCAAACCCCTGGATGATGACGCGGCTGTCGTGGGGGAGCTTGAGCAGGTCGATCGCCCGCCCGGTCAGGAACGCCACCCCGCGTCCGGTCGCCTCCTTGCGCCCGAGCGAACCGCCGATGGTGACCGGCTTGCCCGTCACAATCCCGGGGATCGCGTGACCGGCCTGCGTGGAGTAGGTATCCATCATCCACGCCATCGTCTGCTCGTTGGTCCCCATGTCGGGGGCCATGACGTCGGTGTGCGGCCCGATGAAGGGGATCATCTCCGCCGTGTACCGGCGGGTGAGGCGTTCGAGTTCGCCGCTGCTCATGGTGAGCGGGTCGCAGGCGATCCCCCCCTTCGCCCCGCCGTACGGCAGCCCGGCGAGCGCGCATTTCCAGCTCATCCACATCGCCAGCGCCGCGACTTCGCCCTGATCGACCGCCGGGTGGTAACGCAGGCCCCCCTTGGTCGGCCCGAGGGTGAGGTGATGCTGTACGCGGTGCCCGGCATAAACGACCACTTCGCCGTTGTCTTTTTCAAACGGGACCGAGACGGTGATCAACCGCTTGGGCCATTTGACGCGGCCCCGGACCACTTCCGGGATTTCCAGATAATCGGCCACCGCATCAAACTGCTGGCAGGCCATGTGAAACGACGGATTACTCAGAAGAGATTTCATGCGCTTGGCGGCAGAGTTTATCGGCGGGCAAGCCAAAGGGCAAGAATCAACGGGAAACGGACCTTCTTTTAAGGTATTTCCCCATCGGCGCCATCACTCCCTGAGAAGAAGCCGGGCGAGGTCGGAGAAGAGCCAGATCCTCCATTTGTCTTCCAGCGGCTCCCCCGCTTCGTCGCACACGCCCCCGTCCGCCGCAAGATGGCGGTCGGCCACCCTCCGGAGCCGGGCGAGGGCGCGGGCCGGATGGCGGCGGCGGAGCGCATCGGCCACGAGCACATTCGGCTTTCCCCGGCATTCGTGCCGACTCTCCCGCCGCTCGTCGATGACGCCGCGTTCATCGACCGCCCCGGCGACGGCCTCCGCCGCCGCGTCGAGCACGGAGGCAAGCGGCGGGCAGACGGCTTCCAGCCCGCGCAGGTGGAGGATCATCATCGACTGGAAAAAAACCGTCGGCACCGGCCGGTCGGGCGGGCAGGCCGCCCCGGTCTCCACGGTTTCGGCATACGGCCACCACCCGGGCTGGTGCCGTCCGAAACGCTCCGCGAGATGCTCCAGAAACGGCAGCGCCAGGGCTGCGTACCGCTCGCCGCCAGGGAGCGCCGCGGCCCGGGCGAAGGCGCGGGCCGCCAGCGCGTCGCCATTGAGGACATCAAAAACCGGTGGAGGAGGGGAGGCCTCGTAAACCCGCTTGTGGATGATGTCGGGGCGACCCGGCAGGCGCACGCTTTCCAGCCACGCCGCAGCGCGCAGGCCCGCCTTTTCCGCACGTTGCGCGAGCGCGGGGGAGAGAATGCCGTGTTCCCGCAGCAGGCCAAACGTATCGAGCACCATGGCGAGATCGACCTGATCGCGTACGCCGCCCGGGTGGGTGGCCCCGGGGTCGGGGAGGTTCCAGCGAAATGCACCGGAAACGTCCTGCCGGGCAAGGATGCTTTCCACCAGCGGCGGCAGGCGTTCGAGCGCCCCGCGGTTTTCCCCCATCGTCCCCCAGGCGAGGTAGCCGAGCGCGAGATCGGCCAGAAACCGGGCGGAAAGCGGCACCGTCCCGCGTCCGGAGGCATCGCGGTACGCTTTTCTATCGCGCGTTTCCCAGTAACCCCCGGCCTGTTGCACGAGGCGCAGGGCCGTTTCCCGCAGGCCGGTATCTGCTGCGACCGTGCTCATGCCCGCTCCCAATGGTACTCCCCGGTTTGCGGATCGATCCGCCCCACCTGCCGCGCGGGCACCCCGGCCAGGATGGCAAAATCGGGCGTGGAACGGGTGACGACCGCGTGCGCGCAGACGAGATTTCCCTGCCCGACGCTCACCCCCGCCGTGACGCTGCACCCGGCGCAGAGCCAGCTTCCCCGCCCGATGCGGATCGGCGCGCGGGCGCTGCCGGTAAAGGCGCGGGTGCGGGGGTCGAACCGGTGGGTGTTGGAGGTAAGCGAACAATGGGGCCCGAGGATCACCTCGTCCTCCAGCACGACCTCGCCGTTGAGATAGCTGTAAAGGCCGATGAAGCAGTTGCGCCCGATGCGGCCGCCCGCGTGCAGCCGCACGATCGCTCCCGGCGCGATCCGGATGTTGCCCTCCCCGAAACCGAGCAGCGCGGCGCGGCGGAGGTTGGAGACGGGGTCGTCCGTCCCATGGGCATACCGGATGAAGTCGTCAAACGGGTCAGCGGTCATTGTGGGGTGGTGCCAAGGTCGAGAAGGGTCCAGTCCCCCGGCTGGAGGGAACCGATCACGCGGCCCGGGCCTTCATTGCGGTTGCGGACGGGCAGCGGAAAACCCCCGGGAACCCCGACATCGACCACCCGCTCCACGCCGCCCGGGAGGGTGACTTCGTACGGCTGCGCCTTGCGGACATCCCGGTTGCTCAAGAGGAGGTAACGCCTTCCTTCCGGGGTGATGCGGAGCTGGTGGCGGATCTCGCCCCCCTTCACGCGGAGGCTCTGCGGCGCGGCTTCCTCCAGCAGGCGGACGAGGGAGGCAAGTTGCCCGGGCTCATCCACAAAGGCGTTCAAGGGCCGGGTCATCCGGACGAGCGCCCCCTCGCCATACCGGGTCTGCCGGAGCCACGGCGTCTCCGGGTCCGTGCCAGCCCCTTTCAACTGCCACGGGCGCTCCGGCTCCACCGCCACCTCCGGAAAAGCGACCCGCAACGGCGAAGCTTCCGGCGCAAGCGGCAGCCCGCATTCGTCGAAAAACCCGAGCGGCCCCTGGACCAGCAGGGTGCGCCCCGGGCGCGCGGCCCATGCCTTCAGCGCAGCGAGCGTCTTTGCAGGCGTAAACGCCGCGTCGAGCACCACGATCGCGGTGTAGCGCTCCAGTTCCTGCGGGTCGGCCTCCACCATCGCTTCGTGCACGTATTCGGCGGGAAGGCTCGCGGGGGTGAGCACCGCATTCTGGAAACGGACGAAACGGGCCATCGGCGCTTCCACCTTGGCCGGGTCCTGAAGGTTGGCGCTCTGGAGAAAGGTGCTGTCGGGCAGGAAAAGGGCGATGCGGCCCCGCTCCGGGGCGGATTCGACCAGCGGCCGCTCGGTCGTCTCCAGTTGCCGCCGGTAGCGCCGCAACTCGGCGGTCGGCCAGCGAAGGAGCGTCTGGCCGGTATCGACGCGGAAGTGCGCGCCCCCGTAGGCGGCAATATAGGCGGTGGTATGCCCCATGTAACGCAGCCAGCTTGCCTGAAGGCGGACATCGCGCGCGGCGAGATCGGAGAAATGGAGCCGCAACGTCCGCGCGCCGAGCCGTTCGTCGTCCCCCTCCAGCCGGGAGTACATCATTTCATAATGCTCGAAACAGGCGAGCGGCACCCCCTTGCGCCGGGCGACGCTCTGGAGGTAGGCGAACATGGCATCTTCGTTCGCCGGGTTGTAGTGGAAGGAGAGAATATCGCACGTCTGCGCCTCAAGCGCCTCCCAGGCGGTGCCGTTGAGGAGCAGGTGGGAGCTGTCGGTCATCACCGGCAGGCCCGGGGCTTGCCTCCGGATGGCGCGCCGCAGCCAGGCGGTCCATTCCATGTGCGAGGCGCTCTGCCACCGCGCCCATTCGTAATGGAGCCCGTCGGCCCGCCCGGGACCGGAGAGCCACGGGTCAGGCGGCGGTTCGATCTCCGAAAAATCGGCATACCCGGTCCCGCCCCAGCGGCGGTTGAGCGCGGCAATGCTCCCGTAACGCTGCCGCAGCGCCTCGCGGAAGGCGGCTTTGCTGTGCGAATCGTACCCGCGCAGGCGGGTGATGATCTTCCCGTCGCGCCAATGGCGGATCTCGGTCCGGTCTTCCCAGCCGGTGAGCAGGAAATCGAGCCGCTCCTTCAAGGGCCGGGTGACGGCGTGCAGGTAGTCGGCGTAATAGGCGCGCACCTCCGGGTGGGCGATGTTGATGCCGCGCCGCATGAAGAGGTCGAGCTTGCCGACCTTCTGTTTGGGCATCGGGAGGCGGTCCTGCGTGACGGCGAGCAGTTCGGGGTCTTTGGCGATCCGCGCCTCCAGCCACGCGGAGGTCGGCCCCTGGTAGCTGACCTGCCCCACGCTCGTCTGAAAGTTGAGCCGCTGGCCCGGCGCGGAAAAACGACGCTGCACGAGCGGCAGGGAAGGGAGTTGCCACTCCCCTTGCGCCGTCCGGTCGGCCATCAGGAAAAAGCCATCCACATGATACGAACGGAACGGGCCGAGGTAGTCCGCCACCGGTTCGTTCCCGAAGAGGCCGTAGGCGGTAAACCAGAAGCGCGTCGGCGCGCCGTCGGCGTTGCGGCGGGTGTCTTCCTCCGTAAACGATGCGGGCGGCTTTGGCCATGCCCCCTCCGCGCGCGCCGTCTCCTGCCAGGCGGACCGCAATGCAACGGCCTGCGTCTGCGCCTCTTCCACCGCAGCGGCAAAAGCGGCGACCTCCTGCCGGAGCGATCCCCACTTTTCCGGCTCCCGGGAAGGGAAACGGGCGCGGTAGCCGAGGTAGAGCCGGTCGAGCGTCGCCTCCAGCGCGGCGTATCCCTTTTCTTCGCGGGCGAGCGCCTCCGCCCCCGCCCCGCTGCGGTAGGAGGCGATCCGGTGCAATTCGTCGAGGAGAAGCCGCGTGTCCGAAAGGCGCAGCACGGCGCGGTTGAGCGCATCTGCCGTGGCGTAAAGGCCGGGGTAACGCTCCTGCGCGCTTTCTTCAAGGCCCCGGGCGCTGGCATAGGCGGCGCTGGTGAGTCCCTGCAACTCCCAGCGTCCAAGCGCGGTCGAGGCCGTGGCAAACGGGTCGTACATCCAGTACGATTCGGGTTCCTCCGGTTCCTGCCGCGCCACGGCAAGCCCGGAAACGCGGCTGCGGCGCAGGTGCGGATCTTCCGGCTTGCCGTTCCAGAAAGCGAGGTCGGCATCGATATCGCCCCGGGTCGAAAAGACGAGTTCGCCAAAGCGGCGCGTCTGGTCAAACGCGCCGATGGCCGCCCAGGAGGAAAGCTCCTCCGCCTCCCCGCGCCGGTGGCGGCAGAGGTTGAAGCCCCACCGCTCCCCCTCCTTCGGCGCGGCCGCTCCCAGGGCGGCAAACGGGATGCGCACCCGGGCGCTCCACCCCTCCGCCGTCGGTTCGACCGCGACGCTCTCCCCGTTCAAGGGGCGTTTCTCCCCTCCGGAGGCCGTCCGCCGGAAGGCCGCGAGCAAACCGCTGCCGTGCGCGACGATATATTGCCGGTAACCGGCGCTCCCCGGCGGGCGCAGCCAGATTTCGACCGAATCGCCCTTTCCCCCGGTCGCTTCCATTTCAAGAAAAAAGGTCACGGCCCGGGCGTCGTACGCGCTGTGGCAGGAGGAGGCCGCCACCGCCGCCTTCCGCTGCCCGAGCGGCATCCACTCCACCGCCCGCTGAAGGGCGCGCCCGGCGTCCGCCCCGCTGCGCTGGAAGCTGTAAAGCCGGAGCGGTTCCGGCGTCTCCCCGGCCAGCGCGGCGGCGGTCAACAGAACGAGGAAAAAGAGGAATCTCATTTGCGTTTTTTCATCAACCAGGAACCGTCGGCCATCACTTCCTCCGGCGTTTTCTTTTCCACGTGGCCGTCGAGGAAGAGATAATACCCGCCCCCGTCGTGGCGGCGACAGCGGATCGAATTGGCATAAATCATCGTATTGCGAAGCGGATTGGTGAGGTTCTCCGAATCTTCGCCGCTGCCGATGATGATGGTGCGCGCGGGAAAGCTGACCTCCGCAAGCCGCGAGTTCCAGCCGAACGTGGCATTGATCGGCTGGCGGTCGTAACCGAAATACTGGTGGTTCCACCCGAAGCCGATGGCGATGCCGTAAAGGCCGTGGCGGCGGGGCGTCCCGGCGCCGTAGGTTTTCGACGGATCGCCCTGCCATGCGGGCCGCTCAATCCGCTTCATCCCCTCCAGCGTGTAATCGTCGCCGCCGAGGTAGTAGTCGAGCGCGTTGAACCAGAACGCCGTGGCCGGGCCTGCCTGGCTCTGCAATTCTCCCGCCGCAAGCAACGTCCCCGTCGCTCCCGAGAGGAGGCGGCCGTCGTACTCGGTCGTGTGGGCCGCCAGCGCGCTCCCCATCAGGCGAAGGGAATGCTGCGCCTGGAGACTCCGGGCCTGCCGCCTCGCCGTCCGGAGCGCCGCCACCCCCAGGAACGCCAGCACGGCGCAGAGCGCAAGGGCGACCAGCGTCTCCGGCAGGGTAAACGCGCGCCGGTGCAAACCACCGGGGGAGGGCAGGGGCCGCATCATGACTTGAAGGGGGGAAAGCCGTTTCACGCCGCACCCCGCCGCCGTCTTCCGGCCAGCGCCAGTCCGCCGAGCGCCGCCACCGCCAGCCCGAGAGCGCCCGGTTCGGGGATCGACTCGATCCGGAGGTTGTCGATGTAGAGGTCGTACGGCGCTCCCGAAGCGCTCCCGCCGTCGTTGTAGATCGCCATCGTGTTGAAGGCGGTAAAAGGGCTCGCCCCGCCCACGGTCTTGCGGTACGGCTGATCCACCAGCGAGGCGCTCCCTCCCGTGACGCTGACCGAATAGAGGCCGGTGGAGGGGGTGGTCTCCAGGGTAAAGGTATAGGTGGTGTTCGCCTGATAGCCCGAAAGGAGGACGAAATCGTTCTGGTTCGCCGTGCCGTTCCAGTAGCCGGTCCGGATCTCACCCCCGGCAGTAAGCTGGATGAGCATCGGCAACTGGCTCCCCTGCGTCGAGTCGTAGAAGGCGACATAGGCGGCGGTGTCGGTCCGGCTCACCCGGAGTTCAAACGTCAAAGTGTAGGTCAACCCTGAAGGCACAGGCAGGACCGGGATGCCGTACTGGCCTGACGGCATGAGCGAAACCAGTCGCGCCGTGTTGGCGCTGTTGTGGGAAAGCAGAAGGCTGCGGGTGGGAAATGCCGCCGCCGCCGAATCCGCTGCGGCAAAGGAGATCGAGCCGTTGGCGGAAGCGCCGGTGCTCCAGCCGGTGGCGACCGATTCAAAATCCTGCTCATACACCACGGTCGCCCCGGCTGCCGGAACCACCAGCCCCGCCGCCAGGAACCCGAAGGCCAGCCGTCTCGCCATACGAGCCGGGCCGCCTTCCCGATGCAAAAGAGAAAGGAGGGTGAACATTTGCCGTGACCGTAAACTATAATCTTGAAAACTGAACCTCATTCAACTTACTGATCATTATTGTAGTAATCACCATCACTATATTTACAATTCATGGCAGAAGGCATTCTCTCCTGTTTCCAGATCCCCGATGCCGCCCGGGCCGCCCGGCCCGAAGCCGTGGTGGAAGCGTTCCTGAAGGAAAAGATTCTCTCCGGGGCGTACCCGGAAGGGACGCTCCTGCCGAGCACGCTGCCGTGGGCGCGGGCGCTCAGGATCAATGACCGGCGGCTGCAACGCGCCCTCTCGCGGCTGACGGCGGAAGGCTTTCTGGAGCGCCGCCCCCGATACGGCACCCGCGTGAAACGGCGCACCGCCCGGCCCGTGGTGGTGATCCTTTGCAGCTTCGCGCTGGTGGAGGAGCCGCTTTATTTCCTGCGCAAGATCATCGAACACCTCCGCAGCCAGCTCCGCGCGCTCGACTATGAAGTGGAGGTGATCGACGATCTCTTTTCCCTCCTGGTCAACGATTTCGACCAGCAGCAGCAGCGCGTGGAGCGGCTGCGGGAACGGCTCACCGCGCTCGACCCGGCGGGCTACGTGGAGTGTGTCTTTGATTTAAGCCGGCTTCCGGATCTCTACCCCGCGCTCAAGCGGCCGCTCGTCTCCTTCTACCCGACGACCAGCGGCGGCGACGTCGCCATCGACGAACGCGCTTCGGTTCATGAATCGATGAAATACCTCGCCGCCCAGGGCCGCCGCAAGGTGTTGCTTCTGCGAAGCGCGGGGCGGTTGAGTTCGCTCCACCGCGCCACGGAGACGTTCTGGAACGATGTGGAGGCGTTCGGCTTTTTGCGCGGCACCTTCCGGGAGATCTACCATTCCGGCCTGAACGATTCCATGGAGGAGGAGGCGTACCGCTGGACCCTGCAACTGGTGAAAAGCTGGAAAGGATTGCGCCGCAACTACGTCCCCGACTGCCTGCTGGTGTGCGACGACATCATGATGCGCGGCGTGGCCCGGGCGCTGGCGCAGACGCCGGTGCGGGTACCCGAGGAACTGCTCATCGTCTCGAGCGCCAACGAGAGCATCCGCTTTCCCTACGCGGTGCCGGTGGTCCGATGCGAAACGCCGCTCTCCGAAGTCGCGCAACGGCTGACCGAATTGCTCGACGCCCGCATCCGCCGCCGCAAACCGCCGCGCACGCCGGTCCATATCACGTCCGCGCGGATCGTCCCCCCGGCGTGAGCAGGGGCGCCTCAACGAAGTTGCAGATAGAGGCTGGTGGGCGGGAATTTCCGTTTCATCTCCCGGTTGGCTTCCCGGAGGATGATCAGCTCCAGCACCAGTCGCCGCCACCAGTTCGCTTTCTTGAGCCGCTCCTCGTAACGCGCGCGCACTTCCTTCTCAACGGCTTTGGAGGCTTCCTTTGCCCACCCGTTCGGTTCGATGATCCTTTTCATACTCAAACATCGTGCCGCAGCCATTCCAGCGCCTGCGCCAGCGCCCGCGCACGGTGGCTGATCGCGTTTTTCCGTTCCGCCGGGAGCTGGGCGAAGGTGAGCTGCTCCCCCTCGGGGATGAAGATCGGGTCGTACCCGAAACCGGCATCGCCGCGCGGAGCTTCGGCGAGCGTTCCTTCGCACCGCCCGTCAAAACTCGCCAGCAGGCGGCCTTCCCGGGCGATCGCGATGACGCAGCGGAACCGCGCGCTCCGTTGCCGGTTTCCGGCGAGCCGCTCCAGCAGCAGGCGGAGGTTGTCGGCATCGGTCGCCTTCTCTCCCGCGAACCGGGCCGAACGGACCCCGGGCGCGCCGTCCAGTGCGTCGGTTTCCAGCCCGGAATCGTCCGCCATCACCAGCGTGGCGGCGCGGGCGGGATCGGCGGCGAGCGCCTGCGAGATGGTGACCGCTTTGAGCGTGGCGTTTTCCAGAAAGGTCGCGCCGGTCTCCTCGACTTCCGGCAGGGAAGGGTGCGCCAGCAGATCCTCCACGGCAAAACGCGCACCGAGGATCGCCCCCAGTTCACCGGTTTTATGACGGTTGCGGGTGGCCAGAAGGAGCGGAAGCGGGGCGTTCATGCAGGGTGCAGGATGGAGCAAATGCCCACCTTTTCGAGTTCAAAAACGCCTTTGCCTCCGTTTTCCGATCGGACGCAGACCAAAAAACGAAAAAATGGCGGGCAACCCGCATTTGGCGGTTGCTTTTTTCCAAAAAGGAAGAGATTCTCTGCCACTCGACCTGAGCATCCACGCCCCGGCTGGCACGTTCTGTCGAACCAGGGAAAAAGCTCACGTGGCGGAATGGCAGACGCGTACGACTCAGAATCGTATGGGGAGACCCGTGGAGGTTCAAGTCCTCTCGTGAGCACTTTCTTCGGGGTGCCATTTTCACTCTTTTCACGCGCTTCGTGTCTGACTCTGCGTCTCTGCTCCAACTCCCCGTTCTTTCCTTTCAAGGTTCACCCCGGGCAATGGGCGAGGCCTTCGGCGAAGCCTGCCGGGAGAGCATTCAGCGCCTCGCGGAGATTCGCCTGAAAGCCGCGCAGCGGTTCGGCATCGAACGCGCGGGAAAACAGTGGGAGGAAAGCACAGTGCTGGAATGGGCCGCCTCATGCCTGCCGATTGCCGAAACCTGGGACCCGCAGACCCATGAGGAATTTCTCGGCATCGCGCGCGGGGCCGACCTGACGCCGGAACGATTGTTCGTGATGCAGGGGTTGACCGACATCCGCGATCACATGGCGTTCCGTCCCGAGCCGGATACCGAAGGGTGCTCGTCATTGATCCTTGGCCGCGAACGCGCGGAAGGAGGGCGGCTGCTTGCGGGTCAGAACTGGGATCTGGAAACCTCCAACATGGATTATGTGGTTCTGGTCCGGCGGCGTCCCGACAACGCTCCGGAGACGGCGAGCCTTACCTTGACCGGCTGCCTGAGTCTCATCGGCCTCAACAGCGAAGGCTTTGGCATCGGCACGACCAATTTTACCCTGGGCGATACACGGGCGGGGATTCATTACCTTCAGTTGATCCACCGCCTGCTGCGCTGCCGCAGCGCGGAGGAAGCCGCCTGCCTCGCGGAACAGGCTCCGCGCCTGGCGGCGCACTACTATTACCTTGTCGACGCCAATGGCCGGGGCGTCGGGCTGGAATGTTCGGGCCGGAGCGCCCACCGGTTCCACCCGGAAAAAGGCCGCCTGGTCCGCTGCAACCACATCCTCCACCCTGACTTCAAAACGCTGGAAGTAACCCCGCCCGCTGAATCAAGCTGCTTCCGGCAGGAACGGCTTTCGGCCTTGATCGACGGCCATGCGGGTTCCATCTCGGTGGACGATCTGAAACATTTCCTTGCCGATCATGAAGGAGGCCATCTCGCGCTTTGCCGCCATCGCTTCCCGCCGGGAGATGTCAGCACCAACGCGTGCGTCATCCTGAGCCCCGAAACCGGCGAACTCCACGCCTGCCGCGGACAGGCGCACGCGGGAGCTTGGGAGCGGGTCGTCGTGGGTTGAAAGCAAGGTTGACGTCCTCCTCCCCGTTTGGTTACGATTCCTCCCACATATTACCAAAAAGTAGCAGGGGAGCCGTGAGGCTGAGAGTGCTGGAGGTCCGTAGGGGACCGGCAGCAGACCCTTTGAACCTGATGCGGGTCATGCCGCCGTAAGGGAACCGCTGATTGAATAAAGTTTGCTGAATAAAGCTTGCTTGAATCAGTGGTTCCGAAGGGAGCCGAAGGAGCCGCCACGCCCGCTTTCGGCGTGGCTTTTTTTATCCCACGCCGGTTCGCCTGCCTACCCCAAGGTTTCCCCAAATCGCGAATACCGCTCTTTTACCCGCCATGATTGCATCCAAAGACTCCATCGAACCGCACAGCAGCGAGCAGTTGCCCAACAGCAGCCGCGTCTACCTGGAAGGGAAACTGCACCCGGAGATCCGCGTGCCGATGCGGGAGATCGAACTGGCCCCGACCAAGGGGTTTGACGGGACGCCGGTGCCGAACGAGCCGGTGCGGGTGTACGATTGTTCGGGCCCGTGGGGCGATCCCGCGTTCAAGGGCGATGTGACCGAGGGGCTCCCCGCGCTTCGCGAACCGTGGATTCGCGCCCGGGCCGATGTCGCCCCGTACGAAGGCCGCCCGGTCCAGCCGATGGACGATGGCTACCTCTCCGGCAAACACGCCGAGTATGCCAGCCGGGCGGAGCGCAACCGGCTCGTCGAATTTCCCGGCCTCAAACGCCAGCCGCTCCGCGCCAGCGCCGGGCACCCGGTCACGCAACTCTGGTACGCGCGCCAAGGGATCATCACGCCCGAAATGGAGTATATCGCCATCCGCGAAAACCAGGGGCTCGAAGCGCTCCTTGAAAAAATTTCCGATCGCGCCGCAACCAACGATCTGCTCCATCAACACCCCGGCGGCCCCTCGCGGGCGGATGCCCCCTCGCTCTTCTCCCGGTTTCCGCAGGCGATTCCCAAAAAGATCACGCCGGAGTTTGTCCGCGACGAAGTGGCGCGCGGGCGGGCGATCATCCCCGCCAACATCAACCACCCGGAACTGGAGCCGATGATCATCGGGCGCAATTTCCTGGTGAAGATCAACGCCAACATCGGCAACTCCGCCGTCGCCTCCAGCATTGAGGAGGAGGTCGAAAAGATGCGATGGGCGACCAAATGGGGGGCCGATACAGTGATGGACCTCTCCACCGGCAAGAACATCCATGCGACGCGCGAGTGGATCTTGCGCAACTCGCCGGTGCCGATCGGGACGGTGCCGATCTACCAGGCGCTCGAAAAAGTCGGCGGCAAGGCGGAGGAACTGAGCTGGGAAGTCTACCGCGATACGTTGATCGAGCAATGCGAACAGGGGGTCGACTACTTCACCGTCCATGCCGGGGTGCTCCTGCGTTACATCCCGCTGACGGCGCGGCGGATGACCGGCATCGTCAGCCGGGGAGGGAGCATCCTCGCCAAGTGGTGCCTCGCCCATCACAAGGAGAACTTCCTCTACACCCATTGGGACGAAATCTGCGAGATCATGGCAGCCTACGATGTCAGCTTCTCCATCGGCGACGGGCTGCGCCCCGGCTCCATTGCCGACGCGAACGATGCCGCGCAGTTCGGCGAACTCGAAACTCAAGGGGAACTGACCCGCCGCGCCTGGGAACACGGCGTGCAGGTGATGAACGAAGGCCCGGGCCACGTGCCGATGCACATGATCCAGGAAAACATGGAGCGGCAGCTCGAATGGTGCCACGAAGCGCCGTTCTACACCCTCGGGCCGCTGACCACCGACATCGCCCCCGGCTACGACCACATCACCAGCGCGATCGGCGCGGCGATGATCGGCTGGTACGGCACGGCGATGCTCTGTTACGTCACGCCGAAGGAACACCTTGGCCTGCCGAACAAGAAGGATGTCAAGGATGGGGTGATCACCTACAAGCTCGCCGCGCACGCCGCCGATCTCGCCAAGGGCCACCCCGGGGCGCAGTACCGCGACAACGCGCTCTCCAAGTCGCGCTTCGAGTTCCGGTGGGAAGACCAGTTCAACCTCTCGCTCGACCCGGTGACCGCCCGCGAGTTTCACGACGAAACGCTCCCGCAGGAAGGGGCCAAATCGGCCCATTTCTGTTCCATGTGCGGCCCGCATTTCTGTTCCATGAAGATCACCGACGACGTGCGGCGCTACGCGGCGGAGCAGGGGATCACCGCCGAAACCGCCCTTGAAAAGGGGCTGGAGGAGAAAAGCCGCGAGTTTGTGGAAAAAGGGGCTGAGGTTTACCTCGTCGGAGGCGAGGCGGCAAAGGAAGCCTGATCGCGAACCGGCCCGCCCCAGTCACCGCCCACGACGCCTGCATGCTGGGACGACCTCCGCGTCGTCCGCGTCGTTGGACTTCGATGGCACCCGGCTCCCCGTTGCCACCTCAAACCCTGCGGCGGGAGACCGGAAGGGACAAAAAAGGAGGACCCTTGCCAAGAACTCCAGGCCCGGCGCGGGGTTTTCCCGCGTTTCACTCGGGGAGGGGAATCGGTGAAGAAACGCCGGAAAATGGGCGTTGAGGCATTGATTCTGCTCTGTTGAACACGGCTTCCCCGTTGAAAATGGGGGAAACCGTCCATAAACCGGGTGCAATTAAGTCTTGTTTTGGAGCACAAAACAGCCCACGCTGCTCCTTCAAGCACCTCGATTGCGGCACGGTTTCCTCAAAAGAAGATCGTTTGAACCTCCAGCCCGGCAATCCCAACCTTTTTTAATTCTCCTTAACAGAACCGACCATTATGGGTGAAATCCTCAACAATCTCGGCAACAGCCTTGAGTTTATCAAATGGGCGCTGGTCTTTCTGATGACCCTCGTCCTCTGGCGTTATTTCCGTTTTCCGTCGATCCGGTGGATCTGGATCGCCTGGGCGGTCTACCTGATCGCCAAGCCGTTGAGCTGGATCATCCCGATCTGGAGCATGGACATGGTTGACTACGGCGGGGAACCGATCTCTCCGGAAGTCTTCAAGACGACCGGTTACGCCGTCTACAGCATGGCGATGCGGATCTCCTACCTCCTCACCCCGCTGCTGGAACTCCTGCTGGTGATCATCTTCCTCGGCGACCTCGGGGGCTTGCTGGAAAAACAGCGCAACGACCTCAAGAACGGTTACATGACCTTCCTCGCCTGGGTCCGCAACAACGTGACGCCGATCGGCATCGCCGTCGTCGTGCTCGCCGTGCTCTCCAACGGGTTGACCCTCTTCCTGCCGATCTGGGCCTCGCTCCTCTTCCGGGGCACCCCGCAATAACGGCCTGACACCGACTTTTTTCAACGCCCGCCGTCGTCACCTTGAAGTGACCACGGCGGGCGTTTTTTTCGTCCATCAACGTCGCCGGGCGTGTTGGGACGGCCTCCGCGCCGTCCGCTGCGTTGGACTCCGCTTCACACCGTTCCCGCCCCCGCCTCAAACCGCTACGCCGCCGAAAGCCGGACCCCTTCGAGCGCGAGGCGTTGCTTGATCTCGGCGATGTGCTCGCGGTCGCGCGTTTCGACCGTGCAGAGGACATGGACGCTGGAGAGGTCGGGACCGGCGAAGGTCCGGTTGTGGACGATCTCGGTGACGTTCGCCCCGGCTTCGGCGAGAATGGCGGAAAGCTGGGCCAACCCGCCCGGTCTGTCGCTGATCAGGAGATTTAAGCGGCAGATCCGCCCATCGGTCGCCAGTCCCTTTTCGATCACCCGGCTGTGGGCGAGGGGATCGATGTTGCCGCCGGTCAGCGGGATCACCACCCGTTTGCCTTTCAACTGCGGCAGGGCGTCGCCGAGCAGGGCGGCCAGCGGTACCGCACCGGCTCCCTCGACAACCGCTTTTTCAAGTTCCGCCAGGCGCAGGATCGCCAGCGCGATCGCATCTTCCCGTACGGTGACGATCTCGTCGAGCCCTTCCCGCGCCAGCGCGAGGGGGCGTTCGCCGGTTTTCGCCACGGAAAGGCCATCGGCCAGCGTGTAGCTCGGCGTGATCTCGACCGCCTTGCCCGCTGCCACCGCCGCGCCGAAACTGGCGGCGTTTTCCGGCTCGACGCCGATGATCGTCACCCCCGGCTTGAGCGTCCGCAGGACGGTGACGACCCCGGCAGCCAGCCCGCCGCCGCCGATCGGGACGAGTACGGCGTCGAGGTCGGGCACCTGGTCGAGGATCTCCAAAGCGAGCGTTCCCTGACCGGCGATGACGTTGAGGTTGTCGAACGGGTGGATGTAGGCGAGCCCCTTTTCCGCCGCCAGTTGGTCGGCGTGGGCCTTCGCCTCATCAAACGTGTTTCCCTTGAGGATCACGTTGGCGCCGAGGCGGCGGCAGGTCGCCACCTTCACCAGCGGCGCGTAACGGGGCATCACGACCGTGACCGGCACTCCGAGCGAACGCCCGTGCCACGCCAGCCCGAGGGCGTGGTTTCCGGCGGAGGCGGCGATCATCCCCTGCCCGGGGCCGCCGGCTTCCAGCAACAGGGCGAGAGCATTGCGCGCCCCGCGTTCCTTGAAACTCCCGGTCCGGTGCAGGTATTCGCGCTTGCAGAAAAGCTCGCAACCGGTGATTTCGGAGAGCGCGATCGATTCGCTGCACGGGGTGAGCGCAATCGCCCCCTTGAGGCGTTGGCGGGCCGCGAAGAGATCGGCCAGAGGGAGTGAAATCGGAGCAGCCCCCGGTGTGACGGTTTCAACCGGGGGCGTGCGCGGCGGTGCTTCAAGCGTGGTGGTGGTCATAAAAGATAGGAAAAGGGTGTCAGTGTCGGAAAAAAGAGGAAAGGGACGATGGCGGAATCACAAAAAAATCAGAGCCGATCAGAGCGAAAAAAAAGCCCCGAGCTTTTGGCTCAGGGCTTTCAAGGGAAATAGTCTGGTTGCTCTTTTAGTCCGCGCATCCATCAATCCCGTGCCCTGAACGGCTAATCATGGTAATCATCCCCACGAGAATCGCGGGAAGGTTTACCGAAAGGTTCGCCTTCGAAATCAGGGTCGGAATCGCGACAACAGTATGCACGGACGGCAAGTAACCAGAACGCCGGGCGAATGTCAAACTTAAAAAAATACGCCGACGGGCAAACGGGTGCATGACATGAAAGTTGCCGATACCCAGGCAGCCCCGGAAGATCTTGGATCGAAATCGGCTACGCAGGCGGTTGAGCCGGGTTCGTGCCACAAAAGGCCTTCCAAGACCCACCCACTGCCAAATCCAGTAGATCCTGCACCGTTAACTTAGGCGTTCTCCTTTTTCGCCAGAATAGAAACAAAAAGACGAAAGGATTAAATGCACCCTCTGAGCCAAAAAAAGCACCGGGAATAAAGCCGTCCAAAACCACTCCAAACTCACTCGCAAATTTTTCCATCAATTCCACACCATCATCCCCGGCAACTCCCAAATCCGAGGAGAGGTCTGATGACAATAATACCTCACTGGCAGAGACTCCGACTTCACGTGCAACAAATTGGATGATTCTCTCTTCCATACACAAACCGTATTCATTGCCATCTTCTTCTTAACGCAGCGAGAAAATCCGGGGTGTGATTAAAAGTGGTATCAGCAAGGGAATAGCCCGGAGGGCTTACAGCGGGGAAGCCGGGGGTCGAGCGAAGCGACACCCCCGGGCTATTGGATTCCCCCATCATCGACCCCGAACGGGGTCGCAGAAAAAGGGACC
>DATMFV010000091.1:0-5376 GCA_035555975.1 Chthoniobacteraceae bacterium
ATCGCCATGGGGAGGAAGGTTGCTTTCGCATCCTGACGGGCGAGCCGCTCCCGCCGGGGTGGACCGGCAAGGGGTGGGCGTGCCATCAACTCGCCCGGGCCGCCACGGCTGCGCAGGGCGAATACCTGCTTTTCCTCGACGCCGACACCGAGCAGACCCCCGAAATGCTCGCCAGCGCCATCGCCCTCGCCCGGGAGAGCGGGGCCGACCTCCTCTCCGCATGGCCTTACCTGAAAGCCGGAAGCTGGAGCGAAAAGCTGGTCCTCCCGATGATCCACCTCTCGCTCGTTTTCTATCCCCACGCCCTCTGGCAGCGACTCCAGCGCACCCCATCGCGCATTGCCGCCCTGCCGCGCTCCATCCGTCGCGGGTTTGGGGCGGCCAACGGGCAGTTTCTCCTTTTCCGGCGCGAGGCGTACGAAAAAATCGGCGGTCACGCCGCACAGAAGGGGCATCTCGTCGAAGATGTCGCGCTGGGCCGCGCCATCGCCAACCGCGCCGGTGAAGGGATGCGGCTCATCAACTGCGACGGCACACCGATCGCCAACGTGCGGATGTATACCTGCTTTGCGGAAGTCTGGGAAGGGTTCACCAAGAACATCCGCGCCGCCTTCGAAGGGTCGGTCGGCCTCTACATCGGCACCGGGGTGATGATGACGGCGGTCTTCTTCCTCCCGTTTGTCTGGATCTGGCTTCTGGAGGGAGCCGCCTTCCGGCTCGTCGCCGCGCAGATCGGGCTCATCTACCTGATCCGCACCGTGCTGATGTTCCGTTTCCGCACCCCGTGGCTCGGCACGCTCCTCCACCCCGTCGGCCAGTTCCTCTGCACCACGATCGCGCTCAATTCCTGGCGCAAGAGCGTCGGCCCCGGGGTCACCTGGAAAGGGCGGCTCTATGAGGTGATCCACCCGGAGTAACGGGATGCCTGAAAACCTTTCATTGAGATTTTTCACGTTTTCGCGCATGTTAGAGCCCTTATGCATCTGACGTTGTTGAAATCGAAGATTCACCGTGCCGCCGTTTCGGGGGCCAGCCTGAATTACGAGGGGAGCATGACCATCTCGGCCGATCTCGCGGAGTCGGTCGGGCTGCTGCCGTACGAGCGCATCCTCGTCAGCAACATGAAGAACGGCGAACGCTTCGAGACCTACGTCATCTATGGAACCCCGGGTGCGGGGATCATCGAACTCAACGGCGCGACGGCCCACCTGGGCGGGATCGGCGACCGGTTGACGATCATGAACTTCGGCCAGTACACCCCGGAGGAAGCCGCCCGGCACAAGCCGAGCGTGATCCTCCTCAACGAACGCAACGAAGTCATCCGCTCCTCCAGCGAAGTGGTCCGCAGCCCAAACGCCCTTTTCGGAGCGTGCGAGCCGGCTCCGGTCGCGTAACCTTCAACCTTTGCCCCTGCCGTGTTAAGCCCGGAATTTCTTCTCCACCCGTTCATGCTGGGGCTGATGCTCGGGCTTTTCTGCACCGCGCTGGCGCTCTGGCGGGTGCTGACGCTCAAACTGGAACTGCGCCGTTTCCGCAAGCATTTGAGCGAGCGGGTCGAAATCGAAGGCGACGCGGTGGCCAAAATCAAAGGCGATACCGAGGCGCTGCGCCGCGAGAATGAGCAGTTGCGCGTGAAGATCAGCGAATTCAACCAATTGCCGGAATGGCGGCTGCAACGGGCACTTGAGATTTTTGCCCGCGCGGAAAAGCAGATGCTCATCAACATCCCCGGCTTTGCCCCGGCGTGGGAAAATGCCAAAACCGCCGCCGACGCCGAACTCAAGGAAGAGGAAGCGGGGCGCAACCTCCCCAAGCGGGTCTTTACGAAGCTTTTCGGCTCCGGCACACCGCCCGCCTCCCGGGAAAATGCCGATGTCTCGTCGCTCCCGGGCCGACAACCGGCTTCGCCGCCCCCGGCGGGAACGTAAGGGGCTTCAACCTTTTTCATCCACGGACGCACCATGGCCTTTGGTCAACCGACGTTGCAAACCGAACGCCTCGCGCTGCGTCCGCTCGTCCTGGAAGATGCCCGGGCGCTGACCGCGCTCGCCGGAGCGCCGGAGATCGCCGCCACCACGCTGCGCATCCCCCACCCCTACCCGCGCGCCGAAGCCCGGCGGTTTATCAAAACGCAGGAGTCGCTTTTCCTTTCAGACCGGGGGGCCACCTTCGCCATTGAGGATGGCACGACCGGCGAACTTTACGGCTGCGTCGGCTTCGGGTGCGAAAATGAACACCGCCGCGCGGAACTCGGCTACTGGATCGGCCTCCCCTACTGGGGCCGCGGCTATGCCACCGAGGCGGCGCGAAAAATCGTCGCCTATGGCTTCGCCATCTGGAAACTCCACCGGATCACCGCCCACCATTTCGTCTCCAACCCGGCTTCGGGCCGCGTGCTGGAAAAACTCGGGATGAAGCGCGAGGGGCTCCTGCGCGAACACTTCTACAAACCGGGCCAGGGGTTCAGGGACGCCTATCTGTACGGTCTCCTGGTGCGCGACTGGACGATGCAGCAGTTGCAGCACCCCGCTTACCGCCACGCGGAACCGTAAACGCCAGCGGGATCACCACCGCGCAGAGCCCCGCCACCATGCCGAGCGCCACCGGAAGCGACGCCGCCTGGGCGACAAACCCGATCACCGCCGGGCCGAGCAGAAACCCGGTATAACCGGCGCATGCCACCGCCGCAATCCCGGTATGCGCTGAAATACCGGGGTGGCGCGAGGCGATCGCGACCACGGTCGGGAAGATCGACGCCAGGCCGACCCCGGTCAGCGCAAACCCGACGACCGACCCGGGAGCATTCCCCGCCAGAAGGGCGAGCACCATCCCTGCCAGTGCCAGCGAAGCCGCCAAAACCAGCAGCCGTTGCGCCGGGAGCCGCCCGCGCAGCCAGTCTCCCGAAAACCGCACCCCCGCCATGCAGAGCGAGAATGCTGCGTAACCGCTCGCCGCAAACCCATCGCCGGTTCCCAGGTGGTCGCGCAGGTAAAGGGCGCTCCAGTCGGCAATCGCCCCTTCCGCCATGAAAACGCTGAAGGCGATCACTCCGAGCCCCGCCAACGCCACCGGCGGCCATTGCCACCCGGGGGGAGCCTCCCCGCCGGGTTCCTGCCGGTTCTCCAGAAACCACGGGTAAACCGCGAGCGTCACCCCCGCCGCCGCCACGGCCGCCACGGCAAAGTGCAGCCCTACGGGGATCGCCCGCGCCGCCGCCAGTCCGCCGAGCGCCGCGCCGATCAACCCGCCCGCACTCCAGAGGCCGTGCAGGGAAGAGAGGATCGGCCGGTGGAAACGCTCCTCATGCGCCGCCCCCTGGCTGTTCATGGCGATGTCGGTCACGCCGACCGAGGCTCCCAGCAAGGCCAGCACCAGCGAAAGCGACCACGGCCCCGGCACCCACGCCGGAAAGAGAAGCAGCAGCGATGCGCCCATCGCACCGCAGGCGATCACCTTGCGGCTTTCGACCCGCCCAAGCAGCCAGCCGGTCCAGAGCATCGCCGCCAGCGCGCCGCCGCCGAGGCAAAGGAGGGCGAAGCCGAGCGTGCTTTCGCTTAAAGCCAGCCGCTCCTGCAACGCGGGAATCCGCGAGACCCAGCTCCCGAAAAGCAGGCCGTTGGCCAGAAAGGCGACCGAAATCGCCGTGCGGCTGGTTCGTGACGATGGCATCCCGTGCGTCAAATCGACCGGACGCGGAAGCAGACCTAACGCGGCGGCCTCCGGCCCGAAGCGGGGCGGCGGTTTGCCGGAGAGGCACCTTTGCGCCGGTCGGAAGCACCGCCTCTTCCTTCGCTGCGGCGTTCACCCGTCGGGCGTTCCGTACGACGGCCGCCGGGCCGCGCCGGGCCCCCTTTGTTGGAGACGCGCCATGGCTTGCCCCCAAAAGCGCCTCCCGGAGCCGGGCGCTTCCCGCGCGAGGCGGCGGGAGCGGCGGCTGGCGTCTCGTCCCGGCGGGAAGAAAGCTCCTTGCGTTCACCCGCCTCCTTTCCGGCCTCCAGAAGCTGCCGGATCTCCGCCTGCGTCAAGACCCGCCATGCCGCCGGGGGGACGCCCTCAAGCGAAATCGGGCCGAGCCGCGTCCGCACCAGCTTGATCACTTCGTAGCCGAGTTCGTAAAACATATGGCGGATCTGTCGCTTGAGCCCCTGGCGCAGCACCACCTTCAGCTTGTTGCGCGCGAGCCGGTGGACCGCCTCCGCCCGTGCAAACCCTTCGGGCGTATGGACCCCCTTGAGCAACTGGGGGGTCAACGCAAAGTCAAACGCCTGGTCGAGCACCACTTCGTACTCCTTTTCCACCTTGTAACGGGGGTGGGTCAGTTTCAGGGCGAGGTCGCCGTCATTGGTGACCAACAGGAGCCCCTCGCTCTCCCGATCGAGCCGCCCGACATGGAAAAGGCGGGTAAAATTGGGCGGCAGGAGGTCAAAAATCGTCCGTCTCCCCTCCGTGTCCGAAGCCGTGCAGAGAAAACCCGGCGGCTTGTGGAGGAGCAGCGTTGTCAAGGGAGCCGTGTGGAGGACGCGGTTGCCGATCTTGACGACATCTCCCTCCTCCACGCGCGTCGCGAGGTTCGTGCACACGGTGCCGTTGACCGAGACTTTCCCGGCCAGAATCATCTCTTCACAACCGCGCCGGGAACCTTCCCCCGCCGCCGCCAAATATCGGTTTAATCGCATCAGGGGCGAAGCGTCGTCCCTTCGGGGCCGATTGTCGAGTGGAACCTCCACGCAATTTTGTCTGGGGAATCGCTGATTACCTGTCAGGATTTGTTGACCGCCCCCTCGACACGCCGATATCCTCACACTTTTAGGAGACGATCACGCCAGTATTGAAATGATTGAATCTGTTTTTATTGGAGTATGGTTGTCTGTGATTCAACTGGTCTTCGTGAAGGGAGTTCTCTGGGTTTTTCCTCTACGGGGAAAAAGGCCTTTGGTCATCTTGGGAGTGACAGTTTTTTTAGTGCTTATGGTAGCCCCGGGAGGGCTTCTTTTAATCCCAAAAGTATTCAATTTGTTAGATATTCATGAACCCAAAGTGAGAGATGTGGGTTTTTTTATATATGCCACTTCTCTTGCCTTCTCTTATTTTTTAATTTACAGGTCACGGCGGGGGTCAGCCAACCAATCTTGACGGATGATGGGTGAGGCAGGCGTCCACGGTGAGACCGAGTTGGTCAGTAACTGTTGATTGACTCCAAAAAAATATCTGATCCCCTTCCGGATTCAATTTGGCATGTCGGGGCCGGTTCAAAATTTGACAGAGACGGAGCAAAATTGGACAGAGACGGTTCAAAACTGGAATTTTTGAATGGAAGCGCTTTTTCTGATTGATTCCCGCACCCATTCAGCCTCTCAGGAGGCCGGAGCGTAGCGG
>DATMFV010000092.1:0-6299 GCA_035555975.1 Chthoniobacteraceae bacterium
CCGCTACGCTCCGGCCTCCTGAGAGGCTGAATGGGTGCGGGAATCAATCAGAAAAAGCGCTTCCATTCAAAAATTCCAGTTTTGAACCGTCTCTGTCCAATTTTGCTCCGTCTCTGTCAAATTTTGAACCGGCCCCGACATCTTTCCGTTTTTACAGCGACTTGTCCGTCACCGCTCCTTCCGAGGCGGAACTGACCAGTTTGGCGTACTTGGCGAGAACGCCCCGGCGGTAGAGCGGTTCGCGCGGTTTCCAGCCGGCGAGCCGTGCGGCGATCTCCTCCTGCGAAAGGTGGAGGGTGATCTCGCGCGTTTCGGCGTCAATGGTGATCTTGTCGCCGTCGCGGATGATGGCGATCGGTCCGCCCGATGCCGCTTCCGGGGTGATGTGCCCGACGACAAAGCCGTGGCTGCCGCCGGAGAAACGCCCGTCGGTAATCAGCGCGACCTCCTTGCCCAGGCCCTTGCCCATGACGGCGGAGGTCGGCCCGAGCATTTCACGCATCCCCGGGCCGCCCTTGGGCCCTTCGTAGCGGATGACGATCACGTCGCCCTTGACCACGGTGCCATCAAGGATCGCCTGCATCCCGGCTTCCTCGCCGTCGAAGACGCGGGCCGAGCCGGTGAAGGAGAGCCCTTCCTTGCCGGAAATTTTCGCCACCGCCCCTTCGTGGGCGAGGTTGCCGTAGAGGATGACGAGGTGGCTGTCTTTCTTGATCGGGTCCGAAAGCGGGCGGATGATTTCCTGCCCTTCGGGGTAGGGGGCGGCCTCGGCGAGGTTTTCGGCGAGCGTTTTCCCGGTGACGGTCAGGCAGTCGCCATGGAGCAGCCCGGCGTCGAGCAGCGTCTTCATCATCGGCTGAATCCCGCCGATGGCGACCAGTTCCGCCATGAGGAAGCGACCGCTCGGCTTCAGGTCGGCCAGGACCGGCACCCGTTTGCCGATTTCGGTAAAGTCATCGATGCTCAGTTCGACGTTGCATTCGTGCGCCATGGCGAGGAGGTGGAGGACGGCGTTGGTCGAGCCCCCCAGCGCGATGACCACGGTGATCGCGTTTTCAAACGCCTTGCGCGTCAGGATGTCGAGCGGGCGGATGTTCTTTTTGAGCAGTTCCACCACGGCGGCCCCGGCCCGGCGGCTGTCGTCGATCTTGGCCTGCGAGACGGCGTCCTGCGCGGAACTGCCCGGCAGCGACATGCCGAGCGCCTCAATCGCGCTCGCCATCGTGTTGGCGGTGTACATCCCGCCGCACGCACCCGCGCCGGGGATCGAGACTTCCTCGATGAGTTGCAGTTCGGCGTCGTCGACCTGTCCGTTGGCGTGGCCGCCGACCGCTTCGAAGACGGAAACGATGTCGAGCTTCTTGTCGGCGAGCGCTTCGGCCCGTTCCTTGTTGAGCCGGTTGGCGGCGAGGATCGCCGTCAGGCAGCCGGGCAGGATCGTCCCGCCATAGACAAAGACGGCGGGGCGGTTGAGCCGGGCGATCGCCATGATGCAGGCGGGCATGTTCTTGTCGCACCCGCCGATGGCGACGACCCCGTCAAACCCTTCGCACCCGACCACGGTTTCCACGGAATCGGCGATGACCTCGCGCGAAACGAGCGAATATTTCATCCCTTCGGTCCCCATCGAAATCCCGTCGGAAATGGTGATCGTGTTGAAAATGACCGCCTTTCCGCCCGAGGCGTCGACTCCTGCCGCCGACTCGCGCGCGAGCTGGTCGATATGGATGTTGCACGGCGTCACCTGGCTCCAGGTGGAGGCGATCCCGATCTGCGGCTTCTCAAAATCCTCCCGCTCAAACCCTACGGCGTGCAACATGGCGCGGCTCGGCGCGCGGTCGGGGCCGTCGACGACTTGAGAGGAATAGTGGCGGAGATGGGATTCGGTCGGTGTGGCGCTCATGGCAAAAACGGGAAGATGAAGCGCAATGTCATACACCCGCGCCCCGGGGTTCGCCAAGCCTTTCGGAAACGAAAGTTGGAAAGTATTAAGAGAAATGATGGATCTCTAAAACGTCGAGAGATCGGTCCCCGCGCCGTAAACCTTGCCGTGCCATTCGGGCCGGAAGTTTTTCAGGACCTCGACGGTCTTGCGTGCGACATCGAACGGGCTGCGGGTGGTCCCGGCGTCGATGCTCTTCTGCGTGGAGGGAATCCAGCGGCGTCCCGCTTCGGAGTCGGCCTGATATTGGGTCATCTCGGTTTTCACGAGCCCCGGGCCGGCCCCCAGAACATAGACGTTCCTGCCGTCCATTTTGAGTTCCTCGGCGGCGATGCGCGTCACTTCCATCAGCGCGGCCTTGCTCGAACCGTAGCCGGAACCGCCGACGGGACGTCCGCCATTCATGTTGATGATAAAGCCGGAGTCGCGCTCGCGCATCTGCGGAAGGACGCCCTGCATCATCAGAAACGCGCCGAGCAGGTTGGCGGTGACATCCTTCCACCAGTCTTCGGCGTCGAGTTCCCACGTCGCCCCGAGGCAGTTGAACCGCCCGGCGTTGTTGAAGAGGAGGTCGACGGGTCCCAACTCGCGGTTGATCGTCGCCACGGCTTCGCGGACCTGCCCGGCGTCGGTGATATCGACCACGACCGGCAGCGCCGTGCCGCCATTGGCGCGGATTTCAGCGGCGACCGGTTCCAGAGTCTCAAGGCGGCGGCCGCAGCAGGCTACTTTGGCTCCTTCCTGCGCAAACGTCAGCGCGAGCGCCCGCCCGATTCCGCCGCCTGCCCCTGTCACGATCACCGTTGCATTCTGGAAGTCAAACATATGGCGGCGGATGATAGGAACCGCCCCGGCCAGCGTCAAGCGCCGCAGAGCGAGGGGGCGGGGCATCAAAAAACGTGGGACGCCGGCTCGGCTCCGCCAATGTAGCGCCCGGGGCTGACGCCGATGTAACGCCGGAACATGGCGATAAACGCGGATGAAGTGGAGTAACCGAGATCGAGCGCGACCGATTCGACGCTGCGGCCGAGTTGCAGCATCGGCAGCGCGTGGAGCAGGCGCAACCGCTGCCGCCATTCGGTGAGCGACATGCCGAGTTCCTTTCTGGCGCGGCGGATGAGCGTTCTTTCGCTCAGGTGAAACGCCGCGGCCAGTTCCGGGAGAGAGCGGTGGTCGGCCGGATTGCTCCGCAGGGAGTGAAGCACCGCTTCGAGCTGCGGATCGGCGGTATGGGGGATCTGCGTGAGCGCGGTCGAACAGTCGGAGAGCTGGTCGACGAGGACTTCCAGCAGGCGGCGGGTGGAGGGATGTTCGCATTTGCCGGGCGGAAGGTCACGCAGGTGTTCGAGGATCACCCGCACCAACGGCGAGACGACCACGCCGCAAAGCTCCGCGGGCATCTGGCCGCACAACCCTTTGTTGATATAGATCGAGCCATGAACAGCTTCCCGTTCATTGAAGGCCGTATGCACCGTGCCTTCGGGAATCCACATTCCAAAACGCGGCGGCACCAGATAGTGGGCCGGGCCCGCCTTTACTTCCGTCGTTCCGCTAAAGGAGTAAACGAACTCTCCCCAGTGATGGCACATCACCGGGTACTCTCCGTGCGCGGGCATCGACTCCGTGCGGAAAAAGACCGGCATCGGCAGTTCCTGCAAAAACGGCGGTCGCCGGAAGCGGGCATCGGTAGTCATCGTGGGAGTCTTTTTCGTGAGTGTGGCGGTTTTCCGCGATCGATTGGCCGGGGCGGACTAGGTCGGCGCGGGGCCTTGACGCTACACTTTTACCAGAATGTCGAATGAACTCAATACGAGAAAGCCGGTGGACGGGGCCGCTGCCGGTCTCATGGTGGTGCTTTGCCTGATCTGGGGGCTCCAGCAGACGGCGATCAAAGCGGCAGCCCCGGATGTCGCGCCGGTCCTGCAGGTGGCCCTTCGTTCCGGGGTGGCGGCGCTGCTGGTGGGCCTCTTTCGCGGGTGGATCTCCCGGGACCCGTGGATCAAAGGGGTGGCATTCGGGCCGGGGCTGATCGTCGGCGTGCTCTTTGCGGGGGAGTTTCTCTTTGTCGCCGAAGGGTTGCGTTATACCACCGCTTCGCACATGGCGGTCTTTCCCTATACCTCGCCGATGTTTGCCGCGCTCGGCCTGCATTTCTTCCTGCCGGATGAACGTCTGACGCGCTCGCAATGGATAGGGATCGGCCTGGCGTTTGTCGGGATCGCGATCACTTTTCTGGGGCCGAAAGGGGGCGCCCTCAACGAGGCTTCACCTGACTGGCTGTTGGGCGATCTTCTCGGCCTCTGTGCCGGAGCTTCCTGGGGGTTGACCACGGTAGCGATCCGTGTCACGCGCCTGAGCGAAGCCCCCGCCGCCCAGACGTTGTTCTATCAACTCGTGGCCGGCTTCGTGGTGCTGATGGCGGCCACCGTGGCGACCGATCAACTCCGCTTCACCTCGAGCGTTCTGGCATGGAGCAGTCTCGGCTTTCAGACGATCATTGTCTCCTTTGCCAGCTTTCTTGCGTGGTTCTGGCTCCTGCGCAGCTATCTTGCGGCCCGGCTCGGCGTGCTTTCGTTTATGACCCCCCTTTTCGGGGTAGCCATGGGGGCGATCCTTCTGGATGAACCGCTCAATGCCTATTTTCTCGGCGGCGCGGCGTGTGTCCTTGGGGGGATGCTGATCGTCAATGGCAAAAGCATCCTGCGAAAGAAGGAGACGGCTCCCGAAGCGTCCCGGCTGGAAGATGATCCGGTACGGCTCACCTGAATCAACCTTGGCGCGCCGTTACGCTTCCTCTTCCACAAAGTGGACGCCATGCTCCGCCAGTTCCGCCATGACCGGTTCATAGATTTCCGGAAGGGTGGGTAGCAATACTCCGCGGGCCGATACTTTCCCCTGCATCAGAAGATTGGCAAAAATCCCCAGTGGAAGCCCCACCAGCCGGGCCATGGCGGTATCAACGCTGTTGTTGCCTTTCACGATCAGGGTTGAAGTCAGCCTGCGCGCTTTCCGTTCCTGTTCGTATTCAAAAACATGCTGCATGATGACCATATCGCGATCTTCCGCCTTCAAAGGCCATTTCTCCAGCAGGATGGCCTGAAGGATCTGCGCCGGCGTCGCCTCCTCCAGCCCGATTTTCCGGTCGCTCAAAAGCCCCAGCCATTCCAGCTTTTCCATGACTTCGCCATGTTCTTCAATCTCCAGCAAAGCCGCCAGCCGCGTTTTCAGCGAACCTTGCCGGCCGCCTTCCCATCCCAGAAACGCTTCGGTCAGCGCGGCATAGGTCAGCGCCTGGCTACCCGAAACCGTCACGGCGTCGTCGGTCAACCCGAGTTTCACCAGGGCATCCCAGGCCCGGCAAAAACCTTGGCGGCGAATCGTTCCGCGAAAGAGTGTCTCCACCTCCTGGAGACCGTAGGCCTCCCGGTAGGAAAGCGAATCGCGGTTGGCATAGACTTCCCATTCGCCCATCCCCGGCACCGAAATCGGCTGCACCTGCCGGAACAGGCGCTGGTAGGGAATATAGCGGATGATCCCCCGCTCCAGAAACCGCGCGGTGCCCCGGCCCGCCAGCACAACATTGCGCGGGTTCCAGCTAAGTTTGTAATGCCACGGATGATCGTCGCTCTCCGGTGCGACCAATCCACCGGTGGACGAGCGGAAACCGGTCATCCGGCCTCCGGCTGCACGAATGGCGTCGATGCGCTGCATGGCGCTCATGTGGTCGATGCCGGGGTCGAGCCCGATCTCATTCATAAAAACCAGCGAACGGCGCTTCACCTCCTCATGCCATCCTTTCAACCCGGGCGTGACATAACTGGCTGTTGCCAGATGCCGCCCCAGATCAAGACAATCGTGTGCCACCCGTTCATGAAACTGCGGCGGCATCATCGAGACGACCAGGTCGTGATCCGCCACGGCCTGACGCCGGGCGGCGTCGTCCAGAACATTCAGCGCGACGGCTTTTCCATGGTTGTGACCGGCCACGCATCGTTGGGCCGCATGCAGGTCGGCATCCGCTACCGTGACGGTATAGCCGTGGCGTTTCCCTTGTTTGAGCAGGTAGGCAATCAATACGGTGGCCGAGCGCCCTGCGCCCATGATCAGAAGATTTTTCATCGGAAAGTTTTCCAGGTAAAAAAGGGAGATTCGAAATGAAAATCTCCACTTCCATGGAAACTAGCAGATTTTGATTGAAAATAGCCAGCATAACCTGAGAGGCTGTGAAAAAAGCCCTTCAACGGCCATGGAGTACCTCTTTTTGCCTCTAACTGCATTCCTCCTTCCTTCTGTATTCCTTGAATACAGGCGGTCGTCGGAATTTCGTTACAGGCTAAAAATAGGCACTCCGAGGCCA
>DATMFV010000093.1:0-141903 GCA_035555975.1 Chthoniobacteraceae bacterium
AAGTGGTGCAGATAAGAAGCAACCTGAAGGGTTGCTCAAGCGGGGCAGCCGGGGGTAAGCGCAGAGCGCGCCACCCCCGGATAACCCGGTGGGAGAGAAATCGACCCTGAAAGGGTCGCAGCGGATCGTCTTGGGGTAAGGCCCCTTTTTCTGCGACCCCGTTCGGGGTCGATGATGGGGGAATCCAATAGCCCGGGGGTGTCGCTTCGCTCGACCCCCGGCTTCCCCGCTGTAAGCCCTCCGGGCTATTCCCTTGCTGATACCACTTTTAATCACACCCTCTCTCCTTTTGACGCGCAGGACTCTGGCCCCAAGCCAGAGCAGTCGGTTTGAGGGCAAGCCTCAGGCTTTGGATTTAAGATGGGAGAAATCTTCGTCATCGAGTTCATCCCAGATGGCTGCGGTTTGAGCCAAAGGCGGCAGGATGTCGCGATGATCCTCCAACGAAAGAGGAAAGGGAATGGCACGCCGTCGTTCGATCCGGGCATCCATGCGCATTCTGAGCAATGTGGTCTTCCCCATGGCATCAATAAAGCACGCTTGTGCTCTTCGTGTCACTCATCCATTTTTACCATTCTTCTTCCGATGATCGTCCATCGGCCGCTGCCGCCAGCGGGGGATGTCGCGGTGAAAGGCGATCAGCGCCATCAGGTGGCTGGCGAGCGGGATCGTCACCAACTGGAAAAAGATCGCCAGCCCGATCTTGAGTGCCGACTGGCCTTCGCCGATGTAGACCCAGAGGCCGAGCAGCATCAGGAAAATGCCGAGCGTCAGCGCCTTGGCGACGGCGTGGGCGCGGCAGAGGAGGTCGGGCAGACGCAGGACGCCGATGGCGGCGATCAGGATCAGGATCGAGCCGCTTAAAATCAGAAGGGAGGTGATGGCCTGGGTGATCATGGTTGAGAGGGCGGGTCGGGTTCTCCGTTTTCGGCGGCGGCATCCTCCTCGTCGGCGAGATGCGCCGGTTTGCGGCTGGTGTCGATCCGGTGGAGGCGGCTTAAATAAAAGACAAAGGCCACCGTTCCGAAAAAGCCGAGGAGCGAAAAAATCAGGATCAATTCCAGAAAAACCGGCGCTTTCCAGAGGATGCTCAAAAGAATGATGATGCCGACCGAGGAGGTGGTGAGCAGGTCGAAACCCATGATCCGGTCGAGCACCGTCGGCCCCCGCCCGAGGCGCACCATGCCGAGCAGGATGGCGACCGAGAGGATGCAGAAGGCGATCTGGAGCGTGATTTCGATCATCGTGTAAAGGCGAGGATTCCGGCTTTGAGAATGGTGTCGAGCTGGCGGCGGACCTCGTCGGGATCGCGCGCGTCAAAGACGTGGATGATCATCGTCCGTTTGTCGTCGGTGAGGCTGACGGCGGCGGAACCGGGGGTGAGCGAGATGCAGTAATACATCAGCATGATCTCCAGGTCGCTCAAACCGGTGACATCGTACGTCATAAAGTTGGGGTAAAGCTCCTCGTTCTTCTGAAAGAGGACCGCCCGGAGCACCAGGAGGTTGGCCACCAGGAATTCCTTGGTAAAGACCAGCAGGTAACGGAAAAAGGCGAGCGTGCGGCGGATGTAGTCGAGGCTGTTGTGGACGCTGTGGAACGCCGCGAGCAGGGCAAACCCGAGGATCAGCCCGATGAAAAACGTACTCAGCGACGGCTCCGGATTGAGAAAAAGCCAGATGACCGCGAGGACGAGATTGAGGACCAGCGACTTCATGGCGTGGAGATCAGGGCGGAGGTTTCCTTACCGACCACGGCGAGCACCGCCTGGTTGTACGAGCCGCGGTCGAGCGACTGGTCGGCCACCCGCTGGGCGACCCGCATCATCCCCTCGGCTCCGAGCCCGATCGAGAGCGAGACGACGACCAGCGCGGTGCTGACCCACGCCATCCCCTTCCAGCGGCGGTCCTCCAGGTGGACTTCCACCGTATCAGTCGCGTTCCAGAAAGCGCCGTTCCAGATTTTAAGCATGCTGAAAATCGTCAGGAAACTGGCGACGATGCAAAAGAGAACGATCAGGTATTCTCCCTTTTCCAGCCCGACGCGGACGATGAGGTACTTCCCCCAGAAACCGCTCAGGGGCGGGATGCCCGCCAGCGACAACGCCTGGAGGAGGAAGATCACCCCGAGCCACGGCGTCCGCTCCCAGAGGTTCCCCATCCGGTCGAGATCGTCGGAACGGTTGAGCCACGCCGCAACGCCGCCGATCAGAAAGAGCGACGATTTCACCACAATATGGTGGGTGATGTAGAAAACGGTCGCTGCAAACGCCGTCGGCGTGAAGAGGCCGATTGCCAGCAGCATGAACCCGATCTGACTCAAAATGTGGTAGGAGAGGATGCCCCGGATGAAGTTGCGCGAGATCGCGCCGAGGACGGCGAGGAGCATCGTGATGGCGGCGAGCCACATCAGGAGTTGGTGGATCACCGTCAATTCCGGCGGCAGCAGGTTGGCGAGCAGCCGGAGCAGGACGTAGACGCCGACCTTGGTCAGCATCCCGCCGAAAAGTGCGGCGAGCGGGATCGGCAGGGTCGGGTAGCTGTTGGGGAGCCAGAAGTAGAGCGGGAACAGCCCGGCCTTGATCCCGAAGACGACCAGCAGCACGAGGCCGAGGATCGTCAGGCGCGGGTCGCCCACCAGCGCGGCGGCGCGTTCGGAGATGACGGCGAAATTGAGCGAGCCAAAGAGCGCGTACGCCAGCCCGCAGGCGCAGATGAAAAAGACGCTCCCGAAGAGGTTGATCGCCACATAGGGGAAGGTCTCCTTGATCTCCCAGTTGTCGACCTCCAGCGTCAGGAGCGCGTACGAGGCGATCAGCATGATCTCGAAGGCGACAAAGAGGTTGAAGAGATCGCCCGTGCAAAAGGAGAGATTGATCCCCGCGAGCATGAACTGCACGAGCGGCAGCCGCAGCGGGTGTTCGATCGAGAGGCGCGACTCAAGGTAACCGTAGAGGATCGAGACGAGCGCCGTGAGCGAGGAGAGCGAGAGCATGACCGCCGCGAGCAGGTCGATCACCAGAACGATCCCGAGCTGCGACGCCCAGCCGCCGACCCCGAGAATCAGCCGCTCGCCGTGAAAGGCGGCGACCGCGAACCCGAGGGCGAGACCGAGCTGCACGACCGCGCTCCCCGCCACAAACCAGCGGCGCGCCACGCTCGGCCGCCCCCAGAGGAGGGCGATCAACGCGGTGCCAAGCGGCAGCAGGAAGGGTAGGACAGGCCAGTTCATGTCAGGGAGTGGAAAGCGTGCAGGGCGTCAGGGTTCGTCGGCAGGCGGGGTGTAGAGTTCCACGGCATCGGTGGTCTTCTGGTCGAGGAAAAGCCGGTAAAGCAGGAAAACGAGGTAGGCCGCCGTCCCGAACCCGATGACGATGGCCGTCAGGATCAACGCCTGCGGCAGCGGGTCAACCATCGGCGCGGCGGTGGTGCGGTCGAGGAGCACGGGAGCGTTCTTGCCGGTCGGCGAGCCCGACATCGCCAGGACGAAAAGGTTGGCCGCCGTCGTCAGGATCAGAAACCCGAAGAGAATCTTGACGAAGCTGCGGTGCATCACCAGGTAGGTGGCGACGCTGAACATGATGCCGACGAGGATGGCGGTTTCGAGTTGCATCAGGTTACGGGACGGAGGGAGGGGGTTGAATTTTTCTGAAAAGGATGCCGGAGGCATCCCAGCAAAGTAGCCGGGGGTTGAGCGCCAGCGACACCCCCGGAATGGTTGCCTCTCCACCGAAGGCACCCTGAAGGGGTGCCAGCCGATGAAAACCGGTGCCTTGACTGTGAAATCGGCTGCGATCCCGTTGGGATCGGAATCAGGGAGAATCGGGATTCCGGGGGTGTCGCTTCGCTCAACCCCCGGCTGCCCCGCTTGGATACCTTCGGTATCCCTGAAAACAAACTTAACGTCGTCATAGGTTCAGGTCGGGTTCTCCGGGTTTTCGGGGTCGGCAGGGGCGACGCCCCGGCCCCAGCGTTCGTCGTCACGGAGGAGTTCCTCCTCGATCGGTTCCTCCATCGGCAGGCTGTAGAGCGTTTTTTCCTCTTCGATGAGCATGCGCAACTGCTGGCTCGACTGGCCGAGGACAAAGATGATCTTGCACGTCGTCCCGACGACGACGAAATAGACGCCGATGTCGAAAAGCAGCGGCGTGCCGAGGTGGAGGTCGCCGATCAGCGGAAAATGAGGGTAATGGACGGTAAACTGCTCCAGAAACGGCCGCGCGAAGAGGAGCGGGGCGACGCCGGTAAGCAGGGCCACGCTCAAGCCGAACCCGGCGATCCGCACCGGGTCGACCCGGAGCACGTCGTACATCTCCCGCAGGCCGATCACCAGCCCGAGCAGGATGAGCGAGATCGCCGTCGCCACCCCCGCGATGAACCCTCCGCCGGGATAGTTGTGTCCGCGCAGCAGGAGGTAGATCGCGAACATATTGATGAAAAAGAAGAGAAACCGGACGACGGTTTTGAAAAAGAAGGAGACCGGTGCGTGGCTGCTCATGGCTTGGTCCTCCCTTTGACGTTGTAGCTGGGCGACTTGAGCGCGCCGCGCCGGTACTCCTCCGGCGTCCGCTTGTAACGCATCAGGAGGCCGAGGCAACCGAGCGTGGCGATCAGGAGCACGGAGATTTCTCCCAGCGTGTCAAATGCCCGGAAGTCGACCAGCATGGTGTTGACCGCGTTGGTCCCGTGGGCGAGCGGGATGGTCTGCGAGAGGATGTCGTTGCCGATCGGGTCCTCGTGCGGCCGGGCGGTCAGGATCAGGAGCGTGGCAAACGCGCCGACGCTCAATGAAAGGATGCCGTGAACCAGGCGGCGACGCAGCGGTCGCGGGTTCTCCTCCCCGGTCTGCGCGGCGCGCGGGAAACGGGCGAGCAGGAGGAGGACCATGAAAAGCGTGGCCGAGTCGATCAGAAGCTGCGTAAGCGCGAGATCGGGCGCGCGGTAGAGGACAAAGTAGAAACAGGTGAAAAACCCGGCGACCGAGATCGAGATCAACTGCGAGGCCCATTGCCGCAGGAAGAGGAC
Source organism: Chthoniobacteraceae bacterium (assembly GCA_035555975.1). Classification (GTDB taxonomy): domain Bacteria; phylum Verrucomicrobiota; class Verrucomicrobiia; order Chthoniobacterales; family Chthoniobacteraceae; genus DATMFV01. The sequence continues at coordinate 5,025 of DATMFV010000093.1, forward strand.
GCCGATCATGGAAAGCGAAATGAGCGTCGCCGCAAGGACGCGCAGGGGGCGGACCTCGGTCCAGTCGATGACGAGCGGCTCCTGCGCCGTGAACCCGAAGTAGAGGCCGATCCCGGTAATGAAGACCATGAAGGCGACGATGATCGGGAGGTAGTCGTTGGGCGAGTCGGCCCGCAGGCGGCGGGTCACCGCCTTGGAAAAGGTAAAAAGCCCGTCCACGCCCCGCTCGAATACGCGGTCGAACCGGAGGAAGGAAGGGATGTGGTACCAGCGCCACCGGGTGAAGTGGCCAAAGGCATAAAGGCCGAAGCCGCAGGCGACGATCAGGCTGCTGATGGCCAGTTCCACCGTAAAGCCGTGCCAGAGGGCGAGCCCTTCGACCGGACGGCCGCTGTCGGTGGCGAGCAGGCGCAACGGGTGGTCGAGGAGTTGCGGGAAGATGCCGAAGACCAGCGCGCAGAGCGAAAGAAAGAGCGGCGGCAGCACCATCGCGATGCCGGGATCATGAAAATTGCGCCGGACCTTCCCCGGCTTCACCCCGAGGAAGATGTTGACGAAAAGGCGGGCCGAAAACGCGACCTTGACGACGGAGCCGACAATGACGCACGCCACCGCGTAGAAGCCGAGTGCGCCGTGCCGCCCGAACGCTTCGAAGATTTCGACGAGCACCATCTCCTTGCTCAAAAACCCGGTGGTCAACGGCAGCCCGGCCATCGCCGCCGTGGCGATGAGCGCCGCAATGCCGAGAAGCGGCAACCGCCGGAAAAGGCCGCCGAGCTGGCGGATGTCGCGGATGCCGGTCGCGTGGGCGACGATCCCGACGATCATGAAAAGGCTCCCCTTGTAGAAAACGTGGTTGAGGATGTGGAGGTAATCGTACGACACCCCGCCGACCGGGCCGAACCCGTAATAGCCGATCAGGTAGCCCAACTGGCTGACGCTCGAATAGGCGAGGATCGCCTTCAGATCGTGCGAAAGGAGGGCGAGGATCGCACCGAGCGCCATCGTCGTAAACCCGATGCCGCCCAGCAGCGGCACCCAGACGTTGTTCTCCGCAAAGAGTGGGAAGAAACGCCCGGCGAGAAAAACGCCGAGCTTGACCATCGTCGCCGAATGGAGGTAGGCGCTGACCGGGGTCGGGGCGGTCATCGCATTGGGCAGCCAGAACTGGAACGGGAACTGGGCCGACTTGCCGAACGCGCCGATCATCATCAGCACCATCGCCACCGTCAGCATCGGGCCGTGTTCCGCCCACGGCAGACCACCCGCAAGGAGAACGGCGAGGTTGGCCGTTCCGGCGAGTTGTTCGAGAAGCAGCAGCCCGACGAACATCACCAGCCCCGTGGCCGAAGTGACCAGAAGCGCCTGCCGCGCGCCGATGCGCGAGAGCGGGTCGCCATGCAGGAAGCCGATCAGGAGGAACGAGGCGATGCTGGTCAACTCCCAGAAGGTGTAGAGGAGCAGGAGGTGGTTGGCAAAGACGGTCCCGAGCATCGCCCCCATGAAGAAGACGAGGTAGGCATAAAACCGCCCGGCGTGCCGGAGAACGCCCTCGAAATAAAAGAGCGAGTAGAAGATCACCAGCGCGCCGACAATGGAGACGATCAGGGCGAAAAAGATCGAGAACCCGTCAACGATGAAGGTCAGGTTCAGGCCGATGGAGGGGACCCACTCCCATTCGATCACCCTGCGCGAATCGGGAAAATCGAGCGTCGCGGTCATCCAGACCAGCGCCGCGCTCGAGATGAGCGGAAAACCGAGCGCCACCCAGCCGACGCGCGGCCCGAGCCAACGGCCCAGGAGCGCCACCACCGGGCTCCCGAGGAGCGGCAGGGCGATCGCCAGCAAAAGAAGGGTGGAGTGAAGGTCCATGAAACCAGGGTTTTTTCGATCGACGGCGGAGGCGTTCCCCCCGCGGTTTTCCCGGTCATGAAGCAGGCCGGGCCTGCCTTTTGGTGGTGGCAATCCCTTCAACAGCCGGAGCGGCTATTGTTTTTTTCGATGACCGGTCGCGTCGCGCCGGAAACTCTCCTCTACGGAAAAAAAGTTCAAGAACGGAACGAGATTTTTTTTTCGGGACACCGTTCTCTCGGCTCAGGCCTCAAACCCTGCGGCGGACGCAGAGGTCCGCCTCCAGGGCGCTTGCGCGCCCGTGTGAAAAGATCGCCCGTTTTCATGAACCTTGGGCCAACGGCCCAAAATCCCTCACCGGAAAATCGCGGTCCTTCAGACCGCATCGTGGATCGGGGCGCCTACCCGGCCCGCTGGGCCGGGCTGAGGAATTGTCCGGACCGGGCCTCGAACCAGATCCAAACTACGGCGCGTACCATCGGGCGATCTTCAGGCGTCCCTGCATCTGCGTGGCATCCTTGGGATCGACCTGGAGGTGGACGCTTTCGAAGACGATGAAATTTTCCGGCCGCTGGAGCGAATGGAGCAGGGTGATGAGCGCCTGCCATGAACTGCGGGTCTCGACCTCGACACTCACCGACTGGTAACCGGCTTCCGCCACGATCCCCCCGAGCGATGGTTTTTCGAGAAGAACATCGCTGGCGCGTGCGACCTGGCGCACCTCCTCCAGCAGCGTCACTCCGGCCTGCTCGCGGTTTTCCAGCACCGGTTGATGGCGGGTAATCCACGCCTCCCGCTCCTGCCAGTTCTCCCCTTCGGCGAGGATCGCGTCCAGCCGCGCCAGTTCCTCCCGCTTGGAGGTGATTTCGACGTTCGTTTTGGCAAAACTCTTCCGGACCGACGAAAGGAGCAGCAGGTTCGCCAGCAGAAAAAGGATGCCGCCGATGAGGATCACCAGACGACGTTCGCGTGGGGAGAGGTTCATTTGCCGAAGATGCGGAATTGGGCGTGGTCGTTGGGAAGGAGGGTCGGCGGGTCGGCGTGGAGTTCAAACTCGCGCAACCCCTCGCTGCTTTTAAGCTTTTCGAGGAACCCGACCGCCTCGGCGGCGCTTGGGGCTTCGCCGGTGATCATGAAACTTTTTGGGGTCTGCTCAAATTCGGTGATCCGCACCTCCTGCGAGGGGAGGCATTGCTGAATGCGGAAAAGCAGCTCCACGGTGGAGCGGTCGGGGTCGATCGCCGGGGCGAGGGTGCGCCAGCGCAGCTCCCGGGCGAGCCGTTCCTCGGCCTCCGGCTGGGCGGCGAGCAGGCGGCTCTCGATCCGGCGGAGTTCCATCCGCTTCAGGAAGCTCCACCCCAGGAAACCGGCGACCACCACCGCGTAAACCGCAGCGACGATGAGAAGCTGTTTTTTGAGCCGGAGCCGGTTCTGCGCCTTGCGCCGGAGCACGCGCCAGCCGGGCGGGGAGAGATCGGGCAACCCGGAAACGCTCTCGCCCGGAAGCGGCAACGGCTCGGGCTGGAGACGCGCGGCGGCGGCGAGGGCGGAACGCCATGCGTTGAGGCCGGGGTCGATCAGGAGGCGTTCAAAGTTTACGGGAGCGCCGGCCAGTTCGGCGCTCAAAAGCCATTGCGGGAACGAGGCGACGGCGGCTTCCGGGTTTTCCCCGATCTCGGCGAAGGAGACCCGGCCCTTTTCGAAGATGGCGAAGACGATCTCTCCCTCCTCCTGCCAGAAGGCGGCGGCGGGACGTTCCCCGGCGGCGGCGGCGAGGTGCATGGCCCAGAAGGTGAGCCGGGAAGGGTGGCGACCGGCGGCCAGCAGGGGACCAAGGGCGGCCTCCAGCGTCGGGAGGTGGACGGCCCAGGCGACGACGGTGGAATGGACGACCGGTTCCGGCGGCTCGGCGGCGGGGTCCGCTCCCGGCGCGGGGGCCGCGGCGGCTTCCCGGTGGGTGGCGATCACCTCAAACCGGTGGGCGGTCTCCTCAATCGGGTAGGGGAGCGTTTTTTCGAGTTGAAGAAGGACCATCCCTTCCAGTTCCTCGCGGTCGGCGGAGGGGAGGGTCATCCGCTCCAGAAAGGCGAGGCGGGTCGGCAGGGCGACCGCGAGCGGCCCGGGCACGTGGCGAAACGACGGCGCGGGGAGTTGGGGGACGAGCACTTCCAGCGGGCCGTGCGGGGGCGAAGCCGGGCTTCCCTCGCCGCCGAGCAGCCGCCACCCGTCCCCGGCGGGGGCAAGCAGGGAGGCACGAGGCGCGGGGGGAGGAGCGGGGGCGGCCAGGGGTTTCATGGTTGCGTCCACAATAAAATTTCCGGAGGTCGACCCTCCACTCTCCGCGCAACGACTTCAACTTGTCGATGAACTTTTCCCGCCAGCCCCGTACTTTTTACCCGCACGGTCGGATCGTGGAAGGCGACCAGGTGGCGGATTGAGTCAAACTGCTCCTGCGTCATCCCGAGGGCGGCGATCACCTGGCCGATGTCGGCAAAGACGGCGTCGTCGTCGGTATGGTCGATCCCGTCGCCTCCCTGCCGGTGCCGGACGAACTGTTCCGCACGTTCCTGCCCGATGCTCGGGATGAGCGCGATCAGTTCCGCCGGGGCGGCTTCGAGGTCGAGCGGGCCCTGGCTCAGAAGCGTGAAATCGTCCTCCCAATCGGGGTAACGGCTCAGGAGCGCCTCGCTTCCGGCGATGAGCGGGATTTCATCCAGGCTGGAGAGCGGGCGGTTGGTCGGCTGGTAGTCGGGCCCTTCCTCCTGCCCGTTGAGGCGGCGGACGTTGTTCGGATCGGTCCAGTCGAGCAGGCAGTCGATGAACCGCTCCCGCTCCTGAAGGTCGAGCCCGCGCAGGGCGAGGTAATCGCGCAGCACGGCGATGCGGCCCGGGTCTTCGCCGGTGATCAGGTAGCCGAGGTTGAGCTTGCCCCCTTCGCCATGGAGCGTCGCTTCGTAGGAACGTTCATAGCCGGTCTCCGCCTTGAGCAGCGGCGACCCCGCCCCGATCGCCGGGTGGAGGGCGAGCGTGACGCCGGAGCGGGCGAGCGCACGGGCTTCGAGCGCGAGGCTCGCTTCGTGGGCCTCTTCCAGGTTCCGGTCGATCCAGCGGGCCCAGGTGAGGACCGCCGCCGAAAGGAGAAAAAGCGCCCAGAGCGCGAGCAGCAGGGTGGAGGCGCGGGTGTTCGGGTTCATCGCGGGGGCGCTCCTTCGGGCGGCCGGTTGCCGGGCGGGCGGCGGTCGGAGCCGTTGCGGTTCGCGCGCTGGTCGGCGGCGGGGCCGGAAGGTCCGCGCCCGCGACGTTCGCCCGCGTTCTCGCCCCGCTGCTGGTTGGCGCGGCTCCTGCGGCGGCGCTGGCCGCGGTTGAAGTTGAACTGCGGAAGCTGGGCGGCGACCGAGATGTACGGGACGGGGATCGTCACCTCAAACGGATCAGCCTCCGCGTTCGGCCAGAGCTGCATCCGGACGACCGAGGGGCGGGCGGTCTGGTCGTTCCACCGTTCCACCCAGTTTTGCAGGCGCGGGTCGAAATAACGGACCTCAAAGGCGTGGACCTTCGGCATCAGCGGGAGCCAGTCGGCATCATGGCGGCCTTCGATATCCTGGCGCTGGAGGCCGAGTTCGAACCCGTCGCCGTCGGTCCGTTTCCGGGTGGTCAGCGCGACGTTGTATTCCCCCCCGGCGTACCGGGTCAAAAGCCCGCTCCCGGCGGTGGCGACCCAGCGGACCTCGTCGCCGGAAATCTCGTCGAAACGGTGCGGCTCGCCGGAGATCGCCCCGGCGCGGACCGGGAGGTGCTGGAGCTGGTAGCGCAAAAAATCGCCCACGGCGTCGAGCTGCCGCTCTTCATCGGCGAGCTGCGTTGATTGCGCGACCGCCTGGAGCGTCCCCTGTACGAACCGGTGGATGGTGATCCCGACCAGCCCGAGGACGGCGACGGCGAGCATGATCTCCAGCAGGGTGAACCCGGCGCGGGCCGCTTGTTTAAGTGCTCGGGCTGTACGCATAAAACCGGATCGACCGGCGTTCCTCGCCATACGGCGCGGTCCAGATCGCTTCGAGGTGGATTTGATAAAAATCGGCCAGCAGTTCGCCCTCTTCGTCGTGCAACTCCAGCGGCTCGCGCCATTGCTTGAGGGTGATGCCGTTAAAACGCCCCTCCAGCGCGACCTCCTCCGCCGTGTCGCCGACGACGACCGCCCCCCCTTCGATCTCGGCCATCCGGGTTTCCAGTGCAGCGAGGGCGAGCTGGTCGTGCCGGCGGGCGAGGTCGGCGTCGAGGCAATGGTTCATCGAACGGGCGAGCACGATCACGCCGATCGCGAAAATCGCGACGCCGATCATCGTTTCCAGCAGCAGGAACCCTCCCGCACGCCACCGGGCGCTGCTTCTTTTTTCGCAACGGAAGTGGAAAAAGCGCTTACTCATACTGGACGGTCGCCGAGGCGGTGAGCGGGTGGTAGATCGCCTGCCACCCCCCTTTTTTCCGTTCGCCGGGGCGGGTGACGGTCGCCGGTTCGCAGGTCCCTCCCGGCCAGAAGGTCCAGACCGGAGCCGGGCGGGTGCTCAGGGCGGCGGTGAGTTCGAGCTGCGGCATCGTTTTTTCATCATAATCGATCGCTTCGAGCGGTTCCTCTTCGGACCGGTCGTCGCGACGGAGCGCGATCCGCTCCTTTTCCCAGACGAGCAGGTACGGGTGCCGCTCCCGGATGCTCAACTCCCGCGCCTGTTGGGCGAGCGCGTCAAAGGCGTGGAACGACGCCTCCGCCTGCCGGTAATATTGCAACCCGGCAAGGCTCGGCAGCGCGACGCCGATGACCAGCAGCGCGATGAAAAGCGCCAGGCAGATCTCCAGCAGCGTGAAGGCGCTGGTGAAACGGCGCGGCCGACGGGGTAAAAAAAGTCTTGAAGTAACGGGGGCCAAGGCAAGGGACGTTGAACCCTTCCATTATGGCCGAAAAACACCCGATGCGCGAGAAGACTTTTGTTTTGTGGCACGGCCCCATTCCGAGCCGCCGGGCGACACCATTGAACTCCTGCTCAGCAACTGCGACGACACCAACCCGCACCGCCCCCACCGGCAAAGAAAAGATTGGCGATCTCCTCACTGCTTCTCCCCAGCGGAAGTAACATACAGCAACACGCAGTCGTTGCCGTCCACCGTCAACTTCATATCCTCAACAGCGGGGTACTCTCTCCCGGTTCTGATATCACGAACTGAAGAAACCTTCCCTCCCGGCAGTGAGATGCGCGTGTCTATCGGCTGGTTGCTATTATAGTTTCCGATCAGAATAAGCCGATGGTTCCCGGCGTCAATGCAGGTATAGTCAAGCGCCTTGCTGCTACCATTCAGCGGGAGCGGTCTGCCGTCCCGGAGCAACTCCTTGTAGGGATGCAGGGTTTTGAGCGCCTTCGCATGGTGATAAAAGTGAACCGGGTCGAAGTCGGGATACCAGAAGTAGGTGATTCCGTTCGCTCCATTGAGCAGCGTCTCGTAGACCATGTATTCCAACCTCACCGGGTCGAATTTCCCGAAAGTCGCGGGGGTGAGCCACGGAATGATCCGGGAGGCACCGATATATCGGCGGTTCGCTTCGATGTAACGGTGGACCAGCGTGACGTTCCCCGCCACATACAGACTGGGCATTGAGAAATCAATGACTTCAGGATAGACCTTACTCCAGTCAAAGACTCCCCCCGAAAGGGATTCGTCGGTTTCAGGAATCTGACGAATCTCCCTGGTGACCTCGCGCGGCCCAAGTCCATAGGAGCCAATCCGAGGCATCGGCAGAGTGTTGGCCTTGGCCGCTTCAGCAATCCCTTTGTGGATATCCACAAGCATCTCCCGACCGAGATCTCCGAGAAAATCGCTCTCTTTCTTTCCCGATCTACGCAAGGCTTCCTGATACTCCACGCTGAGGCGTGCCTCCGGCAAAGCAAGGTGCCATAACTCAATATCGAGAAAGACAGTATCCGCCTTCGTCTCCGCAAAGTGGCTGGCAACCCGCGCAATTTCCTCTTCGTAAAATTTCCCCCGGTAAACCGGCGAAAGATGTTTTCCCGGCTTTCCGCCAATCTGATTCGTGATCTCGGGATGATTCTTATGATGGCGTTTGAACAAAACGTGGAACGGCGACTCGTTGTAAACAATGCGAAAGCCTAGCTCCCTTCCTTTGTCCAGAAATGCGAGCTTCTCATCCTTTGAATGAAACCCAAGGTAATCGGCCCGTTTACCGCCATAGTAGCGGGGAAATGTCGGAATCGCGTTGAAGCCAAGCGCCCGATAACTGTTGAAAAAGTCCGGCCAACCAAGACTCCACTCGTCATACATCCACCCGAGGCTGATTTCAAAGCCGCTCCAATCCGGAACTTTCGGAATCTCCAGCTCAGCCAGTTCAATCTTCTGCTCATGGGTAGCCTCGCCAAACTGCGTGACCAATATGGCATGACTGCCCTCCGGCAGCGCAGCCGATTCGCGCTTTTCAAGATAGAGCGGTCCCTGCACACTGAAGCGACCTAAAGGTTGCTTTACGAAAGGCAGCTTATAAGCCGTTCTTCCCGGCTTTCCTTCCACGGCCTTCCCTTCGGGCATGACCCCCATCCACGCGCTTACTGCAAGTCCATCCGGCAACTCCAGAGTCATCTCCACCGGGATGCTCTGATCCTTCCGCGTGTCATGGACATTGATCCAATTCGGCGTTACCACAGAGGAAGTGATCAACAATTTCTCCGTGCGAAAGCGGGCAAGTGCACTATCAATAGCAAGGGTGATCTCAGGAAAATCTTCCGGGTTTGCCGCGATCTCCCCGGTTCCCTTCATGACAGCGACTTCATCGATAAGAATCTTTTCCCCATCGCGATGCATGAGCAACCCCACGTACCGGGCAGTCACTCCGGCCGGAAAACTAAACGTATGAACGTAGCCCCGATCATTCCCCTCCAGATAATAGGTATTTTTCCAATCCGCCGTTTCCCTTTCCGCCGGAAGCGTTTTCGTCATGCCGCTGACGCGGTGGAAGCTCTTCTTGTCATTGCTGACAAAGATTTCGAACTCCTTTGGAAATGCCATTCGACCGTGTCGTCCGCTCCACCTTCCTCCAAAAAGCCTGGCTACCACTCTTTCGATCGGCTGCGGGGCGTCGAGATCAATCAGGACGACACAGTCAAGATCGCTCCAGGCCCAGCGTACCGCATCGGGTGCTTCAAAGTTGCCAAAGGTCAGATTATCGCTCAGTTTTCCATCGGTCAGAAGGTGTCGGTAATATTCAGGTTTTTTCCCGCCCCAGTTGGGGTCGGGAAAGAGCCAGGCTTCACGTCCTGACGCAAGATTGGTCCCTTTTGTCTGGCGGTTCCAATCTTCGTCAGACGTTTGAGCGATGGAAGGAATGGTCATGAGTGCAAAACACAGTGATAGCAGAGCGCGTGTAGAAATGAGAAAAGAGGCAAACCGGGTATTCATAAAAAATATAATTATTCGTCGGCAATCAACTTTAGGTTGGCGATTTGGACGGAGCCACTGGTGACAAAGATGACTGGTTGGATTCTTGAAACAGGAACCGGCTCTCCGCCGTCCTCCTCCTTTGAAGCGGACATGAAGGCATTCTCAGGCACTCTGATCGGCAGTGAATGTTCCTCCCAATCGTCTGAACTGACCGTTTGTTGAGCCGCCTTGAGGGCGATCCAGCCCCCATCTCCCCATAGCGAAAAACCCAGAAGAATTTTCCCGTTTCCTCTGACCTGAAAGCGATACTCATACTCCCTGTCCCCGGCCCGAAAGGGAAAATAGCTGGTGCAGGTCATGCCTACCCACTTCCCTTCCGCCTCCTGATGTTCGGAAAGAGCGACCTCAACCGCATTCCCTCCTCCGGAAACGTCGTTCCCCTCAATTATCTGAATCCTTCCCGGGAAGGCATGATTCATTGTCCAGCCGTCGGGCAGCCCGGGAGAAATACCGGAGTGCGAAAAATCACCCTGTATGGGGAGTTCGACCTCGGCCGCCGCAAGGGATGAGACAGCAAGAATGGAAGATATACTGACTATTACTAAGTTCATGAATGGATTTCTCAATGGATTAAGAACCTTATTGAACCGGGTAGAACCATTGGCTTTTAAGTTCACCAACGTCGCCCGTAACAGGGTTGGAAACCTTTGGAACCACAACGAGCGATTCAACGTGTCCGTCCAGAAACAGGGCGTTGATCTTCCTGCCGTGGTGGATCGGATCAACAAATCTCCATGGGCTTGCCCGTCCTCCGCCTGGGTAATTGCCGCCAGTCGTGGTGTACCACGTTTCAAACGGCTTATACCCTTTTTCGTAGGAATCGATCAGGATAATCAGGTTTGAACGTAAGGCGTTGAGCCGCCGCGGCCTGGTTTCGTCCAAGCCTCGCGCGGCGTTGTATGCACCGGTGTACAGATGCAGATTGATGGAGTAGTTCGTCCACCCTGGAGCGCCTCCTGTCTTGGGATCCACCGGATTTGAAGGGCAGAACCAGGGCGCTTTTCTCGTCGTTGCATACCCATGGTGAGGGATATAGTTTTTTCTTAGCGGAGTCCACCAGGACTTGACGGTGACTTTAATATTGTCCTCATCGTAAGGAATTTCCATCTGGTGATCATTTGCGTATGCCATGATACCCGCATGCAGAACACGGAGGTTTTGGATGCATTGAGTTGATTGGGTGTGTTCAACGAGGGTGGATTGGACGCTGAATGTGATCACGATCAGGACAGCCAGAATGCCCGTGGCAATCAGCGCTTCGATGACACTAAATCCCCGAAGCAGGCGGATTCTTTTCATTTGACCGACGGTTTGACCCGCCTGCCCAAAACGCCGGCAGCCACGCCGATGGAGAGGATGAGAAAGGCGGTGGATGGCTCAGGAATAGCCTGGGCGGTGATTGAGTAGGTGTCGAATGCGATCAGGGAATTGCTGATTGCGGATGGCAGCACGTAAAGACCGAAGGCTTGGATCGTTCCACCGGGAAGTCCGGAAGCCGAGGGAACCAGCTCGCCGAATGGAGATCCGGGAGCCGCTGCAAGGGTAAACCAGTCCTGATCAGCAATCGTCACGTTAATCTGCTGGGCAGCGGAATTGAAGTTGTCCAGCAGTGTACTGCCTGAATGGGTTAATGTGGTGGGCGTATAGGCGCTGCCGACATGCCAGATGTTGTCGATTTTAAGGGCCACGCGCACGGTTCCCAGGTCCGCAGGCAGGAGATGGTCTGTCTGGGCTGCGTAGAAGGAGATCGTCTCGAGCTGCCATGCGGATTGATCAATCTCGCGCTCGACGGAGAAGAGGAATTTTCCCGCCTGCGAGTCAGCATGAAGGGCTCTTACGACGCCGTAGTTCATCGATATGGTCTCGGTCCCCGGTACGCCAAACGGAGTATTTGTCCCTATGTTGCCGAGTCCTGTCGGCTTCGACATGGCGTTGTAAATACCTGCGTAATAGACATGAGGATCAGTGGTGATATTGCCGTTCTTAGCTGAATAAAGAGTACTCCAATCCGGGACATTGGAGACCTTGACGGCAGCGGTGCTATTTCCGAAGACCTGCCGATAGATCAGGGTGGACGCATCGGCCACCGTTGCGGTGGCGAATGTCGCCGCAGCGAGCAGGATAGCCGCTACTGTGGCAGGAAGTTTACGTGAGATGGGGTGTCCGGGGATTCTCATATTAGTTTTTCGAGGATGTGGATTTTGCGATGTTTTCCGTTTCTTCACTGAGCGGTCCCAGCGGTTTGAAGCGGCCTTCGGAGAGGGGGATGTCGATTTTTCCTTTCCCCTGCAAATAGGCTTCAACCGCTTTGACAAGGCTGTGGACGATGCTTTGGACGGAAACCTGGTACCACAGCGCAGGGACTCTGGAGGTCAAGGGAACGGCGTCGGTGCCGATGACGGCGATTTCGGTCTTCGAGATGCCGGGCAAGTCAGCTTCCGCAAATATCGCCTGGCAATCCTTGAAGAGGAGATCGTCCGCAAAGAGGAGGCCATCCGGCTTTTCCGTGGTTTGCTCCCAGAAACGGCGCAGTTCATCCGCCGCATTGCCTTCGTACCACGGGTTGGCGTTGAGATTAATGGAGGAATCCTCCAGATGCAGGCCAAGCTCCCCGGCGGTCCGCTTCCATTGGGGGATGCTAGCCGTCACGTTTTTATCATTGATCCCGAAGATGGCGACCGTCCTGCACCCCTTGTCCCTGAAATGCTCCAGAACCTTGCCGACATTGCAATAAACATCACCGGCGGGCCAGAAAATCGGCACGGAGTGTTTCTCAAATTCGTTGTACCACGAAAGATGAGGGGTGGCGCAGATCGGGACGAGGCAGTTGATGCGGCGCAGGCGCAGGTCTTCGAGCACTTCGCGGCAGGTCAGCTCGCCGATGGTGATATCCCGCGTCAGATACCCCAGGTAGGTGCGGCTGGAGATGTTCCGTTTCAGAAGCGCGAGACGGACCTCTTGAAGCAGTTCAGGATAGACTGGGCTAAGTTGCTTGTTGGTGATCGAGTTTTCCAGCAGCAGGGCGACATGCTTGTGATCGGCAGGCGCTTTGAGCGAATAGCTGCCGCTGCCGTGGCGGCGCTCCAGACAACCGCGTTTTTCAAGCTCGTCGTACGCAGTGCGGATCGTGATTGAGGAAACGCCGAGCGCCTTCTCCGCTTCGCGAAGGGAGGGGAGCCTCGTCCCCGCGGGATTCGGGTCGATGTAATCACGAAAAATGAGATCGGCCACCTGCCGGTAAAGCGGGGTGTTTCTTTTGGGTGCAGAGTGGGGAGGCTTCATCTGTGCATATACAATAATGCATTCACACTTTAGGCAAGACTTTTTTTGAGCGGAAGAACTTTTCTTGCCAGGCGGCATTCGGTTTAATCCCGGTCATATCATGATCAGCTTTGCTGCCACGGGCGACAGTTTCATCACCCGCCGTTTGCCCGACGGCGACCCCGATGCCGAGGCGCTTGCCGCGTTGATCGGCCGGGCCGACTTCCGCTTCACCAACCTCGAAACGACGCTCCGCCGCGACGAAGGGTTCCCCTCCGCACAGAGCGGCGGCACCTGGTCGAGCGCAGCGCCCGAGGTGCTCGAAGATCTCCGGCGTTACGGTTTCAACGTCGCGGCGTGGGCGAACAACCACACGCTCGACTACTCCTACGGCGCGCTCCATTCGACGGCGGAGGCGCTCGACCGGTACGGGTTTCTCCACGCGGGGGCGGGGCGGCATCTCGCGGAGGCGGGGGCGATCCGTTACCTTGAAACGCCCGGCGGGCGGGTGGCGTTGATCGCGGCGACTTCGACCTTCCATGAGTCGTGGGCGGCGGGGGCGCAACGCGGCGACGTGCAGGGGCGGCCGGGGGTCAACCCGCTCCGGTTCACGACCCGCTACCATGTTTCCCGCGAGGAACTCGACGCGCTGCGCAAGATCGCCGAAACCAGCCAGATCAACGCCGTTCACAAGCTGCGAGTGAAGGAAGGGTTTGCCCTGCCCGACGCCGAAGGGGTGGTGCGGCTTGGCAACGACCTTTTCTGCCCGACGGAGAACGGGGTGAGCGGAGCGGTGACCGCGCCGCATCAGGGCGACCTGAAGCGGCTGCTGGCGAGCGTCGGCGAAGCGAAGCGGCAGGCGAATCAGGTGATCGTCAGCATCCACGCGCACGAGATGAAGGGCGAGGCGAAGGATGAACCGGCCGATTTCCTGCAAACCTTTTCAAGGGCGTGTATCGACCACGGGGCGCATGCGGTGATCGGGCACGGGCCGCACCTCCTGCGCGGGGTCGAAATCCATGCCGGGTGCCCGATTTTCTACAGCCTCGGCAATTTCATTTTCCAGAGCGAAACCGTCGCCGCGCTTCCGGCCGATTTCTACGCGCAATACGGCTTGAGTGCGGAAGAGAACACCGCCGACGCGCTCGACGCCCGGAGCAAGGGCGACACCCGCGGTTTCGTGACCAACCCGAAGATCTGGGCCTCGGTCGTCGCCTGTTGGGAGATGGAGGGCCGGGAACTCAAGAAACTGGAGTTCCACCCGGTCTCCCTCGGCTTCGGCCAACCCCGGTTCACGCGCGGCTGGCCCCGGCTGACGAACGACACGACGATTCTGGAGGAACTGCGCGCCCTGAGTCTTCCGATGGGGACCGATCTGAAGATCGAAAACGGCGTGGCGCGGCTGAGGTAGGGAGGGCATCGGGCCCTTTTCACCGGTCTGGCATTTCCGGGTTCATCGCGGCCGCTATAGCTTTTGCAAGAGAGCCACTTGCCGAAGGATTTCCCGGCGGGTTTCCGGGTCGAGAACGTAACCGACCGGGCCGCGCATCCCGGTGTTCACGAAGATTCCCTGCTCTTTGAGAAGCATCTTCTCCGTGGCGATAAACGCGTCGAGGTTGCTCATCGGCGCGAGGATGGCGGTCAATGGCCCCTGGATGCGGGCCAACCGCTCCCACTGGCCCGCCTGGAGGGCTTTCCACAAGGCGACGACGGCCCAGGCCAGGTCGCTCCCCGGCATGGTGCCCGCGAGGCCGCGCCGGAAGCTGTCCACCAAGGCGATGCCCCCGGTTCCTTCAAAGATCGCCGCCTCGTTATGGGTCAGATCGCGCAGTGCGCTGAGGTTGGGGCCGATGGGCTGGGCTTCCGGCTTGAAGAGGACTCTCTCCGGATAGTCCCGGTACAGGCTGGCCTGGAGGGAGAGCGGAATGGCGTTGCCGATATAGCCGCTGGCATCCTGGATGATGACGGGTCGGCTGGTCGATTCAATCAGAGCCGAGTAATATCGGCGGATCTCCTCCGGGGCGCAGCGGGTCAGCGCGGGGGGCACTGCCATGTGCGCGTCGACACCGGCGGCTTCGGCCGCCCGGGCGTGGCGCACAGCTTGCGCGACGCTTTCCGCACCGACGCTAGCCACAACCGGGCCGCGTCCGCGACTGCCGCGAACCAGCAAGCCCGCCAACCGGTCGCGTTCAGTATCGGTCAGGCGCGTCACTTCGGAGACCATGCCGATGACGAGCCCCTGCACCCCTTGCTCATAGAGCCAGTCAATCTCGCGTTGCAAGATGGCTTCATCGATCCGGTCATCGGCGGTGAACGGGGTGGAAATGACCGGCAGGACGCCGTGGAGGATGGGGTGTTTCATGGGTGCATGGATTAGGGCGTGTCTACGAATTTAAGTGAGAGGCGACTAAAAGCCGCTTTTTGGCCCAAAATGGGTTTCCTCGGGCGTCCGAATCTCGATTCGGCCTTCCTCGAAAGCCCCGTTTTGGCCTCAAAAATCGATCTTTTATTCATCCTTCAAAATTCGTAGACACGCCCTGGGCCCAGCCGTGGGCCTTGAGCCATGTTTCGAAGGTGTAGAGCGGTTCCCAGCCGAGAAGGCGGCGGGCTTTTCCGATGGCGGCGACGGGCCAGAACATTTCCGGGGCCAGTTGGAAGCCCGCTTTTTCCGCGATCCGGGTGGCGCCGGGGAAATATTTTTCGAGAACTTCCTCCGGGTTTTTCAGCGCGTTGGCGATGTCGGTATTGGTAAGCGGCGTTTTCGGTCCGATGTGAAAGACTTCGCCTTTCAGGCCGTCGGTCAGGACGGTATGGATGGTCGCGCGCGCCGCGTCGCGGCACGCCAGCCGCCGCGCCAGCAGGGCCGTGCCAAGTTCTTCATCCGCGCAATAGCCAAAGGACATCAACCGCAGAACGCCGATGGAAAGATCGCGGTGCCGCGAGAACTCCGCCGCGAGGCGTTCCATCAACGCCCGGCTGATGCCGTAGGCGCTGTCGCATTGAAGAGGGGCGCTCTCGTCGAGGACGGCAGCTCCGCTCGCTTTCCAGCGGCGGCCGACCACGATATCCATCGTGGATGAAAGACAGAAATGCGCAATCCCCTTTTCCTCGCCCCATTCAAGCAGGCGCGCCACATTCTCGACGTTGACCCGGAGGAAGGCCGAAAGGTCGTGGCTTTTGAGGTTTTCCCCATGCAGCCCGGAGGTATGGACGAGCCGGGTGGCCCCTCCGGCGATGCGGTTCAACAGCCCGGTATCTTCCAGTTCGCCGAGGTGGATTTCCACCCCTTTGGGCGGCCTGCTTTCGGCGGGCCAGGGGCGGCGGTCAATGCCTGTCACGCTCCAGCCTCTGGAAGCGGCCTCGGCCGCCACGGCGCGACCGAGCCGTCCGCAAATGCCGGTAATCAATAGTTTCACGGTTTCCATTCGATTTTCTCTTTGGTGTAATGGCGCAGGGCCGCACGGTCGAGGGTGACGCCCAGGCCGGGGCCTTGGGGCACTTCGATGGCTCCGTTGGCTACCGCCAGTTCTTCTTCGATGAGGCTGCTTTCCCGGATGCGGTGCCCCATGGCATCCCCGGGCAACGCGCAGTTGGGGGCGACAGCGGAAGCATGGAGCATATAGCTATCGAGCACGCCCAGTTCCACGCCGGAGCCGTGCCAGCAGAGCAGCCCCATGAGGAACGCAGCCCGGGCATTGCCGAGGAACCGGTGGACGGGGAAGCCGAGATTGACGTAGTCGCAAGCGTGCTCCCGCGCCCCGAGCACCCAGTCGCCCTTGTGCAAGGCCAGCGGCAGGGAGGTTTGGGCGCGGAAAAGCTGCCACTCCCGGATTTCAAAAGGAAAGGGATCTTCCAGGATGATATTCGGGTAGCGTTCCAGACGGCGGGCGATCTTGAGCGCCTCGGAGCGCCGGTAAAAGCGCCCATTGGGATCAATGACGATCAACGTCTCCGGGCCTGCCACTTCCTTGATGGCGCGCACGATGCCTTCCACGTCATCATCCGCCGTCACCTTGATCTTGACGGAGGTAAACCCGTGGGCCAGCCCGATCTGCATCTGTTGCGCCGCGTGGGCCGGATCGCTGCGTCCAAACCACCAGCTCGTCGGCACGGCGTCCCGCACGCTCCCGCCCAGGAAGCGGTGAAGCGGCACCTGGAGCGACTTTGCCCAGAGATCGAGAATGGCCACGGAATAGCCGAAGTCGCCGTCCAGGCTGGTGAAATCCATTTCGTGAAACCGGTGCGGCACGGGGGGCGTGGCATGTCCCCAGGCGCTGTCGGCGGAGAGGTCGGGCGGGACCGGGCAGTTCCATGCCAGCGAGTGCAGCGGTTTTCCCAGCAGATGGTTGGCACTCCGTTCCATGCTGGCGCGGGAGGCTCCACGGCGGCTTTCGCCGTACCCCACCAAGCCGCCGCTGGTGAAAATCTCGATCATCCATTTGCTCTTTTGGTCAAAGAGCGACGCTCCGAACTCCGGGCGATCCACCGCATGTTTGCGGGCTGGCACGATGACTTCGGTGGCGATGATACGGTCGATGACTTCCGTGGATAACATTTCATCGGATTTATCAGCGCATCGTCTCGAATGGCAACCCCTCGCCCGCGCAGACCGGAAAATGCAGATTTTGTAAAAAATTTGTAAATCACTGATTTCAAATGACTTATCCGTTCTGATTTTCGGCGGCGACTATGAGCAGTTTTCTGGTTCTGATTGCCATTTCATTTCTGCAAATCAATAACGGACGGAGTATCTCGCATGAACTATGGATTACTTGCATGAACGCCTGACGCGCAGCCTTCTTGAAGAAATGGCGAGCGGCACTTATCGGGAGGGGGAGCACTTTTTTTCGCTTCGCTCGATCCAGCGATTGTGGAAAGTCTCCGGGCCGACCGTTGCCTCCAGCGTCAAGAGTCTGGGCGAACATGGATTGCTTCAGGCGTCGTTTCGCCGGGGTTATATTTTACAAAGCGGCTTCCAGCAGAAGGCCCAGCTTTTGTTGCAGCGCAACCGCGTCCTCCCGCTCAAGCCGCTCCGCACCTTGCAGCAAAAGGCAAGGCTGCTGCGGGAAGTCAGGGGCGGCAAGGTAGCCATGCTGCTGGAGATGAGATTCGCGCCGGACGGAGAGGTTCAGCCGCTGCCGGACGGCCTCCCTCCCTGCGAACTCCGGAGCGCCGTGCGTGCTTTCGAGAGCGCGGCCCGGCGGCTCGGCTTCGAGGGCGTCCGCTTGTCCTACGGTGGAAAGCCGGGCGAAGCGGAGAGCATCCGGGAGAAGCTGGCCGCCGGGAATTTTCAGGGGGCGCTGGTTCATTGCCGTTCCAGCCATCAGATGATTCCGTACCTGCTGGAGCCGCTTATCTCCCGCCAGCTTCCTATTGTTACCATCTTTGATGATTGCTCGGGTTTGCCGGTCAGTTCCGTCAACGTCAATAACGTCGGCCTCGGTTACGACAGCGTGCGGCGGCTCTATCGCATGGGGCATCGGCGCATCGCCGTGCTCACCAGACGCCACCCCTTGAAAGTTCAGGAAGCCCGGCTGAAGGGAGCCTTGATGGCGCAGTCGGAAAAGAACTGGGGCGATGCCCGGATCGAATGCCTGAGATTCGACCCCGACAGGCCGGTTCCCAATGAGATTCAGGCGTTCTTCGCCGACCCGTCGCGGCGGCCTACGGCGGTGTTTGCCTGCGAGTCGCGGCTGTTGCGCGCGCTCGCTCCGGTATGGGAGAGGCTCCGCCTTTCGGTGCCCGGCGATCTCTCCGTGTTGATGGCAAGCAGCCGCCGAACGCTCCCCGGTTTCGACGTGCCGCTGGACGCGATGCAGCTCAAGGCCGGTGCGCGCGTTGGCCGTCTTGCCGCAAAGCTCCTGTACCGCATCCAGCTTGGAGAGCCGTTGGGAAAGACGGCCCTTCTGGATATTGCCTATATCCGCCGGGGTTCCGTCCGCAAGCTCACCGTTCCGAATTGAAAAGACCACCAGAGCACTTCGGCTTATTCTGCACAGACTTCTCGCTACCCATCATTGCCCGTCGGTGACAGCGCGGCCTTCACCTGCGCGATCGCCTTGAGGTGGTGCTCCCGCCATTCCGGCAGGGTCGGCTTCCACGGGGCGGTCAGGAAGCCGGTCAGCCGCCGGGGGTCGATCTCCCTGCGGCACCATTCCAGCGTCTGCGCGGTGTTGGTGTCGTTGCTCCAGTTGCTGCAGGTCGGCACCTGGTCATAACCGTGGCGCTCCAGCGTACGATAGGCTTCCACATACCGGTGGGGCGGGTCGAACTCGTTGCCGTAATACCAGTTGCTCTGGAGGATCGATTTCGGCACTTCCTTCAAGAACGCCTCTTCGTGGTTCCAGACCGCATCCGACCAGATCCATGGGCGCACCCCGTGGCGTTCGACCTGCGCGGCGAGCCAGTTCAGGTCATGCCAGAAAAGGGCATGCTGGCGGATGACCACGTAGAGGTAGTTGCGCTGATGGGCGGCGGTCTCCTCGTCCATGCCGAGGTGGAAGAAGCGCGGTTTTTCCATGATTTCGCAGACCTCGGCGATCAGGTCGCTGCAAACCTGGTAATACCGCGGCGTGGAGACGCAACGGGAGTATTCCTTGAGCCAGACATCGTGGCCGGTGGAGAAATTGAGCTTCGGCAGAAGCTCCAGCCCCATTTTGCGTAACCGGTGGACTTCGCGGTTGAGCCGTTCGGGGGTCCACGCCCCTTCCACGGCGATTTCCGGATGGGAACGGTAGGCGATCCCGTCGCCGAGATCGAGCACCACGGCGGTGAAGCCCGATTGCGCCATCGTTTCGGTCAACTCCTCCCAGAGCGGTTCGTCAAAGCGCAGGACGCCGCTCGCCTTGCGGACGAGATCGACGGGAGCCTCTTGCTCCTCCCACATGTTGTAGCTGAGATGGATCAGATTGGCGGTCAAAAACATGGCGGTAAAGGTGGACGATCGGCATGGTGGATGAAAGCAGACCCGGTCGTCAACCGGTCATTAGAGCGGTTGGGCAGATCACCGTTCCCCCCCGACCTGAAGGAATTTCTCGACCTTGCCGCCTGAAGTGAGATCGTGGACCACCAGCCGCCACCTGCCCGGCTTTTCATCCCAGGGCGGCTGCCATTCAAAGACCGCCTCTCCTCCTTCGGCACAGAGAAAGTTGCTCTGCGGTTGAAGATCGCCTGCGGGATTGTAAAGCTCGACCTTTAGCGGCTGGAGGCCGGGCAGCGGATGGCCCTGATCATCCTTCAGGCTCAAGGCCACTCTCTGCGGGGCCGCGGGCCCGGCATCGGCCCACCGGATGGCCATTTCCCCGATCGGCCGGGGATAAAAGGCAATGATCGTTCCCCCCAATTTTCCCAGAGGCACTTTCAGGCGAAGACGCCCATCCGCCCGTCGGACCACTTTCACCGCTTTTTGCCGGATCATGTCATAGGCCACCGGCACCCCGTCTCCTTCGTCTTCCAGGTCAACTTCCACCTCCTGGGGCACGAGTTTCTCCATGATGGCCCGGTACTGTCCCACGCGGTCGTCATATTCGCGGCGATCATTGATCACGAATAGGTAGCGAACGTTGTTCCCCTCACACAGGTTGAAAAGCACGTCCCGACGATTGGAGGAGACAGGGGGCCTGACCCTGGCACCCAGCCGCGACACCACCTCCCCGGCATAAGCCTCCAGTTGCTTTTGGGCGTGATCGGCCGGAACGCCTTCCACCTTGGCATAATCGATTTTCTCCGACTTGGTGACGTGATCGTCCCAATCCGCATAAGTCTCTCCCCTGGCAAGCGCGTCGGCGGAGACTTTTGCCAGAAAGGAAAAGTCGAAATCGAAGCGCAACGGAGCAATCGCCTCCAGGTCCGGCCCAAGGTCGCCATCAACCAGCACCGGTTTTCCATTTTTTCCGAAGGCGAGCACAGCTTCATAGACGCTTTGCGTCATCGTATCGCAGCGCGGCAGTACCACGGCTTCGTAACGGTCCAGGATGGTTGCCCCCTCGCGCTCAAAGCTTTCATCGAAAAGGATGTCCACCTGGTAGTGGGCCATCTCCATCACCATCTGAAACGGCACCACCTGGGCAGCCGTATAGAGCCCTTTGAGGCGGTGGCGATCGTAAACGCGGGAGGCGGCGGAGTTAAGCATCGCCACCTTGCGGGGGGCCATGTTCAGGCGGCGGATCATCGCCCCGTAGGGTTCGATCACCTCCCGGGCCATGGTTGCAATGGCTTCGGTTGTTTCCACGGGGAGCTTGCCTCCCTCAGCGCTCGCCGGGTCATCGGGCCTCAAGGCGCTCGAATAATAATAGCCGACCATCCGCGGAGCGCGGGAGAGATTGATCCAGGTGGTCTCCTTGACCCGGTCGGGCCCCATACCCATCCAATCCGGGGTGGGCGCGATCTTTCCGGGATAATTCAGCAGGGTCACCACCTGAAAGGGAATCTGATTGCGGGGAGCACATGCGGTGCGCAAGGTTTCAATCGCCAGCATCAGTTTTGGATCGGGGTTGGTATAAGTCCAGGTCTGGATGATGTCCACATCGGGATAAACATCGTAGAGCGGCAGGCCCCGCCAGGGACACGTCATGGTCAGAAGATCGGGCCGATATTGCCTGATGGTCTCTGCCATGCGCCGGAGACCGAGATTGACGCCGTTGCCTCCCTGCACGATGTAACGCGAAAGGCGATAGAAGGGGTCATCGTCGGCAATGACATGCGGGGCGACATAGCGTGGTTCGCCAAACTGCTCTTCCAGCGAGCCGAGCCGTTCCTGCATGAGCCGCCGTCCCTCTTCGTTGAGGTTCGGTTTTTGCAGGTAATCCTGTCGCTCGGAGTCGACAAATGCAATCGCCAGGTTCGGGTAGGGAGCCAAAGCTTCCATCAACTGGCGGTTGAGTGCCTCCTGCGCTTGGGCCACGGCCGGGCTGAAAGGGTTGTAATACTGGAAGGGAACCTTCGCTTCCTCCATGCCATAGCGACCGGGGTTCCGGTAATCAATCCCCTCCCCGCTCGGCGGCAACAGGGCAAATGGACGCACCCAGACCCCTTCGTTGGGGGTCACATTCGCTTTCAGGCCGCTGGGAAGCTGTGCATCGAGGGCGGCCGCCGCCTCCCGCAATCCTTCTGTCAGGTCGCCCTTGTACGGGAGCATCGGCCCTCCTGCGGAGGTAAAGCCCTGCCCGCCGTAAAAGCGCACCATCTCCTCACTCGGCGTTCCCAAAGCCCAGAGCCAGACCTCGATTCCGTCGCTGCGAGGCCGTTGGGTCACGCTCACGGGGCATTGCGCACGAGCAAGAACCCGACCGTGCCGGTTCTCCAACGTCGCTTCGAGCAGATGGCGGGTGCGTCGCAGGGAAGCGAGCGGCAGGACGAGCTTCTCCTCTATCTTTACCCCCTCTTCAAGCCCTCTGGAAAGCAGGAGACGCCCGCCAAGGGAGACTTTCAGGGTGGCCGACGCGGCGGGCTCCCCGGCGGTGAGTGTCACCGATGGCTTCTCGTCGTGATAGAAGTGACGGCGCCCGCCGGGGGTGCTGAGTTCGAGCGTCGCGGCGTGGCATACCAGGGCCGGAAGACAAAGTGCGACCCCCCAGCGCAACGGCAAAGGAAAGAAACGGAATAACAACATAACGAAGTTCAACAGACCGGCGAGGAAATCGAAGCCATGCGGCACACGCTTACCGGCCCATGGTATAGTGGTTTTTGAAGAGAGGTGGCTGGAAGTTGGGGGTTGAGCTTAAAAGGGAGATCATCTCCTCACGTGGGTAGGCAACCACGTGCCCGTCGGCAAACGCGGCATAGACCTTCCCGCGATAGGTCAACTCCGGGGGAGGAACCTCGGCCGCGGTGACAAACCAGTACTGCCCTCCGGCCAGGGGACGCGCCTTTGTATCATGGAGGGGGTTGTAGACATCCAGAGTGAGCATCAGTTGGGAGAGACGGCCGTCGGTCGCCACCCGGTTAAGGTTGGCGGGACGGCGCGTCGGGGGCGAGGTGCGCGTCGGCATCGCTCCGTAGAGATTGACGCCGTAACTCGGGTGAGCCCATGGCAGGACCGCGCTTTTGTAGTATTGGGGATTGCTGAGCACCAGCATCGCGGAGCTTTTGTTTCCGTTGGCCCCATACCGGGGCCAGAGCAGCGGGCTGAAGAAGACGCGTGCATCGCGCACGTAGCCCATCCAGGCGAGGGTCTTGGGGTAGGCAGTGCTGGTGCTCTCCCCGTCGCCGAAGGGAGGATCGTTGTCCAACCCCCACGGCAACTGGCCGCCGTGATCCGCGCTGTAGGCGAGAATCGCCGCAGTGATCGTCCGATGGTTTCCCACATTGATCACTGCCAGGGAGGCCAGACGCACGTTGCCAAAGACCGCCGTGGCGAGCACCGCCAGCACAGCCACAGCCGCCGTGGCGATCACCACTTCGAGCAGACTGACTCCGGCCGCGGAGTCCGACGTTGCCGCAATGGAAGAGTAGGAACGCATACGTGAAGCAGGCTGTCCAAAGGTTCCCGCCATTTATCGGTCACACCGTGAAGCGGGTCCGCCAGGAACGCAAGCCGGGCCATAACAAGGCCAACCCTCCAGCGAGGAGCGCCATGCCGGAAGGCTCCGGAATCGGCTGAAAACCATACTGACCGTGAGTGACAAAGAGATCATCCATATCGCCGTCAAAAACGCTCCAATAGCCGGTTGTGGCGCGCTCCCCAACCCAGAAACGGCGCACTCCGGAGCGCGTGGTGCTTCCGCTGGTGATGGAGACATCCAACCCGCCAACGGTATTCAAGAGCGTCCCATCAAGCCAGAACTGCACCTGGTGCCCCCCTTCTTCACCGCCGTAAAGAAAGCTGAACCCGATATGGTGCCACCCGCCATCGCCAAAGGGGAGCGCCTCGAAATCGTCGTGATAGACCGTGCCGGCAGCGGCCGTCGACGTTCCGTCCCCCGTCTGGAAAGCCACCCGCCAGAGGTCTTCGGTATCCTTTTCAAGATAAAAGCCCCAGTTGCCGCCGTTCTCCCCGCCGCTGGCAGCGATCCCGAGCATGCCCCGGTCCATCAACACCACGCTTTGGGTCGCTCCGCTTAATATGGAATCGAAGCGAATCCAGAGCCCGCCGGTAAAGTCGGTCGCCACCATGGCGAGGGGATTCTCCCCCACCGCGAGCGGCAAGGCATTGTTCACCACCCGCGGGTTGCCGTCTCCTCCTTTTTGGGTGGCATTGGTTCTCAAGGCCAGCGCCTGACCAAATCCGCTGGTCCCTGCGAGATTGACTCCCCCTACCAGGGACGGAGCGCTCCCATGTCCCTGGGCCGGAGTTCCGTCGATTTTTGCCCCACTGGTCTTTTCATCCACCACAGCCCCGTCGACGGAAAGGGCATCAAAGCTCCAATAGACTCCGGTGATGATCTCCAGGCTCTCGTCCACCGGGCGGCTCAGATCAATCAACGGTGCCGCCGTGCCGGTTCCCGTTT
This sequence comes from Chthoniobacteraceae bacterium, assembly GCA_035555975.1. Lineage (GTDB taxonomy): Bacteria > Verrucomicrobiota > Verrucomicrobiia > Chthoniobacterales > Chthoniobacteraceae > DATMFV01. The sequence continues at coordinate 29,084 of DATMFV010000093.1, forward strand.
TCATCATCAACGCCAGAAACAGGATCGCCGCGGAACGTGGAAAACAACAGAGGGGAAAGTTGGCTCGGTTCATTGGACAGAGGTATTAGCACTTTCCTGTTTTAATTTGCAATAACTTTTTTATTCATATGCCATAACTTTAACAGTTTAGACAAGAAGAGAGGCGAAAATTCTCACCCTCCCCTCCAGAGGCTTCAGGCAAACGGCATTGACAACGGCGAAGGGATGTCAAAGATGTTGCAATTCAGATATGGGTAAACTTTTCTCCACCCCTCTTGCCAGCGAACAGGTGCGCGAGTACATCACCAGAGAGTTTGTCGCGCAGGCTGGCGGTGAACCGCTGCGCCTCCCGCCGGTGGAGCAGATCGCCCGGCATCTTGGCGTGAGTGTCTCCACCACGCGGTCGGTCATTCGCAAGATGGCGGCGGAGAGTCTCCTGCAAACCAAGGCGGGCCTGGGCACCTTTGTGCGCAAGGCCGATGCGCCGATGGACAGGTCGTTGATCCTGGCGACCAACCTGACCAGCGTGGTGGAAGCTTCCGATACCCTCAACTGGTCGGAAAGTATCTATGTGGCGGCCATGCGGGCGCTCTCCCGGCAACCGTATCCCACCACCGTTCTTCCTCTCTCCACGCCGAAGACGCCGACTTCCAACTGGATGAAAGAAGAGCTTTTGCGCCGAATGGAAGGCGTGGACCTGCTGATGCTCTTCGGGATGGTCGATCGCGACGAAGTCCACCAGACTTACCGAAAGGCGGGCAAACCGGTCATCGAGATCAACCCCTCCCATCTCAACGCCACCGCCAACTTTGTCTCGACCGACTTTTATGAAGCCGGGCGACGCGTGGGAGAAGCCTGGAAACGCTCAAAACGGCAACGGGTGCTGTTCCTTTCCGGTGAACAGGGGCGGCCTTCCTGCTCAACCGAGCTGGCCCACGCGGGCCTCGCTTATAGCGTGCTTGGGAGCGCCAGCAGTGCCGCTCCCATGGTGCTGCACGCACGGCTCACCAAAGAATTGGCGGAGAACGACGGTTTCCAAGCAGTCCGTGAAGTCATCACGAAACACCGCTTTATTCCCGACGCCATCTTCTGCATGGGCGACTATCTCGCCATCGGGGCCATTGAGGCGCTTCGGGAGAGTGGGCTGGAACCGGGCGAAGCCGTCAGCGTGATTGCCGGAACGGGGCTGCCTTCCACGCGGTTGACACACCCCTCCCTGACGTTGATGCTGCAACCGTTGCGCCAGCTTGGTGAAACGGCCATCGAACAACTCTTCGAGCGCTTCACTCTCAAAAACGCCTCGCTACCCGGGACGTACCTCAAGGTCGCCTTCAGCAATGCCACCTCCACCACTGCTCAGGAGAACGCCGTTCTGGCTAAACCGCTGTTTTAGATCACGGGCGCCCTGTTAGCCAGGTTCCTGTCATTGATTGACACCACACGATGGCGCTTGCGCGCCAGCACGGCTTCGATTTTTCCGAGCGGCAGGGTGTTGATCACGTCGTCGCGGGTGAGCCACCCTTTGCGGGCGGTGGCGACGCCGAGCGCGATCCGTTGCAGGCCGTCGGCGTGGTGGGCGTCGGGGTTGATCGAGCAGCGCACCCCTTTTTCCCTGGCGAGCGGCCACCACCGCCAATCCATGTCGAGCCGTTCGGGGGTGGAGTTAAGCTCGATGATTGTGCCGGTCTGCGCGGCGGCTTCGATGACGGCGGGGACATCGACCGCGTACCCCTTGCGGCTCAAAAGGAGCCGCCCGGTCAGGTGGCCGAGCATGGTGACGTGCGGATTGCCAATCGCCTTGATGATGCGCCGGGTCATTTCGGCTTCCGAAAGGGAGAAAGCGGAATGGACGCTGGCGACCACGTAGTCGAGCTGCGAGAGGACTTCGTCCGAAAAATCGAGCGAACCGTCGGGGAGAATGTCGCACTCGGTCCCGGAAAACAGGCGGAAGCCGTCGTAGCTGGCGTTGAGGCAGGCGATTGCTTCGCGCTGCGCTTCGAGCCGGGCTTCGTCGAGGCCGTGCGCCTGAAAGGAGCTTTTCGAGTGATCGGCGATGCCGAGGTATTGCAGCCCGAGTTCCTGCGCTGCTTCCGCCATGGCTTCCAGCGTGCTGCGGCCGTCGCTGGCGGTGGTGTGGTTGTGGAAGGTGCCGCGCAGGTTGGCCAGTTCGATCAGCCGGGGAAGGCTTTGCGCTTCGGCGGCTTCGACTTCGCCGAGGTCTTCGCGCAGTTCCGGCTCGACATAATCGAGCCCGAGCGCCCGGTAGAGGTCGCGCTCCTCGTGGATGGCGGGCGGCGGCACGGTCGCAGCGGTTTCGTCGGTTTTCCCGACGGGGCCGAGCCGGTACTCGTTCAAGGTCCAGCCGCGGGCGAGCGCCCGGTTGCGCAGGCGGATGTTGTGCTCCTTGCTCCCGGTGAAGTAGTTGAGCGCAAAGGGAAACTCCGCAGCGGTGACGACGCGCAGGTCGGCCTGCGGCCCGTTTTTCAAGCGGACGCTCGCCTTGGTCGGGCCGCTGGCGATGATCTGGTCGACCAGCGGGTGGCCGGTGAAAAAGGCGATGACGGTTTCGGCGGCCTTCGAGGCGACGACAAAGTCGAGGTCGTTGACGATCTCCTTGCGCCGGCGGTAGCTCCCGCCGATGGCGATGCGGGAAACCTCCGGGTGCCCGTGGAGGTCGTCGCGGATCGCTTCCGCCAGCCCGGCGACGTTTTCCCAGAGGAAACTTTTCGCGTAATCGCGGTATTGCGCGATCGCTTCAACGAGGCGCTCCGCCGTCCGCACGCCGAAACCGGGAAGGGCGGCAAGGCGGCCGTCGGCGCAGGCGGCTTCCAGCGCGGGCAGGCCGTCGACCCCGAGCTGTTCATAAAGGGCGCGGATTTTCTTGGCTCCCAGCCCCGGGATTTCAAACAGATCGAACAAGGTCGCCGGAAACGAAGCTTTCAGTTCCTCGTAGTACGGGAGCTGCCCGGTCGAGAGGAGTTCGGCGATCTTTTCGCCGATCGCCTTGCCGATGCCGGGAATCTTCGTCAACGTTCCTTCGGCGGCGGCGTCAGCCAGGCTGCCGGGGTAGGTCTCGACGGCGCGCGCGGCATTGAGGTAGGCGCGGACCTTGAAGAGGTTTTCGCCTTTGAGTTCCAGCATCCGGGCCGTTGCTTCGAGCAGGTCGGTCACCGTTTCACGGGGAATCGGGTTCATGGGGTTTCGTCTCCGTTTTCCGGATGAAACGGCTCCGTCACCGGGATCGCCACCGGCACTTCGCCGTTTTCTTCGGCCTCCCGGGCCTCGGGTTCTTCCTTCGTCTCCGGTTTCTCCTTCTTTTTCTTCTTCGGCTTTTCCTTGTAAAGCTCCTTGAGGACCTGGCCGATCATCGGCGCGGCGTAGGCTCCGCCCCCGGCGCTTTCCCCGGGGTCGCTTTCGTAAATGGCGGCAAAGGCGTACTGCGGTTCATCAATCGGGGCGTAGCCGACAAACCAGGCGGCGTTGCGTTCGTTCGATTTCGGCCCCCACTGGGCGGTCCCGGTCTTCCCGGCAACGCGGACGTTGGGCGCGGCGGCGCGGCGACCGGTGGCGCGGTTGCCGTAGACGACCTCCTCCATCCCTTTGCGGATCGCTTCGAGGTTCTTTTCATCCATGAAAATTTCGTCGCGCAGCCGGAGGTCATATCCGGTGACGACCTTGCCGTTGAGACTCTGGACCTGCTTGACGAGCCGCGTCTGGAAAAAGGAGCCGCCGTTGGCGATCATGCCGACCGACTGCGCCATCTGGAGCGGGGTGGTCAGGATATCGCCCTGGCCGATCGAAAAGTTCGCGAGGTCGCCATCCAGCAACCGGCGCTTGTGAACCTTGAGCATGTATTCGTCGGTCGGGATGCGCCCCTCGGTCTCTCCGCGCAGGGGGATGCCGGTCTTCGCGCCAAACCCGAAGCGGGTGGTCCAGTCAACCAGCAGCCGCGACCCGGTGCGGATGCCGACCTGATAAAACCAGGTGTCGTTGGACTCCTCCAGCGCCTCGGAGACGTTGAGCATCCCGGAATGGGTCTTTTTCCAGTTCTTGAAAACGCGGTCGCCGATCTGCATGGAGGGCGGGCCGGAAAATTCGGAAGTCGGGGTGATCTTCCCCCCTTCGAGCGCGGCGATGGCGACAAACATCTTGAAGATCGACCCGGGCGGGTAGGCGGCCCCGTAGGCGCGGGGGAAGAGGGGGGTGTTCTTGTCTTCGTTGAGCGCCTTGAACTCCGCATACGAGATGGCGGGGACAAACCGGTTCGGGTCGAACGTCGGGTAGGAGGCCATGGCGAGGATGTCGCCGGTGTTCGGGTCGAGGAAAACCATCGCCCCGCGCTTGACCCCCTTGGCGAGCACCCGTTCGCAGATTTCCTGGAGCTTCAGGTCGAGCGTGGTGACGACGTTGTAGCCGGGCTGCGGCGCTTTGGAGATTTTCTCGGAAACCTTGTGGCCGTTGGCGTCGAAATTGTAGGTGACTTTCCCCGGTTTACCGGTGAGCTGGGTGTTGAAGGTCATCTCCAGCCCGGCGCGGCCCTCGGAGTCGGGCCAGAGGAGGTCGTTGTTCTGGATCGGCCCGTCCGGCGTGCGGCCCTCGCGCCCGGCGTAGCCGAGGATGTGCGAAGCGAGCGTCCCGTGGGGGTAGTAGCGCAGGTAGATCCCGCGCAGGTTCAAACCGTCGCCGCCGCGTTCGCGGATGGCGGCCTGTTCGTCGGCGTTGAGGTTGGTGGCGATGTCGAGCGGGAGGAGGCCGCGGTTGCGGTAATGGCGCAGGATCGCTTCATCCTCCAGCGAGACGGTGCGGCCGGTCAGCTTTTCGGCTTTTGCGATCTGTTCGCGGGCAAAGGCGAGGATCTGCGCGTCGCCAAACTCCAGCGGCGTGGGAAAAAGGATGCCGAGATTGTAGCTGACGCGGGTCTGCGCGAGCACTTCGCCGTGGCGGTCGGTGATCTGCCCGCGCGGCGCGGGGATGCCGAGGGTAAAAAGCCGGGCGTGGCGCTGGGTTTCCCAGGTCGGTTTGACAACATCGTCCTCCTCCTGGGCCACGGCGAAAGATCCTGCGGCCAGAAGCAGGAAAAGGAAGGCGGATGGGAACCGGCGCGCAAGAGACATAAGCCTTTTACGTGTAATGGCTCCCCGGCGCCTTCTCAAGTGAAACTGCATGGAAACGCCGGGCCCGGCTCCGGGGTAATAAAGATCACGATGCGCCGCTCACCGTCCGCGCGCCGAGCAGGGCGACCAGCGGGTCAAACTCCGGGGCGCAGTAGCCGAGGTGGTTGTGCATCCGGAACGCTTCCGCGTAGGTGAAGGAGCCCGACATTTCTCCCATCGCGGCGCTCAGGCGTTGCATTTCTTCCAGATATGCCCCCATGCCCTGACTGGCGTCGAGCCACTCCTTCTGCGTGCGGTGGCAGGCGAGCAGGGCCGCTTTTTTCTCCAGGTGGGGGGTGATTTCGACATACCGGTCGGCCTCCACTTTTCGCCCCAGGCCGTCGCGCAACCCATGCGGCAGGGCGTGGTAGATCCGCACCGGTTTGCCGATCACCGGCTGCGGCGGTTCGCTCCGGAAATTGGTCATCCCGCGCGAAAAAGCGGCCATACAGACCAACCGGCAGACCGCCTCGTGGTCTTCCATGTAGTCGTTGGGCGAGTGGGTCAGGATCAGGTCGGGGGCGACTTCGCGAACCACGGCGGCGACCTTTGCGAGCGAGGGGGCGTCGTAAAAAACGCCGAGATCCTCAAAGAGCGGCGGGTGGTAGATCGCACCGGCCAGTTTCGCCGACTCCGCCGCCTCGGCTTCGCGCAGGGCGATGATCTCTTCGCGCGAATAGCTCTGGGTGCCGCAGCTTCCGTTGGCGAGGTTCCAGAAATGGATGCGGCAACCGGCTTCGCGCAGGGCGAGGAGCGTCCCGGCCATCATGAATTCGATATCATCCGGGTGGGCAACAGCAGCGAGTACGTTCATGGGGAGCAATGAACATGAGCGGGCGGGCCCGTGTCAATCACGCGGACCGGGAGATCGCGGTCCTTCAGACCGCATCATTTCAGACGACGCCTACCCGGCCCGCTGGGCCGGGCTGAGGGATTGGCGGCCCGTTGGGCCTGAAATCAACAGAGCGCGCCAAGGTGGTTTCAAGTGAACAGCATTGGGGCCAGGGCAGGTTTAAAGCGACCCCGCAAGCCGGTATTCGCCCGGGGTGCAGCCGAATTCCTTCCGGAAGACCAGATGGAAATAATGGTCGCTCGAAAAACCGCACCGGGCCGCCACTTCCTTGACGCTCTCGGGGGTCTGGCAAAGGAAACGGGCGGCCTTTCGCAGGCGCAGGCGGTGGAGGAACGCCTTGGGGCCGCTGCCGGTCTCCCTCCGGAAAAGTTTCCTCAACTGCGTCGCGGTGATGCCGACCTCCCCGGCAAGCGCGTCGATCGAAAGCAGGCACGAGCCGAAGTCGCTCTCCATCCGTTCCAGGGTGCGGGCGACCCGTGGGTCGCGGCGCGGTTCGGCAGCCCGGGGGGAGAGCCGCAGCCCGTCCCGCAACTGGAAAGTGAGCAGTTCGCGCAGGAACGCCTCCCCCGACGCCTGGGCGCTTTCCGGGTCGTGCCGGATGAGGCTCGCCAGCGATTTGAGCGCGGCCAGCGAATGTTGCCGGTGGATGAGCCGCCCCAGGCTCCGGTCGCTGCGCGCCAGCAGGGCCCCGCCCCAGCGGTCGTGCAGGTGGCAGTGGAGGGAAATCTGCTCGAGCCGCTCAACCCCTTTACCGATCTCCAGCCGGTGCGACACTTTTTCGGGCAACATCAGGAAATGGCCCGGCATCACCTCAAACCGCGAACCCTCCAGCGCGACGGTAAAGTGCCCCACCACCGGAAAGAGAAAAAAGTGATCGGGGCAGACCCGCCAGTCGAGGCTCCACGGGGCGCGGTTGCGGAAGTAGTTGCACGAGAGGAGCGTGTAGCGGTAGTCGCACTGCACCTCCCGCAACGACCGCCGCCGGGCGGGGTCGAGGTAATCCACCAGGGGGTCCATCCGTTCAGGCATGGTTTCGTTTTCTATACCAAACTGTGCAAAGGTGCAGTAGAAATCGCCGCGGCACGGGCGCATGCTGAAAGGGTCAGAACCAACTGAAATCACCTCTCATCATGCTTACACCGATCACCGACCAACAATGGCAGGAATATGAAACCGCCGGGTATTTGAAACTCGGTTCCATCAGCGCGGAGTTATTGCGAAAAATGCAGGAGCGCATCGATGCGATCATGCTCGGCAAGGCCGCCGTCAACTACCAGCGGATGTTGATGCAGCGCGACAGCGAAAGCGGCCGCTACGAGGATGCCGGGGAGGCGAGCAAGGGGTTCAAGGGGGCGACGCTCGAATATCGCAAGATCCAGGACCTCGAATACGACCCGCTTTTCCTCGAATACCTGCAGGACCCTGTTTTTGAAGACCTCTGCCGCCGCATCCATGGCGGGGACGCCGTCATTTCGATCTTCCGCGCGATGTTCATGAACAAACCGGCCAACAAGGGGACGTTCCTGCCGTGGCATCAGGACCGCTGGACCCATCTCGACCGCGACCCGCAACTGACCGTCTGGACCGCGCTCGACCCGGCGACCAGGGAGAACGGCTGCGTTCAGGTGATCCCGGGCAGCCACCGGCACGGGTTGATCAACCCGACCCATCCCTCCGGGTTCCTGAGCAAGGCGCAGGCGGCGGCGATCTGCACGCCGGAGCGGATTGTTTACGTCGAACTGGAACCGGGGGAGGTGGTCCTGCTGCACAACTACCTGTTGCACGCCAGCGACATCAACCGCAGCGGCCAGTCGCGCCGCGCCTTCAGCGTCTGTTACATGGACGGGGCGACGCTTCAGAACGGCGAGCCGAACCGCTTTCCCGTGGCGTTCGGGGAGGGAGCGCTTCAGCCGTCGCAGGTGACGGTGCCGGAGGCCGTCTGAAGAGCAAGACGTTTGCAGCGGAGCCATGGAAGGCCGACCCTCCAGTGGCATCGCGTTTATCCTTCGGCTGCCAACGCTTCCCAAAGCTCCCGCGCCTTGGGGCTGAGTTGCTTGGGGATCGCGATGCCGAGTTCGACGTAGAGGTGGCCCCGTTCGCCGCCGCCCTTGGGCATCCCCCGGTCGCGCAGGCGGAAACGTTGCCCGGGCTGGCTTCCGGCCGGGATCTTGAGCTTCACGGTGCCGTCGAGGGTGCGGACGGCGATCTCGCCGCCGAGCACTGCCTGCCACGGCGGCACTTCGAGTTCGTGGATCAGGTCCGACCCGTCGACCCGGAAATCGGGCGGCGGAGCGAGCCGGACGATCAGGAAAAGATCGCCCGGTTTGCCGCCGGAGGGTGCCGGTTCCCCCTGGCCGCCGAGGCGGATGCGCTGCCCTTCGCGCACCCCGGCGGGGATCTTGATCTCGTACGACTGCACTTCGCCGCCGCCGCGTTGCAGCGAAATTTTGCGCCGGGCCCCGCGCAGCGCTTCGCCGAGCGGCACCATCAGGTCGGCCTCGACATCGGCGCCCCGGGTCGGGGCCGCGCTGCCGCCGCCGAAACCGCCAAAGGGGTTCGACTGCCGCCCGCCGCCGCCAGCTCCGAAGAAGGCTTCAAAAAAGTCGCTGAACCCGGTCCCGCCGACGTTGAAGTCGGTGTAACCGCCCCCGGGCTGGCCGCGCATGCCGCCGCGCCGGAAGCCGCCCCCCTGCCCGGGGGGAGGTTGCGGGCGATCCCAGTCGCTCCCAAGCGTGTCATACTTCTGCCGCTTTTCGGGATCGTTGAGGACTTCGTACGCTTCGTTGATCTCCTTGAAACGGCGCTCCGCCGCTTCGCGTTCCGCCGGTTTCACCATGTCGGGATGGTACTTCCGCGCCAGCTTCCGGAACGCGCTCTTGATGTCGCTTTGGCTGGCGGTCTTGGAGACGCCGAGGGTTTTGTAGTAATCCTTGAACTGCATCGTGTGCCTCTCAACATAGCGGGAGCGCCTGCTGGATGCCACGCAATTTATCGCGCCTCCAGCCACGCGGGGGCTGCCGGGGCGTGCTGATGCGCGCGGCGGAAGCGTTCCCATGCCAGCGCGAGCAGGATCGAGCCGCCGACCGCCACCTCCGCCACCGCCGGGGGCCAGCCCGCCTGCCAGACGCCGTTGCGCAGCAGCGACAGGAAAAACGCGCCGGCGAGCGTGCCGGGCAGCGAGACCGAGCCGCCGCGCAACGGGGTCCCGCCGATCAGCACGGCGGCCACGACATCAAATTCCCAGAACATCGCTTCGCCCCGTTCGGCGGAACTCCCGCCCGCCTGCGCGAGCCACCCCGCCAGCGCAAACAGGAGCCCGGCGAGGGCAAACGTCCAGAGCCGCACCCGGCGGACCCGCACCCCGCAGAGGCGGGCGGCGGTTTCGTCGCTGCCGACGGCGAGCAGTTGCCGCCCGTAAACGGTGGTCTGGAGCAACAGCCAGACGAGCGCCGCCACGCCGAGCGTCAGCCAGACCCCGGGCGCAACCACCAGCCAGCCGGGGGTCGGAAAGACCGCCATCCATGGGCTGAACTCGCCGATCGGCACCGGCGGCAACAGCTCCACCAGCGCCAGAAAGAGCGCCCCGACCGCGAGCGTCACCACGGAGGAGCGGCTCTGCAATGTTTCGACCAGCCAGCCGTTGAGCGTCCCGCCGACCGCCCCGGCCACGAGCACCCCGGCCACGGCGGGTACGGGCGAGCGGGCCGCCACCGCCGCGCCGAGCGTGGCGTAAAAGACCATCTGCGCCCCGGCGCTGAAGTCGATCCGCCCGCTGGCGATGATCGCGCTCATCCCGATCGCCGCCATCGCCACGACCACGCTCTGGACCGCCACGAAGCGGAGGTTGCCGTCGCTTAAAAGAAATTCCGAAAGGAGCGTGCCGTCGCCTCCCGGCACCCAGGCAAACAGAAAAAAAAGGAGCGGCACTCCGAAAAACGGCAACGGGGCGCGGAGCAGCCAGGTCCGGTAAAGAGCGGCGATCATGAACATCCTTTCCTTGCGCACACCGCCAATTCGTTTTCGGTCCACCGGGAAGCCGAACGAATCGCACAAAAACGACCGTGATGCAGCACCGCCACGGTGTCGCAGACGGCCAGCAGTTCGGCATCCGAAACTCCCGAGACGAGCACGGAATGCCCGGCGCGCGCCAACCCTTCCAGCCAGCCGAGCAGCCAGAGCCGTTCCTCGGGCTGGAAGCCGAATTCCGGCTCGGCCAGCAGCAGAATCCGCCGCCGCGCCTGGAGGAGCCGCCCGAGCGCGATCTTGCGCTGGTTGAAGGTCGAAAGTTCCGCGAGAGGGCGGGTCGGCGTTCCGGCCCGTATCCGGAGCCGCGCCATCCAGTCGAGCGCCACCATCCGCGCCTCCAGCGGGGGGAAGAACCCGAGGTGATGCCACGGCCGCCCGAGCGTCAGGTTTTCGTAAACGGGGCGCTCGGCCATCAGGTACTGCTCTCCCGCGCCGGGGTCGAAGAGTCCGACCGACTCCTTCGCCTTCCAGATTTCCCAGTGGGGGTCGTGCCGCAACCCGGCGATGACGTGGAGGAGCGCGCGCCGCCCCGAGCCGGGCAGGCCTGCCAGCCCGCAGATCGACCCCTCCCGCAGGACCAGTTGGCGCGGTCGCTCCAGCCCGGCTTCGTGGACCGTCAGGAGCGGTCGCCGCGCTTCATCAAGCGCCGGAGTCCTCGACGAACGGACCGACTGGGTTTCAAGGTGCGCGGTGGCGCTGCGGTCGAGGTGTTCGATCAACCCGAAACTCTCCACCGTACCGTGCCGCAACAGGGTGTAACGCCGCGCGAGGGCGAGCGTTTCGGGCACATGGCGCGTGGCGTAGAGGATCGCCATCCCGTGCCGGGCGAAAAGGCGGAGCAGCTCCCAGAGGTGACGCCGCTCGGCCCCGGTAAACCATGTGGCCGGTTCGTCGAGCAGCAGCACCGGGGGAAACCGGGCGATCGCGCGGCCGATGGCGATCCATTGCTGCTGCGCCAGCGGCAGGCTCCCGACGGCGACTTCCGGCGAGGGAAGGGTGGGGGGGAGCAAGGCAAGCAGGTCTTCGACCAGGCGCGCTTCGCCGTGTTCGCCCGGTTCGTTGCCAAGGAGGAGGTTTTCCCGGATCGAAGCTTCCGGCAAAAGCGGAGGGCGCTGCCAGACGACCGCGACCCCGGCCTCCCGCGCCGCAGCCGGGTTCCGGGGCCGGAACGTTCTCCCGGCCCGGCAAAGACGCCCCCCTCCCAAAGCGCGGCACCCGGCGGCCACGGCGATCGCGGTGCTTTTGCCGCCCCCGGGGCCTGCGAGAAGGGCGTGAACCTCCCCCGGGTAGAGGTGGAGGGTCACCCGCTCCAGCAACGGCTGGCAACGGTGCCGACCCGCAACGCCGACCCCTTCCCACGCAAGCGCCACCACGGGCCGCGCGTCAGGGGAAGGCCCCCGGCGCGGTCTGGGCAGGTCCGGCTTGGTGAAAGGAAGGCGCAAAAGGAGAAAGGCGGTTTCTGAAGGTGTTCGCTTCCGTGGCGTCCCTTGCGTGCCTGGGGAGGGGGTCAGTCAACAAATCTTGACGGCTTGTCAAGATTTGTTGACTGACCCCCTGGTCGATCGAAGGTTGACAAAACGGGCCTTTGGAGGGAGAAAACCACCCTTATGCCCCGCATCCTTTCTGGTATCAAACCGACCGGTCGTCCCCATATTGGCAACTATTTTGGCATGATGCGCCCTGCCATCGAGTGGCAGGAGAAGGGCGAGGCGTTTTACTTCATTGCCGACTACCATGCGCTGACGACCGTCCGCGATCCCGCCAAACTGCGCGAGGCGTCGCTCAACGTCGCGCTCGACTTTCTCGCCTGCGGGCTCGACCCGGCCAAGGCGACACTTTTCCGGCAGTCCGACGTGCCCGAAGTGACCGAACTGACATGGCTCCTCTCGGTCCTCACGCCGATGGGGCTGCTGGAGCGGTGCCACGCCTACAAGGATGCGCTCGCCAAGGGGTTTGCCGCTTCGCACGGGCTTTTCGCCTACCCGGTCCTGATGGCGGCCGACATCCTGATCTACGAAAGCGACATCGTCCCCGTCGGGCGCGACCAGAAGCAGCACGTGGAAGTCACGCGCGATCTCGCCATCAAGGCCAACGAGGCGTACGGCGAGGGGCTGCTGCGCCTGCCCGAGCCGAGCATCCTGCCCGACCTTGCGACCATCCCCGGCCTCGACGGCCAGAAGATGAGCAAGAGCTACGACAATACGATCGAGCTGTTCATGGAGGAAAAGGCGCTGCGCAAAAAAATCATGGGGATCAAGACCGATTCGACCCCGGTCGAGGAACCGAAGGACCCGGCGACCTCCTCCATTGTCACGCTTTACCGCCTTTTCGCGTCGCCCGGGGAAGTGGCGGCGATGGAAGCCGCCTTCCGCGCGGGAGGGACCGGTTACGGCGATTTCAAGAAGCAGCTTTTCAGCGCGATCTGGGACTACTTCGGCCCCGCCCGGCAGCGGCGCGCCGTGCTGGAGAACGACCCCGCGCAGGTGGAAAAAATCCTCCGCGAAGGGGCCGGGCGCGCCCGGGCGATCGCCCGCCGCACGCTGGCCAAAGTGCGCGAAGCGATGGGACTTCCGGCCCATCCATAGGAACCGCCTTCCGCGCCGCTTTTGCGGGAGGGGAAAAAAGGCTTTCCCGGGTGGGAAAGATTTTCGCTCCTCCGCACAATCTTCGGTTGCGCCCCCGGGAAACCTTCGTAGAGTATGCCGACTTTCAGGACGATACGAGGGGACGGAATGCGGTAATTTCAACGCCCCCGCCCCTCGTGGTTTCCCTGTAAAAGGCGTGGGGGAAACCCCTTTTTCGTGAAGGAACTCAACAAGTTTTATGATAGAATCATCTGGAGAACGGGCCGCCAACGAACCGCTGGCGTCTGAAAAAATTGCAGTCGACCGGAAGATTTTCTTTCTCGACCTGAAGGAAAACAACCGGGGCCGCTTTTTGAAAATTACCGAGGATGTCGGTGGGCGTCGCGATACGATCATGCTTCCGGTGGCCGCGTTTCGTGAATTTGCCGATGCGCTCGACCGGCTGATCGAGATCGAGCAGGATCTCTAAGGCGTCGATAGGGGCAGACCTTTCCTCGTTCGCTGTTTCTTTTCGTTCATTTCTTCCGCTTCCCGCCCTCCTTGCGCGCTTTTGGTGGGGGGGTGTGGAATCGCTCCCGATTCGATTCGCAGGTCCATTGCGAGCCGGAGGTCCGAAAATGACCTTTAGGGAGGAATATGAGAATGAAAAGAAACAGCAAATGGCTGGCAGCGCTGCTCATTACCGGTTGTGCCGGTGCCTGGGCAGGTCAGAGCGCCCGCGCGGAATTGTGTGATGTGGAACGCACCACCATCCGCACCTATCTGCCGGGAGCCTACGAGGCTTACATCGAAGGCCGTCCCGTGGAAGTCACCCGGACCACGACCATTCAAAAGGCTCCGTGGCTCAAACACCGCAAGATGAACCAGGCGCGGTGGGTGGTGGAAACGAGCGAACCGACAGCCGTGAGGGAAAGCCGCCTCGAACCGGTGGCGGAAAAGTGGATCGAACAGCGGGCCTGCCCGGTGGCGGAGCGCCGCGTCTTCTACAGCCAGCCGGTCACCGTGAGGGAAGCGCCGCTCGCGCCGGTGGGCGAACGGATCACCACCACGCGCTATCGCAAGATGAGCAAGTCGTGCATTTCCGCAAGGGAAGGCCATCACGGCGTCAAAAAGAGCCTTAAAAGGGGAGCCAAGCGGACCGGTTACGCGATCCGCAATGCCGCCGAACGAACCGGCGAAACCCTGGAGCACGTCGGTGAACGGATTGCCGATGTGTTCGTGGATCGCACCCCGGACGATGCGGTGATCGTGGAACCGGCTTCGACCGACCTTTCACGCACCGGCCCGTGGTACCTCAACCCGGCGGTCGATTACGACAACCCTTATCGTTAACCTTGACGACAACCTGAAAAAAACGACCGGATCATTTACCGGTCGTGAATCAACCCGCGGGTCGGGAAGGGGTTTTCTCTTTCCCGGCCCCCGTCTCCCTCCCCGCCACCAAAGCGAACCCGCACAGAGAAAAAGCTTGGCGTTCGGCTGCCGCTCCATTAACTCTGCCGAGAATGCCGGGTCTCCCTCGTACGGACCCCAAAGCGCCAGCGCGAGGGAAAAAGAGGGAGGGCCCGTCTCTTCCGGGCCTGCGGATGGTCTTGCCATTCGCTCACCCGAGCCCCAACCATACTACTTCGGAGAATTGATTCTTTTTATATGAAACTAGCCCTCACAGCCGGACTCATCGCCGCCATGGCGAGCCCGCTCATTGCGGACACCGCCACCAACGATGCTCCGAAGGACCAGAAGGAAAAGGTCAGCTACGCGATCGGCGCCGACATCGCCGGAAACCTGAAAAGCGCGGAGCTTGATCTCGACACCAAGTTTTTGATGAAGGGCCTCGGCGACGGGTTGGCCGACAAGGTGACCATGAGCGACGAGGAACGGCAGGCGACGCTTCAGGCGTTTGGGGCCGAACAACAGGCCAAGATGATGAGCAAGGCCAAGGAAGCCGCCGACAAGAACAAGGCCGCCTCCGACAAGTTCCTTGAGGAAAACAAGGGCAAGGAAGGGGTCAAGACCACGGCGAGCGGTCTCCAGTACAAGATCGAAAAGGCCGGCGACGGTCCGAAGCCGACGGCGGAGGATACCGTGAAAGTCCACTACAGCGGCAAGCTGATCGACGGCACCGAGTTTGACAGCTCCTACAAGCGGGGCGAACCGGCGGAGTTCGGCGTCGGCGATGTCATCCCCGGCTGGACCGAAGCGCTCCAGTTGATGCCGGTCGGCTCCAAGTGGCAGCTCTTCATCCCGCCCACGCTCGCCTACGGCGAACAGGCCCCTCCGGTGATCGGGCCCAACCAGGCGTTGATCTTCGAAGTCGAACTGATCGAAATCGTCAAGAACTCCGACGACGCCAAGGCCGCCGCGCCGGAGGCCAAGAAGGGCGAGTAAGTTTTTTATCACCTTGGCCGGGGTCCGTTTTCTTCAACGGGCTCCGGCTTTTTTGATTGGGAGGCAACCCTTCCCTTCTTCCTTGATTTGGAGGCGGAAACACGTCTTGATGCGTCATGGTCGCTAACATCTCGAACCCGAGCTTTTCCGGCGGGCTCAACATTGCCATCAAGGTCCCCCAGCACCTTTATGCCGATACCGTTGCGTTTTACCGGGATACCCTCGGACTCCCGCTGGTGGAGGAAGAGGAGGACGGGTGCATCTTCCAGTTCGGGCCGATGCGGCTCTGGCTCGACGTGGCCCCGCAGCTCGCCAAGGCCGATGTCTGGCTCGAACTCGAAACCAACGACACCGAAGCGGCCGCCCGTTACCTCAAAAACCACGGCGTTCCCCGGCGCGACGGGATCGAGGCGCTGCCCGATGATTTCGACGGCTTTTTTGTCACCGACCCGGCGGGGGTGATCCACCTGGTCGTCGGCGACGGGGAATATTGACGCACGACCAAGAGCCCTTGCAGGAGCTGGAGGGTGGTGACTTCCGCCAAAAAAAGTTTGTGAAAATTTTCACAAAGCGCTTGCCAAAGAAACCGGCGACTGCTTTTATCCCTCACACTTACTAAACGCCATCCACCTCTGCTTGATGGATCAACCAGCATCTGTAAAACGGCCGCTGTCTCGGGATTGACCCCTTGGCGCGGGCTTTTTTTATTGATCGGGCGGATCAATCCTACTAGGTGTCTTCCGTTTCAAAACGATGGACGCCACTCGGGAGGCCGGTAAAAATTTCAAAAAAGCAGCAGACTGGCCGCGAAAAGTTGACAAAAAGTTGGCGCTAGATTCCCAAATGACCACGAGTAATTCTTTTCTTTCGATGATCGCAAGCCGTGCCGGAAGCGGTTGGCTCGCCGGGCTTCTTGCCATCGTGCTGATCTTCTGCGGCGGTGGCGCGACCTCGCTCTTCGCACAGGAAGCGGTACCGACGCCGACGCCGATCCCCGTCGTGGAGCAGGGGACGCCCCATGCCGAGGAGGAACATGGGTTGACCCAGCACGCCCCGGTCATCTACGACGGCAAGTATTTCAAGATCAACAACTCGATGATCGCCAGTTGGGTCGTCGCAGCGCTCCTGATTCTCGGCGCGCGCCTCGCCACCCGCAACATCAAGGAAGTCCCCGAAGGGGCGCAGAACTTCTGGGAATGGATGGTCGAGTCACTCTACAACTTCCTCGAAGGGCTCGTCGGCAGCGAACTGGTCAAGAAGACCTTCTGGTTTTTCGCCACGATCTTCATTTTCATCCTCTTTACCAACTGGGCCGGCCTGATCCCCGGGGTCGGCACGCTCGGGTTCGGCACGACCGATGCCGAGGGCCATTTCCACCTGACACGGCCCTTCCTGCGGGGCGCCAACGCCGACATGAATATGACGATGGCGATGGCGATGCTCTTTTTCCTCTTCTGGACGATCTGGGCGCTTCAGGCCAACGGCATCCAGGGCTTCATCCTCCACCTCTTCGGGCCGAAGGGCGACACGACCGGGTTGCTCAAGGTATTGATGGTCGTCGTCTTCATCGGCGTCGGCTTCCTCGAAGTGGTGACGATCGCCTTCCGCCCGATCACCCTGAGCTTCCGGCTCTTCGGGAACGTCTTCGCCGGAGAAAACATGCTGGAAACGATGGCCCACATGGGGGGGACCTGGTTCGGCTGGCTCCTGCCGATCCCGTTCTACTTCCTGGAGCTGCTCGTCGGCCTGGTCCAGGCGCTCGTCTTCATGCTTCTGACCGCCGTCTTCACCCTCCTGATCTGCGAACACGACGAGGAACACGCCTCCCACTGATCAACACCCTAATTTAGAGACTTTCGCCCGCCGGACCATTGGCAAAGACTGTGGGGGTGGGCGAATCAACCCAAAAAAACAGGAACAACCCGAATATGACCACTGAAATCTTGGCAGCCATCACCGGCAACCTTCACATCGCTTTCGCAGCCGCCGCCTCCGCTATTGCGGTCGGCATCATCGGCGCCAAGGCGAGCGAAGCGGTGGGGCGCAACCCCGGCGCTGCGACGAAGATCCTCGTCCAGGCCATTCTGAGCACGGCCTTCGCTGAAGGGATCGTGTTCTTCGCGATCTTCCTCGCGAAAGGCCAGTAACGTTTGACTTCAGGCGCGGGACCGGGTGCGAACCACCCGGTCCCCCACCACCTTCTTCCTGTTTTTCCAACATTTCGCTATGATTCCTCTCCTTTTAGCCCAGGGCGGCAACATCGTCACCGATACGGCGGAAGCCTTCGGTTTCAACACCGTTCTCTTTGTCTCGCAGTGCGTCAGCTTCCTCGTCGTTGCGTTTTTGCTCTACAAGTTTGCCTATGGCCCGATCCTGAAGGTGCTTGACGAACGGCGCACCAAGATCGCCGAAAGCCTCGCCAACGCCGAGAAGATCAAGCAGCAGCTTGCCGACGCCGAAGCCCAGCACGCCGACATCCTTTCCAAGGCCAACCAGGAAGCCCAGAAGCTGATCGAGGAAGCCCGCGCCAGCGCCGCCGCCCTCGCCGAAAAGCGCCACCAGGAAGCCATTGCGGAAGCCGAAGCGATCGCCGCCAAAACCCGCGACGCCCTTTCGCTCGAACGCGACCGCGTCTTTGCCGACCTGCGCCAGGAAGTCGCCCGCCTCGTCGTCTCGACGACCGGCAAGGTCACCGGCAAGTTCCTCACGCCGGAAGACCAGGAGCGCCTCTCCCAGGAAGCCACCCGCGAGATCGCCGCCTGACCACCACCCTCTTTTCCAACGCCTTTTAAGCCCGTCACCTCATGAAAATCCCCAAGGAAGCCCGCAAACTCTCGCGTTCGCTCTTCCGCGCCAGCTTTACCGATGGCCGGCTCGACCCCGCCAAGGTGAAGCTCGTGGTTTCGAGGTTGATCGAGGCCAAGCCGCGCCAGTACGTCAGCGCGCTCAAGAATCTCCAGCGCCTCGTGCGGATGGAGCTGGAGCGCCGCCACGCCACGATCGAAAGCGCCGTGGCGTTCGCGCCCGCGACCGCTTCGGGCATCGAGGCCGACCTCAAGGGACGCTACGGCAGCGACATCACCGTGGCGTTCAAGACCAACCCCGAACTGATCGGCGGCGCGCGCGTCAAACTCGGAAGCGACGTCTGGGACGGCAGCGTCCGGGGACGCCTGACCAAACTCGAAAACGACCTGACCCACGCCTGACCCGCAACGTCACCTCCTTCCTTTCACTCCTTTTCCCAAAGCCCACTTTTTTCCATGAGCTCCATTCTGCAAGACATCGAAACGCAAATCGCCGGCATTCAGTCGACCACCGTCCGTTCCAACATCGGCACCGTCCGTGAATCGGGTGACGGTGTGGCCAAGATCGAAGGCCTGAGCGAGGTGATGCTCAACGAACTGATCGAATTTCCCGGCGGCCTCTACGGTCTCGCCCTCAACCTCGAAGAAAACGAGGTCGGCGCGATCATTCTTGGCGACGCCACCAAGGTCAAGGAAGGCGACGAAGTCAAGACGACCGGCCGCCTTCTCTCCGTACCGGTCGGCAAGGGTCTTCTTGGTCGCGTGGTCGACGCGCTCGGCCAGCCGCTCGACGGCAAGGGGCCGATCCGCTCCGACGTCAGCTATCCGGTTGAAAAAATCGCCCCCGGCATCATCAAGCGCAAGGGCGTCAACCAGCCGCTCCAGACCGGCATCATGGCGGTCGACGCGATGATTCCGATCGGCCGCGGCCAGCGTGAGCTGATCATCGGTGACCGTGCCACCGGCAAGACCACCATTGCCGTGGATACGATCATCAATCAGGCCCGCATCAACCGTGCCAACGCCGACAAGCCCGATTTCCGCCCGATCTACAGCATCTACGTCGCCGTCGGCCAGAAGCGTTCCAACATCGCCCGCACGATCGGCACCCTCGAAGCCGAAGGGGCGCTGGAATACACGATCATCGTCTCGGCCACCGCTTCAGACTCCGCCACCATGCAGTACCTCGCTCCGTTCGCCGGGGCCGCCATCGGCGAATGGTTCATGGATAACGGGATGGATGCGCTGATCATCTACGACGATCTTTCCAAGCACGCCGTCGCCTACCGCCAGGTCTCCCTGCTCCTCAAGCGCCCGAGCGGTCGTGAAGCTTATCCGGGGGACGTTTTCTACCTCCACAGCCGCCTGCTCGAACGTTCCGCCCGCGTCGACGAAAAGAACGGCAACGGCTCGCTCACCGCCCTTCCGATCATCGAAACGCAGGCCGGGGACGTTTCGGCGTACATTCCGACCAACGTCATCTCGATCACCGACGGCCAGATCTACCTCGAAACCGACCTCTTCTATCAGGGGGTGCGCCCGGCCATTTCCGTCGGTCTCTCGGTTTCGCGTGTCGGTTCCGCCGCGCAGATCAAGGCGGTCAAGCAGGTCGCCGGGAAGATCAAGGGGGAACTCGCCCAGTTCCGTGAACTCGCCGCGTTTGCCCAGTTCGGGAGCGATCTCGACGCCGGCACGAAGGCGAAACTCGACCGCGGGGCCCGCATCGTCGAACTCTTCAAGCAGAAGCAGTACAACCCGATCGCCGTTGAAGAACAGGTCGCCGTCCTTTTCGCCATCCAGAACGGCTACATGGACGACGTGCCCGTCAACCGCGTCAAGGAATTCCAGGACAAGCTTCAGGACTTCCTGACCACCCGCAAGGCGGCGGTCCTCACGGCCATCCGTGAGAAGGGCGCCGTCAGCGGCGACGTCGAAACCGACCTCAACGCGGCGGTTGGCGAGTTCAAGTCCAACTGGCGTTAAGCTTTTCGGGCCCGCGAACTCCAAAGGCAACTTACCCCGCACCAACGTTCTTTTTCCTCTAGTCATTCATGGCAGCCAACACCCGAGACATTCGCCGCCGGATCAAGTCGATCCGCAACACGGCGCAGATCACCAAAGCGATGCAGATGGTCGCCGCCGCAAAGATGCGCAAGGCGCAGGGCGCGGCGTTGGCGGGTCGGCCCTACTCCGACCTCATCAACCGGGTGCTGGTCGCCATCCAGGGAAAGACCGATGTCAGCCTTCACCCGCTGCTCGAAGAGCGCGAGGTCAAAAACGAACTGGTCCTCGTCATCTCGACCGACAAGGGGCTCTGCGGCGCGCTCAACACCAACCTGTTGCGCGAAGTCCACGCCTTTGACGGCAAACCGGCAGACTACGTTTCGGCAGGCCGCAAGGGGCAGCAATACCTCGCGCGGACCAAGCGCAATCTCGTCGCCGACTTCCCGCTCAAGGATTCGCCGACCTTCCACGAGAGCAAGACGATTTCCAAATACGTCATTGAGCAGTTCCTCTCCGGCAAGGTCGACAAGGTGAGCGTCCTGTACACCCGGTTCGAAAACACGCTGGTGCAGAAGCCGACGATCCGCACGCTCCTGCCGATCAGCCCGTTTGACCTGCCGACCGGCGGCGCGGGAGCGGAAGCGGCGCATGAGGACCAGGAAAACCGCTACGGTTACCTCTACGAACCGAACCCGCAGGAGGTCTTGAGCGCGATCCTCCCGCACTACATCCACTACCAGGTTTACCAGATGGTGCTCGACGCCCGCGCGTCCGAACACTCGGCACGGATGGTCGCCATGAAGAGCGCGACCGACAACGCCAACCAGCTCATCAAGGACCTCACGCTGGAATACAACAAGGTCCGCCAGGCGAGCATCACCACGGAGCTTCTCGAAATCTCCACCGCGCAGATGGCGCTCGGCTAATCCTCTTCTTAAAGAAAAAATCTCCTTCTAACCACCGCATCTTCACTTCATGAACAAAGGCACTATCGTCCAGGTCATCGGTCCCGTCGTGGACGTTGATTTTTCCCAATCCAATCAACTCCCGGCTATTTACGACGCTCTGGAGATCGAGTACGACGTCAATGGCGAAAAGACCCGGCTGGTCCTCGAAGTCCAGCAGCACCTCGGCGAAGGGTGGGTCCGCTCGATCGCCATGTCCTCCTCCGAAGGGCTCAAGCGCGGTCTCGAAGTGACCCAGACCGGCGCGCCGATCTCCGTGCCGGTGGGCGAGGGGATTCTCGGCCGCGTCTTCAACGTTACCGGCGATCCCGTGGACGAACGCGGACCCGTCCCGCACGAAAAGCGCTACGCCATTCACCGCCCCGCTCCGGCCTTGGTCGACCAGGAAACCAGCGCCCAGATCCTCGAAACCGGGATCAAGGTCATCGACCTCATCTGCCCCTTCACCAAGGGGGGGAAAGTCGGGGCGTTCGGGGGCGCGGGCGTCGGCAAGACGGTCGTCATCATGGAGCTGATCAACAACATCGCCAAGGGTCACGGCGGTTACTCCGTCTTCGCAGGGGTCGGCGAGCGTACCCGTGAAGGGAACGATCTTTACCAGGAAATGAGCGAGTCGGGCGTTATCGACCAGGCCAACCTTGCCAACTCCAAAGTGGCGCTGGTCTACGGCCAGATGAACGAACCTCCCGGCGCGCGTCTCCGCGTCGCCCTTTCGGCGCTTTCGATGGCGGAATACTTCCGCGACGAAAAGAACCAGGACGTGCTCCTCTTCGTCGACAACGTGTTCCGTTTCTCGCAGGCCGGTGCGGAAGTCTCCGCGCTGCTCGGTCGTACGCCGTCGGCGGTCGGTTACCAGCCGACGCTCGCCGCGGAAATGGGCGACCTTCAGGAACGGATCACCTCCACCAAGAAAGGTTCCGTCACCTCGTTCCAGGCCGTTTACGTCCCTGCGGATGACTTGACCGACCCGGCCCCCGCCAACACCTTTGCCCACCTCGACTCGACGATCGTTCTCGAGCGTTCCATCGCGGAACTCGGGATCTACCCGGCGGTCGATCCTCTCGCCTCGACCTCCAAGGCGCTCGCGCCCGAAGTCGTCGGCGAAGAACACTACGCCGTGGCGCGCGGGGTGCAGGGGGTCTTGCAGAAGTACAAGGATCTCCAGGACATCATCGCGATTCTCGGGATGGACGAGCTTTCGCCCGAAGACAAGCTGACCGTCTTCCGCGCCCGCAAGATCCAGCGTTTCCTGAGCCAGCCGTTCCACGTCGCGGAAATCTTCACCGGCACGCCCGGCCAGTACGTTTCCATCGCGGAAACCGTTCGCGGGTTCAAGGAAATCCTCGAAGGGAAGTACGACGACGTGCCGGAAACGAACTTCTACATGAAGGGCGGCATCGACATGGTGCGGGCCTAAGCAAACTGCGGTCTTCCCCGTAGCGGGGAGACCGGACCCCAAACGTTACTATGGCCAACACACTCCGACTCGAAATTGTCACACCCGATGCCCAGACGTATTCCGATGACGTCGACATGGTCGTGCTTCCCGGGGTGGAAGGCGAACTCGGCATCTATCCCCAGCACGTTCCGTTGATGACGGAACTGACGCCGGGGGAACTCCGCGTCGTCCAGAACGGGAAGGAGATCCTTCTCGCAGTGGGCGAAGGGTTCGCCGAAGTGACTTCCGATCACATCTCCGTCCTGACCGATATGGCCGTGGCCGAAGCGGACATCGACGAAAATGCCGTGGAAGCCGCCATCGCCCGCGCCGAAGCCGCCATGGCGGAAAAACACGCAATGGGCGAAGAGGAAGTCGCACTGGTCCAGGCCAGCCTGAACAAATCGCTCGCCCAGCTCCGCGTCAAGCGTCGCCGGCAGGTGTAAGGCAAGCCCGACCTCAAGACCAACACCGGTTCTTTTTTCTTAGAAACGCCACCTTCTACTTTTGAAGGTGGCGTTTTTGTTTGCCTGCGTCGTGAACACGCCCCGGGGCGTAGATCGACCTTTGGAAACATTCCTCCAAATCCGGGAGTGATCGGTCCATTTCCCTGAACGCCGGTTTCGACGATGATCCGTTCCACAGGCTGCCGTAGAGAACCGACGGCCGATGACTCTATCAACGTGAATCCAAACCACCCGATGCCGCTGGAACGGCTCCCTTGCCGCTCAGTGATGGTTGAAGACCATTTCGCGGATGGCCAGCGCGCCGGGGAGGGGTCGATCGTGGCGCTCAACGACGGCCGCCTCCTGCTGCTCTACAGCCGCTTCTCCTCCGGAGGTGGCGATGCCGATGCCGCCGTGATCGCCAGCCGCATTTCCCGCGACGGCGGCGGCACCTGGTCGGAAGCGGAAACCCTTTTCCCACCCCCGCCCGGCGCGTTGAACGCGATGAGCGTTTCGCTCCTGCGGCTGCGCGACGGGCGGATCGGCTGCCTTTATCTTCACAAATGGAACCGGGACCATGTCGTGCCGGTGTTTCGGACATCGGCGGATGAAGGGGCGAGCTGGTCCGCCCCCGTGGAGATCGCCGGGGGGGCGGAATGCTTTGTCGTCAACAACGATCGGCTCATCGAGTTGCGCGACGGCACCCTCGCGGCCCCCTATGCCCGGTGGAATCGCGAAGCCGACACCTGCCTTGAAGAACGGGGCAACATGTTCTGCGGGCTCTTTTATTCGCGGGATGGCGGCGACACCTGGCAGCGCTCCCCGCACGAGATCCGGCATGCTCCCGGGCTTTTCACGCCGCCGCTTTTCGTCGATCCCTCCGGGCTGGAGGCCGTGCTGAAGGAACAACTCGACCGGAAGTACAATATATTTCAGGAACCGGGCATCGTGGAAGTCGAAGGAGGCGGGCTGATGATGTGGGTGCGGACAGCCTGGACCATCTACCGCTGTTTTGCCCGCGGTGTCGCCTCTCCGTGGGAGGATTGCGGGCCGATGGAGGGGTTCAACGTCTGCTGCGGCCCGCAGACCATTCGTCGCGAGCCGGACTCGGGGCTGCTGGTGATGTTCTATAACGACCGGGGCGAAATCCCGTGGGGACTCGCGCCCGCCTTTTCCCACCGGACCCCGTTGTCCGTCGCCATCTCCCGCGATGAAGGGCGCACCTGGCAGCGCCGGGGGCATCTCGAAGATGACCGCAGGAACTATTGCTATTTCAGCCTGCTCTTCCTGAAAGATCGCTTCATCACCAGCTATTATGAAAGCGGCATCCTTCCGGACCAACCGGAAGCGCGGGGACGCCGCCGCAACCTGGCGTCCTTGAAGGTCGCCGTGGGCGATTCGCGGCGGCTCCTCGGGCTCACCGCAGCGATCACGGCCTGAGCGCGCCCCACGGGAAGAGCGGTGCGGGAAGCAGGCCGGTCAGCCGTTCGAAGTTTTCGTACGCGATTTTGGAAAGGGCCTCCTGCGGGAGGCGGAGTTGCCGTACCCAGCGCACATGACCCAGGAAGTGCTTGCGCACCAGTTCGCTGCCCGCGTTCTCACGGTTGAGGACCACGTCGCTGCCAAAAAGAATCCGGTCCTGGAACGCGAGCACGAACTCCCGCCACCGGCGGATGTCGGCTTCGTACATCACGTCATCCTCCGCCACGAAGCAGCCGATGGAGGTATCGGTATAAAGATTGGGGTGCTCAAGGAACAGTTCGCCGAGCCGCTCCGGGCCGATATGCAACTGGTGCGCCCCGATGAACCGGGTCCCGCGGTGTGCGGCGACGATTTTCAGGAAACGCTCCAGCAGATCCCGGTTGGTGAAGGTCACCCCCCGTTTCCAGCCGGCCTGCCAGTAGGCGTCCGGCCCGCCGCCGGTGTACGGGGCTGCGGAACGCCGCTGGGTGACGTGCCAGAGGACCGGCATCCCGAGCCGCCCGGCTGCGGCGTAGACCCGGTGCCACTCCGGGGTGTCGATCGCCGAGAGCGGGAAATCCCCGGACATCAACGTTGCGTTGTGCAGTTTGAGGCCGAGCGCGCCTCTGCTTTTGCACGTTTCGAGATGGGCCAGGTCGGGCGAATCCCACGGCAGGCGGCAATACCATAAAAACCGGTCATCCGCCGCCGATGCCGCAGCGAACGCCGCCGCCTGCCCGATCGTCCCATCGACGGCGACGTGCCGCCGGAGCCGGCTGGCCCAGAGCGGCCCGTGCCAGGTCGCCACGGTGGCGAGCACCCCCGGCGCGTCGGTCTCCCGCAGGTGGGTATGGCTGTCGATCCAATAGCGGACGGAAGGGTGCATATGAAAGCCCCAACCGGCGGAGAAGCCGTCGTCGAGGGTTTCGCGCTGCGCGACATCGGGTGCGTGAGGGTAAAGCATTTCGGATGGAGTCATCTGGAAAGCAGAGATTGGACATCGATCTCGGCTCCGCCACGGGCGATGCTCCGGTTCGCCGCGAGGCCGACCAGCACGGCCTGCACCGCTTCGTCGAGCGTGGCCATGGCGGAAGGGCGCGGGGCGTCCCAGTCGAGGTCAAAGAAGTCGGCTCGCAGGCGGCGATCGCTACCCCCGTGCCCGTCGGCTTCCGGAGGCGGAAGGGAAAGCGTTTCGAGCCGGTTGCCGACGCGGTCAAAGAGCATCAGGCGGCCGAAGTCGGTAGAGACCGCCTTCACCCACGGCTCGCTCTCCGGCCCGCAGGGCAGGGGCGTCAGCGTTTCGTGCTCGATCCTGCCCCGCGTCCCCTGAACAACGGTGGAATTTCCCTCGCAGGTGGCATAGGCGCAAAGGGTATAGGTGACGCGCACCCCGTTGTCGTACGTATAGCAAACCGAGGCGTAATCCTCCGCGTCCACGGACGGGTCGAAAACGCAGCCGTCGCGGAGGTAGCCATCCTCCCGCTCGGCGTTGAAATACAGCTCGCGCCGGTAGGCGTCGGCTTGGAGGTCGACATGAAATTCGCACTCCGGCGCGTGTTGGCAACCGTGGCAGCGGAGCCCCCGGAACGGGCCCGCCTTCCCATAGAAATAGACGCCCCCGACTGCGCGGAGCTTCTGCGGGAGACCGCCCGCCAGCCAGTTGATCACGTCAAAGTGGTGGCTCGCCTTGTGAATGAGCAGACCGCCGCTCTTCGCCTTCTCTTTGTGCCAGCGCCGGAAGTAGTCGGCCCCGTGGCGACGGTCGAGATTCAGCCGGAACTCGATATGCTGCACCTCGCCGATGCAGCCGCTTTGCACCACTTCCCTGATGCGATGGCGCGCCGGGTTGTAGCGTGCGTTGTGAGTGACAAAACAGGCCCCCTGCGACTGCCGGGCCGCCTCCCGGATGGCGTGGATCTGTTCCAGGGAAATGCAGAGCGGCTTCTCCGCATAGACCCGGAGCCCCTTTTCGAGCGAGCGGATGACGATTCCCGCATGGGTATCGTCGCGGCTGGCGACGATGATGCCATCGGGCCGGACTTCCCCGATCATCCGGTCGAAATCGGTATAGGCCGGAAGATCGCTACCCGTCAACCGGTTGGCAGCCGCCATCCTCAACGGATTGATGTCGTACCATGCGACCAGCCTCGCCCGGGGGTGGGCACCGTTGAGCATCGGGCGCGCAAACATCTCCAGACCGCGCGCCCCGGTTCCGGCCAAAACATAACGTTTCATCATTTTTTTAATCCAGATCGCGGTTCCACGTCGGGTCCATGACGGGCGGCGGCGTGGAATCCATGGAACGGGACGCGCCCGGGACGTTCAGAAATTTTTCGGCCACGGGCCCAAGATAATCTTCCATCTTTCTTAACCGGACATGGTTGCGCAGCCGGGCAACATCAAAGGCAAAAGGGGGCGCGGTCTCCAATAGCTGCTCGCGCGAGGCGATCAACGTTTGCGCCCGGCCCAGCGCCGCCCTGTCGCCGCCGTGGCTCTCGCGGACTTTCCGCATCGCCTGCATGATCTCCAGTTGCAGCCGGGTGAAATCAAGCCCGGTGCGGACAAAGGCGACCCGTTCGCGGTAAACGCCTGAAGGGTTCCCGGTTTTCTTCACGGCTTGATCCAGAAAAGCCTCTGCCTCGTCCAGCAATGCGGGCGAAAAGGTTTCGGGGAAGACGGCTGTGGAACTATAGCGGATGCCGCCGGATGGAAAAAACCCTTCCCACGACATGAAATCGCGAACCGCCCGGCTCATCACGCCGAAATAAGCCGCCACTTCCTTTGCAGCCGGGCCAAAGGCGCGCCGGTAGTAATCTTCCATGATCTTTGCGCCATCCGCCATCGGGTCGTATGCCAGTTGCGCCATGAGATAGTTCTGGGGTCCGGCTGTCGCCCAGTTGAAAAAGAGGGTATCGACATAAAGGCCGATGCAGTGGTTTTGCGCGAGGAAGCGGAAATCCCCGGCCGTCTCCTCGAGCACAATGTTTGGCAACCCCCAGACACCGCCGGTGTACCAGAAAAGGTTGGGACGATACATCATCAGCCGCGCCTGGGCGGCCCATTGGCTCCACTGTTCTTTTTCAAACGCATTTCTCTCCGGTCCGACCAATGGGAAAGCGCCGACATAGCCGACGATAATGTTATCCTCCAGCACCTGCCGGACCGGCGGGGTGCGGTAGCGTGAATAGGCAAGGGCGCCGACATAGACTTCGCGATCGGGCGCGAGCGCTTTAAGCCCCCTCCCCAGGCCGTTCCAGAAGCGGACCATCCGGTCGGTCAGCATGACGTAAGGGTAGGGCTTGCCTCCCCAGACGTATTCGCTGGGCGGTCCGTCAGGGGCGTCCCACGCCTTGCACGCTTCACAGAGGCACCAGCCCCCGCTGTCGTTGGGGGTGGCGCTGATGGAGAAGAGCGCCCCGTCGTCCCGGAGAGCCTGCGAGGCCTCCTCCAGCCAGAGCCGGGTCACCATCGGGTTGGAGTCGCATAGCTTAACGGTTTGCGGAGAGCCTTCGGGGGTGCGGGTTCCCGGGGCCCACAGGGCGAAGATGTCCGGGTGCGCCTCGTGGTAGCGTTCCCACCATGAGGCGAAGCCATGGCCGACGTGGAGTTCCAGCGAACCGCGACCGCGTTGCAGCACTTCCAGCCAGCGCCGGTTCTCCTCCCGGCCGGTCATCACCTTCGGGAAGTTGCTGAACTCGCGCTGGCGGAAAACCGGGTGAAACCGGTCGTCAAAGAAGGGTAGCGAAATCGTCTTCCGCACCGGCACGTCCTGCCCGAGCGCCCCCGGCCAGAACCAGCGGACGCCGAGGTATTTCTGCAAAAAGGTATAAACCGCGTGGGAGGTCCCGAACTCCGTCTCCCTGCCGTTGACGATCCGGTCGCGGCCGATGATGGCGAGATGGCGGCCATTGGCTGCGAGGTGGATTTCCTCCGGCTTGGTCAGTTCAAAGGAACGGTCGGGGAACCTTTCGGCCAGCCGGGGTTGGTAGCCGACCCAGATCGCCGAATCCGGGACCGGATCGGGCGTGCCGGTGATCAGTTCCGGGCGGCGGCCGCTCATGATGCCGATCAGTTCACACAGATGCCCGGCAGCCGCTCTGGCAGAAGGGGTGGCCTCAGGGGAAAGGATGACCGGGATACACCCGCCCTCTTCGCTGACGAGGGTCAATACCCCCTCCTCCGGGGCTTTCCGGCAGCCGGAGAGCATCAGGGCCAGAAGCGCCATGAAGAGCGTCTGAAACAAGCGGTTGGCAGGCATGTCAAAAAGGGTCGGGGAAACGAGAGGCGACCGGTTCCCCGGGTTGCATTACGGTTGGATGAAGTCGCGCTGGAAGCGGGTTTCCACATGGCCGTCCAGAAAGAGAAAGTTGCAGTGGCTGGCGGGGTCGGGCGGATGCTCGGAACTGTGGTACCAGTTGGTGTTTTTGACGCTGCCCGGCAGTTCTCCGAGCAGGGCAAACCGCCCCGGAAAAGGGACGACGGCGGTTTTCCATGGCAACAGGCGGATGCCGTTCCGTTCGCTATAGTAGCCAAGAGGGTAGCTTCTTCCAAAGGAGGCGGTCTCGGAAGGAAGCTCGTTGCGGTGGGGGTAGGGAATCCCCGGCCTGGAGTTTGAATTGTGCACCACGGTGGTGAAAAACTTGCTGTTGGCCAGGTAGCTTTCGCTCTTGCCCCGTTCCGCTGCGGGGCAGACGCCCACGCGGGCGAGCCGCGCCCTGCTTCCGGCGGGGCTCAAGCCGAGATAAGGCCAGATGTGATAGAAAAGACCGTTCAACCCTGCCGGGTGGTCGGGCTGATCGCGATAGACGGCAAAAAAACTCTGGGAAGTCATCGGCCCCGGAAGAGTGTTGGCGTGGTCTGCCGCGTAGAGGTGAATGCCGATTCCCACCTCGCGCAGCCGGGTCGCACAGCTCGAGGCATCGACTTTTCGCACGATCCCTTTTGCCCCAAGGGCGAGAAGCGCCGCCAGAACGACCGCCATCACCAGCGCCAGCAGCACTTCCAACATGGTATAGCCATGTCGTGGCAGTCGGTCGGTTATCAGGGGTGGGTCGGCAGGGAGGTGCATCAGGCCGTTTCATCGTGGGTTGATCCTTCGTCCGGACCGGCGCAGGCGGCACCAGCAAAGAAGCATCAGACCGCCGGCCAGCGCAAGGGGAACCATCCCCGGTTCGGGAATGACGGTGAGGCGGATTCCCGCCGGGTCGAGCGAGAGCGTGGCGCTCAAACCGTTGATCTCTCCCGTGATTTCCGGCCCGAGGCCGCCGATGATGTCGCCGTCCACGAGGCTGATCAAGGTATAGCTACCTGCTCCGAAACCGGCGAGGGCGTTGAAGTCAAAGTCACCGAACTCCAGCGAGGAGCCGATCACCAGATCGCCGCTGGTCAGGAGGAGCTGGCTGTAGCTGGTTCCCGGCCCGGAGTCGCTGCCGAGGTCGATCCGCAACCATCCCGTCCGGGCGGATGCCGCCGAGAGGTCGAGCACGGAGCCTTCTCCCAACGCATAGGTGGTGCGCCCTGCCGCCCCAAAGGTTCCCGCGATCAGCTTGCCGCCCTCCGCCACGACAACGTGATCTCCGGCGAGGGTCGAGATCGTCCCGGTGCCGCCCAGACTGCCCCCGGCGGCGACCAGGATGGCGGTCGTGCCATCTTCGTCGGTATCTCCGAAGCTGCTGGTGTGGGTCGCGATGTAGAGGCGGCCTTCGTCCACGGTGGTGGTCCGTTGCAGGTTTTCCAGATTGCCGGCCAGTGTCAGGTCCGCCGTTCCGGATTTGGTCAGTTGAAGAAAGGCGCTCCCGGTGCCTCCCGAAGGATGGACCGTCCCGATGATCGCCCCCGAATAGCTGCCATCGACCGATTGGTGGATGGCGAGCGTGTGAACCGGGTACGTACTGATCGCGCCGGCGGTATTGGCGCGAAGGGTTCCACCGGTGCCGGAGAGGTTTTGCATCTCAAACGCCAGGCCGGGGACGCCAATGTTGCCGAGGTTGAGCGTGCCGCCGTTGAGCGTCACGTTCCCGAGGCGGGTGGAGGCCTTCAGGAACAGATCGCCGCCGGTCAGGTTCAGGTGGCTGTTCGCGGAAAGCCGGTCGGCAGCGTTGAGGTTCAAGACCCCGCCGGTGACGGCGATCGTCCCCGCATGCGCTCCGAAGTTCCCGACGGTTCCACCCAGATTCAGGTTGCCACGGGTCAAGGTGAAGTCTCCCGAGAGGGTGATCCCGTCGCCGATGGTCAGGTTTCCCAGGGGGGAGCCCGACGAGTGGCTCCCCGCGTCGACCGTTCCGCCGCCGAGGGTCATGGTGACCGGGGTGGACGGGGATGAACTTTTCTGCAAGGTCGTCGTGCCGGTCGAACGCCTCAGAAGGCTTTCGAGCGCGACGTTCTGCGTCACTTCGATCGTCACCGTTCCCCCGGCGGCTACGAAAGCGGTGTTTCCGTCGATCCAGGCGGAGGTGTAGGGGCCGCTCTCCGAGGCTCCCCACGCATTCTCCCCGAACCAGCCAGCCGCAGCCGGGTTATGATAAAAAGTGCCCGCCCGCGATTCCCCTGCCGGGGCGAGGCCGAACACGATACCGAGGAGCGCAATGCCGAGTTTCTCTATCTTCATTGGGGGGTGGGCAGGGGTTGAATGAAACAGGGGCGGTGGGTAAAGCAGGGGCCCATTTCAGGGGCGATCTTCCCGCAAACCGTAGTTGTTTTCCGCCTTCCTGAAAATGAAGGATTGTTTCATTCGTTTTGCACTGATGTACCTTTCTACCGTGAAGCATTGACGGGAGAGGGGATCACACGTTAAAGCAATGTTGCCTGCCTGAGCTTTCCCAAGCCGATGGATGCCGACCAATACCGCCCCGCCATCAATCACTTTGGCTTCAGCAAAGCCTCCGCCGGCTGGCGGCTGCCCTCGACGCGGACGCGGACGTGGGAGGATCTCGTCCTTTGGTTCATGGTGGAAGGGAAGGGGCGCGCGGAGACGCCCGAAGGCCCCTACCCGCTGGAACCGGGCACCTGCCTCCTGATGCGCGGCGGCGAGGATTACGCGCTCTGCAACATTCCCGGCCATTGCATCCTCGGTTACTTCGCCCATTTTCACTACCTCGATGGCGACGGAGAGGTGGTCCCGCACCAGAGTCTCGGCGAGCCGCCCCGTCTATGGCGTTGTTTTCCGGTATTGAACCCGATGGCCGACTTTCTTCATCGTTCATGGACCGCCTACCACAGCATACCGCGCCAACCCGGGCGCGCCAATCGCTGGTTCGAAGCAGCGCTCATGGAAGTGGCCGATTTTGACCGCTCCTTCCGCTCCCAGGGGAGTTCGCTGGAGGACGCGCAGTCGAACTGGATTCGCCAGGTGGCTCACCGGATCGAGTCCAACCCGCAGGAGAGCTTTTCCATCCGTCAACTGGCGGCGGAAGGCGGCTACAGCCGGACGTACTTCTACCGGCTTTTTCGCAAGTGCCTCGGAATTTCGCCCCAGCAGTTTGCCATTGACTCACGGATGCGGCACGCCCGCTCGCTGCTGGTCGGCAGCAACTATACGATCGCGGAAATCAGCGCCCTTTGCGGCTATTCCGACATCTATTTCTTCAGCCGCCACTTCAAACAGCATCACCAGACCACGCCCTCGGCCTTCCGGCAAAAGGGAGGGCGTGCTTCCTAGCGTACGGCCAGTTTGCGCGTCAGCTCCACGAACTGCCTGGCGAGGCCTTCAACGCTCTGCTGTTTCGAGGCGTCGGTCAGCGCACCGTCGAGGTTGAAGGCGTCGGAAGCATCGGGGATGCTGACCTGCTTGGGCAGAACCACGACGCCGATATTGCTCAGAATGGAGCGGACGTGGACCAGGCCGCGTATCCCTCCCAATCCGCCGGGAGAAGCCGACAGGAGCGCCGCGGTCTTGCCGGAAAAGGCGACCAGCGCCGGTTCATGGGGCGCTTCGGTGCGCGAAACCCAATCGATGGTGTTCTTGAACAAGGGGGTGAAGGAGCTGTTGTACTCCGGCGAGGCGAGGAGAAAACCGTCGTGCTCCACGAAAAGTTTCTTCAACGCCTTGGCGGTTTCAGGCAGGCCGTGGGCGCTTTCGTCGTCTTCATTGAAGATCGGCATCGGGTAGTCGTTGAGTTCGACGAGCGTTACGACAGCCCCCGCAACACGAACCGCTTCGGCGGCGACCCGCACCAGCCGTTTGTTGTAGGAACCGGTGCGAAGACTGGCGGCGAAGGCAAGAATCCGGGGTGTGTGTTCAGACATACTGAAAGGAATCTTTATCAGCAGCGAACCGGTTCGTCGATTGGCAAAACCGAAGAGGATGGAATATGAAAGGAACGCCCCACCCGAAGATCGGCATTTTCCGTTGCAGGAGCCGGGAAAAGATCCCTATGCTGTTGATCTGTCATGACTCCCCAACCCTTTCAGCCAACCGTTGTCGACGGGCTGCCAAGCCCTTACGAGGCCCTCCGCGGCCTAATTTACTTTCCACGGATGATTGCGAAAATCCGGCTGCATGCCGCAGGCCGTCTCCCGGAAACTTATCACGCCAACCTGGGGGAGGGGTTCGACGGGCGGTGCGTCCGCTTTCTCGGCGTTGAATACGAGACACTCAAGGCGGAGACCTTGAAGAGCGAAGCTTCCGATGAGTCGTTGCTGGAGTGGTGTTTCCGAAGCGGACGTCGCCCGAACGAAGAGGAGATCATGATCTGGAGCGAGTTTCTGATGAAGCGCGGCTGGAGGGATGCGTCGCGCAAGGTGCTTCGGCGGCGGCTCCGCGATGCGGGCCTGCCGGAGGAAGGGGGGTCGATCGAAACCATGTTCGATTTTATCGACCTCGACGAAGGCCGACCGCTCCGCCAGCCGGGTGCTGATCCGCTTTAAGCCTTTCCGGCATCGGTGAATGGGGAGGTTCCGGGGAATCGCGGCCCTTCAGGTCGCATGATTTTGCGGGATGGCCGGCCCCGGGGCGATGCCCGGAAGGATGGCCGGGGATTGAGCAACAGCGACACTCCCTGCGGTTACCTTCACTTCCCCTCGACCCCGAACGCGATCGCAGAGCAGGGAGCGTCTTGTTTCTGCGACCCCTTTTTAGGGTCGCTTCCTTCCGCAGGGCGACTTTCCGGGGGGTGGCGTGCTTCCCGCGCTTACCCCCGGCTGCCTTGGCTGGCAACCCTTCGGGTTGCTTGAGATGCCGGTCTCCCCGCTCCTTTTCCACGTTTGATTCAACTTTGTTTCCCGTCCCTGCGGAGACCCAAAAGACCAAACTCAAGAGGATGCCATCAGCATCCTTGGTGCGTCTGAAGAAATTCACTTCGAGTCGGCATTTCCCGCCGGTGCCAACTCCCCCCGTTGCCGGATTTCCCCCTTCGCCCCTTCAACGAACAAAACCCCGTCCCTTACGAGAAGGGACGGGGTCTTGTTTAACTTTCAGTCAGCTCTTGGCTGATAACGGATCGGGATTCCTTAGAAGGAGACCCGGAAACCGCCGTTCACGCTGTGCGAATCGTAGTTGGTACGACCGAGTTCGCCAGTGTAGTAGGCGTAGACCGAGACGGCCGGGTTGATTTCAACCGAAGCGCCAGCGTCGAGGAGGAGGCTGTCGCGGCCGATGTCCGGTCCGTCAACGCGGAAGAGGCGATCAGCACCGGCGAAGCGAGCTTCGATCGACGGGGTCGAATCGAGGTATTCGTGCTTCCACTGGGCGCGGACTTCCGGGCGGATGATCACGCTGCCGGTATCCCAGGCGTAGGAAGCCTTGAGACCCACGGTGGAGCGGAACGATTCCTGGTGCTGCTTGCGGAAGTTGAGGTTCGCAACCGAACCGCGTTCTTCGAAGCTGCCGATCCCGATGTAGGTGTACTGTGCCGAAGCAACAGGCCCGATGGTCAGGCCCCCGACGTGGACGTCGTAGCCGAGACCGAGGAGGGCGTTGAATTCGCCACCGTCGAAGTCGCCACGAGCCTGGTTGGTGCCAATGGTCGTGCGGTTCGTGCGGTAGGAGTTGTAACCACCACCGACAGCGGCGTTCACGAAGAAGCCGTTGCTGAAGAACGAACCGTAGACACCGCCGCGACCGCCATCAACACGGACACGTCCGTTGTTGTCCCAGTCGGAAGAGGTGTGGGTGTAACCACCGTTGATACCGACCACGAAGTTTTCGCTCACGCGGTAGTCAGCACCGAGGGTGAAGCCAGCCGATTCGAAGCTCTGCCCCTGTGAATTCTGGGTGGTTTCGATGTCAGCCCATTCGCCGTGACCGGTGATGAAGAAGCCCCAGCGGCTCTGTTCGATGACCGGAGCAACGACTTCCTTCGAAACGATGCTCTTGCCATCCCAACCGGCGAGGGTCAGGCCTTCCTGCGTGTTCGCAACCGGAGCGCCATCGTAGTTGATGGTGCCCTGGGAGTTGGTCATCGCAAAACCGTTGGCGCTGAAGCCATAGGCACCGGCGCGGACGTCTTCGAGGCGGCGTTCGAGGTGAACGTTCTGGATCTGCGAGGTGGCAAACCCGATGTTGTACACCGAGGTCAGAGCTTCCGGTGAGAGAAGGCTCAGGAGTTCAGGAACGTTCTTCTTGTTGGTGTAGTTGAGGTAGGTGAAGACCTCGTCGATCTGATTGCGCTTGGCAGCGGCGTCGAGAGCCGAAGCGACCTGGCGCTGGTTGTGGGTCAGACCTTCCAGGCTGGCGAACTTGTCCTGGTGGACCACGAGCTGAACGGCGTCGGCGGTGTAGCGGACGTCGTAGTGGAGCATCGTGTTGGAACGCAGGCCGTAGACTTCGTCAAACGCGCCGTTAACGCCGTTGACGGTGTCGATGAGGGTCAGGACATCACCACGGTAGGCGCGATCCGGGCTGCTGAGGCCGGCACGAGCGCCACCGACGATGAGAGCGCCATCGATGAAGGCTTCATCGCCGACAACGATCTGGCCGTGGGACGGGGTGCCGCCGCGGACAGAGAGGAAGAGGGCCGATTCATCGGTCTGGGTATAGTCACCGCCGACAAACAACTGGCCAGCGTTGTAGGTTGCGGAAACCGGATCAATGCCGCCGCGGAGAATGAGGGCCGAGTCGTTGAAGACATTGCCGCCCACTTCGTTGATGGCACGGGCCACAACGACGCCGTAGTTATCGGTCGCCGCATCTTTGCGGATGATCAGGTTTTCACCAATGAAGGTGTTGCGGATCGCAGCACGACCACCTTCACGAACGACGAGGCTTTCGACGATATCGCTGCTGGTGACGCGGGCAAAACCGTCGTCGAGAACGACGAGAGTATCGCCGACTTCGCTGTTGAAGAGAGTGGCGCGGCCATCGGCATGAACCACGAGGTCTTCACCAACGGAGCTGTTGTTGAGGATTGCGTGACCATCGGCCCACACGTCGAGATCGTCGCCGATTCCGCTGTTGTTGAGCGTCAGGAGACCATCCACATCGGCATCGCCACGGGTGGCGATGTTGGTGAGGTTGACCACCGTATCGGCGGCCACGTCGAGATCGTCACCAAAGAGAACCCGGCCACCGAGAAGGGCGGGAGTTCCGTTGATGTCGAGGTTTCCGGAGACAACTTCGATGTCGCCGCGGAAGAAGCTGGCGTCGGTGACGTTGAGAACGGCGTCGCCGTTCCCTGCCTTGACGATTGTGGAACCCCAGTCGCCGTTGATTTCGCCGTCCAGCGTCGTGACCGTCGTGGCAGGTGCGCCGAGGAGAGTAATCGGAGCGAGGGTAAGAGTCCCGCTGAAGCTCAGATCAATGTCAGGCGTGTGAGTTTTCGATACTTCGTTGGCGATCACGAGGGCGTTGCCGTCCGTGACCGTAATACCCGAAGTGCCGTTGATCGAACCGTTGGCGCCCAGGACGAGAGTCCGGTCAACCCCGGTAACGAGGGTTGCGCCCGTGTAGGTGCTGTCGCTGTTGATCGTTGCGACAACGACGGCAGCCGGTCCGTCAACAGTCAGCGCGCCAGTCCCGGCCAGAACGACACCATTGATGGTGCTATTGCCGAGCAAAAACGAAGTGTCACCAGTGATGCTGGAATCAAGTGCGGTGCCAGTCAGCACGGCATCGTTCCCAATGACGACGTTGGCGAATGGACCTTCCGGACCAACGATATCCTGGTCGGCAAGGTAAACCTGTGCAGAAGCACCCCCGGCCATCATTGCCGAAGCGAGGACGGCAGCCGAAAGCGTGCGAATCATACGGTTCTGACGACCAGAACCGCTCGTAGTTGGTTGTTTAAGACGTGTGGTTTTTTTCATGTTCAGAGTTATATTTCCCTTGGTTTGTGTGCGTTTTCTCTCGCAGTGAGAAGGGTGAAGATTGACCTCGTCCGATCGCATTGTCGATGCAATTCTTCTGGGGAAAACCTTTCGCAGGATTGCTGATTAGTTTTTTTGTTTCGGTTTAGCAAGGACTTTTTGCCACTTTTCCCGGGTTAATTTCGTGTTTCACCGGGTGGAAAGAGAACGGTTTGCTGGAAAGCCCGATGGAAAGGGGGTAAAAAACCTCAAATACCCGGTGTGAGATGACCGGATGAACGCCAAACACGGATTGAATTGAGTTCCTCGAGGCCGTTCGGAGTCCCTGGGGGCTCCGGAGGCGGCTGTTGATCAATAAGAAGGAACGGTTAAAAGAACTAAGGTTTGGAAGGTGGGCGGTGGCCCGGCACGGTTGTAGAACGGATTTGCCCGGGAATGCAAGTGGTTTTTTTGGCGGTCCGCCGGTTTTTTCCCGAGGTCCGCGCCCCAGGGCTGCTCCGCGGTCAGGCGTTCGCCCGCGCCTTCATATGCGGGAACAGGACGACATCACGGATCGATTCCGCCCCGGTCAGCATCATGACGAGCCGGTCGATCCCGATCCCGATTCCCCCGGCGGGCGGCATGCCGTGCTCGAGCGCGGTCAGGAAATCTTCATCGAGATTCTGCTGTTCGCCGCCGACCTGGTGTTCGAGCCGTTCGCGCTGGACGACGGGATCGTTCAGTTCGGAGTAACCGGGGGAGATTTCCTGCCCGTTGATGATCAGTTCGTAGACATCGACGCAATGCGGGTTTTCCACGTTCGCCTTGGCGAGCGGGACCAGTTCGGCCGGAACGTGGGTGACGAAGCAGGGGTCAAAGGTCTTTTCCTCCACCAGTTTTTCGAAAACGTGCTGGGTGACCTCGAAGTCGGCCATTTCAGGCGAAAGCTCGACGCCGAGCCCGGCACACCGCTCCCGGCGTTGTTCGGGCGTGAGCGCAAACCAGCCGGGGACGCGCGCCTCGATCAGTTCGTGGTAGGTGGCCCGACGCCACGGGCGGGCGAGATTGATGGTGCGGACGACCTCCCCCTCGGCATTGCGGTGTTCGATCTCGAGCGTGCCGATGACGCTCTGCGCCACGTGGGTGATCATCTCCTCGACCAGGTCGGCCATCACTTCGAAGTCGGCATAGGCCCAGTAGGCTTCAAGCATGGTGAACTCCGGGTTATGCCGGCGCGAGATCCCTTCGTTGCGGAAGTTGCGGTTGAGTTCGAACACCTTGTCGAACCCGCCGACGAGCAGTCTCTTTAAGTAAAGCTCCGGCGCGATCCGCAGGTAAAGGTCCATGTTGAGCGCGTTGTGGTGCGTCTTGAACGGCTGCGCTGCGGCCCCTCCGGCGATCGCCTGCATCATCGGCGTTTCGACTTCAAGGAACCCGCGCGTTTCGAGGAAACGGCGGATCTCGCGCACGATGGCGATCCGCTGGCGGAAAAGCTCGCGCGAGGCCGGGTTGGCGATCAAATCGAGGTAACGCTGGCGGTAGCGGGTCTCGACATCGGCCAGCCCGTGCCACTTGTCGGGCATCGGCCGGAGCGCCTTGGAGAGGACGGTGAAGTTCCGCACCCGCAGCGTCTTCTCGCCGGTCCGGGTGGTGAACGCCTCGCCCTCGATGCCGATGAAGTCGCCGAGGTCGAGCAGTTGGAAAATCTCGAACGCCTCGGGGCCGACCTCCTTGGCGTGAATGAAAATCTGGATGCGCCCGGTCGAGTCGGTCAGGTCAAGGAAATGGCTCTTGCCCATGTCGCGATGGGCGGTGATGCGCCCGGCGATCCGCTCGCAGTTCCCCTCCGCAAACCGGCCGACGACTTCGCCGATGGCCCCGCTGATGTCGAAGCGCCTGCCATACGGCGCGACACCCTTTTCCTTGAGGGCGAGCATCTTCTGGCGGCGGGTTTCGATGAGGGTGTGCGTCTCTTCCATATTCTTTTCTTTAAACAAGTGGTGCGGCCTGCAAAATGGAGCCGTCGGTTTACAGAGGGCGAACATCCAAGCGGGAAAGTGCCGGAAAGTCAAAAGTTCTGAAAAGGGGAAAGCTTTTCCAAAAAGAGTGTTGACTTTGAGGCGCGCCATTCGTAAAACCCGTCGTGGATTGACCTGCCTCGTCAAAGTGTCTGCCCCCCGAACTACGTTTAATATTTCCATTCTCTCTATGAAGCGAACCCTCCTAGCTGTTTTCTCGTCTGCCATCCTCGCGACCCCTGCGTTCGCGCTGGTGGGTGGGCCTTTTGATAATAACATGTTCTTCGGGAACGACATGGCGTCGACCTACCAAGGGGTGCTGACCGGGTCCAACGTTTCCGGGATCATGATCTTCGGGACCGCCAGCGGTTCCGCCGTCGGACAGGGTTCGGCTTCGATGATCGGCGCTTACGGTTCGGCGGGGCGCGCGGTGGTTTTCGTCAACGGAAACATGGTCCGCAGCGACGTTCAGGCGGTCGCCGACTTCAGGAACCGTTCGATGAGCATCGCTCTGGAAGGTTCCGTCGGGTTTGGAACGACGGATACCGCACAGGTCAACAAGACAACCAATGCCACGACGGTCACCAAGACCGAGGCCAAGCCGGGCACCCCGGCGAGAGACGAAATTCCCGCACGGGATGAGATTCCGGCAAGCCCGGGTTATCCGGAACAGCCCGAAATCCGGGATCCTCTCGATCCGACGATCATCCTCGTACCGTATCGCCCGGCCATTCCTCCCACTCCGTATCAACCGGCAATCCCTTACCAGCCCGCTATTCCCGCAGTGCCGGCAACTCCGGCCAAAACGGTGACGGTCACTACGCCGACCACGATCACGACGACCTACACCCTGGACGGCGCCAGTCAGATTTCGGGCATGTTCGATGCGCGTTTTACCCGTACTTTCCCCAGCATTGAATACAGTGGCAAGGGAGAGCTGATCGTATTGACTGCCACCGATTTTTTCGAAAACATCGATCCCGATACCCTGGAAGGCACCGCGCCTGACATTATCACGTACAGGCAGGAGTTTCCCGTCCGCATCTATGGTGTCAGGACGGCCAGCAGCAGCCCCACCTTTGCAGGGGAACTCACTTGGAACAAAGCATCCGTGGCGACTTCAACCACTTCGGTGACCGGTACGGCGACGACCGTGACCGAAACCGAGTCGAATCCGTAAGAAGTGCCCCGGGCTTCCTCCAGGAAGACAATCAAGTGGAACCCCGACGCGCTGTCGTCGGGGTTCTCTCTTTTGGAATTGGTGATCGTCATGGCGCTGATCGGCGTGATGGCGACGCTCCTCGCTCCGTCGCTCACTCATTTCCGCAACAAGGCGGAGCGGTTGATCTGCAACGGAAATCTCCGTTCGCTGCATACGTCCCTGAACAGCTACCTCACGGACAACAAACACTGGCCCCAGGTGCCGCCGGAACTGGAGAACGAAGAGACCGCCAAGTTCTGGGTCGATACCTTGAAGGATTATGGCACGACGCCGGTCGTCTGGCTCTGCCCGAGCATCCGCAGGCTTTACAAGGAAGACCCGGCTTCGTTCAGTCATAACCCGATCATCCATTACACTCCGGCCGAGTTCGACGAACATGAATTTACGCCGCGCAAGTGGCCCGCCATGCCGTGGGTGATGGAAATCGGTTCCTTTCATGGGGACGGAAACATGATGATCCGGGGCGACGGCGGCATTCGCGAACTCAACGAGCTGCTGCGGGAAATGGGCGACCAGTCGACCATGCCGCTGGAGTAGCGCTTTCCGGCTCTCCCTTTCGCGCACAAGCGCGGGGGAGCATCCTGACGCAGTCCTTCTACTCCGGCGATAATGCCCAGAACCGTCGGAAGGCTTCGGCCCAGTCGCGGTTTTCCACCGCTTTCCGGGCGTTTTGCCCCATCTGGCAACGGAGTTCCGGGTTTTGGAGGAGACGGCGCACGGCTTGCGTGAAGGAACCGACGTCGAGGCTTTTGGTGATCAACCCGGTGACCCCTTCCTCCACCAGATCCTTCGGCCCGCCGGTATCGGAAACGACGGCGGGAAGCCCGGCGGCCTGTGCTT
The DNA here is from genome assembly GCA_035555975.1 of Chthoniobacteraceae bacterium. GTDB lineage: Bacteria > Verrucomicrobiota > Verrucomicrobiia > Chthoniobacterales > Chthoniobacteraceae > DATMFV01. The sequence goes on from DATMFV010000093.1 coordinate 69,506, forward strand.
CGACGACGACGTTGCCGTAGGTGTCGGTGGTGCTCGGGAAAAGGAAGAGATCGGCGCTGGCGTAAGCGGTGGCGAGCGCTTCGCTATATAATGCGCCGGTAAAACAGGCTTCCGGCAAGGTCTTGCGGAGATGCGCCGCGTACGGGCCGTCGCCGACGAAGACGAACTGCGCGGACGTCCCCTCCGCCGCGAGTCGGCGGTACGCGGCGGCGATCATGTCGAGATCCTTCTCCTTGGAAATCCGGCCGACGTAGAGAACGATCGGCGTCGATTCGCTCCAGTCGCCGTATTTTCTCCAGAACCGGCGGTCGCGGCGGTCGGGATGGAAGAGAGTGGTGTCGAGCCCGCGCGGCAGGATGGCGATCCGTTCCTCCCTGATCCCGCGCTCCACCCACGCCCGCCCGTAGCCCGATGAGTTGACGAACAGGAGATCGAGCTGGGAGTAAAACCCGTGCATGAACTTCCACGTCAACGTCTCCAGGAAGGTGTCGTCGGTCAGGATGCGGACGTACTGCGGGAAATCGGTGTGATAGATGCCGACCGCGCGCAGCCCAAGGAGCTTGGCAGCCAGCAGCGCGGTGATCCCGACCGGCCCCGGCGTGCTGATGATCAGTTCCGTGAATTTCTCGCGGTGGATGTAGTCGATGATCTCCAGGATCGGCGGGAAACTCAACTTCTGGAGTTCGTACTCGGGAAGCTCAAAATCGCCGATCGGGGTGAAATTACGGATCGGGATGTCGTGAATCTGGGAATCCGCCCGGCAGGTGATCACTTCAATTTCCGCCCCGGCGGCGACCCCGGCGGCGACCATCTTGCGAATGGTGGTGGCGACGCCGTTGACATCCTCCAGCGTGTCGGTAAACCATGCCCGCCTGCGGTTGTGCAGCGGTTCGGGGATTGCTCCCATCATCTGCTCGCTCAAACGCCGCAACGCGGGACGGGGCGGGGCCTGCAACCGGAAAGCGTAGACGTACGGGCTGACGGTCAGCAGCACCGGCCCCAGGAGGCTCACCTCCTGCAACGCTTCGATCAGGTTACCGTGGGAGAGCTGTTTGACGAAACGGGTGAAAAACCGGAATGCCAACTGGCTGACGAAAAGGTTCGCCATCCGGAAGGCGCGCCGCTCGGATTCATCAATCCCCCGGGTCTGTTCGGCGATCAACTGGCGAAAATCGGCGTCGGAGATGGTCGAGGCAAGCTGTTTCCAGAGCGAAGCGTGCGCCGGTTTGGCCAGTTCGAAGATCTTGCCCGAAACGATCCCCTGGGCGACCATCCCGATCTTGTCGGTCAGCGAAAACTCGGTCGGGTCGCGCCCTTCCATGAAACGGGAAAAGACCTTCCGCACCAGCCCGTTGCCGGTCTCGTCGCCGCCGAAAAATTTCTCGTCGAAAAAAGAATAGAGGGTGTTGTAAAGCCCGTGGGAAAGGGCGAGCGGTGTGCCTCCCCGGCCATGGAGGGTACATGCCCCCTGGGCCACGAAGGCAAGAAACGCCGCCGGGGTTTTCGCCTTGGGCGTCTGGGTATAGGCCGAGGCGGGGAAGATGCCGCCATGGTCGTCCGAACCGCCGATGAGCACCTTTTTCCACGGTTCGGGGTGGGTCGGCTCCAGGCCGTGCCGGTTGGCGAACTGCTCGATTTTCTCCGGGGTGAGGCCGCCGAGCACCCACCGGGCGACCTCGCTCAACAAGGCATCGCGCAAGCCGTTAAGCCCCTCGAAATGCCGGAAAAGGAGGATCAGCTTTTCAAAGTGGGCGGCATCGGGCCGGGCGTCGGCCTGGTGCAAGGGGTGGGCGACGGCGTGGACGATCCCCTGCGCGGCGAGGTAGCGTTGCAGTTCGTAGATATTCTCCCGCAGGGCCTGCATCTCCCGGTGTTGCGCTTCGGTGATGTTCCACGCCAGAAGCTCGACCCGGAAGCGGTCCTCGGGAAACTGCGCGGTGATCTGTTCGCTGATGAAGACATCGCGCCGGTCGGCAATCTCCAGGCAACCGTCGATCCGGTTATGGTCGGTGAAGGTGACGAAGTTCATCCCGGCGGCCTTCAACTGCCGGTAAAGCGCCTTCGGGTCGGAGTAGCTGTCGGGAAAGTCGAGGCGGCGCAACAACCATTCCGCAGACCGGTCGCTGTAGCGCGAATGAAGATGAAGATCAGCTTTGGAGAGCATGTGGGAGCGACGACCTGCTGTTTTCGACCCATCGTCCATACGGGAGCGGCGTGCGATCGGCAAGCGCCCGTTGGGCCAGCGTCTCGATCTGTCGCCAGATAGCCCGGTGTTCGAAATCGACCGGATGCAGCCCGATCCTCAGCAACTCCGCCGGGCGCAACCGGTTGAAGAGCGAACGGTTCCAGATGCGGCTCGCGCCGCGCCGCCAGAAACTGCGCACGCTCCAGACGAGCGATTGCGAGGCAAAGGTACGCTGGCAGGCGAGGTCGGTGATCGTCGCAAGCCGCACCGTGTAGGCAAAGCCGAGCTTGGTGAGCGCGGCCTGCGCCCCTTCGCTCAAAAGCCACGCCGGGGCGATGAACCCACGCGGGTCGAGCCCGATCTTTTGGAACCCCTCCCGCGCCTGGGCGACGAGCCAGAGCGCTTCGGCCCCGCTCATGTCGTAAAACTCGCCCTCTCCGGCGGTGTAAAACCGGGTGGTCAACCGGTCGCGCAGCGACTCTCCCTTGCGGCTGGCGCGCAGGTGGTAAAACCCGTGGATGACCACTTCGTCTCCCTTCGTCTCCCGTTCGCGAAGCCAGTGGCAGAAGGCCGGGTCATCGAGAAAATGCCCCTTACGATGGTGGTCCGGAACGACGAGGAGCGAAAACCCGGAAAGCCCGAGCGCTTCGAGCCGTTCCACCATCTGCCGGGTTGCCTCAAACGTATGCGGAGAGACATCGTGCAGCGAGACGATGAGGGAGCGTGTGGAAGAAGGAACGGGGGGTGCGACCACCGGCTTCGGGGCGCTCTCAACGACCGCCGCCGGGGAGGTGGGCGTTTTTGCGGGCGTCGTTGAAGGGAGATCGACTAACATCAATGCGGAACTCGGCTGGGAGGCGATGGCTTTTGCCCCCCTTGCCGCTTCCGGCCCAAGGTGACGCAACCAAGCCATGCCACCGTAGCAAAAAGGGAGGCGATTGAAAAGAATTCACCGTGGCGGGTGTAAAAAGTTCGGCGCGCGGCGGGCGGGGGGACCTGGACCACGTCGGCGAGCACCCCTTCGGCGAAGGGATCGTCGAACTGCCGGGTGATACGGCCGTAAGAGTCGATGAAGGCGCTCACCCCGGTATTGGCGCACCGCAGGAGCGGCCTGCGGTTTTCGACGGCGCGGAAGACGGCGTTGGCGAGGTGCTGGCGCGAGGCGGCGCTCTCCAGAAACCAGCCGTCGTTGGTGACGTTGATGAGGCATTGCGCCCCGGCTTCGACAAAACGGCGGGTCAGCCGCCCGACGGTATCCTCAAAACAGATCAGCACCCCGACTTTGAGCGACGGGTTTTCGAGTTCGAGCGGTTGCGTCGTGGTGCCGGGGGTGAAATCGCTCGGCACCAGGTCGCCGACGATCCAGGCAAAGAGCGGGAACGAGTGTCGGAACGGGATGTATTCGCCAAAGGGAACGAGATGGTTTTTCCGGTAGATCTGGACGCGCTCCCCCTTGCCGGTCAGGAGCGCGGCGATGTTGTAGTCGCGCTGCTCGGCGTCGTAGTCGAGCGTGCCGAGCAGGAAGTTGAAGTCGCCCCGCGAGGCAAACCCGTGGACGAAGGCAAAGTTGGTCCCGTCGGCGAACATCCCCTGCGGCGTGGCCGCTTCGGGCCAGATGAGCAGGTCGGGCCCCCAGGCCAGCGCGCTTTCGGTCAGGAAGGTGAGCCGTTCGAAGATCTGTTTCTCGTGCGCCTGGTCAAACTTTTCGTCCTGCGGGATGTTGGGCTGCACGGCGGCGACGCGCAGGGGGGTCGTCCCCTCCTGCTTCGGCCCGAAGAGCGCCCGCACGCCGAAGAGGAAGACCCCGGCGACCATCACCATGGCCACGGAAAAGTCCCAGTGCGGGCGGATGCGGACCTCGGCGATCTCCCGGATGAACCGCTTGATGGTGATCACCGCGATCAGGTTCGTAAAGGTGAGCATGAACGAAAGGCCGCCGACGCCGGTGTATTCGACGATCTGGATGAACGCGAGATCGCTGTAAAGGGCGGTGCCGAGATTGTTCCACCCGAAGCCGGTGAAGAGCCAGCCGCGCAGCCACTCCAGCGCCGTCCAACCGGCCGCGCCGATCGCGGCGACCCGCAGGTTGGCGACCGAGCGGGTGAAATCGCCCGCATGCCGCCCGGCGCGCGCCAGCAGCGCCCCCCAGAGCGCCGGGTAGAGCGCCATGTAGAACCCGAGCAGGAACCACCCCGGTTCGGTGACGGTGGTCAGCCACGAAAAAGCGCTCCAGAAAAAGACCAGCCCGGTGACGTAGCCGAGCAGGAAGGCGCGGCCCGCCGGGTGATGGGAAAAGCGCCCCCAGCGGTCGCGTACCCGGCGGAACATCCCCCGCTTGCGGCTGACGGCGATCCGCGAGGGGGTGATCGGCGAAAGGGGCCGCGTCCGGTCAAAAAGGATGCCGCCGATCAACGGGATCAGGGCGATCCAGCAGAGCCAACCGTAGTTCCAGGTCGGAAGCGAAAGGGTCAGGAGAGCACCGCTTGCGATGGCGGCAACCCACGGCCAGTGGCGCAACATGACTTTTTTTACTCGCGGCGCACCCGGCGCGAACGGGTGGGGGCTTCGCTCGGGTCGATCGCTTCCTTGAGTTCGCGGGCGTAACCGGGGTTGACGAAAAACGAGGTGCGGGGGACCTCCTCCGGCACGTCGAGATCGCGCGAGGAACTGACGTAGCCGACCGAGATGAGCGTCTGCAAGGTCTCAAAGAGGGTCTTTTCGCTCATGGAGGAGAGACGGGTCTGAAGCGCCGTCCCGGACATCGGCACCCCGCTGAAGCCGAGCGCCTTGATGAGGCTCGTTTCGCCGCCGTCGAGATGAATGTTGCTCATGGTATTCTAAGATTGGGCAAAAAAGCAGGGGGACCGATGCTCTTCCACCATCCGCCGCCCCGCGTCAAGTGAAACCCCTCCCGCCCTCAGGCGAGCCGCCGGTCGACATCGGCCCGGATTTCGCGCCAGAGATGCTCGAGCGAGGCGGCCACTTCCTGTTTGATGGCGGCCAGTTCCTCCGCGCCGAGGCGCTGGCCCTCCTCCGGGAGACGCCGGCCGAAAAAGTAGAACTTGATCTTCGGTTCAGTGCCCGAGGGGCGGACGGCGACGCGGCGGCCGTCGGCCAGTTCCATCATCAGCATCGCCTCCTTGGGAAGCGCTTCGCCTTCGGAATCAAGAATCGTTTCCGTGGCGAACTGGGTGATCTTCTTCATCGGCGAGCCGTCGAGTTCCTTCGACGGAGCCGAAGCATACGACTCCACCAGTTGCCGGATCTTCGCCGCCCCCTGCGCCCCTTCGAAGGTCAGGCTTTCGTTGCGCTCCAGGTAGTAGCCGAACTCGGCGTAAATTTCGTCGAGCAGCACGTCAAGCGTGATGCCGCGCGACTTGGCGAGCGCCGCCACTTCGGCAAACATCACGGCGGCCCCGTTGGCGTCCTTGTCGCGCACGAAGTCGGCTCCGCTGTAGCCGTAGCTCTCTTCGCCGCCGAAGACGTAAAACGTGGAGTGCTCCAGCCGGGCGGCCCGGGTCTCTTCCTCGGAGAGATCGCGGTAGCGCTCGCGGATCGTTTCGGGCAGGGCGGCTTCGTAGCGGGTCAGTTTCGCACCGATGTATTTGAACCCGGTCAGCGTCTCAACGCAACGCAACCCGAGCCGCTGCGCGATCGTTTTCTGGAGATCGGTCGTCACGAGGGTCTTGATGATGACCGCGCGGTGGACGTTCTCGGGGTTAAGCACCCCCTGGCGCAGCAGGGTGGTCACCCGGTACCACGCCATGAGCGAGCCGATCTGGTTGCCGGTGAGGAGTTCCATCTTCCCCTTTGCGTTGCGGAAGGCGATGCCGAGCCGGTCGCTGTCGGGGTCGGTCCCCATGACGAGATCGGCCCCTTCGCGGTCGGCCAGTTCGAGCGCCATCCGGAGCGCTTCGGCGTTTTCGGGGTTCGGGCTTTTGACGGTCGGGAAACGGCCGTCGAACCCGGCCTGTTCCGCCACGACCTCCACCTGGAACCCGAGTTCGCGCAGGATCGGGATGCTGATGACGCCGCCGGTGCCGTGGATCGGGGTGAAGACGATCTTCAGGTCGTTGGCCGCGCGGATCACCTCCGGGTCGAGGATGAGGGTTTTAAGCCGGGCGATGTAGGCGGCGTCGTGCTCCGGGCCGACCCGGTCGATCGTCCCCTGCGCCTGGGCGGCAACCGGCTCGTAGGTGTCGGACTCGACGGCGTTCACCTTGGCGATGATCCCGCTCGCGTGCGGTTCGATCACCTGCGCGCCGTCGTTGAAGTAGACTTTGTAGCCGTTGTCGTGCGGCGGGTTGTGGCTCGCGGTGATGACAATTCCCGCGTGCGAGCGGGTGGAGCGGACGGTGAACGAAAGCTGCGGCGTGGAGCGCGGCTGGGTAAAGAGAACCACGTCGACCCCGTTTTCGCTGGCGACCCGGGCGGCGAGTTCCGCGAAATCGTGCGAGAAATGGCGCGTGTCGTGCGCGATGGAGAGCCGCGGTTTGCCGGGGAGCCCCTGCGCCGCAAACCACTCCTTGAGGTAATCGCAAAGGCCGCGCGTCGCCCGGGCGACGTTGAAGCGGTTCATTGCGTTGGTGCCGACGCATGGAAACTCCGGCCGCCCGAGGTCCTGCGGCGTCCCTTTTTCGGCTTGCGTGACGATCTTGCCGATCGTCCGCCCCCGCAGGCCGCCGGTCCCGAAGGCGAGGGTCTTGAAAAAACGGTCGTTCAACTCCTCCCACGCTTCGGCGTCGAGCAGTTCGGTGATGCTCGCCTCCACCAGCGGGGAAGCACTCCGCTCCAAAAGCTGGAGCAGGTTGTCGACACTGGCCTGGAGAAGCGGCGTGGAGGCAGGGGCGTTGCAGAGGCGTTCTTGGAGTGTGCTCATAATGTCCGTTGGGAAAGAGGATGGCAAAAGGAAGGGGTGAAATCCAATTCAAAGCGTCTGTCGGGGCGGTTTCACGCTTGAAAAAACTGATTCCCGAGTAATCCTATCAACTTTTTCCTTTACACGTTCCGGGATTCGGTTTTAGGCTCCGATCCAAGGGAAATCGCTGATGAAAGAGGCCGTGCCGTTTTCGCAAATCCGTAATCGGGCGTGACGACAGACCCCGCTTCTGGTTGATTTTCCAAAAAACGGCCCTTCCACCTCTCTTTTTTCATTGGATTCAAAGAGAGGTGGTGTCCGTTTTACTTTATCCGACTGATTTTTATCCATGCTTCCTGAGCACTCTCCTTTCATTCCGGCCCAACGTCGTTCCCTGGAGGAACTGCTGGCCACCTTTTCGCCCGCGCAACGCTTCTGGCTTGCCGGTTACCTTTCCGCCACCCCGGTCGGCGGCGCGGCGGCCCAGGCCGGCCCCGCCCCTGCGGGTCCCAAGCTGACGGTTCTTTACGGCTCGGAGTCGGGCAACGCCGAAAAGCTGGCCGGACTCGCCGCCAAGGATGCCAAGAAGCGGGGGTTCAAGTCGAGCGTGGTCAACATGGCCGACATCACCCCGACGGAACTGGCCAAGGTCGAAAACCTGCTGGTGATCGTCAGCACCTGGGGCGAGGGCGACCCGCCCGAAACCGCCGCCGCGTTCCACAAGCAACTGATGACCGAAGCGCTGGAGCTTCCCAAGCTGCGCTACTCGGTCTGCGCGCTGGGCGATACCTCGTACACCAATTTCTGCCAGACCGGCAAGGAGGTCGACGCACGGCTGGAGACCTTCGGCGCGGAACGGCTGACGCCGCGTCAGGATTGCGATGTCGATTACGACGACGACTACAAAAAGTGGATCGATGCCGCGCTCGAAGCGTTTGGCCCGGTCGAGACGGCCCCGGTCAACGGCTCCAATGGCAATGCCAACGGCAACGCGGTCCTCTCCTTTGCCACGCTGCCGCAGGCTCCCGAATACAGCCGCAAGAACCCGTTCCAGTCGGAACTGCTCGAACGCGTCCTCCTCAACGGCACCGGTACGGCAAAGGAGACCTGGCACTACGAGCTTTCGCTGGAAAACTCCGGGCTCGACTACGAGCCGGGCGACGCGCTGGGGGTCCTGACGATCAACCCCGATGACGTGATCGAACCGGTCCTCAAAGCCGCGCGCCTTTCGGGGACCGAGGCGGTCGAGGTCGCAGGCGTGAAAAAATCGCTCACCGAAGCGTTGCGGGAGGATTACGACATCACCGTCCTTTCCCGCCCGTTCCTGACGAAGCTCCAGGGGCTTGTCCAGTCGCCCAAGCTCGCGGAACTCCTTTCCGCAGGTTGCGAAGACCAGTTGCGCGACTACCTCTGGGGGCGCTGGATCGTCGATGCGCTGGAGGATTTTCCGCCCAAGACGCTGACGGCGGCGGAACTGACCGGCATCCTGCGCAAGCAGCCGCCGCGGCTTTACTCGATCGCTTCGAGCCTGCTGGCGCACCCGGACGAGGTTCACCTGACGATCGCGTCGGTCCGCTACCGGACCCACGGGCGCGACCGCAAGGGGATTGCCTCGACCTGGTTTGCCGACGCGCTCAAAAAGGGCGATCCGGTGCCGGTCTACCTGCACAAGAACAAGAACTTCCGGCTTCCGGCCTCCGGCGATACGCCGATCATCATGGTCGGGCCGGGCACGGGGGTCGCGCCGTTCCGCTCGTTTGTGGAACACCGCGCGGAACTCGGGCATAAGGGGAAATCGTGGCTCCTCTTCGGCGACCAGCGTTACTCCTACGACTTCCTCTACCAGCTCGAATGGCAGCAGCACCTCGCCGACAAGGCGCTTTCGCGGCTCGATGTCGCCTTTTCGCGCGACCAGCCCGAGAAGATCTACGTGCAGGACAAGATGCGCGAACAGGGCCGCGATCTCTACGCCTGGCTGGAGGAAGGGGCGCACTTCTACGTCTGCGGCGATGCCTCGCGCATGGCGCACGACGTTCACGATGCGCTTCTCTCCATCGTTGAAAAAGAAGGCGGCAAATCGCGCGAAGCCGCTGAAAGCTACCTCGAAGACCTCAAAAAGGCGAAACGCTACCAGCGCGACGTGTACTGAATTTTTTTCCTATGTCACTTACTGAAAAGAAACCCAGCGCCACCGAAGGGATCAAGGAGCGGTCCAACTACCTTCGCGGCACCATCGTCGAAGGGCTCAAAGACCTTTCCACCGGTGCGCTCTCGCCGGAAGACGTGCAACTCATCAAGTTCCACGGGAGCTACCAGCAGGACAACCGCGACCTGCGCCCGCACCGGCGCAAGCACCGGCTGGAACCGGCATACGCGTTCATGCTCCGCATCCGCGTGCCGGGCGGGGTGATCAACTCGCAGCAATGGCTCGCGATCGACGCCATGGCGCGGCACTACGGCAACGGCACCGTCAAGTTGACGACCCGCCAGTCGTTCCAGCTTCACGGGATCATCAAAAGCAACCTGAAGCGGACCATCCAGGCGGCCAACAAGGCGGCGATGAGCACCATCGCGGCGTGCGGCGATGTCAACCGTAACGTCATGTGCAGCCCGAACCCGTACCTTTCGAGCATCCATGCCGAGGTCCACCAGGCGGCCAATGCCATTGCCGAGCACCTGACGCCGAGGGGCGGGGCGTACCACGAAATCTGGCTCGACGACAAAAAGATCATCAGCAGCGAGCCGCCCTCCGAACCGCTCTACGGCAAGACCTACCTGCCGCGCAAGTTCAAGGTCAACATCGCCGTGCCGCCGCACAACGATGTCGACGTCTTTGCGCACGATCTTTCGTTCATCGCCATTGTCGAAAACAACCGCGTGGCGGGGTACAACGTCGTGGTCGGCGGCGGCATGGGGATGACCCACGGCAACGAAGCGACCTTCCCGCGTTTGGGCGACGTGATCGGCTTCTGCAAGGCGGACCAGATTGTCGATGTCTCCGAAAAGGTGATGCTCGTCCAGCGCGATTACGGCGACCGCTCCGACCGGAAGAACGCCCGCCTCAAGTACACCATCCAGGATCGCAGCCCGGAATGGTTTCTCTCCGAAGTCAACCGTTACCTCGGTTACGACCTCGAACCGGTGCGCCCGTATCACTTTGAGACCAACGGCGACCGCTTCGGCTGGGTGGAGGATGAAAACGGTAACTTCCACTACAACCTCTTTGTGGAAGGGGGGCGCGTGCTCGACAAGGAGGACTACCCGCTCCAGACCGGCCTGCGGGAAATCGCGAAGATCCACGACGGCGACTATCGCCTGACGCCGAACCAGAACCTGATCCTCGCCAACATCTCCGCCAAGAAGCGCGTGGAGATCGAAGGGGTGATGAAGAAGTACGGGATTTCCAAGAGCCACGAACAGAGCGGGTTGCGGCTCGGCTCCATTTCGTGCGTGGCGCTGCCGACCTGCGGGCTGGCGCTGGCGGAGTCGGAACGCTACCTGCCCGACGTGCTCAACCGGCTCGAGGAAAAGCTCGAGGAAGCCGGGTTGCGGCACGACTCGATCACCATCCGCATGACCGGCTGCCCCAACGGGTGCGGGCGTCCGTTCAACTCGGAGATCGGCCTCGTCGGCCGCGGCCCGGGGCGCTACAACGTTTACCTCGGCGGTGCTCACGCGGGCGAACGCCTGAGCAAGCTCTACCGGCAGGATGTCGACGGGAGCGAGATCCAGAATGTGCTCGGGCCGATCTTCAGGCATTACGCTCTGGAACGGCTCGAAGGGGAGCATTTCGGTGATTTCGTCATCCGCGCGAACTATGTCGCCGCTACGGAAAACGGGGCTGACTTTCACAAGAACGTCAAGCCCGATGCCTACCCCGCCGCGCCGGTGACGGTGTAGGAATCCGTCGGTCCATTTGAAAAAAGAGCGTTGTTTCCAACCGGGGCAACGCTCTTTTTTTTGAATCATCCGATAGAAAGGAAGACCTTGGGCCAACGGCCCAAAATCCCTCAGCCCAGGCCAACGGCCTGGGAAATGGTCACGACATGCCATACGCCCCAACGGGGCGTGATACCCGGGGACATGAGGCCAAGGTGCGGCCAACGGGGAATCGCGGTCCTTCAGACCGCATCATTTGACGGGACGCATTCCCAGCCCGTTGGGCTGGGCTGAGGGATTGTCGGCCCGTTGGGCCTTAAATAGGGCTTCGCCGAGAGGACTTTTTGTCACACCCCCAAAAAGAGAAGTGCAAGCCGACAAGAGAAAATGGCAAGATGGCGAAAGCGTGAACCGGCCGAAACGGTAGACTTGCCCCTTCCTACTTCATGATTGAATTATTTATTAAAGGCGGCCCGATCATGTGGCCGATCCTGGTGGCGTCGCTGGTGGCTTTGACCGTGGTCATCGAACGGATGGTTTTTGTCATCATGGTCAAGATTCATCGCCAGCCCAAGCGGGTGAGCGAGATTCTGATGCAGGTGGAGCGGGGCGATTTCGATGGCGCCCTGAAAACCGGCACCGGTTGCCGCGATTATGTCGCCCGGACGGTGACTTACGCGCTCGAACACCGCGACAAGTCGGTCTCCGACGCCCTGCTTCGCGCCGCCAACTGGGAACTCAAGCGGTTCAACCGGGGGCTGACCGTGCTCGATACGATTATTACGCTCGCGCCGCTGCTCGGGCTGCTCGGCACGGTGACCGGGATGATCCACTCCTTCAGCCTGCTGGGCGGAGAGGAACTCGGTGCGCCGCAGGCGATCACCGGGGGGATCGCCGAAGCGTTGATCGCCACGGCCGCGGGGCTCGGGGTCGCCATTCTGGCGCTGATCCCGTTCAACTACCTCAACTCCCAGTTGGAGGAAGCGCGGCACGATCTTGAAGACGCGGCGTCGCACCTGGAGCTTTACTTCGTCAAGCGGGCTTCCAACTGCGCCTTTCAGACCATGGAGGTGGATGCTTGAAGATCCCTTCGCCACGGTCGCAGAAGAAGGCGCGCATCGAGGTCATCCCCCTCATTGACATCGTTTTCTTTCTGCTGGCGACCTTTGTCATGGTCTCCCTCTCCATGGTGAAAAACGAGGGAGTCACCGTCAACGTGCCCGTCGCCTCGACGAGCGCTCCGCAGGATCGGCAGGACTACTCCGCCATCACCGTCACGGAAAGCGGCGATTACTATTTCAACAAGGACGCCGCTTCGCTGGAACAGATTGTCGAACGGCTCAAGGCGCTCAAGGAAACGGAGAGCGATCCCAAGGTCTTTATCAACGGCGACGAGAAAGCCGAGTTTGGCCGGGCGATTGCCATTCTGGATGAAACCCGCAAGCTCGGGATCACCAAGGTCGCCATTGAGACGCGCCGGAAATGAATCAACTCAAGGAACCACCCTCAACGCCAACCGTGAAGCCGCCCGCCAAATCTTCCGTGGAAAACCTGGTTCCACCAGCGGCGGCCAAGCGCGGGAAGACCGACCGGTTTACCTTTACCAAAAGGGAGCCGGTCCGGCACTATTTTGCCTACCTGCTGCTGGCCGGGGCGATTCATCTCGGCATTTTGTACGGGATTCACGGCAAGGAAGAGCCGTACACGCCGCCGGAATTTGGGGTGGTGGTGGCGGAAACCGGCGTGGAAGTAACGCTTGTGGCGGCGCTGCCCGCCGATGTGGTGGATGAAAACGCGCCGATCACCCCCGAGGTGATCGACGAACCGGAGCCGGAACCCGAACCGCCGGTGGAGGAACCCGAACCGGAGCCGGAGCCCGAACCCGAGCCTCCCGTGGAAGAACCGGAACCCGAGCCGGAGCCCGAACCGGAACCGGTCGCCCCTCCGGAAGTGGTCGTCGCCAAGCCGACCCCGAAACCGACGCCGCAGGCGGTGGCCAAGGCCACCCCGGCTCCCCAAAAGAAACCCGCTTCCAAGCCGAAGCCGAAACCGCGCCGGGCTCACGTCGCGCGGGTTTCCGGCGATGGAAGTTCGGCGATCCCGGGTCAGGACGCCACCTCCGCACAAGCGGGGGGCGGGGCGCTCACCTCGAAGGCCGGGTACCTGCGCAATCCGCATCCGTCGTATCCCGAGGAATCGCGCAAGGCAGGGCATGAAGGGGTGGTTTACCTGCGGATCAGCGTGAACGAACACGGGAAGGTGGTCAGCGTCTCGGTGGCGCGTTCCTCCGGCTACCCGCTGCTCGACGAACGGGCCCGCAGCGTGGTGAGCGAACGGTGGTCATTCCGCCCGGCGCGGCGGGGCAGAGCGGCGGTGGCCTCGATCGTCAATGTCCCGATCCGGTTTACGCTCAAGGGGCGTCGGTGAAGAGGGACTTTTCTACTCCTGAAGGGTCCAAACGGGTCCGTTCTGGATTTCAACGGCGAAGGTTTTAGTAACGATAGTTTCCGGGATGGCGCGGCGGCTTTGCAGGGCCACTTCCAGCCGGTAGAAGCCGGGTGAAACGCCTTCCAACCGGAACACTTCGCCGGTAAAGGTCTTCACGGCTTTGCCGTCGGGCGTCTTGAGAGACGCGACGATGGTGCATTCTTTCGGCTCCCACCGCTCGACCCGCGCGATCCCCGGGCCCACGGGGTGCAACAATTCATGGCCAAGGCCGTCGGTCGTGATCCGGAGCCGGTCGCCGAGGTGGTAGAGGCGAGAGTTGAGTTTGACCGTGATCGGGATCTCCTCCGGTGGCGACTGAAGGTAAAGCGCATGGACCTGGCCTACCTCCTGCACGGGCCGGACATTCATGAACCCGTACGGGCCGCGAAAAAGATCGCCCGAACGGTTGGCGACGCGACCTTCGACGCAGAGATCGGTCGGCGCACCGGGAGGCGTCTTGAAATAACCGTTGATCGCGTTCGTTCTCGGGATGAGGGGGTTATAAAACGGCACGCTAAAAAAACCGTTCAAGCCTGCGCTACGAAGCACGGCGATCAAGCGCCGCCCTTTCAGGCGGGGATCGGCAATATAGGCATCCGCGTGCCAGCGGAAGGAATGGCTGATCTCCACGCCGCCGTCGGGAAGCTGGCTGAGCGTTCCTTTCCGGAAGGAGAGCAGCTCCGGATCATGGAGTTGCGGGTCGTGCATCAGCTCGATCCACCACGGACGGAGTGTGGCATTGGGGCGGGGCCGGACGGTGTCGGGCGTTCCGGTGGTATAGGTAAGGGTATAGCGTTCGACACCGGGCTGCTTTTTAAACGAGAGCCAACCGGGGTGCGCGAAGGCTTCCTGCGAGGCGGGAGCGCTCCATTTGGAATGATACCCATTCGGCTTTGGCACAAACCGGCCATTGAAGAAGTGCCGGTCGGCATCGGCAGGAGGCGCGTAGCGCAGATCAAAGGAAAACGCGACTTCACTGCCGTCGGCTCCTGTCAGCCGGAAGCTGGAGCTATCGGCCCGCAGGTGTTTGGCGTCGATATAGAACGTCTGCGTCTGCTCCGTTCCCGCCACCAGTTCGAGTTGGACGCTCTTCGCAGCGGCGGCGAGGAGGCCCGCCGCTGAAAAGCTCAGGAAGAAGGCAAGGGCTTTCACTTTTCGCTCCATGGTGAGGCGATGCTTTCGAGTTCAAACGCCAACGTTTCGCCCTTATAGCTGCATTCGACGCGGTCTGTCCGTTCCTGTGGCATGGCGACGGAGAAGCGTCTCCCGGAGAGCGGAATTTCCTTTCGCGTGGTCTTTTCGCCGGAGTGGAGCACCACTTCCAGCGGCGCGGAAGGGTCTTCGTTGATGCGCCCGGTGATCCGGATGGCGTCGCCTTCAAACAGAAGGGCGGAAGCGGGGACCGCGTGGAGCAGCGGGTGCGGGGTGAACTTGCGGACAAAACGCACAACCTCGTGCGTGCCGTCGCGGAGCACCAGCCGGTGTTCGACCGGTTCGTTGAGCGTGTGCAGCGTCTCCTCCAGAAGCTCGCGGGTTTCTCCGGCGGGGAGGTTCACGGTGATTTCGCGGTCGTTGAACGCACCGGTCAGGGACAGATCGCGCTCGGAGACATTCTTCAGCGCAAACTCAAACTGCTGTTCGCCCGCCGCTTCGGAGCCGCTCCACGAAGCGAGGACCACCGGGTAGTCGCCGGTGAGCGTAAACCGTTTCCAGGTCTGCGGCTGGTGGTATTCCCCCCAGGTGGAGCGGTTGTCCTTATTGTAGCGGGTGTGCGTGCCGACGGCGAGCCCGATCTCCCGGGACGGGTTGTTGCCGAGGTTGAGCGAGGCGAGGGGGATCGCCACCTCGATCTCGTAAAAATCCGTTCCGTAACGCCCCTTTACCGTGGCGTCCGAATCCCACCGGAGCAAAGACCGTCGGTGATCGTCGCGAAAATGGTCAAAAATGGCTCCGTTCACATTGGCAACGATCTGGTAGAAGCTGGTTCCCCGGCCTTCGGCGTCAAGAAAGATCTCCACACAGTCGTCGCGGTAAACAGGGTCATCATGGCCGGTGAGCACGTCGGCCTTGTGAACCAGCGCACCGTGTTCGGACCAGAGGGCGACGTAAAGGTTCGTGGCATCGCGCCAGACTTTCGCTTCGCTGCGGCGGTCGGTGACGCCGCCCGTGAACTCCGTGGAAACCAGCGCGTTTTCCTTTCCAAAGGGGATTTCCGTGACCCCGGCTGCCGGGAGGGCGTGCGCGGTGAACAGGATGGCGAGCAGTAAAAAGGCTGTTTTCATCAGTTGTTCTGGAGATCCATGATGAGGGTGGCGATTTTCCAGCGGAAACGTTCGAGCGAGAAATTGTTCCACTCTTCCATGGAGACTTCGGCGGTCCCTTCGATGCCGTCAAAGGTGGCGGTGTGGTATTTGCGCTGGTCGACGTGAATCCGCTCCTTCATCCCGGCAAGGAACTTCTCCGCCGCAGCGCGGGCCGGGGCGTCGGCTGGAGCGGCTTCCAGTGTTTTCTCCAGTGTATAGAGATAAAGGTAGTCATCCCGCCCGTCGCGGTAGTTCAGGAATTGCAGGGAAGGGCGCTGCCCCTGTGTTTTCGGATCGGGATAGACCAGCGAGGTGTTGTAGTTCCACGGGAGGAGGCAATACGGCAGCATATAGTTGGCATACGAGATGGAAGTCTCCTGATAGCGCCCCTCGCCGCCGGTGCGCCAGAACCAGAACCCGGCCTGAAAGCGGGAGTCGCCGCTGTTGTGTGAGCCGAATTTGTGCCCGTACTGCTTGATGGTGGCGAGCAAGTTTTCGTCAATCGGGGTTGCCGGGTTGGCCCAGATATGTTCGTAGACCGGCGGGGTCATCTTGTAGGCCAGCGGACCGTTGATGGTGACATAGCTGGTGGCCCCGGCACGCTTGACGGCTTCGGCCACTTTCAGCATGTATTTGACGCCTTCGATACCATAGTTGTCGATTTCCCCGTCGTAGTACCAGTAGATCTCGGGGTAGCCACGCTTTTTGCACATCTGGTCAATCTCGCGCGTGAGATTTTCGATATCCTTAAGATCAAGCTCCCGGTTGTCGGAATCAAGGAGTTTGCGCAGACCGCCCGATCTCCATCCGCAGTTGGAAAACAGGGCGAACGGGCGCAGTTCAATATAACGGCACTCGGGATCTTTGCGGAACTGGTCGATCCACCATTCAAAGTTGGCTTGCTGTTCCGCTGTCTGGCTAAAGCGGCGCTCGCCCGGAGGGCCGTCGATCTTGCCAAGCGGGAAGATGAAAGGAATCCTCCACCCCCACGGGTTGAACTGGTTGGTGTTAAAACGGTACTTGTAGGGAAACTCGCTCTGCTTACGCATCACTTCCCGCATTTCGTCAGGCTCCCGATTGGCCCCCCACCAGTCGGCCCAATGGCTGTAGCCCATGGTGAAGTTATAAGTGGCCGCTCCCTTGTAGTTGAGTGCAAAGGGGAGGACCTTGAGTTGCAGCCGGGCGGTGCCGATCACCTTTTCTCCGGAGAGAATGGTCAAAGGCGCAAAATAGTCGCCCGCCTTTGCCGACGGGGGAACGCGAAAGTCCAGCGTAAACATGCGCGGGGTGCCGACTTCGCCGTGCTGCGGCTTCATCTCCTGCAAGACATACGAGAGCGGGTCGAGCTGCCGCATGGAGGTGATGATTCCATTGGTGGAGCGGCTTCCCTGCTCCTTGTAGCGTTCCCGCCAGAGATCGGCGTTGGCTGCGGTTTCAAGCTTGCCATTCTCCCCGGTGAAATCCCCCACCTTGACCGACAGCTCCGGGATCTCCCTCAACGGCAGGACGCCGAAACGGAGTATTTCCTGCTCATCTTTGGCGGCAAAGACCCGGATGGTATCACTTACTTCGTCGGCTGTCGGGCGGGTCCACGGGTAAACCGTCTCTTCACTATACTTCTGGAAAAGAATATAGCCGCGTTTCTGGACTACCGGCGAAAGTTCCGGCATCGGCTCATCAGGCTGCGGTTTCCACGGGTAGCGGGCGGCAAACTGCTCCCGGCGCTCCTTTTCCACGTTGGCCGCAGTGGTCGCAGCTTCCTGGGGGGTCGCGCTGACGGTGAGCGCCGTCAGGAGGATGTTTCTCATCTTGAGGTTGATCCTGCCATCAACCGGTTTGACCGTGAAGGTCTTCTTCGCCAGGATCGGTTCAACCAGCCGCTCCCAGGTGCCGTCGTTTTTGCTGAAAACGTATTCTTCAAGTTTGCACCACTCGTCGTAGGCGCTTTGCGGGTTGAGTTCCTGCTGGTAAACCACTTCCCCATTGGCTTTGAGCACGATCTCCTTCTCCTGGTAAAACCGACGCCAGCCGCTGTTCCAGTCGCCGATCCAGACGGTCATGGTTGCTTCGGGTTCGCTCCAGGGAAGCACCAGTGTGGCATCCCGGCACCAGAGGTTGTGTTCAAGAAAAACATCTGCGGGAAGACTTCCCGGGCGCGACTCTGAAGGAGTATAAATCCAGCCCGGGTTGGATTTGTCGCCAAGTTTGCTTTTGGGAGTAAACTCCTCCGCTTCCGGGGTGATATAGCTAAAATCGAGAAATTCCTGTGTTTCCTGACGGTCGGTTTCCTTGCCGAACATCAGTTTGAGTTCTTTCGCGCAGAGGGTGGAAGTCAATAAAAGAGACAGGGCAACAGTAGCGATTTTCATGTTGTATTTGAAAGGTTGGATCAAAGTCGTCCCGGCGCGGGAGCACTCTGGAGCACGGACCGCTGCGTCCGCCGTGAGAGCAGGGACCGGGTTCAGCGATGCGGAGGTCGTCCCTTCATTTCGCGGCGAGCCATTGCAGGGCTTAACTATCTTCTGGGCATGATCATCCGGATGCGGATTAAGTAGGCCGTCGTGCCGACGCGAGCCGGGTCGGGGTCCACCATTTCCACGTGCCCATCGACAAACAGGCCGGGGAACGCTCCCTTGTATCCGGCATGGTGGGGAGGATCCATAAAAGGGGAGTTGACGCTTGCGGCACTGAATGACGGCTGATATTTTCTCAGGAAATACGCGGGAATGTAATAAAGTTTTTGTGACGGGTGGACGATTTCGTTGTAACGAAGGACTCCAACCGTTTCGAAGTCGACCTGTTCCTTCATGTCATCGCCCATGTAATGGTTTTTGGCGTAGGAATCCCAACGGCTCGGCACGGGTCGGTCGTCATAGGCGCTGATAAACAGGCTTTCAACGGCCGCAGCATTGGTGCCGCTTTTGGCGAGAAGATTCCAATCGCTGACCGTTTCAAGAAGCCCAATGTGATAAGCCAGTATTCTTTTGGAAGTATTCATGGTCGGCATCACCTGCTGATGTTCGGCGAGGTAGCTATGAAGCGCCGTTCCGATGGTGCGAAAGTTGGCGATCTCTTTCACCACTTTCCTGCCATTGAGCATTTTCCCGGCAGCCCCTGAGAGCAGGGCGATCAGAACACCGGCAATGGCCAGAACCACCAGCAGTTCGATCCAGGTAAAGCCGTGGCGGTCTGGAACCGACCGGATGTTGAGAGGGGAGAGGGGCAGCTTCATGATCCAGCGATGAAAGATGCACGATCGATGCTCAACCTTCAATGCCGCTCTTGCAGGTCAGGTTGACGGGTGGAATATCGCAGGGGCAGTTGCCGTTTCGAAGCGACTCGGTGCCATGGTAACCGGTGGCGACCGACATGCGGGCGTCGAGCGGTGTCGCGGCCTCTTTTGACGCCGGTTTACCTTGGATCACATCAAGAAATTCCTGCACGATGCGAGGGTCCGATCCGCCGTGCGCTCCTGCAAGGTAAGGGACTTTGTGGATCACATGTCCCTGCTCCTGATAGCCGCTCCGCCGGTTCCAGACATGAATGGCTGCTTCGCGCTCTTCGGTGGAACGGTCGCCGTAGTTCTCGATCCGTCCCTCGGTGCCGATGATGGTGTAGTTGCGGACATCGTCCGGCGTATAGTGAGACTGGAGATAGCAAGCCTGAACCCCGTTGGCCAGTTGCATCAGGATCATGCTGGAGTCTTCCACATCGATGTTCGGGCTATAACCCGTGGTGGTTGCGGGCGGCCAGTGATCGTTGTTTTTGACGACGGGAGGTTGCGGCGTGTCGGGATGGCGACGCGGCAGCTTGTCGTAAACCGAGAGTTTACCCATGCCAACGACCCGCCGGGTGTACGCTCCCGCCAGCCAGTGGATCACGTCGATGTCGTGCGCTCCCTTCTGGAGAAGCAGTCCGTGGCTATGGCGGCGTTCCGAATGCCAATCTTTGAAATAGGCATCGCCGCCGTAGGAGATGAAGTGACGGCACCAGATGCTCTGGACTTCGCCGATGGTCCCGGCGTCGATGAGCGCCTTCATCTTTTGCATGACCGGGGAAAAGCGCATGTTGTGGCCGAGGTAGAGGAGCGTTCCCCGGGCTTTGGCTGCGGCGAGGATGCGGTCGCACCCTTCCACGCTGATCGCCATCGGTTTTTCCAGATAGATTGCCTTTCCGGCTTCCATGGCGGCGAGGGTGTGTTCCTCGTGCAGATAGTCGGGCGTGCAGATGAACACGGCGTCGAGCGGTTGTCGGAGCAGTTCGCGGTAGTCGCCGGTGATGAAGAAATCCGGTCCGTAGATTTCCTTCATCCCGGCAATCCGTTCGGGATGAAGGGTGGAAGCGGCGACCAGATGGATGCCGTTTTCAGGTTGATGAGCCAGCCGGGCGATTTTTCCCCGGCGTTCGGCTCCGATGACGCCGATTTTTAACATAATCTGATGCTTTGCCTTTTCTGATACCGCCGCCAGCCGACAAGGCCCGCCAGCCCCATCAGCAGGAGAGCGGTTTCACGCGGCTCGGGAATGGCGTCCACCTGCAGAGAGATGGTCGTGCCGTCTCCATAAAAGGTTGCTGTATAGCCGCCAAAGCCACTGCCTGCGTTGAGCAGCCCGGCGAGCGTATCGAGTTCATTTTCCGTGATGGAACTGAAGGTCAAGAGGTTGAAGACACCCTCCTGTATACCAAGAACGTTGACATCAATGCCACCACTGAAAAGCTGCAAGCCTCCGGCATGGTAATTGGAAAAGTGAAGCGAGTCGCTGGTGTTGTCCGCACCGAGCCGGAAGCGGAAGGAGGAGCCTTCCTCCATGTCGAGGATCGTCGCCCCGAGGTTGTCTGCCCCGTTGAGGGTCAGCTTGGTCGCTTCGTGGGTGAGCAGGTGAGCCGAAGGGGCGATGCTTCCCCCGGTGTGAACCGTGATGGTATTGCCCACCTCGGTCCCGTCTTCGTCCTCTTCATCGGCAAAGACCAGCCGTGTGCCGGGAGCAATGAAACCCTTTCCGGCCAGAATCCCCGTCCCGCCGACTTCCACGGGACCGGTTCCCAGCCCGCTGCTCGTGGTGGTGGTGTTGGTGACCGCGAGAACGCCTTCGTTGATCGTGGTCGTTCCGGAGTAGGTGTTTCCCGCGCTCCGTGAAAAAACCTGGGTTCCCGTTCCCGTTTTCAGGATGGTCAGTTTGGCCGGGTTGTTGACGTTGATATAATCCTGAAGCGTTCCGGAGAAGGTTTCCGCAGACGCGTTTTTGCTGTTGATATGGAGCGTGCCGGCGGTGCCGTTATTAGTGCTGTTGTCTCCTACCCGGACCAAACCGTTGCCCGAAAGGGAGAAGACCTCTACGGTGCCGGTGCTATTGCCGTTGCCACCGAGGACCAGTTTTCCAGTGCCTGAGAGCTGAAGGTGCCCGAGCTGGATGTGGTTCGTTTCCGGGTTCCGGTTTTGTACCCCCCTAAAGAAGAGAGAGGTGCCAGTGGAAACCGTGGTTTTGCCTGTGACATTGAAGGCATCCAGGCCGCCAATGGAATTGGTCGAAGTACCAAACCCGATATTGAAGGTCCCGCTATTGATATTCAGGTCGCCGATCACGAGGCTCAGAGACTGCTCCACGTTGCTGATCTTGCCGTTGGCTACGGCGGTCGATTGGCTTCCGTTTTTGGTCAGGGTGTTTACCGTGAGCGTCCGGGTGCCGTCTGCAAAGATGTATTGGGCATCCGGATCGACCCCGATTGCCGGTGCCGCGTATTCCAGCAGATTGATGTGGATATCGTCCACATTGACAATGATATCGCGCCGGTCGGCAAGGGCGATGATCTTCACCGAGTCCGCCACGGTTTTGGGGATGTCACCGACGCCAGTCACCCTCGTCCAGTTGCCGGAGGTGTTCCAGTTGGCTCTCTGGGCGGAAAAATTTGACTCAAATTCATTGGCGCCCTGCAAAGAAGAGATGCCGGGCAAAAGCAGGGTGCAGGCCAGACTTCCAGAGAGCAGTTTTGGCAGCCTTGAGCGCCATCGTTTTGAGGTGCTGGTTTTTGAGGTGCTGGTTTTTGAGGTGCTGGTTTTTACAACTGATGGAACCGCAGTCGGCGAAATAGGCTGGATCATGGTGTTCATCGGTCTCATGGGGAAAGGGGGGCTGGACGTTTGAAACACTTTAAGGTTTACTTTTGGCGGCAACCATAGTTTAACGCGACTTACTTTTATAAAAACACGACTCGGGCTTTGTTTTCAGGATTTAGGGGTTGGTTTCGCTGCCGGAAGCGTTACATGGTTCCCGCCTGATGTGGCCACGTGAAAGAACTTCCGCTGAGATGGACTGGAGAACGATCAGGGTGGTGCCGAAAGCGAATTCCTGCGGCTTTATCACCTGGACCAAGGCGCACCGGGCCAAACCGGAGTGGTTCAAGCGACAGATCACGACCTTTGATCTCTGGATCGTGGCGGGTGGGTACGGAGAGGTCCGACTGAAGGACGGGCGGGTGTTTGAGATGAAGCGGGGGAGCCTCTTTTATCTTTACCCCGATCTGGTGGAGGAGGCATGGCAGCAGCCGGGACGGGAGCGGGTCTCCATGTTCTGGTTTCACCATCAGCTTTGGCGAAACGATATCGAATTGACTCCGGCGGATTTGGGCGACCTGCCGTTTTGCCATGAGACCGTCGATATCGGGTTTTATGAGACGATTGCCCAGAAGCTGCTGGCGTTGATGAATTTTCATCTCGCCTTTACGCTGGATGAGTTTGCGCAGCGCAGGGCCGAGGCCGCCGTTTTGCTTCAGGGGCTCATCATGGATTTTGAGCACCATGCGCGGCTTGTCGGGGAAGCCAACCGGCAACTGGTTCCGGCACAACACCTGATGGTGCGTCGCCTCGCTCTGAAGGTCTCCCAGAATCCCGAGCTGTTCCGGCATCCGGGCGATCTCGCCAAAAGGGCCGGGTACAACAAGGATTATCTCGCGCGGCTTTTTCGCGAAGTTCTGGATGAGTCGCCCCGGGAGGTGATTCTCAATGCCCGCATTCAGAAAGCGAAACGGCTTTTGAGCCTGACGCGGTTGCCGCTCAACATGAGCGATGTCGCGGAGATGTGCGGCTACCAGAATGTGTTTTATTTTTCGAACCAGTTCAAGCAGCGCACCGGGTATTCACCTTCGGAGTTCAGGAAAAAGGCCAATGTTTCGGGCAATGTGCCGGGGAACTGGACGGAGGCCCCGCCGCAGGAGTGATCCAGGGGCGGCGGGTCGCGACCTTTCAGGCCGCATGACGGGATGCCGTCCATTCCCGGCCCGTTGGGCCGGGCTGAGGAATGGACGGCCCGTTGGGCCTCAAGGAAGGAGGATTCCCGGAAAGGAACCGGGTTCCCGGGGCTAAAACTCCGTGCGCAGGCCGACGAGGATGCTGCGGCCGGGGAGCGGCGCGATCTCCTTGAGGAAGGAGGTGTGCAGGCGGGCTTCCTCGTCGGTCAGGTTGGTGCCGCGCAGGTAGAGGTCGATCGTGGCCGGACCGGCCTGCCACCGGTAGGTCAGGCTGGCGTTGAGGAGGAGGTAGCTATCGGTCGGCAGTTCGTAGTCGGCGGTGCGGTTCTGCCGCGCGGAATACTGCGCTTCGAGCCGTGCGCCGAAGCTTTTGTATTGATAGGCAAGCGCGCCCGTGGCCCGGAACGGGGGGATGCGCGGCAGCGAGCGCCCGGTCCGCCGGTCGCGGGTATGGACATAGTCGGCCCGCAGTTCCAGGTTCAACCCGTGATAGCTACCCATTTCGGTCGACCCGGAAAGGGTTTCCTCCCTGTTCAAACCTTCGGTGGTTTCGAGCGTCGGGGTGATGAGGTGGAAGATGGTCTCCACCTCCCCGCCGAAGAAATCGGCGTCCGTGGCGCTAAACTCGTAGATCGGCAGGCCAGGTTCGCCCGGTTCCCCGACCCACTCCGCGCCGGTTGGCGAGAGAGCGATGAAGTCGTTGAAACGGTTATAGAAGAGGCTGGCGCTGCCGGTGACGAAGCCGGTCTGTTTGCGCAGGGTGAGGTCGAAGCCGAGCGAGCGCTCCAGCCCGAGCGAGCGGTCGCCGATCTCGAACGAGTCGGTGGCGATATGGGGGCCGTCGGCAAAGAGTTCCACGTAGGTCGGGGCGCGCTGGGTGTAGGCGACGTTGAAGGCGAGCGCGTACGCCTCCACCGGGGTCCAGACAACGCCGGCGGAACCGCTCAGCGAATGGAAATCGCGCGTATCGCCGGGGCCGAAGAGGGCGTTGGAACTGCTGGCAACGTCAGTATAGTCATAACGGATGCCGAACTGGTAGCGAAACGCGTCGACGGCGATCTCCTCAAAGAGAAACGCGGCGTGACGGTGGGTCTCGGTCGGCGGGAGAAACGCCTCTTCACCGAGGGCGGAGAAGTCGGAGTGCTCCGTCTGATAGCCGATGACCCCTTCAAAGGGCCCCACCTTTTCGTGCGCCAGTTCAAAACGGCCGTCGAATCCCCTGATCCGGAAGAGGGTACCGGTTTGCTCCCCTTCAAACTCGGTGTGCCGGTAGTCGGAATGCGTCAACTGGTAGCGGATCGCCTTGATGCCGGGCAGCGGCGTGAAAAACGCCCCCCTGCCGTCCCAGCGGCGCTGGTGCAGGTCGATCGTCACATCGGGCTCCGCCACGGTGCCGTAGTTGGAGTTGTAACCCGAGTAGGCGAGACCGAAATAGCCGCGCTCCCAGATGTACGAGGCACCCGCGCTCCCCCCTTCGCTTTCGGTGAAGCTGTTGGGGAGGACGTTGCGGGGTTCCTTTTCCCCCGGTTCGAGCGGTTCGCGCCTGCGGAGCCGCTCGCTGCGGGCGAAGCCGGGGATGCGGACATCCTCGGTCTTGCGCTTGAACCCGTCGAGGTGGAAGACGACCGGCCCGAGACCGAACTCGACGAGACCGGAGGCGGAACGCTCTTCGTCGACCGAGTTAAAGCGGCTCTCCAGCACGCCCCGGACCGGCAGGTCGAGCAGCCCCGGTTCGATGCGTTCGTCCGGAATGCGGTTGTCGATGACGTTGACCACGCCTCCAACGCTGTTGGGACCGTAGAGGAGGGTCGCCGGGCCGCGGACGATCTCGACCTTCTCAATGGTGAGCGGGTCGAGCGTGACGGCGTGGTCCGGGCTGACGTTGGAGACATCGAGCGCGGTGACGCCGTTGTTGAGGATGCGGATGCGGTCGTCGGAGAGGCCGCGAATGACCGGGCGGCTCGCCCCGGGTCCGAAATAGGTGGAACTGACGCCCGGCTGCTGCCCGAGCGTTTCGCCCAGGGTTGGTTGCAGGCGGAGTTGCAGCTCCTTGCCGCTCAAAACGGTGACCGGCTGGGCCTGTTCAAAGAGGGTGCGCTCCAGCGGGGCGGCGGTGACGACCACTTCGTCGAGAAAGGTCATCGTCGGGTCGTCCGCGGGGGCGGTATCGGTGGAAAGGTCGGTTTGGGCCAGCGCAAGGCGGGCGAGGAAAAGAGCGGAAAAGGAAAAAAGAAAACGGAGTTTCATCAGGTGATGGATCAAAAAAATGGGTGCGCCATGGCTCGGGGATAGCCCCGGAGGCGCAGGGAAAGAATGGATGGGCGGAGAAGAGTCCGCCCTCCGCGGTGCGAAAGCGCTAAAAGAAACGGTAGGGGCGCTCTACCGGCGAGGCGGCGCGCGTTCCCGGATCGCGTTCTCCAGCCGGGGCGGGAAGAGATCCCGCGCGGTTTCGAGCCGCAGCACTTCCACGCAACGCAACGCCACCGGGGGGAGCGTCGGCGCGGGAGCCGCACCGTGCAGCGCCCCGTTCATGAACAGGGTCACGGCGCACTCGTGGCTGCCGTTGTGCGCGTCGTGGTGCACTTTTTCGTGCCACTGCGGAGCGACGGCGATCGCTGCCACGGCCAGCAGGTGCGCGATCAGCGCAACGGCCAGAAGGGAGCGAAAGGGACGAGTCATCGCGACGCTTTTACCCGGTTTGGCGGGGCAATCAAGCCTTTGGTTCGCTCCCTGCGCTTCATTTTTGCTCATCGCAACCTTTCCATTTCTTCTTTTTCTGGCATAAAAAATGCCGACAAGAAGAAACGTTCTCCCCCCCCCTTTCCCACCATGTCCCGCTTCCTACGCTCCTGGCTGGAAACCGCCCTGACGCTCGATCCCCGTGGTCTGGCGTTTTTTCGCATCTTCCTCGGCGGTTTGATCTGCCTGCGGCTGCTGCTGCTTTTGCCGCACCTGCCGCTGACGCTCGGCCCCGAAGGGGTGGCCCCACAGGCGGCCGTGATCGCACAATACGGGGAGCCGCCGCTCCCGCTCTCCCTCTATTTTCAACCCGACTCGATGGCGGGCGTTTACGGCGTTGTCGCCCTTCACCTGGTCGTGGCCGCGGCATTCATGGTCGGCTGGCGCACCCGCGTGATGACCGTCCTGCTCTGGCTGCTGCTCCTTTCGCTCAACGTGCGCAACCCGTGGATCATCAACAGCGGCGACCGGCTCGCCGGATTCCTGCTGCTCTGGGGGATGTTCCTGCCGCTGGGGCAGGTCTTT
This sequence comes from Chthoniobacteraceae bacterium, assembly GCA_035555975.1. GTDB lineage: Bacteria > Verrucomicrobiota > Verrucomicrobiia > Chthoniobacterales > Chthoniobacteraceae > DATMFV01. The sequence goes on from DATMFV010000093.1 coordinate 95,727, forward strand.
TCGCTCGATGCCCGGCGCGGGCGCGGCACGCCCCGTACCGAAGCGGGGCGATCCCTGGCCTTTTTTGGCGCGGCGTGCCTGGTGTTCCAACTGGTGATCGTCTACCGGCTCACCGGCTATGCCAAGAGCGACCCCGTCTGGCTCAATTACCATGTCGCGCTCCAGAACGCGCTTTCCCATGAAGCGTACCCTTTTCCGCCGGGGCGCTGGCTGCTGGAGTGGCCGGGAGTGATGAAGGGGTTGACGATCGCCACCATTTACCTTGAGATTTACGCCATCCTGCTCCTGCTCTCCCCGTGGCGCAGCGCCGTTTGCCGCACGGCGGTTTCGCTCCTCTACATCGGGTTCCACATCGGCATCGGGCTGACGCTCAATGTCGGGCTTTTTTCGTGGATCTCCGTCGCGGCGTGGTTTGCGATGCTTCCGCCGGCGTTTTACGATCGCGTTTTCGGGTTTCTCTCGCGCGGGACGGCGTTCCCCCGCTTCCCGCTGCCGTTGCAGGAACAGACCGTGCCGAAAATGGTTCTGCTGGCAATCCTGATTCAGGCCACGACGGTGGTCTCCACCCGTTCCGGCTGGTCGTACCGGGGCGTGGCAAAACGGACCTTCCACTTCGTCGGCCTGCGCCAGAACTGGAAGATGTTTGCCCCGCGCCCCTATTCGTCCACGAGCTGGTATGCCGTGGTGGCGACCAATCGCGACGGCTGGGAATGCCGGATCTATCCCGACCGCGAAACGGCGTTCCATCCTCCGGGAGACGACAAACCGACGCCGGAAATCGTGACGTTCTATTTCCGCAAGCTGTTCGAAAAACTCGATACCAGGAAGAACAAGGCGCGTTTGGCCGCCATCAGCGAAGGGTTTGCCCGCCAATGGCTTCCTGCGGAACTCCAGGATGAAACGGCCGCGCTCAAGCTGGTGGTCTGGCAAAAGGAGTTTTACCCGACGGTCGCGCCCGACTTCGAGCCGGGCCGCGTTTTCTTCGAACTGGCCCGCACCCCGGTCGGGGGCGAGGAGCGTGTGGTAGGGAAACGCTAGGCCGCCTCGGACTCAAACGCCGCGGCAAAGGTCTGCTACCGGCAGACGAGCTGCGCGGCAAACTGGTCGACCGGCGTGGCGGCCAGTTTCGCGGCATCGCTGCAAAGGGCGAGAATCGCGTCGGCCTGGGCAGCCGAAAAGCGGAGGCGGACGTTTTTCTCGAACTTCTCCACGAGCAGCGGGATGCCTTCGGCGCGGCGGCGGCGGTGGCCGACGGGGTATTCGACTTCGACCCGCCCGGTGGCGCTGCCATCGCGGAAAAAGACCTGCACGGAGTTGCCGATGGAACGCTTTTCCGGATCGAGGTAATCGCGGGTGAAGCGTTCGTTTTCAACAACCTCCATTTTAGACCGGAGCGCGTCGATGCGCGGATCGGCTGCGGCGGCATCTTCGTAATCTTCCGCAGTGAGGCTCCCCTTGAGGAGCGGCACGGCGACCATGTACTGGAGGCAATGGTCGCGGTCGGCGGGGTTGTCGAGCGGGCCGGTCTTGTCGATGATCCGCTTGCCGCTCTCCTGCGTTTCGATGACGATCCGTTCGATCTCGTCGAGACGGGGGGCGACCTCCGCGTGCAGGGCGAGCGCGGCTTCCACGGCGGTCTGCGCGTGGAACTCGGCAGGGAAGGAGATCTTGAAGAGGATCTGCTCCATGACGTAGGAGCCGAAGCCCTGCGCGGGAACGGTGACCGGCTTGCCCTTGAAGAGGACATCCTGAAAACCCCAGCCGTGCGCGGAAAGCGCGCCGGGGTATCCCATTTCGCCCCGGAGCGCGACGAGCGCGTGCCAGACGGCGCGGCTGGTGGCATCGCCCGCGGCCCAGCTCTTGCGCGAGCCGGTGTTCGGGGCGTGGCGATAGGTGCGGAGCGCGCCGCCGTCGATCCACGCATGGGAAAGCGCGTTGATGATCGCGTTGCGGTCGCCGCCGAGCAGGCGCGTGGCCACGGCGGTGGAGGCGACGCGGACCAGCAGCACGTGGTCGAGCCCGACGCGGTTGAAGCTGTTTTCCAGCGCGAGCACCCCCTGGATTTCGTGCGCCTGGATCATGGCGACGAGCAGGTCGCGGACGGTGAGCGGCGGGCGGCCCTGCGAAATGGCGACGCGGCTGACGTAATCGCTCACGGCGAGGAGCGCGCCGAGGTTGTCCGAAGGGTGCCCCCATTCGGCGGCGAGCCAGGTGTCGTTGAAGTCGAGCCAGCGGACGATCGTGCCGATGTTGAAGGCGGCGCGGACGGGGTCGAGTTCATACGCCGTGCCGGGGACGCGCGCGCCGGTGCCGGGAAGCTCCGCCCCGGGGACGATCGGGCCCAGCAGCCGGGTGCAGGCGGGGTATTCGAGTGCGAGCAGGCCGCAGCCGAGCGAGTCGATCAGGCAAAGCCGCGCGGTTTCGAGTGCTTCGGCGCTGGTGATCCGGTCGGTGGCGAGGGTGTAATCGGCGATCGCCTGGAGCAGGGCATCCGGCTCGGGGCGTACGGCGCTGGTAAGGTCAAGGGAAGCGGACATGGAAAAAAAGGAAGTTTAGCGTTGGGCGAGGGGGATGAACTCGCGGTTTTCGGGCCCGGTGTAGTTGGCGCTCGGGCGGATGATCTTGTTGTCGAGGCGTTGTTCGATGACGTGCGCCCCCCAGCCCGAGGTGCGGGCGATGACAAAGAGCGGCGTGAACATCGCGGTCGGCACGCGCAGCTTGTGGTAGGAGACGGCGCTGAACCAGTCGAGATTCGGGAACATTTTCTTCTGCGCCCACATGACGCTCTCGATCCGTTCGGCGATGTCGTACATCTTCCGGTCGCCGGAGGCCTGGGAAAGTTCGCAGGCGACCTGCTTGATGATCGGGTTGCGCGGGTCGCCGGTCGTATAGACCGGGTGGCCGAAGCCGATGATCACCTCCCGCGCGGCGAGGCGGCGCAGGATATCCTCCTCCGCTTCCTGCGGGGTGGCGTAGCGGCTCTGGATGTCGAAGGCGAACTCGTTGGCTCCCCCGTGCTTGGGCCCGCGCAGCGCGCCGATGCCGCCGGTGATGGCGGAGTAGAGGTCGGACCCCGTTCCGGCGATGACGCGGGTGGTGAAGGTGGAGGCGTTGAACTCGTGCTCCGCATAAAGGATCAGGGAGACGTGCATGGCCCGGACCCACGCTTCGCCCGGGGCCTCGCCGTGGAGGAGGTGGAGGAAGTGGCCGCCGATCGAGTCGTCATCGGTCTCGACCTCGATCCGCCGCCCGTTGTGGGCGAAGTGGAACCAGTAGAGGAGGATTGAGTTGAGCGAGGCGAGGAGGCGGTCGGTGATCTCGCGCGCTCCGGCGGTGGAGTGGTCGTCCTTTTCCGGCAGGGCGCAGCCGAGCGCGGAGACGCCGGTGCGCAGCACATCCATCGGGTGCGTGGCGGCGGGGAGCGCTTCCAGAACGGTGCGGACCGCTGCCGGGAGGCCGCGCAGGGAGCGGAGTTTCACCTTGTAGGCGGCCAGTTCGGCGGGGTTGGGAAGGTGGCCGTGGACGAGCAGGTGGGCGACTTCCTCAAACTCGCACCCGGCGGCGAGGTCGGCGATGTCGTAACCGCGGTAATGAAGGTCGTTGCCGCTGCGGCCGACGGTGCAAAGGGCGGTGTTACCGGCCGGGACGCCGGAAAGGGCGACCGACTTTTTCGGTTTGGCTACGGGTGGGGGAGTCGTGGTTTCGCTCATGATGGATCGTTTTTCTGGTTGGCAAAAAGGGTGTCGAGCTTCGCTTCGTAAGCGTGGTAGCCGAGCACCTCGTAGAGTTCGTTGCGGGTCTGCATCCGGTCGATCACGGCGGACTGGCCGCCATCGCGCCGGAGGGTTTCGTAGACGGTCTGCGCCGCCTGGTTCATGGCGCGGAAGGCGCTCAACGGGTAGAGGACGAGGCGCACCCCGGCTTCCCCGAGTTCCTTGACCGTAAAGAGCGGGGTTTTTCCAAATTCGGTGATGTTGGCGAGCACCGGCACCTCCGGCCCGAGCGCGGCGGTAAAGGCGCGGTATTCCTCCAGCGAGCCGAGCGCTTCGGCGAAGATCATGTCGGCTCCGGCGGCGATATAGGCTTGGGCGCGTTCGATGGCGGCGGCGAGCCCTTCGATGGCGTGGGCGTCGGTCCGCGCCATGATGACAAAGGTGGAGTCGGTCCGCCCGTCGACGGCGGCCTTGAGGCGGTCGACCATCTCCGCGGGGCTCACCAGCGCCTTGCCCGGGCGGTGGCCGCACCGTTTCGCCTGTACCTGGTCCTCCAGATGGCACCCGGCGGCTCCGGCGCGCGTCATTTCGCGGATGGTCCGGGCGACCATGAACGCGCCGCCCCAGCCGGTGTCGGCATCGACCAGCAGCGGAAGCGGCGTCGCCTGGGTAATGCGGCGGATCTCTTCGCAGACATCATTAAGGGAGGTCAACCCGAGGTCGGGCAGGCCGAAACAGGCGTTGGCGACCCCGGCCCCGGAGAGGTAGAGGGCGCGGAATCCGGCGCGTTCGGCCTGCATGGCGCTGTAGGCGTTGATCGCGCCGACGACCTGCAACGGTCGTTCGGCCTGAAGGGCTGCGCGGAGCCGGTCGCCGGGAGAGAGGGAAGTCGACATAAGGAAAATGAGGGAGAGGCTTTGATTCTCTTTCAACCGGGGTGAAAAGAGAATGATTTTGATCTTCTTACGGTGAAAGTCTCTGCCTATGAGTCGACGCAAGTCGGGCCGGTTTTTTTCTCACCGCAGGTACTTTTCGGCGTGCCACCGGCGGGGTCGGCGCTCAAGGTGGGGGCGGCTATTTTTTTCTTGATGAGCGACCTTTCCCCGCACCCTGAAAAACCGCAGAAGCTGGCGTACCTCCTCTTTTTCGCCGCGCTGGGGCTGATCGGGTTTCTCCATCTCATGACGGCGCTGGTGGCGGCGCTCTTTGCCAGTCTCGCGCTGCAGGTCCTCTCCTTCGGCAGCCGGAAGACGAAGTGGGGGGCGATCGTGCTGCTTCTGGTGTTGCTGGCGGCGCTTTTTTACGGGTTTGCGCTCTTTATCAACCACGCGATCGTCGTCCTGCCTGACATCATGGCGACGGCGATCCCGAGAATCGTCCATTACGCCGCGGAACATGGCGTCACCCTGCCGTTCAACGATACGGAAAGCCTGATCCAGGTGGTGCTCGACAGCGTTCACCAGACCCTTGGCTACCTGAGCGATTTTGCCAAGCTGGCGACCAAGGAGTTTGTCTTTGTGCTGATGGGCGTGGTGATCGCGATCGGGATCTACGTCAACCCGGAGGTCGATCGCGACCGCCTCGCACGGCCCCTTAATCTTTATTCGCTTTATACCGGCCAGCTCGCGGAGCTTTTCCGCCGTTTTTTTACCAGTTTCGAGGTGGTGATGGGGGCGCAGGTGTTGATCTCCGCCATCAACACGCTGCTGACGGCGCTTTTCATCCATGCCCTCGACCTCCGCTACGGCGCGGTGCTGGTGATGGTGACCTTTCTCTGCGGGCTGCTGCCGGTAATCGGCAACCTGATCAGCAATTCGGTGATCGTCAGCGTCGCCTTCACCGCCTCGCCCCAACTGGCCGGGTGGACCCTCCTCTTTCTCGTCTTCATCCACAAGCTGGAGTATTTTCTCAACAGCAAGATCATCGGCGGGCGCATCCGCAACCCGATGTGGCTGACGCTGGTCGCGCTGATCGTCGGGGAACGGCTCTTTGGGATCACGGGATTGATCCTCGCGCCGGTCATCCTCCATTTCATCAAGGTGGAGGCATCGCGGTTCGAGGTGGCGCGGGTGGAAACGGGCGGTAAAGAGCAACCGGGAGCCTCCGCATGAATCATCGCCGCCCGGCTTCGAAAGGAAAGATCGCCGGGCGGGGATGTGTGAAAACAGGGAGACTCGTCGGTAGCAAAAGAGAAGATGAAAAGTGCGACCGATCAGTTCCTGTTACGGAAGTTTCACGAAGAAGGCTCACAGGCGGCTTTTGAGGCGCTGGTGGAGCGGCATGCCTTGATGGTTCACGGGGTGGCCCACCGCGTGCTTGGCGATCGGGCGGAAGCCGAAGAGGCGGCGCAGGCGACCTTTATGGCGCTGGCGCTCAAGGCGGGCCGGCTCGACGCGCGGCGGGGGTTGGGCGGGTGGCTTCACCGCGTGGCGCGGCAGGTGGCGCTCGACCTTCGCAAGGCGGCCTTGCGGCGGCGGCTGCGCGAGGAAGAGGCGGGGCGGCGGGAACGCTTGAGCGAGGCGGGCGCGGCAGCGGGCGGCGCTCTCGACGAGGCGATCGCCCGGCTTCCGGCGCGGCTGCGCGAGGCGGTGATCGGGCATTATCTCGAAGGGCGTTCGATGGAGGAACTTGCCGGGCGCCACGGGTGCAGCGCCAGCGCGATCTCCATGCGCCTGACCCGGGCCAGAAACCGGCTTCGCGAGACGTTGCGGGGGTGGCCCGCAGCCGGAGGATGGCCGGCGCTGGAAATCGGCGCGGAGTTGCCCGAACGGTTTGCCTCGCAGACGTTTGGAGCGGTTAAAACCGCCCTCGCCGGGCTGGCGGCGAGCGAATCGGCCGGGGCGCGCCTGCTTCACGTGGCACGGGCGTCGCTGCGACGGCTCTGGCTGGAGCGGCTCCGCTGGATCGCGGTCAGCGGGGCGACGGGAGCGGCGGTGGTCGGGATCGGCCTGGCGATCGCCCAGGAGAAACTTCGCGCCGCACCGGCGATGGTGTTTCCGGCACAGACGCCGCTTCCCGCGGCGCAGAAAAGCCCGGCGGCGACCGGGGGCGACGCCGGGGCGGGGATGTTGCAGGAACCCGAGAAGGAGGAGCCGCCGTTGATCCGGGAGATCCGCACCGGTGACTACCCGTGGGAGCGTGCGCCCGCGTTTTTGCGGTTGCTGGAGCGGCAGAGCGAGCCGCTCGACGCGATTCGGGATGCGCAGGGAAGGGGACCGCTGCATTGGGCGGTGCGCCGGGGGTGGATGGATTACAGCCTGCTCCTGATCCTGCGGGGGGCGGAGGTCAACGCGCTCGACGCCGAAGGGTATTCGCCCCTGCTTGTGGCGGTGCAGCGCCGGCATGTCGGCCTGCAACGGCTGCTGTTGCTGGCGGGGGCGAACGTCAACTACGAAGCGCCCGACGGGTTGACGCCGCTGCTCTACGCCATCCTGCAACACGACCCGGACGTGGTCGAGCGGCTGCTCTGGCTGGGGGCGAAACCGGTCGTCCCGGATGTTCCGCCGGATCGTCAGCCGCTGGCGGTGGCAAAAAGGGGAGGCGACGCGCGGATCATCGGCCTGGTTGAAGATTACGTTTTCGCAGCCGGGGGAGATCACTCTGCGTTTCGCCCGGCGACGTTGCCGACCTTTGTGAAAAACTCGCTGCACGATGCGGCGCGGCGGGGCGACTTCGAGAAGCTGGAAGCCTTCCTGCGCGGCGGGGCCCCGATCGACCTGCGCGATGAACGGGGCCGTACGGCGTTGTACCGGGCGATTGCGGCAGGGCAGGACGAGGTCGTCTTTTACCTGATCGTCCTCGGCGCGAACCCGAACGTGGCCGATAACCGGAAACGGACGCCGATGATGGAGACGATGGGGTGGCTGGGCGGCGGGCTCGACGACATGCGCCGGTTCCTGATTTTGAAGAAGGCGTCGCCCTTCGCCGTCCGGGCCGACCGCTACAACGAACTGACCTGGGCGGTCAAACGGGATAACGAGCATGGCGTGCAGTGGCTCCTCTGGCTCGGGGCCAATGGGCGGGAAAAGACGGAACGCGGGACGCCGTTCCAGATCGCGTTTGAGGAGGGGCGGCAGCGGATCATGGATCTTCTCGAGCGCAACGGGATCAAGGAACCGATCCGGCTTCATGACGACCCGGCCTGGAACCTGCACAATGCGGCGCGGCGCGGAGACCGCGAACTGCTGCGGCAGATGTTGGCGCAGGGGGTGGACATCGACGCGCCCGATGCCGAGGGGCACAGCCCGCTTTTGATCGCGATTGCCACGCGGAACGTGCCGATCGCCCGCGAACTGCTCGCGCAGGGAGCCGCCATGGAGTTCCGCAACGCCAAAACCGGCGTCACGCCGCTTCAGATGACCGTGATCTGGGACTACGAGGAGATGACCGCTTTTCGCGAAGAACTGCTCCGGGCGGGAGCCGACCCGAACGCGCCCAATACCCGGGGAGAGACGCCGCTCATGCGGGCTCTCTGGCATCAACCGACCACCCCGCTCAAGCAATTGCTGGAATATGGCGCGGACCCGTATCTGAAAGACCGGCAAGGCCGCAACGCCATCGAACGGGCACGGCGCGACGGCAAACTGGAAACGGCGGAGTTTCTGGAGGCGTACGCACGGGAAGCGCGGTGAACCGCCGACCGGAAGGGAGTGCCCGTCACGGGGCTGTGGATGGACCCTAAAGAACCGGTACCGCCGCGGGAGCGGTTTCGCCGGGGCGGAGGAGGACGAGTTTTGCCTCTGGCGATGCCTCCCCGGCGGGAAGTGGCTCGCCTTTGAGCATGGCTGAGATCGCTTCGGCATGCCGCCCGGCGGCGGCGCGGGTGTTGATGCGGTAGGCGTGGACCGGGAAGAGCGGCTGGAGATCGACGGCGTCGGAGGAGGAGACGACGATCTCCAGCGCCGGGGCGAGCCCCAGTTCCATGATCGCCATCTGGCAGTCGGCGAAGAGCCTGTCGCTGAAGATCAGCAGGCTGTCGGGCGCGGTGTCGGCCCGTCGCTGGCGCCAGAGATCGCGCAGCCGTTCCCACCCCATGCCGACTTCCCAGGCGCTGGCGGTGAGGTCGACGCACCGTTCGTCGGGCACGATGCCGTACTGCGCGGCGGCTTCGGCCAGTTCCCGGTAAAAGGCGGCCAGGATCGGGTGACGCGGGTTTTCGGAACCAAGGACGGCCAGCCGCCGTTTGCCCGCGCGTTGCAGGTGGGCCAGCGCGGCATGGATGAAGCCGGTCTTGCGCAGCCAGCCGTGTTGCCATTTGAACTCCAGGTCGAGCACCGGCACCTTGTGCGCCTGCATCAGTTCCACCCACGACGGGTCGCGCTGGGTCAGAAAGCCGATCAACCCGTGGACCCGCCCGAGCCGGGTGTCGTCGAGCAGTTCCCGGGAGGAGAGGGGGCCGTGGCCATGACCGTTGGCGGGGAGGCCGAAGCCGTGGTAGGTGCGGTTGGCGAGGCCGCGTTCGTGGAGCGCGACGCGGAGTTCCTGCATCACTTTCGGGAAGTAGGGGGAGAGGCGCGGGTGGGTCGGGTCGGCATCGAGCAGCAGCGCGACGTGACGCCGGGGGATGCGGCTCTCCGGGAGGAACGTCCCGCTGCCGTGCCGCCGCACCAGCAGCCCTTCGTCCTCCAGTTCGCGCAACGCCTGCCGCACCGTCACCAGCGAGACGCCGAAACGCTGGCGGAGTTCGGCCTCGGTCGCGATCCGTTCGCCCGGGCGTTTATCCCGGAGGTCGTGGCGGATCTTCGCGGCAAGCTGACGGTAAAGCGGGCGGCGGATGAGGGCGTCTTTCGGGTCCATGCCAATTTATAATCCAAGGGCATTGCAGAGCGCATTGAATTCCGCAGCCGACGGCAGTGGGATCGGCTCCAGCCCGACGTAGCCATACCTGTCCAGTATCCGGAGCGCATCGAGCAGCCCGCGGAGGGTGTCGGAGTCGAAGAGGGTCGCCGTTTCCCATTGTGCGCGGCGCAGCAGTTCCCCCACGGTGCGGCGGCTGTCGGCATGGACCAGAAGGAGCGCGCCGGCATGGGAAAGGTGGATTTCGCGCTTCCCGACCGGCGCGGCGGCAAGATCGCGCGGGAGGCCCCGGTGCTTGCGATGAAGGAGCAGCAGGTTGACCTCGGCCCAGAACGGGTCGGCCGTCGGAGGGGAGGTTTGCGGCAGGGCGGCGCTCAAGGCGGCGGCGTACGGTTGCAGGGCGGCGACTTCCGCCTCCACGGCGGGAGCGGGCGCGCCGAAGCGGAGGTGGTCGCGCAGGCGGAGCGTTTCGATTTCGAGGCGGAAGCGGAGCCAGTCGGGCACCCCCTCGCCCCGGAGCACTGCCTGATGGGTCGCCTCCAGCCGGGCGCGGGCGGTGGCGGCGGCCTGTTCGAGCCAGCGGGCGGGGCTGGCGGGGTCGGGCGCGAGCAGCAGGGAGGCGAGTGTCCCGTAAAGCGCGGTGACTTCGTGGAAAAACCCGGGGCAGAGGCATTCCATGGTCTGCTCGGAATGATGCCAGAGGTAGAGGGGACGGCGGGAGCCTTCCACGGGCGCAGTGGCGAGCGCCCGCTTCGCCCGGGTGAACCAGAGGACGGGGACGCCGATCGTGGAGTCGCCCAGTTGCCGGTCGTCGGCGTAAAGCCCTTCGCTTTCGATGTTTGCGACGGTATGATGACGGGGAAGCCCGGCGGCAAAGAGCGCTTCGAGCACGGCATCCGCCGCCGAGGGCGCGCCCGATTGCGAAAGCCCGAGGGTGACCGCCCCGTCGCCCGGGAGGATCGGCAGGGCGTCGAGGTTCAGGGCGCAGAGCACCTTGTCGCGCAAGTGGCCGCCGCGATGTTCCGCGTAGGCGGCAAAGCCGTAGACCTCCATCGCGAAGACGAGCCGGAGGGTGAAACGCGGCGGCGGCAGCACCTTTTCGGCCACCAGCGTGCGGAGCGTCCGCGCGATCTCCAGCGCGCAGGCGACCCCGGCGGAATTGTCGTTGGCGAGCGGTTCGTAGAGATGGGCCAGCAGCCAGATCTCCCGGGGATCGCTCCCGGGGATCACGCCGGTCACCGCTTCCACGGTATCTTCGTAGCGCTCCCCGTCGGAAGTGGCCCGCACGCGGACTTCGCCCATCCGGAGCGCTTCGCGGAGGCGGTCGCCCGTCGCCGGGCTGATGCTGAAGCCGATGAAGGGGCGATCGTCCGCGCCGGTGTGCCACGCCTGCGAGTCCGAACAGCCGTTCACCCACGAGTGCGCCCACGGGGTCTCGTGGCGGCCGACCAGAAAATCGCTCACCAGCCCGAGCGCGCCGCTTCCCGCCAGCACGCGGCAGGTGGGGCGCTGTTCCGGGTGGAGCAGCACGAGCGCCCCCCGGGCGTCGGCCCCCGCCTCCAGTGCTTCCTGCGTGACGAGCCGGGTCTCCACCCCTTCCGGCGGCGTGGCGACGGAACCTTTGATCAGGTGAAACGGGTGTTTCTGAAAATCGGCGATCACCGCCGGTTCAAACGGGAGCGCCGCCTCCACCACCTCGAGCCGCCCCGTCGCGGCCCGCCAGCCGATCGGCAGGGTCTTGTCCTGAAACACGCTGCGCCCATCGGCCGGAAACGGAAGCCGCTCCACCTGTTCGCACCCGGCTTCGTGCAACTTCCTTTCGGCGAGCCGTGCGGAAGCGTGGTAACAGGCAAAGGTCTGCCCGAACTCGGTCTCCCAAAGCTCGCGGGTGGTCTCCAGAAGCCGCTCCAGGTTCACCCGGCGGCACCATTCGCCGTGCAGGGTGGAAAGGCAAACAGGCGCGGAACGGGATGAAACTTCATCGGGTGAAAGCATGTCATTAGGATGACTTCATTAGGATGAGTTGCGTCAAGGTTTTTTTCGTGCCGTGGTGTCCGGCGCAAATCGCCCGATCTTCAGTCGAGGCTGCCGACGGCTTCTTCGAAGGTTGGCGGAGGGGTGCCGGTCCGGATGCCTTCGGCGTGAAGGTGATGGCACGAGCGGGCCGCGATGGCATGGAGCCAAAGGCCGTCGATCTCCTTCCACCGGAGGCTCAGGCCCTCGAAACGGATCTCCCGGGCATGCTCGATATAAAAGAGATACGGCATGCCGAGCGCCCGCCGAAAGTAAGTGGGCGCGGTTTCGTAGTGCGCCAGGGGGCTGGCGGCGTCGTTGCGGTTCTCCCTGCCGCCGCGGACTTCCATATGGACGTTGGAGAACGTGATCTCTTCAAGCAGATCCCCTTCGGGACACCCGCCCAGGTAGCTGGCGCTGGAGGAGGTGGCGTGGATATTGGAGAAGAGCAGGTTCCGGATCGCCTTGGTGGCCCGAAAGCCGGTGGTCACATGAAACGCGGTCTCCGCTTCCATCGAAAAACCATCAAAACGAAGGTTCTCGATCTCCGTGCCCGACATGTCTGCCCGGTAGTTCCCGGTGATGTTGATGCCCGCTCCCGCCGTGTCTGAAATGACCATATTCGAAAAGGAAATGTTCCGGATGGTTCCGTCGCCGACGCCAATGCGGATGGCATTGCAGCGTGAACTTAAGACCGAGTTGCTGATGACAACGTTTTCGCAGACGGGATCGGTCTTGACCAGATGCCTGCCATCCGCACGTACGGTGATCGCATCATCACTGACATGGATCAGACAGTTGGAAACGACGACGTTGCGTGAACAGTCGATGTCGATACCGTCACCGTTGAGCGAGCGCCGGTCGCAATGGATCGAGAGCGAATCGATGCGTGCGCCCGATGAACCGTGCAGGAAAAGGTGCCAATGGGGGGCGTTTCGTAAAGTGACGTTTCGAAGGACCAGATCGGTGCATTCACAGAAATAGACCATCTGGGCCGGACGCCATGAGGAAGGGCCGAAGCGGGCCGGACGATCTTGTTGGGGAATGAGCGGACCGCGAAAGGCGGCCTCGTTCCCGTCGATCACCCCTTCGCCCGTCAGGGAGACGCCGGTAGCGTTCAGCGCGATCAGGAGATGGCCCCCTGAGGCATGGCGTGCGGTGCCCTTGTTTTGGGGAAAGGCGTCCGCCCGGTTATAGTCTGCGGGATCGGGGCTTCCCTTCAGGACGGCCCCGGCGCAGAGATGGAGATGGACGTGATCGCCCAACCAGAGCGTGCCGGTGACAAACACGCCGGGGGGGATGAGCACCGTTCCGCCGCCGTGCCCGGCGCATTCGTTGATGGCGCGCTGGATTTCTTCTGTATTGATGCGGCAGCCGTCACCGACGGCTCCGTAATCGCTGATATTAAGGGATGTCATGTTTTAACAGGGTGATCCGAAGCGACTCACGGGAGCCTGACCACGGAAACCTCGTCAATGAAGATTTTCTGTTTCGGATCGAAATCTCCCAGAGGCGTCAGCATCGTCAGGTCAACCACGATCCGCACGGTTTTTGCCTTGTCGTCGGGCGGCAGGGTGAAGGCCGTGGCGCTTCGCGCCCAGCGGCCGGGACGGGTGGCGAGCTTGACGGAGGGAAGGCTCTTCTTTAGTTCGTTACCTTCGGCATCGAGCACCGCCAGCCGTACGACGCCCCGGGTCTGCGGAGCTCCACGAGGCAGATAGCTATGGAGCGAAGCATAGTAACGACCGGGCTGGTAGGGAATCTCCTGCGAAAGATGTGCGGGGGTGCGGATCGTCGGCGTGCCGGGAAGGCGGTCGGCGGAAATCATCAGGCTGGAGGTTCCCTCTTTTGCGCGTGCGTCGGAAATCAGGAACGTTCCCCTGCCGCCCCCGGCAGCATCTTCAAAAGGGTAGTCATTCGGGAACGGGGTGGTTTCCACCTCAAGGCTCCACCCTTGCGTACCGACTTCGAAGGAAGGATTTTTAAGCACGGGAACCCCCGCGCCTTCCGCAGCGGCAAGGAGCGCGGCGGCGGTTTCCCGGACGGCCGGTTCGCCGTCGGCGGCGATCTGCTCCAGACGATCTTTGATGCGGTTGCTCCGCGCGATCCACGGTTCCAGCCGCCAGAGAAGGTGGGAGCCGTCGCCGTAGTCAGGCGGAGCGGGGCGTCTGGTCTTGAACCTTGCGCCGATGTGACCGAAGAACGGGTCGGCGCGGTAGCGTTCATCCTTTTCCCATAAGACGCAGGTTCGCTTGAACTCTTTTGCCACGATCATGATCTCCTCCGCTGCCTGCAACGCCTTGAAAGCCTCTTCTTCGGTTTCCGGTGGCGCGCCGCCCGTTTCCTGCGCCCGGTAGAGGACGAGATGCGGTTTGTACCAGGTGTCCCACATCTCCTTGAGGTGGGCGACGCGCTCCTTGCGCTGCGGGGTATCGGCCAGGGCGAGCGCTTCGGCCAGCAACCGGTCGGACCGGGTGACATATTCCCGCGGCACATCCAGCAGGTAGGCGCGGTTGGCAAAGGTCAGGTAGGGGCTGCGCCCATGCCACCACCTGGTCTGAAGGATGTCGTGCGTCCAGAAGCGCTCCCAGAGATCGTAGTAACCTTTCAGTTTCGGGGCGGCCCCGGGACCGGCGGCGCGGTCATACCATTCATCCAGCAGGGGATCGACCTCCTGCCGGGGGTTCCAGAGCAGCCGCGCCAGCAGCCATGCCTTGGGCCCTTCGCCCCAGTTGGGGTTCTGTTCGCCGGTATAAAAGCGGACGTGGTGATCCGCCGCCCATTTCAGGTACTCGCCCATGACGTGCGGGTAGATTCTCGGGACAAAGTAGCTCATGCCATAGCTATAGTCATACCAACCGATGTTACGGACGGTTTTCGCCCATTTCAGCGTCCGTTCCTTGTCGATTTCACGAAGCTCCGGGTCCGCCCAGCGAAGCCGGTCGAGCGTCATGTAGGGGACGATCCGTTCATGCACGCCGGCGTACGACGGCGGATCGGTGATCGCACGGTAGGCAAGCGTCGAAAACCATTTTCCGGGCCGTTCTTTCAATACTTTTTCGGCAACCTCATTGGCCCAGAGGAAGTAATCGTCCGAAGCGTCAAGATAACCCATGGAATTTTTCTTGCCGGAACGCCGCTTGAGAGAGGCTTCCGACTGGTCGAAAAGGTCGTTGCCGTCGTTGAGGCCGAGTTCGAAGCTTTCAGCTTCGGGATGTTCCTGAAAATGGCGGATGATCGTTTCGGCGGCGGCATCGGCGATGCCGGGCGCTGTGAAGTTGGGTTGCCAGTGATAATGCGCCCGCTTTTCCCTGGTAGTGCGCGGTTTGGAGATGCGGCGGGGAGGAATCAGCCGTTTGCCATCGATGAGCGGGTAGAAGTCGGGGCGTGTCGTGCCATACTCCGCGACGGGAAAGAGCCTGAGCATGTTGTGCCCGCTGGAGACGCGGCGATGCAGCCGGTTTCTTGCGGCCCAAAGGCCGTCGAGAGCCGAAGATTTGGTGAAATCCCTTGAAAGAAAGGCCGGCTCTTCGCGAAGGCTCTCAATCGGGATCGCGAGGGTGGCGTGCCTGGGGACATCTTCGCCGAATGAGCCGGGCATGAGCCACCGGACGCCGAGGTAGCGTTCCAGAAACGCGTGAACGCCAAAGCCGGTGCCGCGATCGCTGCTGCCAACGATCATGACGTTCCGGGAGTCCGGGCTTTCCAGAATGAAGCCGTCCGAATCGAGTTCCTTGACCCTGGCCGCGATGTCGCTCTCCCGGACACGGGGCGTCAGGCCGATATGGATCGAGATGCCTGTGCCCGGCCCTTCCTGGATCGGAACCTCGACGCCGGTGCTTTTGGTCAGGTACTCCTGCAACGTGCGTGCGGCGGACCCGACGGCTTCGCCCGGTTGCGGACCGGTGACGATGGCGGCTCGGGCCCGGCCATCCTCCACCAGAACCAACGTTTTTTCCGGGGAGTTGGCAGGAGCGCTCTCTTCGCTCCATACCGGCGCTGCTTGAAGCGCAAGGGCAATGACTAGGATCTGATGGATTTTCATGGAATATCAATAGGTTGGTGTCCAGTTCCACTCGCCGTTGCGGTTGACGGGGCGCGCGGTCAACGGCCCGACATGCCCGTCGAGAAAAAGGACGTTGGAAAGCCGGCCATTGAGATGGCGGTTATGAATGATATCGGCCTGCCCGGAATTAAAGGAGCGGGTGTCGCTGATTTCGTGTTCCTCCCCGGGATCGTTGATCTCGACGATCAGGGGCACCACGGAAGCGTTCTTTGCCAGCGTGAGGCTTCGCTTCTCCGTCTTCCATACGCCGAGGCTGTTTTTGACCCCCATCTGGACATTGTAGCGATAGCTGGTCTTGAGAAGGTTTTTCTTGTAGCGGAACTTGAAGACGTACGGGTTGGGATCGGAAGGGCAGACCATCTTCCGGTTGAAATTTTCAAACTCGTTTTTTTCGTAGAGCACATACCACCACGCGGTCTTGGTCGCTGAAGAGGCGTTGGCGGGAAGGTAGCCATCGTGGTCGGCAAGGTGCGCACCGATGTCGAGGCTGATCTGCCGCAGGTTGGCGATGCAACCGACACGCCGGGAGTTTTCGCGGGTGTTCTGGACCGTCGGGAGGAGGAAAACCGCCAGTAGGGCGATCAGGGCGGTGGCGATGATCGTCTCCGTAAGGGTCAGACCGCGCCGCAGCGCTCGCCCGGAAAAGAGGCCGGGCGGTGGTTGGGGGGAAACCGGGGTTAACATAACAGCTTTTTTCCTGATCGCAGATTTTCGGGCAGGGCGTCCCGGTAATGGTCGCGAAAGTCGCCCCAGATGGCTCGGGCCTGGGTGGTGCTGCGCACGTGGGGATCAAGGCATAATGCTTGCAGGACCAGCCGCTCGTCCCCCTCCGCAGCGGCCTGGACGATCATCTCGTGCAGGGCGATCTGGCGGCGGCAGACTTCGCGCGGGCCCGGCGGAAGGGCTCCGACATGGACGCTGCGGATCTCGCCGCCCGCGATGAGGACGGGGCGGTCCAGAACGGCTTCGGCGGGAAGGTTGGAGACGGCTCCGTTGTTGCGCCCGACGGTGGCGTCGAAGTAGGTCGGTTCGCCGGTTTCGAGCGCCACGATCATCCGCGAAGCCGTTTCACGATAATGGGGATGGTGCGCATCGCGCGGAAAGGGGGGCTTGACCCCGTGGGAGTGGCCGATGAGGTGCTGCGCCTGTAACGCGCCGTTGATCTGCTTTTCGAGCGTCGGCCTGATACGTGTTTCAGCAAGGGAGGCGAGGCCGAGCTGTTGCCATTCCTCCGGTTCGGGAAAACATGAGAAATACTCCGCTATATGGTCATCGTAGCCGATCGGGTACATTCCAAAGAGCCGATGGATTTCGAGGCTGAAATCCTGCCGGGGCACGCCGGGGGTCCGTTCGCGCCACCATTTTGAAGTGGCGATCGCCTCGAAGAACTCCTTCATCCAGCTTTTGCCGTTGCGCCGGAGGTCGAAGAGCCAGTTGAGATGATTGATCCCGGCGCTGATCACCTGAAGCTCTCCCGGCTCCATCCCGAGTTGTTCGGCAATGACGCCAAACGAACCGTGGACCTGGTGGCACAACCCGGCGTACCTGATGCGGGTATGCTTGTCGAACCATTCGCAAAGGATCGACATCGGGTTGGTATAGTTTAACAGCCAGGCATCGGGGCAGAGCCGCTCCATTTCCGCGATGATCGGCTGATAGAGGTGGATGTTGCGCAGGCCGTGGATCAGGCCGCCGGGGCCGCCGTTTTCCCCTGTCAACTGATGGACGCCATGGCGTCGCGGGATTTCGATGTCCGAAAGCCAGTTGGCATAGCGATCCTGTTCCGGCGCGGCGATGACATAGTCCGCCCTTTCCAGCGCGCGGGAGAGGGAGGTGGTCCGGCCCAGCTTCAGCGGCAGACGCTTTTTCCGGGCGAGGGCTTCCCCGGCTTCGACTCCCTTGCAGAGACGGGCTTCGCTGACATCCATCAACACCAGTTCGCAACCCTCGAAGCGCGGATGGTCAAGGGTGTCGATGACGTTGAGGGTAAAGCGCGAACCTGCGCCGAGCATCACGATTTTCATGAGAGAAGAGGAGGGCAGTGGACCAGTTCCCTACCCTGGTGAAGGCGGCGGGAACGCCCGGTGCGGTAAAGTTGCGCGACTTCGTCGGTGGTCATGAAATGGACATCGCCCCGCTCGTGGAGATGAGCGAGCAGGCGTTGAAGTTCGCTCAAACCCCGTGCGGCGATCTCCCGGTTCCAGGAGATGAAGTTGAGCCGGTGGGTGCTGAGGATGGCCGGTTCGTTGCGTTGCCAGACGGCTTCGATATCGCTGATGATTTTTTCAAAACGGTACTCCGGATCAAAACCCGGCTCGAAGAAGATATTGCGGCTCAGGTAGACCACGTCGGTCACCGGGTTCCATGCCCCCATCGGGGTGGCCGGGTCCTGATTGTTCCACGGTTTGGTGGCGTAGACCAGCGGCGCGGCCCCGGGGATGCTGAAGTTGCGCAGGCAGAAGGTGCGAATCCCGTTGGCGGCCCAGATGATCTCGGTCAGCGCGGTGGCGTCGCTGGTGACTCCGGCCGTGGGACGCCGGGAAAAAAGCCGCTCAAAGGTGGCAAGCGCCGGGGCGATCCATTGCCAGGTCGCCTCCGGGGTCATTCCGGCGTATTCAGGATAGTGCCGGTTCTGGTAATAGGTTTCGTGCTCAAACCGCCGACGGGCCTCTTCGCTCTCCGGGCCGTCGCCCTTGAGCAGCCGGAGCCACTCGCCCGCATGGATGTGGTGAAGCCGGGAATGAAACTCCGGGGAAAGCCAGCCGTTCTCCACCGCCTGCCGCCATGCCGCGACCAGCCCCGCTCCCTGCCAGAGCGGGGGAAAGCCGCGATCGACAGGCAGGTCGTGATACTCCCCGGTGGCCTTGATCCTTGCATAGTCCGGGTTGGCGAGACAGAAGAAGGCGGTGAGGGTCAGCGGCAGGCCATTGCCGTCGGGGTAGCGATCGAGCAGGGCCCCGAGGCGTTCGAGTTCTTCGGGGGATTCCAGTTTCCCGTACTGGGCATTGCGCAACGACCCTGCGGGGGCTTGCTCGCAGGCGGCTTCCCACAAGGCGCGGGTGGGGGCGTATTCACACGCGCCCCAGTCGTCGGACTCCACGACGACGGTGCGATGGGAGCGCCAGTCGGGCGTGATCTTGGGAAGGTAGCGATCCCGGAAACGGAGCATCGGGTTTGATGGAGGGGTGTCAGCCATTTTTACGGAACAGGTTGCGCCGCCCGCTCCAGAGCAGGAAGCCGAACGCCAGCGAAGCGAGCGCCCAGGTGGATGGTTCCGGCACGGCGGCAAGCGAGAAGGTGCCGGTGGAGGTATCGAACTCGCCCAGCCAGCTTTCGGATTGGTATTGCCAGATGCCCGAGCCGTTGTCATGCAGGGAGCCGCTGAGCGCCCCGCCGAGAGTGATCGACTCCAGTCCGGCATAGTCGCCGGATGAAGTTCCGCTCAATAGCGTCCACGACCCGGCTTCGAGTTCCGGTTGTTGCAGATGGAAGAGAAACGCTCCTGAAAAGGAGGCGCTGCCGCCGCTCTGCACGATGAACTGGTCCGAAGCCGCATCGGAGAGGTTGAACCGCAGGGCGGCTTCGCTACCCATGGAAAACGCGGCCTCTTCGTGGAGAGTGACATTGGCCTGCAAAAGGTTACCTTCGAGCAGGAGCGTCCCTGCGGCGACGGCGATCCTGCCGGTGTGGGAATGGGTCCCTTCAAGAGCGAGGGTGCCTTCGGAAGTCTTGCTCCAGCCGGCCCCTCCGTTGATCTCACCCGCATCGCGCAGCGTACCGCCTTCCGCCTGGAAGTTGTCCACCGAAATGGCATGACCGTTAAGATCAAGGAGGCCGCCACTGAGCCGGAGCGTGGCATCGGTCGTGCCGGAACCTTTGGCGATCGCCCCCTCGACGGTCAGTTTTCCTTCAGCTTCGATCACGATGAGGGTGGAAGTCGTGCCGTTGGTCCCCATGGTGATGCCGCCCTGGGTGACTTCGACTTCCCCTTCGCCGTGGATCTTGAGTTGAGCGGTTACTTTTCCCTGGGTCCCGGGCTGTTCCGCCAAGGTCAGGCTCTGCGTGGTCAGGCGACCTCCTGCAATATCAAGGAGGCCGTTCGCTTCCCCGGTCGTGAGGGAACCGGCGGATATTTTCTGGCCGATGACCACGGAGAGGGCATCGACCGTGCCGGTGTCCATCAGGAAGTTTCCTTCCACGGAGACGGCGGCATTGGTGGAAATCACGGCAAGCCTCAAGGTGTCAAGCCAGGCATCGACCGTGCCTCCTGTCAGGTCGGCAATCCCTCCATATTCCGGATCGTTGCCTCCGCCGGTGATGCCGATGTTCAGATTGGCGCGAGTACGGAGTTCCGGCGTGCTTTCCTTGCCTTGAAGGGTCAGGACGCCGTTGGAGACGCCTTTCTGAAATTGCAGCAAGCCCAGCCCGCGGGCGGAACCGACATTCACCTCGGCGATGTTCCAGTCGTTGGTCGCACCGAGATGAACCTCGCCGTGATAGATTCGTGAAGTTTGCGTGCCGCTGCCATAGCTGGCGATGAGCAGCCTGTCGGCCGTGATCCGGTTGGAGCGGGCCATGAACAAGACGCCCTTGTAGTCATTGGCGGCGACCCGGCCGTAGCCGACCCGGATTTCCGACACGGTGGCCTCGAAGGTAGCCAACCCCGACAGGTCAAGGGTGGTGGAAGGGGTCGTATCCCGGCCGGAGACAAGAAGGTGGGCGTCGGACTGGTTGAGGAGCAGCTTGCCGTCGCCTTCGATGGCCACCTGGGCGATGGCCGTCGTGCCCGTGTCTCCGATATCGACCAAATTCCCCGTCCCTCCCTGAACGGTCAGGGTCACGTCGGCGTTGATCCGCGTCACCTGCCACAACGAGGGTCCCGTATGGCCGTGGGTGAGCGACCGGATGGTGAGCGACTCATCGACGATGTTCCCGACCGTGTCGCGTGCCGTTCGCCCGGTGGTATTGAATACGACATCGGAACTCGCAGGAGCGCCGCCGGTCCAGTTGTCGGAGTCGGACCAGAGCCCTTCGGCGGTTTCGCTGTTCCACGTGGCGGCCTGGGTGGGCAGGATGGTAGCGCCGAGCAGCGCCATGGCGAGCAACCATCCGCCGAAGCCGCGTCGCACGGGATGGATCTGTCTGGGGGGGTTAGTCATGTTCATAATAGAGCGTTCTTTTTTCGGAGACGGCCCCGGGTTGCGCAGGCCGGCCTTCGATCCTCGCCTCCAGCGCCTCGAGCAGCCTTCCGGCGACCGAGCCGGGAGAGACTTCAGAACGGATGACCGGGAAGCCGTAATGGAAGCGGACATCTTCGTTGCCGTGGCAAAAAATGGTCATTTCCGAAGGGATCGCGATCCCGGCCTTGAGGAGCGCGGGCGCGACGGCGCGCATGACAATATCGTCATTGACGACGAGACCGTCGGGGATGGAGGTCCGTTTCCATTGGTCGATCAGCCGCGTCATCCGGTGGTACATCGCCAGCTCCATCTCATAGCCCTGCGTGGCGTACGGCTCGACATGGACCCGGGGGGAGGGCAGGCCGAGCCGGGCGGCCCCGTCCATCAGCCCGTCAATGCTCGTCGTGTAGGAACGGTTGTGCCAGACGGTGCAGAAATAGAAGAGGTTCCGGCGGCCCGCCTCACCCAGACAGCGGGCGGCGTCGAGGCCAAAGGAGTAGGAGCAGGAGTGAAGCTCGACCTCCTTCCGGTTGGAGCCATAGGAGACAACCGGGATGGTTTTCTTAAGTTCCTCCGGCGTGATCGCCTCTTTCCCCGGGGAAAACTCGATAACCGCTGAAAAGGGATGGCTGCGATGCTCGCGCAGGATCTGTTCGCTCCTTTGCTCCACAGCCTGGGCCGGAAACATCTCCGCGTTGAGCGCCCCCCAGTGGCGGCAACCCCATTTGCGTTCGGCGCACCCTTCCTGAAAGCGGTTGAGGACCGCGCGGTAATAATGCGCGGTTTCATCCGTAAGGCTGTCGCCGAAGAGGAGGGCGATGTTCGCCTTCTCCTGAAATTTGCGCACGAACGTCCCCTTTTTCCGTTTCCGCTCCAGGAGACCGTCGTGCGCCAGCCGGGAAAGGGCGTTCTGGATCACCGTCGCGCTGACGTTGAACTCCCTGGCAAGGGCCTGGTTGGAAGGAAGCCGCTCGCCGGGTTTGAAGTGTTGCTCGGCAATGGCTTTGCGGAAATAGGCCTCCACCTGTTCGCTTGGGGAGTCGACGGTCCTGATCTGAAAACTTTTCATCCGTTTTGTTTTAGGAAAACTAAATGGATAAATACATCTTCAAAAATTTAAAGGCAAATAAAATATTTCGTGGCGAAAAAAAGACGGCTCGGAGTGCGAGCCGTCGGTTGGCAGGGAGAGAAGGGGGGCTGACGGCGGAGGTCAGACCTCCACCGGGTCGCCGATTTCGATGCCGAGGTTGCGCGCGAGGCGGAGTTTTTCCATCGGCAGGCTTTTTTTGCTGGAGCAGACTTTTTCGAGGTCGACCAGGGTCAGGCGGCCCTTATTGAGGCCGACGAGCGAGCCGTGTTCGCCCTGAAGGAGGGCTAGGGTGGCAAATTCGCCCATCTGGCTCGCCATGAGGCGGTCGGCGTGCGAGGGGCTGCCGCCGCGCTGGACGTAGCCGAGCACGGTCCTGCGGATCTCCTGCTTGAGGTTGTCCCCGGCGGCTTCGCGCATCTGGCGGGTGAAGCTCTCGGCGTCGCAGACCCCTTCGGCGAGGATGATGATCGAGTCGTTGAGCCGGTTGCGGTAGCGGCTCTCCATCAGGCCGAGGATGCGGCCCATGTTGTAGCGGTATTCGGGGATGACGGCGACCTCCGCCCCGGTGGTGATCGCGGTCGTCAGCGCGAGATAGCCGGAGTTGCGGCCCATCACCTCGATCAAAAAACAGCGCCGGTGGGAACGGGCGGTGTCCTTGATCTTGTCGATCATGCTGATGATGGTGTTGGAGGTGGTGTCGACGCCGATGCCCAGTTCCGTGCCGAAAATGTCGTTGTCGATGGTGCCCGGCAGGCCGATGACCGGCACGCCGTAGCGGCTCAACTCCAGCGCGCCGCGCAGGGAGCCGTCGCCGCCGATGACCACCAGACCGTCGATCCGGTGGTCGCGCAGCTTGCGGACGGCCTGGAGCCGCCCCTCCTCGGTATAAAACGCCTTGCAGCGGCTCGACTGGAGGAACGTCCCCCCGCGGTCGAGCAGCCCGGCGAGGGTCCGTTGGCCGAGTTCGAGCAGATCGTCGTCGAGAATCCCCTGAAATCCGTTGAGAAAACCAAAAACCCGTATCCCCTTCTGAATGGCGGTCCGCGCGACGGCGCGAACGGCGGGGTTCATTCCGGGCGAATCGCCCCCACTGGTGAGCACTGCGATGGTTTTGACCAACATGAGAGTGAAAATGCCCTGCTTGCGGACGGTTCTAAAGTTTTTTTTGAAAATCATTTGAACGTTCTTCACGGAGCGCGGTCTATGATTAACGTTAGGGGGGGATTCGGGCGTGCGTGCGGTTTTTCCCTTGGTTTCAGAAATGTGTGTTGTGTGTTTGTCGGAAATCGCGCGCCGCCCGAATCCATTTTTTTCTTTAAATGGGGAAGGAAGAGCCCCGGAAGACGCCGAATCGACGTTTTTTTGGCTTTTTCGGATCTCATTCCATCCTGTTGGATGGTGCCGGGTGCCAAGGAGAACCATGGGCCAACGGCCCAAAATCCCTCAGCCCAGGCCAGCGGCCTGGGTAACCGGTCACCATATTCCTACGCCCCAACGGGGCGTGATACCGGGGTATCGCGGTCCTTCAGACCGCATTCTTTGACGATGTCCCTACCCAGCCCGTTGGGCTGGGCTGAGGAATGGCCGGCCCGTTGGGCCTCTTCATTTAAAGCAACTGGTACGGGTCGACGTCGATGGAGACGGCGACATCCTCAGGGAACGTCAGTTTTTCGAGCACGCCGTTGAGCGCGCGGGTGAGTTGCTTGATCGAGCGCGCCCGCAGGCTCAGATGAAACCGGAACTGGCCGTGGCTTTTTTCAAGCGGGGCGGGCATCGCTTCGCCGATCTGGACATCCGCCGGGAGCCCTCCGACCTCCTTGAGCCGCCGGGCAAGGGTTTCCATGGAGAAAAGCCCCCGTTCCTGGTGCGGCGAACGCGCGGTGATGAGGATCATCTTTGAAAACGGCGGGTAATCCCACTGCTGCCGCCATTCGATCTCCTGTTCGGCAAACCCGTCGAAATCGTGGTGCCGGGCGTACTGGATGGCCGGGTGAAACGGGGTGAAGCTCTGGACGAAGACCTCCCCCTCGACATCGCCCCGGCCCGCGCGCCCGGCGACCTGGGTGAGCAACTGGAAGGTCCGCTCGCCCGCGCGAAAATCGGGGAGGTGGAGGGCGAGATCGGCGTTGATGATCCCGACGAGCGTGACGTTGGGGAAGTGCAACCCCTTGGCGATCATCTGCGTGCCGAGCAGGATGTCGATCTTGCCTGTGCGGAAGGCGGTGAGCGTCTCGCGGTACGCCTCCTTGCGGGTCATGGTGTCGGCGTCCATCCGGCGGACGTTCGCCTTGGGGAAAAGTTTGGCGACGACTTCCTCGACCTTTTCGGTCCCGATGCCCGCGTACTTGATCCCCGCGTCGCGGCACTCCGGACATTTGGAGGGGGCGACGGCGGAATGGCCGCAGAGGTGGCAGACGATCCGGTTTTCCGCCCGGTGAAAGGTGAGCGAGAGCGAACAGTTCGGGCAGGTGGCGACGTAGCCGCACGCGTCGCACGAAAGCGAGGTGGAAAAACCGCGCCGGTTGAGGAAGAGGATCGACTGTTCCTTGCGGGCAAGGCGCGCTTCGATCCCCTGCCGCATTTTTTCGGAGATGATGCTCGCCCCTTTTTCGCCGCGCGACTCAAGCCGCATGTCAATGATCCGGAAATACGGCATCTTGCGGTCGTCGACCCGCTGGCGCATCTGCAACAGGCGGTACTTGCCGGTCTGCGCGTTGTGGAAACTCTCCAGCGACGGGGTGGCGCTCCCGAGCAGGACGGTGCATCCCTCGAACTGCCCGCGCAGGACGGCGAGATCGCGCGCGTGGTAGCGGGGGGCGTCCTCCTGTTTGTAGGAGTTTTCGTGTTCTTCATCGACGACGATCAACCCGAGGCGCTCAAGCGGCGCGAAGATGGCGCTGCGGGCTCCGATGACGATCTGCGCCCGCCCGTCGTTGATCTTGTGCCATTCGTCGTGCCGCTCCCCTTCGGAAAGGTGGCTGTGGAGCACGGCGACCTCTCCCTGGATTGACGCGAACCGGCTCTTGAACCGTTCCACGGTCTGCGGGGTGAGCGCGATTTCCGGCACGAGCATGATGGCGCTTTTGCCCGAGTCGAGCACCCGTTGGATCGCCTGAAGGTAGATCTCGGTCTTGCCGCTGCCGGTGACGCCGTAGAGGAGGAGCGGCTTGCGTTCGGCGTCCTCAAGCGTGGCGCAGACCGCTTCAAAGACCGACTGCTGCTCCGGGTTGAGCGGGTGCGGCGCGGCGGCGACGAAGGTTTCGCGCTCGTGGGGATCGCGCGCGAGCGTCTCCTGCTGCGTGGCGACGACCCCTTTGCGGACGAGGGCGGCGAGCGCGCTCCGGTCGGACCCGGCCCTGCGCAGGAGGAGGGAGACGAGCACGGTTGGGTCGGCTTTCCCTTCGGCCGGGGGGAGTTTCCGGAGTTCCTCGACGATGGCGGCCTGTTTCGGGGCGCGTCGGTTCAGTTCTTCAAGGAGCGCGTCGTCGATGGTGCGCACCAGCCGGGCGGTCAACTGCTGTTTGAAGCCGATCTCCCCCTTGCGGATCACCTGCGGGAGGACGGCGCGCATGGCGCTCTCCACCGGGCAGCAGTAGTAGGCGGCCATCCAGCGCGCGAGCCGGAGCAGGTTGGGGCTTAAGATCGGGCGACGGCTGACGACCCGCTCCAACGGACGCACGCCGGGGACATCGGTCGTTTCGAGCAGTTCGATGACCGTGGCGAGCGCCGTCCGGTTGCGGACCGGGACCGAGACCCGGGAACCGATCTGGACATGGCCGTGCCACTCGGGCGGGACGGCGTAATCGAGCGCCGCTCCGCCCGACCGGTCGACCAGTACGCGCGCAAAGTTCATCGCGGGAAAGATGGCCCGGTTGCGGGGGGAAGGTGAAGCCTAATTCACCGTTGCTCTGGCGCATCGCGGCAAATGGGCGTAGGGTGGTTTTCCTTACCGCCGCCGTTTTTCCCCGTTTTTCCACATGCCCCGGATGTTTTCCAAATGGATCGTGCCGCTGTTGCTCCTCTGCGTCGTCGCAGGAGCGGGGGCGTTCTGGAGGCTGGCGGAGGACCCGCGTTATCTCGTCAGCGACTGGACCAGTTTCGGCCGGTATTCGCGGTATGACCCCTTGATCGAAGAAGCGGCGCGCAAGCATGGGGTCGACCCGCTGCTGGTCCGCGCGGTGGTCTGGCAGGAGAGCCGTTTCCACCCCGACAAGACCGGCGGCGCGGGGGAGCGCGGCCTGATGCAGGTCGGCGAAATGGCGGCGGCCGACTGGGTGCGTATCCATAAAGTGGAGACCTTCGCGCCGACCGACCTCTTTTCGCCTTCGACCAACCTGGAGATCGGCACCTGGTATCTCGCCCAGGCGCTCCGCCGCTGGAAGGAGCGCGACGACGCCGTGCCGTTCGCGCTGGCGGAGTATAACGCCGGAAAACGGCGCGTCGACCGCTGGACGACGGGCGAGGGGGGCGACGGCGGGCCCGACGGACCGCTCGGGGCCCGGGCGTTCCAGGAGCGGATCGATTTTCCGACCACCCGCGCCTATGTGGAGGCGATTGTCCACCGGTTCAATTACTACCGGCGGCGTGCGGGGGAGCGGTGAGTTCCTTCGCTCCTGTTTTCCATGGCACGGAGGGGCCGTCGACCCACGAGCCGTCGACCAGCGTGAAGGTCGGCAGTTTCGGGATGCCGCGCCGGTTGTCGTGCACCTGGCTGACGAGGACATCGACGGCGGTCTTGCCGATGTCGAACGAATTCTGATGGATGCCCGCCAGGTGGGGGATGCTCGCGTGCCAGCTCATCGTGGCACAGGCCAGCTCTTCGGGGATACGCAGACCGGCGGCGGTGATCGCTTTCAGGTATTGGTAGGGAGCCTGTTCGAGAAAGACATCGGGGCGATGTTTCTCAAGCCATCTCCTCATCCCGGCAGCGGTTCGCGGGACGCCCGTCAGGATCGGGATGCGACGCGAACGGGGCGCTTCGCGATTGTAGGCGTCGACCCCCGCCATGAAGGTGCCACCGATGCGACGGCTGGCGTTGGAAGTGGTGCCGGTGGCGATCCGCTCGTAGCCCATTTCCGCCAACCTTTGAAGGGCGAGCCCGATCGACTGCCAATGGTTGACGGTGACCCGGTGGATCGGCGGCTGGTTCATCGAGTAGCCAAAGGCGACGCAGGAAAAAGCGTCCCAGTCCAGATCAAGCGATGTGCCGGGGTTGGGCACCGGCCCGGCGAGCACGCCGCAGACATTGGCATATTTCATCGCCCGGGAAAGCCGCGGGCCCGACATGCCGTACCGGGAGAGTTCGTAGAGCGCGAAGGCATAGCCGAGTTCCTCGCAACGCGCCCGCGCCCCCTCAAAATAACCTCTCTGGACGGCGCTCGTGATCCAGTAGGAACGCCGGGCATAGGAAGAGACATAGGCAATCACCGGCGGGGCCATCATCTTGCGTCCGGCGCGGATATTCTGCATCAGCGCGGAAACAAAAGGGTGTTTGGTATAGCCGATCTGCGTGGCGATGGTCCGGATGCGCTCGGCCGTTTCCTCCGGGATGCCCGGCTGTCCGCGCAAGGCATAGGAAACGGCCGTAATGGAGACCCCCGCCCGCTCGGCGACATCTTTCATGGTCGGTTTTTGCGAAGACATGTTTTGGAGGGAAAAAAGGGGGGCGCGGCGATCCGGGCGCAAAATCAGCGGCCTTCAACGTAGCCACGAAACGGTGGGAAAGGCAATGTTTTGGTCCCTTCGAAGGAGGCGGCGCACCTGTTTTCTTCGAGGTGCCGGGCTACTGAACGATTAAAGTGAATAATGAGTGGAGAAGCCGAAGGGTGGGGCGTAGCGTCCGGGCGGTTGGACGCTTTGTGATTTTCATAAAAAAGGGCAAGGCGTCCCGCCCGTATCGTTCTCCCACCTCTCACCCAGTAGCAAATGATGAAAAAACGTCTTCCCGGTCTACTCTCTCTTGGTTGCTGCGCCCTGTTCTCCCTGTTTGGAACTGCCCGCGTCGAAGCTGGAGTGTATGAACGAAAGGATAGTCCCCCGTCAGGCACCTGGTCGGATTCCGCCATGTGGACTCCGGCAGGCGCACCTTTGACCGATGGAGACATCGCGGTGATTCTTGCGGGGAGCGGGGGGCGCGGCATTACTCTTGATACCGCACCTACGTTGCTTGGAGTTGAATTGCGAGGCAGTTGGAATCTCTTGTCTGACGGAAATCCGCGTTCCTTGATCTTACGGGCGGCGGACTCCGCGTCTCCCTACCTTCATATTGGAGCCTCCAATGCAGACAGCGTCAACTCCACGGGTGATCTTGTATTGAAGACGGGCGTTTCCCTAAGTCTGGAGGGCGGAACGTTTCTTCTCGGTTCGCCTGATACCGCGAACGGCGGCTCGCGGGCCGGGACTACCACGTTGACGGTGGAATCCGGCGCGACCCTGAACATCGGAACGGACGAAAAACATGCTCTTTGGCAGATGGCCCAGCATAACCCGAGCAGCAACCACACGAGAGTCAGTTCACTGGCAGTTCAGGCAGGAGCTTCCGCAGCGTTTTACCTGACGGATTTTCAGGTGGGCGGCTATAACGGCAGTTCCGACGGGGGAGGGAAGGCTGAAGGCACCGTCGACCTGAGTGCCGCGACGGTGACCGCCTTTGATGTCAGCGGCGATGTCCGGATTGGGCGCGGCAATAGTCATCAGGCCGGGAGCTTCGGAACGGTCAAGCTCCCGAAACTGAACGGAAACATCGACGGCCACCTGCTGGTGGGCGATTCACCCACCCGAAGCGAAGGTCGCCTGGAACTCAACGGCACCCACCTGGAAGTCGGCGGTGATGTGACGATCGACCTGACCGGGCGCGTGAAAGTCACCCTCGGCGAAGGGGCGGGCGGCCTTCGGCTTTCGGCGGGCTCGGAACTGATCATCAACGCCTCCGGCGCAGGCGCAGGCGATGAGGCCGCCGGGTATTTCATTGATTTTGGCAACGCGACCTTCTCCGGCGGAGAGCTTCTGTACGGGCTGGCCTGGGAAGGGGATCACCTCGAAGCATTGGACCTCCTTGTCAATAGCTATGCCATCACCTGGAGCAACGGGCCGGACGGGCTGACGGCGGGGCTTTTCTATGACGCCGCGGCGGACCTGACCTACATCGGCATGGCCCCGATCCCGGAGCCGGGCGCGGTTTCCCTGCTGGCCGGCGGCGCGGCGCTCCTGGCCTGCCTGGGCCGCCGCCTGAAGAGGCCGGTCGCGTGACCGGCTCGTTTTCATCGGATTTAAAATGAAACTCCATCCCTCCAGAGCCGCGTTTGGCGTGATCGAGCTGCTGGTCGTCTTCGCCGTGCTGGCGGTGCTGGCAGTGCTGCTTTTGCCCGCGTTCTCCGGGGTGCGGGAGCGGGGCCTCCATGCCGACTGCGTGACCAACCTGCGCCAGATCAGCGTTGCGGTGCTGCTTTATGCCAATGACCACCAGGGGCAGTACCCGCCCAACCGCACCAACCGGCTTTTCTGGGATGACAAATATACCGCAGGGGTCCACTGGCAATCGCAACTGGCCCCCTACCTGCCAGGTTTTACCTACCTCAACAAGCCAATCAATCCCAACCGGAGCTACCGCGAGGCAGCGCCGCTCTGGTGTCCGGCGGATCTGAAACGGAAGGAGATCCACCCGTGGCAGTCGTACGGCGTCAATGCCCAGCGCGGTGGCGGACCGGCCGACCCGGCGGAATTCAAGCCGGAGAACCTGAAAATCGCCGCAGAACCCAATCCCGCCCAATGCCTTTACCTCGTCGACGCGACCCGGGGCGATCTTTCCACCAGCAATGTCGGCCCCAAGAGCTGGCCGTTTGGGAAAAATTCGTTGGGAACGGTTCCTGATGGAGACACGGAGGTCAAAGTCGACTTCCGGCATCACGGCAGGGCCAATGTGCTTTTTGTCGATGGCCACGTGATGGCATTCACCCCGGAGCAACTGCATGGGCAGGTGCCGAACAACATCGTCCATTAATCTTTTTCTTAGAGGCTGTGAAAAAATGATTTTAATGGCCTCGGAGTGCCTATTTTTAGCCTATAACGAAATTCCGACGACCGCCTGTATTCAAGGAATACAGAAGGAAGGAGGAATGCAGTTAGAGGCAAAAAGAGGTACTCCATGGCCGTTGAAGGGCTTTTTTCACAGCCTCTTACCCGTTTTATGCCGATCCTCAGACGCCTTCTCCCTCCCTGTTTACTCCCGTTCGCTACCCTTTTACTGGTGCATGCCGCAGCGATTTCCGCAGCGGCGGGCGATGGAACGCCGGAGCCGGTGATCGCGGCTGATTTCGCAGACGGGGCACCGGCGCTCTCGGTCGGGCCGGGTGAAAAACGGCTCGGGCGGACCTTTGGCGCCGGGCCGGGAAAACACCCCTACAGCGCCTATGAAGGCAAGCGCGCGTCGATCCTGAAGTACCTGCATCGCGACCGCGACGGCACGATGGTGTTGGCCCCGCAGGAGCCGTTGAGCGCCGATGTTTTTGGCGCGCTCAACCTGGCCTCCGGCACGTTTTCAGGCTGGTTCCGCCCGGGGAAGGTGATGAAGCAAGGGGGAGCGCTGGTCTCGGGCTGGGGCTTCGTGGTCGGCACGCCGCGGGGGAAGCAACTCTGGACTCTCGGCGTCCGCGACGGGCAGAAGCCGGAAAAAGCGGGCAAACTTTACTTTGCCATTCCCGGCGAAGGATTAAACGCGATCAGCAAAAAACCGCTGGAGCCGGGCCCTGGCTGGACGCATCTCGCGGTCGCCTGGGATGCCGACAGCGGAGCGCGCCTTTACGTGAATGGGGAGTTGGCGGGGGAAACGTGGTCGCCCGGCGCACGGCAACCAGCCACGACGCCGGTGGGGACTCCCCCCATCCAGCGGCTCCGGATCGAGGCTGACCCGAAGGGAGGGGTGCGCGATTTTCAGTTTTTCGCCCAGCCGCTCAATGCCGGGGGGATCGCAGCGTTGTACCGGAAGGAGAAGCCCACTCCGGCGATGCTGGAGCCGACGAAAACCAACCGCGCGCTCCGGCTGACCCGCCTCGGCTGGCAGGAGGGAGCGGGGAAGGGGGGTTCCATCGTGGTTTCAGCAGGAAAACCGCTGCAAATCCGTGAAGCGGCGGTGCTCGATGCAAGGGAGGAGCTTCGCCCGGCGGGTTGGCTGGCGGTGGATGGCTTTACCGGGAGCGGTTTTCCATGGTGGTATCATGGCTACCGCGACACGGGCCAGCCGCGCGAGCTGCATCTGAAGCTCGACCCGGCCGTGCCGGTCAATTACCTGATCGGGAGCGGTGATTTCACCGGAAAACTTGCCGGTAAAGGGGAGATCGCGCTGAAAGGTGGCGGCGGGAGTTTCGCGCAACCGGTGGCTGCGGAGAAGATCGGCGGCGAGGTGACGATCCGGCAGGATCAGGGGGTGCTCGAAGAGATTCACTTCTATCAGGTCGGGCCGGTGGAGGAAGCGACGGCGGGGGGCGACGGGGTGCAAGGGCTGGTTCCGGCGAAGGAAAACGTCTTTTCGCCTGCCGCAGCGCGCCATTTCCGCGCCGGCTATGGCGATGTCGACCGGCAATGGATGTTGACCCCTGCTACGGCGAAAGCCTCTTCCGAGGTCCAAACGCTACCCGCGCTGCGTCCGCTGCACCTGGTCACGGCAAGGGGGAAGGACGATTTCGCGCTCGGGGCGGTCGCGCTCCGCCTTGCAACAAAGGGCCAGTCGAAACCGTTGCGCGCGCAGGTGGTGGTGCACGATCTCCTCTGGCCGGGACGCGCCTTCGGCCGCTTCGACCTGCTGCTGGAACCGGCGGCGGAAGGCTCCCTTTCCCGGTACGACCTCCGCTTCGACCTGCGCGATACGTTGCTACCCAAGGGAAACCAGCTCTGGCTGAGCGTGACGTTTGAAGATGATGTCGCGCTGGCGCTGGGCGAAGGCGGCTCGCAGCTTGCCCTCGTTCCCGCACAGGATGCGGCGAAGGCAAAGGCGCTCTGGCGGACGTGGGAATGGCGGAGCGTGCGAGATCACTTTGAATCGATCAGCGAACCGCGCCCCTGGGCCGCCATGGATGCCGACCCGGAGACGGCGTGGTGGCTGCGCGTCTATATGCCGGGTTATGAGGCGGTCGACACGGGGCTGCGACGTTTGCTGGCCTACTTCCCCGGCGACCCGCTTTTTGAGTCGACCTTCCAGTTCACCCATCCGCAAGCACCCGACCCGTCGCGCTCCATCGCCCTGCCTGAAAACGGTGATGCGCCGCGCTGGGCGGTGCTGACCCGCGAATGCCTGCTGCTTTACAAGGAGTTTGTCCATTGGTGGATCGACCACCGGCAACACCCCGACGGCGAGTTTGGCCACTGGTATGGGGACGACACCGATCTGGTGCAGGATTGGCCCGATCTCGCCCTGATCACCGATCCCGACGGAAAAGTCCGCCGCTCGCTCGGCGCATTGGCCGACGGGGTGGCCGGTTCCTACCGGCTCAAGGATGGCGAACCGTTGATCCGAAACGGCCTGAACGTCCGCTGGACCGACGCGCTTCACGCCTATGAAGAGGGGCTCAACGTCGCGCCGCACGACTTTCTGCTGCACTACGGCGACCCGGTCCGCTTCCAGCGCCTGCTCGATACCGTTTCGCGTTACGACGGCTTTCTGCTCAAGCCGGAAAAGGAGGGCCTGCGGACCTTTGCCGGGGAGAAGGAGGAGGGGCAGCTTCACTGGAGCACCGACAGGGCTCCGGAGGGTAGCTATCGGCAGAAATACGCCTATATCCTGTTGCACGCCGGATTGCTTTCAGGGTGGTATCACCAGCATCCCGAAACGTGGCGCATTCTGGAAGCGGTCGGCCGCTGGACCCTGGCGCGGCAGCAGGAGCCCGACCCCGACTGGAAAGGGCTGGCGTTTCCGCTCATGGTCGGGCTCCAACAGCATACCGGCTCCCTTCAATGGCTGGAGCCGTATCTGGACCGGGATCTTTGGAAAAACCGGCGGGCGCTGGTGCTGGAAAAGCAGCCGGCCGGTTACCCGAACCTTTTTGACCGGCTCCCGGAAACCGACCGCGCAGCGACCTTCCGCGCCACGTTGGAGGAACCGGCGACCCGCTACGCTTCCCTCGGCACCGAAAACCTTGGCGGGGGAGATCAACGCTACCTGCAAGGGTGGGTCGACTGGAAACTGACCGGCGACCCCGCCCATCTCTACCCCGCCCTGGAAGCGCTTTACCGGCGCCTCAAGTTCACCATGCCGGTCAACACCGAAGCGGGCCAATCGGGCGATCGGGTAGCGATCCCCAAACCGCTCATCTCGCAGCTTTACCTCGGCGGCGTCCCTGCTTCGCGCAACCATTCGTTTTATCCCGATTTCGCCGTAAGCTATGAAGGCCTGGACGATACCTTTGCCGCGATGGTGCAGGAAAACACACCAGCCAGCCTGAAAGTGCTCCTCTACTCCTTTGAGACAAAGCCCAAGGAGGGAAAGATCATCACCTGGGCGCTGGAGCGGGGGCTCTATGAAGTCACCCAGCAACCGGAGGAAGGCGAGGGGGAACCGGTTCGCAGCACGGTACAACTGGAGCGGGGCGAGGGCTTCGGGATCACCCTGCCGCCGAAAACGTCGTGGGTGGTCAACGTGCGCCAGTTGAAGTGCGAAGCGTCCGGCGGGCTGCTCGCGGATGCTGCCTTCGCGCCCGGAGAAAGCCGTTACAGCCATGGAACGCTGATCGTGCCGCTCTACAACCTCGGGGTGGCTCCCTTGAAGGAAGTGCCGGTGCGCCTCCTTTCGCAAACCGGGGAAACGCTCGGTGAAGCGATCGTCAAGGAACTGCCGCCCGTGGCCGACTGGAAGCTGGGCCGCGCAGAGGTCCGCTTCGCGCTCAAGGCCAGGCCGGGCGAACGCTTCACGCTGGTAGCCGATCCGGAAGGCAGGCAACCTGAGATTACCCGACGCAATAATCAGGTGGGCGTAAAAATTTCTGTAGAATAAGTTAAAGTGCCCTAAGGTACTAGCTTTCCGTCGCGCGACGGGTGCCTTGCTGGAGACGCCGCCACGACGCCGGGGTGCGCCGCATCCGTCGTTTGAAGAAACGGCGGAAGTAGGCGGCGGAGGCCATGCCGATCTGTTCGGTGATTGCTTCCACCGTATAGTTGGCCATGAGCAGTTCCTCCGCTTTCCTGAGCCGGACCCGGCTGAGGTACTCCTGCGGGGAGACCCCCGCGTGACGTTTGAAAAGCTGGTGAAAGAAAGAAGGGCTGTAACCTGCCAGCGCGGCCAGCTTCTCCAGCTTCAACGGCTCGCGGTAATGATGCTCGATATATTCGCGGATCGAAAGGACCACCTCCCGGTGACGATCCGGCAGGACCGGGGGGATGGCCGTGCCGAGGATTTCCAGAAAGAGGCTCATCCAAAGTGATTTAAGGTAGAGCCAGCAGAGTTCGTCCCCGGGCGTTGCGACGCATTGATCCCACGCTTCATTGATGTGCGCCACGATGGGGCCGGAGCGGACGCTCGTCGGGTGAAGGGGACGGCTCCGGTTGCCGCGGATTTCGTAAGTCAGCGAAGGGGTATGCTTTCGCAGGTGAACCCAAAGCGCCTGTCCTGAAGTGCAGACCTGTTTCGAGTGGACATGATGCTGACTGCTCTCCCCGGCGTCAAAAAGCATGACGGTGCCCGCGCTCCTGGGATAGAGGGTGCCGTTGAAGCCGTAGGGCGTCTCCCCCTCAAGATAAAGCATCGCCCGCCGGTGGCCGGGACGATGGAGATTCTCCTCATGGGAAAGGTAAGCCTCGATCTCGGGATCGCGGACCGGTTCCACCGGCGGTTTTCGGAAGGAAGCGATCCAAATCCACGCGTCGTGCCGGGTCAGGGCAGCGCGGCTTTCGGGTGAAAGAAACCGGGTAAAGAGAATCGGCCCGCGGGAGGGCTGCGGGTGGGGGCTGGCGGGGGACATGAGAAGACGATCAGACCTTCAAAGCGTAAGAATGGGTCTGGTGAAGTGATCTTAGGCTAGGCTATCTTGCACACGATGTTCAAGCCTTTCCTCCCCATTCTTCCTCTGGCAACCGCCGCCCTGTTGTCGGCGGGCGGCTTCCACGGCACCGCTGCGGAACGTGCGGACCATGAGAAGAAAGAACGCCGGATGGAAGCGATCGAAGCGGGCCATACCGGCGGGCTGGCACCGCTGGAGGCCGCCCGAAGCGATCGCGAGCCGCTGGTCCGCCGGGCTGCAGCGCGTTCGCTGGGCCGGATCGGCAAACCGGCGCTCCCCCTTCTGGAAGCGTACGCTTTTGGGGATGACGACGCGCTGACCCGCCGTATCGCCTTGCGGGGAGCGCTCAGGCACCTCCCTGCCGCCGATCAGCTTGTCTGGCTGGAACGGGCCGGAACCGATGCCTCGGAGTGGGTGCGCGTTGCGGCCATTGAAGCGCTGGCTGCGATGGAACCACCAACCCCGGAGGCGACCGCCCTGCTTCAGGCGGCGCAGGATGATCCCTCGGAACAAGTCAGCCTCCGGGCATCCCAACTCCTCTGGCCTTATCATGAAGAGGTCGCCTCCGTCCGGGATCGCCCGGAATTTCGCGATCTCTCCCTGAGCGGAGGCCATCCGCTGCCGCTTCCCGGGGAAGGCTGGAGATTTCAGGTCGACCGCACCGGCACCGGTCATCTTCAGCAATGGCAGACACCCTCCTATGATGAAGGCTCGTGGAAGGAGATCGGCATCGGCAAGCCGTGGCAGGCGTTCGACATCCAGTACCAGGGGATCGCGTGGTACCGTCTGCGATGGAAGCTACCCGGGCGGCCGACCGCGGATGGGGTCAACCTCGTGTTTGAAGGCGTGGATCAAAGTGCCTGGATCTGGATCAACGGACACTATGTCGGGGCGCGGGACATCGGCGTCACCGGCTGGAACCAGCCGTTTGAGGTCGACGTGGGAGACTACCTCCGATGGGGCGAGGAGAATGTCCTGAGCGTCCGGGTCTCCAAACCGACGGGAACCCACGGCGGCATCTGGAAACCGGTCTATCTCGATCCCCTGAAACGGTCCTAACAACCATGATGACAATCCAACAACCGATCCATGCGCGGCTCACCCGATGGCTGGCCCTGCTCTTTTTAAGCCTCTGCGCCACGGCCTTTTCCGCGCCGCGACCGTGGGAACAGCCGTATTCTTCGAAGGAAGCACAGGAGGAGGAGGCCACCCTCGCGTTGTGGACCTTTGACCCGAAAGATCCCGCGCGGGACGCCTCCGGCAAGGGGCACGACCTGAAACTTTCCGGAGACCGGGCGAGCTTTGTCGCCGATGGAAAGTTTGGAGGAGCCTTGCGAATCGCCGAAGGAGAGGGGCCCGGCAATACTCCCCAGGGGGCCATGGTGAACGGCGGCAAACCGATGGCCGGCGATGGTTCGCTAACCTCGGAGCTTTGGATCGCTCCCGAGCCCGGCCTGCACCTGAGCCAGCGCGCCTATCTGCTCGACAACAAGTTCCTGCACCAAAGCCAGGAGAAGAACCATCGGGGCTTCATGCTTTATCTGATGCAGGAGAAGACGCAAGAGAAGCGCTTCCGCCTCGTGGCAGAGCTTGGTTTCGGAGATCATACGGAAGTGATCCAGTCCCCGTTCCACGACTTCCCTGCCGGAGAGTGGCAGCATATCGCCTTGAGCTATGAAGCGGAAACGGGGAACTGGCGTTTTTATTTCAACGGACGCGAGTCCGGCTCCGGGACGCTGGAGAAAGCGCAACCGCTGCTTTTCGGCAGGCGGGCGCTGGTCATCGGCGATCGTGCAGGCAGCAATTACCAGCCTTTCACGGGACGCATTTCCCAGGTCCGGCTCTCCGGCACGGCCCTGGCCTTCCGCCCGCCGGAACGGTTGCACCTTGATCTCGGTCTTTCACGAACCGCCTTCGGGCGTATGGAAAAGGAGGCGGCCCTTGCGGCGGTCGTGACCAACGAAACCGATGCCACCCTGAAAGGGGCCAAGCTTCGGGTGAGCGGAGCGGGCGAACCGTTTGAGGTCGCCATGCCCGAGCTGGCACCCGGAGCCCGGCGGGAGGTCGCGCTGCCGGTCAACACGGCCTTGCGCAGCGGTTCCTACCCTGTCGAGGTCGCCCTGGTGGACCGCAACGACCAGGTAACGGGCGAGCGCGTCCACCTGACGCTGACCCTCGTCCCGCGGCCGTTGCCCCACCGGATGCCGGTGATCCTCTGGAGCGCCATCCCGCGCGCCGAGGCCGAACAGGTCCGCGAGATCGGGTTCACGCATCTCTTTGCCATCGTCCAGTACTCAAGCTCGCCCTCGGTGGATTTTATCAAGGAGGAGAAGATCCCCGCCATGAGGGATTGGCTCGACTCCCTCTATGCAAAAGGTCTTTTGGGAATTGCCACCATCCGCGGTTCCAGCCTGGATAAGAAAATGAGCGACTCTTTGCTGCGCCGGAAACGCAACGGGGAACTCTACCCGCAAAAGGGGAGGGCGGTGCACCTCAACGGGTTGCATCCCGAAGTGCAGCAGACTTTCTACGACTGCGGCGCGTTCATCGCCAAAAACTTTGGCGACCTTCCCGGCCTTGCCGCCGCGCTGGTGGCGACGGAGACGCGCGATCACACCAGGCCGAGCTTCTCCGAAATCGATCGCAATGCCTACCGTGCTGCGACCGGCAGGGAAATCCCCGGGGAAGTCGCGGAAAACGCCTGGGGGGTGTCGTACCGGAAACTCAAAGACATTCAGGCGGACAGGATCGTGCCGGACGATCAACCGGTTGTCGATTACTTCCGCTGGTTCTGGAAGGTGGGCGACGGCTGGAACGGACTCTACACCTCCCTGGTAAAGGGGCTGCATTCCACCGGTCGGGACGATCTCTGGACCTGGTTTGACCCCGCCGTCCGCACGCCGTCGATCTGGGGCAGCGGCGGGGAAGTCGACGCGTTAAACCAATGGACCTATACCTACCCTGATCCGCTGAAAATCTCCCTGGCCTGCGATGAACTGGCCGCCATGGGCGACGGCAACCCCCGCCAGAAGATCATGAACATGACGCAGATCATCTGGTACCGCTCCGGCACGGCTCCGGAACCGCGGGAGGGCGACGCGAAAGCTCCGCCCAGGGCGGCATGGGAGATCGAACAACCCGACGCCCGCTTCATCACCATCGCCCCCGACCATTTGAGCGAAGCGTTCTGGCTGGAGCTTTCCCACCCGATTGCCGGCATCCTCTATCACGGCTGGGGTTCGCTAGCCGATTACACGACGGGCGGCTACCGGGGGACCAACCCGGAAACGCGCGAACGGCTTAAAAAGCTTATTGAAACCGTGGTCCAACCGCTCGGCCCCACGCTCCGGCAGGTGCCCGATGCTCCGGCCAACGTGGCCATCCTTTCGAGCTTCACCTCCCAGATCCTCGCCGGTCGCGGAACCCGGGGGTATGGCCGGGGCTGGGGAACCGATGCCTATCTCATCGTACGCTATGCGGGTCTGCAACCGAGAATGCTGTATGAAGAGCACCTCCTGCGGGATGGCCTGAAAGGCCTGGAGGGGATTGAGCTTCTTTTTCTGCCGCATTGCGATCTGCTGCCCCGGAGCGTGGCCGACGTCATCACCGCCTTTCAGGACCGGGGCGGCATCGTGATCGGCGACGAGTTTCTCGCACCGGGCATCGAGCCCGACCTTCTCCTGACCAGCTTCCAGCGTTCGCGAAAGGCGGACGAAGACAAGGCGACCCTTCTTTCCAAGGCAGGGGAACTCGTTGCCGAACTCAACGGCTTCTACGATTTCCCCGTCCAAAGCAATCAACCGGAGATGATCGTCCGGCGGCGGGGCGTACCCGGTGCGGAAGTTCTCTTTTTGATCAATGATGCACGGAAGTTTGGCGACTATGTAGGACATCACGGCCTCGTGCAGGAAGAGGGAATGTCGCTCGAAGCGACCGTTGACGTTCGCCATGCGGGCAATCCGGCGCTTTACAACCTCCTGCTCTCGCAGCCGGTGCCGCTCACCCGGAAGGGTAACGATCGCGTCTCCTTTCCGATCCGGCTTGGAGGCGGGGAGGGCGCCGTCCTGCTCCTGCTCGACGAACCGGTCGGCCGGTTGACGCTGGAGTGCGACCCAACGGCTTCGCTACCCGGTCCCTTCACCGTCAAGGCCCGCCTGAATGGAGAAAGCGGCGACCGCTTGAAGGCGGTGGTACCTTTTTACGTTTCGATCACCGATCCACAGGGGAGGGAGGCCGAGGGGAGCGGCTTCTATGGCGGCAGTTCGGGGGAACTGGCGATCACCCTTGACCTCGCAAGGAATGACCTGCCCGGCGAATGGACGGTGACCTTCCGGGAAGGCGTCAGCGGCCAGAGCGTGGCCCGGCGCTTTCAGGTGAAGCCGCTTTCGCCTCCCTGATCAATGATCATGTCTCCATCCCCTTGCCTATGTTCTCCTCCGTTCTTCCGCCTGCCCGTCGCCGCGCATGGACCCTGCTGGAACTCCTGGTCGTCCTTTCCATCCTGGTGGTTCTCACGCTTCTGGCCTTCCCGACCTACCGTGCGGTGACCGCTGCGGGCCATGCCGCCGGGTGCGTCTCCAACCTGCGCTTCATCTATACCGCCACGCTGGCCTTTACCGAAGACCACAACGGGCAACTGCAACCGGCCCTGGGCTACGCGACCGAGCGCCATCCTCTTTTTAACCGGCAAGGCTATTGGTGGAGCAACGCCTATCTCGGGAGATACCTGCTTAACCAACGCAACCGTTCGCGGGACGGCATCGGCCAGTTGACGCAACGCGAAGCGGCAGGCTTCAACTGCCCGGCCCGGCTGGTGGAAGGCCCGGATGCCAAATGGGTCG
Source organism: Chthoniobacteraceae bacterium (assembly GCA_035555975.1). GTDB lineage: Bacteria > Verrucomicrobiota > Verrucomicrobiia > Chthoniobacterales > Chthoniobacteraceae > DATMFV01. The sequence goes on from DATMFV010000093.1 coordinate 135,409, forward strand.
TCGTCGAGAAGAGCCCCGCCATTTCCTACCTGATGGCCTACCCCTCCGACAAAGATGCCAACCTGCGCATCATGCAGGAGCGTTCAAGAAAGCTGTATCTGACGGAAGGGCGCTTCAGTACGATGTGGAGGGCCAACTGTAAAACCGGGGTGCTGGGCATCAAGAACACGGGACGCCGCCTCCGTCGCTACCATAACGGCTCCCTTCACCTCCTGTTCTTTGACGGCCACATCGTCTCCTTCAGCGGACCGGATGAGGAGATCGCCCTCATGGTGCCAAAAAGTTGAGGGGCGTTCCTTGCCTTACAAACTCGGCTTGGCAATCCGCTTGCGCCCTTTGCTCCCCGCGCCTTTCTTCGCCCCCGCCTTCTTTTTGGCGGCGGAGGGGTAGGGACGGCGTTTCGGTTCGATCTTGTCGAGCCCGGTGCCGCTTTTGAGTTCGTTGATCTGGTCGCGCAGGATGGCGGCGCGCTCGTATTCCATGTTGCCCGCGGCCTGCATCATCTCGGTTTCGAGTTCGCGGAGCAGTTCGCTTAGATCAAAACCCGCGCCCTCTTCCTGCACCACGGAGGCTTCGATCTCACGGCCTTTCAGGATGGTATGCAGGCTCTCCTGCACCGCCCGTTGCACGCTGCGCGGGGTGATCCCGTGCTTCTGGTTGTAAGCCATCTGCCGCTTGCGGCGGTATTCGGTGACGGCGATCAGCTTCGCCATGCTTTGCGTCACGGTATCGGCAAAGAGATAGACTTCGCCGTTGACATGGCGCGCGGCGCGGCCCGCGGTCTGGATGAGCGAAGTCTGCGAACGGAGGTAGCCTTCCTTGTCGGCGTCGAGGATGACGACCAGCGAGACTTCCGGCAGGTCGAGCCCTTCCCGCAGCAGGTTGATGCCGACGAGGATGTCAAACTCCGCCGCGCGCAATGCCCGCAGGATTTCGACCCGCTCGATGGTATCGATGTCGGAATGAAGGTAGCGAACTTTCAGGCCGACTTCGCGCAGGTAATCGGTGAGATCTTCCGCGGTCCGTTTGGTGAGCGTGGTGACCAGCACGCGCTGGTCACGCTCCACCCGCTGGCGGCAAAGCTCGATCGTTTCGTCGATCTGGTGCTGCAACGGGCGGACGGTGATCTCGGGGTCGAGCAACCCGGTCGGGCGGATGATCTGCTCGACCACCAGCCGCGCGCCCGGCGTGGTCACGTCAAATGCCTCGACCGGCTGGTCGGTGGACGAGACCCGTTGAAGTGTCGGGACCGGCAGGGTATTTTCCGGGAGCGGATCGCGCTTCGGGTCGATGTAACCGGCATTGCCGACGATGCTGTTACGCATCTCGAACGGCGACGGCGTGGCCGAGACGTAGAGAAGCTGGTGGGTCATCTCCATGAACTCGGGGAAATTGAGCGGGCGGTTGTCCATCGCGCTCGGGAGGCGGAAGCCGTACTCGACCAGCACGTTTTTGCGCGAACGGTCGCCCTCGTACATCCCGCCGATCTGCGGGACCGTAGCGTGCGATTCGTCGATGACGCACAAAAAATCGCGCGGGAAGAAGTCGAGCAAGGTGTAGGGGCGCGAACCGGGGGGACGCCCGGTCAGGTGGCGCGAGTAGTTTTCAATGCCGCTGCAGAAACCCATCTCCTGCATCATCTCCATGTCGAATTCGGTCCGCATCTTGAGCCGTTGCGCTTCGAGCAGTTTCCCCTGGTTGGCAAACCAGGCGAGCCGTTCGTCGAGTTCGGTGCGGATCGTCCCGATGGCGGTGCGCAGCTTGTCGTGCGGGGTGACGAATTGCTTGGCCGGGTAGAGGGTCGCCATGGTCAGCCGTGCGATCACCTGGCCGGTGAGCGGGTCGAAGGTGGTGATCCGGTCGATCTCGTCGCCGAAAAACTCGACGCGTAACCCCTCTTCGTCGGCGCTGGCGGGGTAGATTTCGACCACATCGCCGCGGACGCGGAATTTCCCCCGGGTAAAGGCAATGTCGTTACGTTCGTAGAGCATGTCGACCAGCCGGGTCAGGACCGCTTCGCGCGTGATCTGCTGCCCCATCTTGAGGGTGAGCAGCATGTTCTGGTAATCCTCGGGCGAACCCAGGCCGTAGATGCACGAGACACTGGCGATGACGATCACGTCGCGCCGCGAGAGGAGCGACGAGGTGGTCGAAAGCCGCAGGCGCTCGATCTCTTCGTTGATCGACGAATCCTTCTCAATGTAGGTGTCGGTACGCGGGATGTACGCCTCCGGCTGGTAGTAGTCGAAGTACGAGACGAAGTATTCGACGGCGTTGTCGGGGAAAAACTGCTTGAACTCGCTGTAAAGCTGCGCGGCGAGCGTCTTGTTGTGGGCGATGACGAGGGTGGGGCGGTCGACCGCTTCGATGACGTTGGAAACCGTGAAGGTCTTGCCCGAACCGGTGACGCCGAGAAGCGTCTGGTGCCGATTCCCCGCGTTGATGGAACGGGCGAGCTTGGCGATCGCCTGCGCCTGATCGCCCATCGGCCGGTATTGAGAGGAGAGTTGGAACGCCATGGTGCAGCAAAATCCCAACATAGGGGCATTTCCTCTCCGTGTCGAATGACGAAAAGGAGGGGGTCAGTCAACAAATCTTGACAAAATCTGTCAAGATTTGCTGCCTGACCCCCAAAAGCTTTACGGATGGAGCTTTTTCGCGATCGTGGCGACGTGGTTCCCCTGAAACCGGGCCATCGAGAGTTCCTTTTCGCTCGGTTGGCGCGAGCCGTCGGCCCCGGCGATGGTGGCCGCGCCCCATGGGGAGCCGCCTTTGAGTTCGCTGATGTCGGCCAGTTCCGGGCACGAATACGGCAGGCCGACGTAGACCATGCCGTGGTGGATCAATGTGGTGAGGAAGGTGATGATCGTGCTTTCGTTGCCGCCGCCGGTGCCGGTGCTGGTGAAGATGCTGCCGACCTTGCCGATCAGTTCCCCTTTGACCCAGAGGCTGCCGGTCTGGTCGAGGAAGTTGCGCATCTGCGCGGTCATGTTGCCGAAGCGGGTGGGGGAGCCGAAGATGATCGCGTCGTAGTCGCCGAGTTCCTTCGGGTCGGCCACCGGCGCGGCCTGGTCGAGCTTCACGCCGGCTTGCTTGGCGACATCGGGCGGCATCGTTTCGGGGACGCGCTTGAGGGTCACTTCGACCCCCTCCACGGTGCGCGCGCCTTCGGCAATGGCGTGGGCGAGGGTTTCAACGTGGCCGTAGGAGGAGTAGTAGAGGACGAGGAGTTTGGTCATGATGTTTTTGGGTTGGTTTGATCAAATAAAAAGGGAGCGTTTCAGGCGAGATCAAAGAGGAGCGCCTCGGCTGGTTCGGTGGTGGTGAAGGTGACGGTGCCGGGGATTTCGGTACTCGCTCCGTCACCGGCGTAGAGGGCGATGCCGTCCACCTCCAGCGCACCGCGTGCGACTTGCAGCCACGCCCCGCGCCCTTCGCGCACGGAATGGGCGACCGCCTGCCCGGGTTCGAGCAGAAGGCGGTAAACCTCCGCATCCTGCCGGATGAGCGCGGAGTTTTCACGACCATCGGGGGAGATGACGAGCACCTTGGGCGCACCGGCCTGCTCCGGTTGCGGCTGCCATTCGGTGTAAGAGGGCTTGAGCCCCCGCCGGCGCGGTTCGATCCAGATTTGAAGGAAATGGAGCGCGTCGGTCCGGCTCGGGTTGAATTCGCTGTGGGAGACGCCGTGGCCCGCGCCCATCAACTGGATCTGCCCGGGCCGGAGTTCCCGACCGTTGCCGAGGCTGTCCCGGTGCCGCAGTCCGCCTTCGAGCACGTAGCTGAAGATCTCCATGTCGCGGTGAGGATGCGTGCCAAAGCCCATCCCGGGCTTCACGCGATCTTCGTTGATGACCCGCAGGGAGCGAAAGCCGGTGTGCGCCGGGTCGTAATAACTGGCAAAGGAAAAAGTGTGGCGGGAGTCGAGCCAGCCGAGATCGGCATGGCCCCGTTCAGCGGCCCGGCGGACGAGCCAGGTGGTTTGCGTCGTTTTCATGCTGTTATCATGCCAGTCGGCTTCCGATGACGCCAATGCCATGAAGTTGACCTGAGCCAACCTTATCCTTATACCTCCAAACTCATCATGATCGACCTCCGACGCCTGCGTTACTTCGTCGCCGTGGCTGAAAACGGCAACATCAGTAAGGCGGCCCAGAAAATCTTCCTGACCCAGCCGGCCTTGAGCCGCCAGATCAAGGCGCTGGAGGACGAGGTCGGGCTGCTGTTGCTGGAGCGGCAGGCGCATTCGGTCCGGCTCACCCCGGCGGGGGAGGCGTTGCTGGGCGAAGCGCGGACGTTGTTGCGACAGGCGGAAGAGGCGCTGGAACGGGTGCGGGCGTGCGCCCAGGGGTTGCGCCTGCGGATCGGCTACGCCCCTTCGCTGGTGAGCGGCTGGTTCTCCGGCGCGGTCGAAAGCTTTGTGCAGAAACATCCCCGGGTGCGGATCGAACTCTTCGACCTCTCCAGCCGCGAGATGCTTTCGGGGCTGGAGGCGGGAACGCTCGACGTGGCGTTGACCGTCGCGCCGCAGCGGGAGACGCGAGGCCTGCATTGGACGCCGCTCGCCGGGTTGTCGTGGCAACTGGCGGTCCACCATCGCCACCCGCTCGCCGCGCTCCGGAAAGTGACCGCTGAACAGCTCGCCCGGGAACCGCTGCTGGTTTTCTGCCAGCGCGACTATCCCGAATACTGGAGCGCGATCACCTCCTGGCTGCGCGAACAGGGGCAAACCCCGGCGGTGGCAGGAGAATACGACGGGATCACGAGCCTCTTTGCCGCCGTTGAGTCGAGGCTCGGCGTGGCGGTGGTGAGTTCTCACGCCGCCGACCTGCTCCCGGACCGCCTTCGCCTGAAACCGCTTTCCAAAGCCCCGAAACCGCTGAAGATCGCCGCAGGGTACCAGGAAGGGCGCGCTTCGGAAAAGCCGCTGGCGGTGCTGGTGGAGGAGTTGCGCCACGCGGCGAAACCGGGGTCAAAAAGGTTAAGCGGTTTAACGACTCTTGGCGGTGGCGAAGGTTAAGCGCGGTTGAGGTATTTTGTCAAAGCGTGGAAGAGGTCGGCCCCAAGCTGCCGGGCCGAAGCGGGCGTCACCACCACGCCCTCGGCATCGGCGTAGGGCACTTCCAGCGTGGTGACGATCTCCGCTTCCTTGAACGTGGACACTCCCCACGTTGCGGCGGAGATGCCGGCGGAATAGTTGCCTGCCGTGTTCCAGTCCTTGCCAAAGTGCAGGACCCCTTCTGTGTGAAGCCGGATGGGGCCGGTTGCGCTCCGTTGGAAAACGGCGGCGAAGGCGTCCTGCTTCTGTTCCATCGAAGCCACGTTGCTGCCCACCATGTAAAAGCGGTTGTTCCATGGCCCGTGGACCATTGGACAATGGAAGTCGAAGAACGCGTTGACGGGGCCCGGCTCGTCGCGGGCGAGATTCATGAGGGCGGCCACTTCCAGGTAGATCGGGTCGGTGCCGTAATCGCGGTTATGGTCATGCGGCGCACGGAATTTCCCCTGGTCTCCTTCCTCGACGCCATCCTTGTCCATGAAAGGAATCGCAAGGATCCGGTGGCTCTGACGAAAATTTTGCGCAGTAGCATCCTCTCCCAAGGCCGCTTCAAGAAAGCCTTCAAGCGTGTAGCTTGCCATTGATTCACAGCAGTGATGCCGCGCCGTTAATAGAACTGTCCCGGAGGGCTCCGCGTCGGGGTCTTGAACCGTGAGCCGTTCCACGGAACGCCCCGTCCGGCTCCGGCACAGTTCCGACAGGTTGAGGGCGGCGTTTCCGCGATGCCGCTCCATCCACGCGCAGAGATGGCTCTCCAGATAGGGTGGGCAGAAGGCATAGCGCACCTCCTCCTCGCCCTCCTTTACCGGCGGGAGGGTAAAGGCATACTCCACCAGGTCTTTGTTGCCTGCGACGCGTTCTTCGCTCACCTGTTGCCCTCCAAGCCATTGCCACGTTCGTCCGCCGTCTCGGCTGATCGCCGGGCCATGTGTGGCGATGCAATCGCGATCTGAGAAAACCGCGGTCAGCGGCTCGCAATTTTGTGCGCGAAAATTCCAGTAGAACCACCGGGAACCTTCCTGCATGTGGCGAAAGTCGGGAGCCAGCCAGACCCGGCCCCCTTCGGAGCGTTCCAGCACGATATTACCACCGGGATGATCTGCGAAAAGAGGAAGCAGGGGAGGCATGCAGCCTTATCCTCGGAAAACTCCACCCGGCAGACAAGCCGATTATCGACAAAGGCCGCGGGCAGGGTGTGATTAAAAGTGGTATCAGCAAGGGAATAGCCCGGAGGGCTTACAGCGGGGAAGCCGGGGGTCGAGCGAAGCGACACCCCCGGGCTATTGGATTCCCCTATCATCGACCCCGAACGGGGTCGCAGAAAAAGGGACCTTACCCCAAGACGATCCGCTGCGACCCTTTCAGGGTCGATTTCTCTCCCACCGGGTTCTCCGGGGGTGGCGCGCTCTCGCGCTTACCCCCGGCTGCCCCGCTTG
>DATMFV010000094.1:0-28422 GCA_035555975.1 Chthoniobacteraceae bacterium
GCGACTAAAAGCCGCTTTTTGGTCCAAAACGGGTTTCCTCAGGCGTCCGAATCTCGATTCGGCCTTCTTCGAAAGCCCCGTTTTGGCCTCAAAAATCGATCTTTTATTCATCCTTCAAAATTCGTAGACACGCCCTAGGCGGATTCCCCTGCCAGCACTGGAGCAACGGCCTCCGCGCCGTCCGCTGCGTTGGACCTCGCTGCAAATTTGCCGCCCATGGAATTATACGACGCCCACAACCATCTCCAGCAATGCGGCGCGCCCGGGCCGGAGTTCCCCGGCGGGTGGAACGACCTCGGCACGCTCGACATCGCGGGAGCCGTGGTCAACGGAACGTGCGAGGCAGACTGGCCGCAGGTGGCCGGACTGGCGCGGCAACACCGGTGGGTGATCCCCGCCTACGGAGTCCACCCGTGGCAGGTGTCGGAGGTCGGCCCGGAGTGGCAGAAGCGGCTCGAAGCGGCGCTGGAGGGAGGCGGGACGGTCGGCGAGATCGGCCTCGACCTCTGGAAACGGCTCGACAACCTGGAGCAGCAGAAGGAGGTCTTCCTCTGGCAACTCCGGCTGGCGGCGGAGCGGAACCTCCCCGTCACCCTCCATTGCCTGCGCGCGTGGGACGTGCTCTGGAGCGTGCTGGAGCGCGAGCCGACGCCGGAACGCGGCTTTCTCCTCCACGCCTACGGCGGACCGCCCGACCGGGTCAAGGCATGGGCGGAGCGCGGGGCGTTCTTCTCCTTTTCAGGGTCGTTCCTTGCCCGGGAGCGGTCGCGAAAGCGGGAACCGTTTCGCCACGTCCCCGCCGACCGGCTTTTGATGGAGACCGACGCCCCGTCGATGCCGCTCCCGCCGGAACACCGCCGCTTCACTCTGCCCGGCGACGCGGCGGAAGGCGAAAGCGCGCCGCCCAACCACCCCGCCAACCTGGTCGCGGTCTACCACGGGTTTGCCGCCTGGAGCGGGCGTTCCGTCGCGTCGGTGGCGGAACAGGTGGCGGGGAATTTCCGGCGGCTGTTCGGGGTAAGGGTAAGTGGCTGACCGGTTTCGGGGCTGCTGACGGGGTTTTCCGGGGTCGTTGATCCGTGGCGCAACGTATTTGGGGAGAACGCCTTCTCAAGCCGTCGGAAACGTTCTTAAAAGGTTGTGAAATCTTTCATTTCCGGGCAGGATGGCACCGGGGTGAAACGGGTGGGGAACTTTGCCCGTTTTACCGGTTTGCCCTGCTTTTTTTTGACCCATGAACCTCTCTTCTCCCGATTCCAAACCGGTGCGTCCCATCTTTTGCGGGACCGATTTTTCCAATAACTCGGCCCGGGCCGCGCGCGTGGCCGCAGTCTTTGCCAAGGGGAGCGGGCACCCCCTTCTGTTGGCGCATGTCGCCGACGAGTTAAGCGATTTTTCCCAACCCAACACGGTCGATGCCGAGGTCTTTGAAGAAACGATGAATCAGCGGCTGGTGGCGGAGGTCGGGCGGCTGACGGGCGACGGGGTCGCCGTGAAGGGCGACTTTCTGACCACGAGCGGCCATCTGGTCGAGCACGCGCTCATGCAACGGATCAACGAAGTCGGCCCGGCGCTGATCGTCGTCTCCTCGGTAAGCAAGACGAGCTTCGACCGCTGGAGCCTGGGAAGCGTTTCCGAACACCTCGCCCTGCGCGCCGCTTCGCCGACGCTGGTGGTCCGCTCCTCGCAGCCGTTCGAAGCGTGGGCCGCGGGCGAACGGACGCTGAAGATCTTTGTGGCGGTCGATTTCGGCTCGGTCTCCGACGCCGCGCTCCAATGGGCGGGCGAGTTGCGCCGGATCGGCGCGTGCGAGATCGTGGTCGCCTATGTCGGCCGCCCGGACGAGGAGTGGAAACGGCTCGGGGCCGCCGACGAGGTCCGCTACACCGAAAACAGCCCGGAGGTCCAGGCCTCGCTGGAGCGCAACCTGCGGGAAAAGGTGCGCGTGGTGCTGGGCGAAGACGCGGTGGAAGTGATCGTCGAGCCGGTGGCGGGGCGGGCCGATGCGCGCCTCATCGAACTGGCGAGCGAGCACCATGCCGACCTCGTGGTGGTCGGTACGCACCAGCGCCCGCTCCTTTCGCGCTGGTGGCGGCCTTCGACCTCGCTCGGCATCCTGCGGCATGCGCCGATGAGCGTGGCGTGCGTGCCCGGGGCGGCGTTTCCGCTGATGGAACGGCCCCTGCCGGAGGTGCGCCGCATCCTGGTGGCGAGCGATTTTTCCGAACTGAGCATCCGCGCGATCCAGCATGCCTGCACGATGGCGCGCGAGGGGGCGACGATCCTGCTGCTTCACGTGGTCCCGCCGGTCCGCCTGCCCGATCTTTTGCCCGTGCCCGCCGCCGGGGAAGACCCGCACGAAGCCGCCGACCAGCGGCGCAGGATGCTCGATGAACTGGCGCTTCGGCTGCGCAAGCTGCTGCCGCGCGACGATCTTTACCCGCCGGAAATCGCCCCGTCGAAGCTTCATTTCGAGGCGCATGTCGTGGAGGATGACGACGTGGCGCGCGCGATCGGGCTGGCGGCGGAACGGCTCGGGGCGGATCTGATCTGCATCGGCTCGCACGGGCGTTCGGCGCTGGCGTCGGCGCTCATCGGGTCGGTCGCGCGGGAAACGATGAAGCGGAGCCGTCGCCCGGTCCTTTTTGTGCCCCCTGCGACAGAGTAGAGAATTGCAAGGTCAACGTCAGAAACTTAAAAACAAGAAAGAAGGCTAAAGATGACAACGACACCCTTTACCAAACCGATTGTTTGCGGGACCGACTTTTCACCCTTGGCGCAGAAGGCGGCCGACACGGCAGCGGCGCTGGCCCGTCGCCTCGGCGTGCCGCTGTTGCTGGTGCATGCCGAGGAGATGCCGCTCGACAGCCCTTTTGCCAAGGCGTGGCTTGCGCCGATGACCGAGGCGCTCAAGGAAGAGGCGGAGCGGCTCCGGAAGGAGGGGACGGAGGTGGAGGAGATTTTTTCCGCCGGATTGCCTGATGAGGTGTTGTGCGAGATTGCCCTCGATCGCGGCGCGGCGCTGGTGGTGGTCGCCTCGCTCGGGCGGCGTCTGCCGGCGCGCTGGTTGATCGGGAGCGTGGCGGAACGTGCGGCCGAAGGCGCGCGGGTGCCGACGCTGGTGGTCCGCCGCGGCTCGGCGCTCCAGGCATGGGCGCGCGGGGAAAAGCCGCTCAAAGTGGTGATCGGCGTCGATTTTGGCCGGCACTCGGAACGGGCGCTGCGCTGGGTGGCGCAACTGCGGCAGTTGGGTCCGCTGGAAGTGACCGCCATCTACGTCGACTGGCCGCCGAAGGATCAGCCAAGGCTCGGGGTTTACGCGCCGCTCGGGCTGGTCGGCAACGAACCGCAGACAGAGGCTTCGATTGAAAGGGATCTTTACCGCCGGGTCACCCGCATCCTCGGCGAGGAAGGGGTGAAGATCGACGTGGAGGGGACCTGGGGGTCGATCGACACGCAACTGATCGCCAAGGCGACCGACGCCGGGGCGGATCTGGTCGTGATCGGCACGCACCAGTGGCGGGGGTTGAGCCGCATCCGCAACCAGTCGGTCTCGCGGGCGATTGTCCGGCATTCGCCCACCAGCGTCGTCTGTGTGCCGATGCCGGAACGGGAAGCCGAGGCGCCGTCGGGGCCGAAGGTGCGCGACATCGGGCGGGTGCTGGTGGCGGTCGATCTCAACGAACGCGACGAAGCCGCCGCTTCGTACGCCTACTCGGTCGTCAAGCCGGGCGGGAAGGTGCGGCTGGTCCATGTCGAATCGCGTGCGCCGCTGCCGCCGGAGTTTCTGGGCGAAGGGGTGGTGATCCCCGAGCCCGACCCGGAGGAAGAGGCGGCGCGGGTCGCCGAGGTGAAGGAACGGCTCAAGGCGTTCTGCCCGGAGGAGGCTGAGGCGCGCGGCGTGCAGACGGAAGTGGAGCTTCTCGACGCGGTCGACCCGGCGCGGGCGATCAGCGATGCGGCGGAACGGTTCAATGCCGACGTGATCTGCGTCGGCGGGCACACCCGGCCCGGCCTTCTGGCGAAGGTGATGGGGTCGGTGGCGCTCGGGGTGTTGACCCACAGCAAGCGGCCCGTCCTGGTGGTGCGTCCTCCACGGGAATAGGGGCGTTTTCAACGTTATCCATGTGATCGCCTGCCTGCCGGTCGGAAACGTCGCGGGGAGCGGCGCGGGAGGGCTTCTCCTGCTGCCGGTCTTTTTCTCGCTGGTTTACTGGGGGGTGAGCTGCGGCCTGCTGGTCTGGTGGGTTGTCCGGGGGCGGCAACGACAGCGGCAGCGGGAAGCGGGCACGCCGCTTGAGCCGGTGCTTTTGCTTCGCCCGGTCAAGCGGGGCGTCCCGGGGCTGGAAGGAAAGGTGCGCGTGTTGGTGGCCTCGGCGCGTCCGGGGGATCGCCTCCTGTTTGCGGTGAGCGACGGGGAGGACTTGCGCGTCTGCGAGGCGGCATGCCGGGAGGCGTCGCCGGGGGTGAGCGCGCAGGCCGTGGAGGTTTCGCCGCCGGAGGGAGGGAGCAACCCGAAGATCGCCAAGCTGATGCGGTTGATGGAAGCCGCCGGTCCCGATGCGCCGGAGCGGATCATCGTCACCGACAGCGAGGCGCTGCTGGAGCCGGGGTGGCTCGACGGTTTCCGCGCGGAATGGGAACGGAGCGGGGCCGACGCGATCACGGCGGGCTACCGGTTTGTCGGCGCGCGGCGGTGGCCGCAGCAGCTCGACCAGCTTCCGGCGCTTCTGACGCTCTGGCCGGGGTTGATCGTTTCGCTGACAGCGGCGCGGGGGCAGGGGAAAGGGCTGGCGTTGACGCTCGGGGCGTGTACCGGCGTGCGCCGGGGCGACCTCGAAGCCGTGGGCGGTTGGGAGGCGTTGTTGCCGTATCTGGCGGAAGATCACCGGCTGGGCGAACAGCTTGCCGCCGCCGGAAAGAGGGTGAAACTTGCCGACCGGGTCCTCACGCTCGACGCCGACCCGATGGGGTGGGCCGACTGGATGCGTCATCAGCACCGGGTCGCCGTAACCTACCGGGTCTGCCAACCCGCCGGGGTGCTCGGCATGGTGCTGACCCACGGGGTGAGCTGGGCGCTGCTCTTTGCCCTTTACCGCTGGACCAGCCCGGGCGCGTGGCTGCTTTTGTTGACGGTTATTGCGGCGCGGGTGGCGGGCGCTTCGTTTCAGGCGCGGCTGCTCGGCTTCCCGCTGCCGCGCCGGAGCGTGCGCCGGGTCGGAGCGATCACGGCGGCGAGTCTTGCGGAGACCTTCTTCTGGCTTGCGGCGTGGCTGCCGCTGCCGGTGCGATGGGGAGCGCGGAGTTACCGGCTCGGGAAAGGTGGAAAGCTATCGAAGCTAAATCCTTGATCCGCTACCATAAATATCATCGTACGCGTTGTAGAACAGGGTCAGGAGTACGATGATGCCGAGACTGCCAAACGACCAGGCGACAAGGCTGGAATGTCGGATCAACCAGGAAAGAAGCAACCCGACGCAAACGGGGTAAATGGAAAGCGTGAAAAGGAAATAGGTTCTTCTTTCGTTCGTCTCCAGAGGCGGCCGGGCTTGAAGCGTTTTTTCAAACCGTTTGCCGAACCTCAAAAGAACGAGGCCGAGGAGAAAAGCGCCGCCTGGCACGAAAAACAGGCTCAGAAGCAGGAGATAGCCAAAGATATCCCAGAAGATCAGGAGATGCAGCTTTGGCCACCGGTCCATCTCGGATGGCTTATCACAAAAGCAACTGGCTTTCAAGCGCGGGCAGGAAGGGTGTAATTAAAAGTGGTGCAGATAAGAAGCAACCTGAAGGGTTGCTCAAGCGGGGCAGCCGGGGGTAAGCGCGAGAGCGCGCCACCCCCGGAGAACCCGGTGGGAAAGAAATCGACCCTGAAAGGGTCGCAGCGGATCGTCTTGGGGTAAGGTCCCTTTTTCTGCGACCCCGTTCGGGGTCGATGACGGGGGAATCCAATAGCCCGGGGGTGTCGCTTCGCTCGACCCCCGGCTGCCCCGCTGTAAGCCCTCCGGGCTATTCCCTTGCTGACACCGCTTTTAATCACACCCGAGGGGGCGACCCCCGGGGCGTTCCTCTTTTGTTTCCTCCCTTTTTCCCTGTCGGAGGGGCAGAGACGCAATCAACGGATGACAGGGGCGGGGAAAAGGGGCATGCTGCGGCGTCGTTTTTCTTTCTTATGAAATCACTCCTTCGCCTCGCCAATCTCGATTTCCTACCTGCCAATGCCAGCGCCGCGCAGTTGATTTTGCGTATCTGGGTCGGTGTTTCCATGTTCTTTTTTCATGGAATGGGCAAGCTGACCAAATTTTCGGAACTCTCCACCTCGTTCCCCGATCCCTTTGGTGTCGGGCATACGGTCAGCCTCGTCCTTGCGCTGCTGGCCGAAGTGGTCGGCTCCATCCTGCTTATCCTGGGGCTGTTCACCCGGCTCAGCGCCACGCTCGGCGTGATCACGATGGCGACCGCCTTTGTCTTTGTCCATGGGGCGAAGCTCCCTCCTACGGAAGGCCATGGCGAAATGGCGTTCATCTACATGGCGATTTACGCCGCGCTGGTGGTGGCGGGCGCGGGGCGCTACTCCCTCGACGCCAAGCTCAACCTCGGGCGGTAAGATCCTTTCTATTTCAGGAGCGCCTTCAGCGTCGCCAGGAACGCGTTGGCGCTCTGCTTGTTGCGTTCGACCACGTTGACGAGGCTGCTGCGCAGCCGCGCGCACTCTTCGCGGGTGAGATCCTTGGCCGTGACGACGATCACCGGCGTCGTGGCGTTTTCGCCCGAGGCGCGGAAGCGGGTCAGGAAGGCAAACCCGTCGACCTCCGGCATCATCAGGTCGAGCAGGATCAGGTTGAACGAGCGGTGTTTGAGGATCTCGAGCGCGTCGCCGCCGTGGATCGCCTCGCTCACGTGCCACCCCTCCTTTTCGAGGATGTGGCGGAGCAGCCCCCGGTTTTCGGCAAGGTCGTCAACCACCAGGACCTCCCTGCCGCCGCTGGTGTTGCTCACATGCCGCTGGAGGACTTCGAGCAACCGGTTGCGGTCGACCGGCTTGGCAAGGTAATCGGCGGCCCCGAGGCTCAGGCCGAGGCTCTTGTCGTCGGCCATGGAGATCATCACGACGGGGATGTTGCGCGTGGCGTGGTCCGCCTTGAGCAGGGAGAGGACGGTCAGCCCGTCCATACTCGGCATCATGACGTCGAGCGTGATCAGGTTGGGCCGCAACTGGCGCGCCTTCTGGAGCGCTTCCTTGCCGCTGGAAGCGCTTTCGACCACGTACCCTTCGCGCCCCAGCACCCGTTCCAGAAGTTCCCGTGCCATCGGGTCGTCTTCGACCACCAGCACCAGCGGCCCCCCGCCGCGCTGCGGCAGCGGTTCTTCATCTTCGGTATCGACCGGGCCGAGCACCGCCGGGGTTTCGCCTTCGACCCGCTCCGGCAGCCATGCCGTAAAGGTCGACCCCTCGCCAAAGGTGCTTTCCGCCGTCAGGTCGCCCCCCATCATGCCGCAGAACCGCTTCGAAATGGCGAGCCCGAGGCCGGTGCCGCCGTACTTGCGGCTGGTGGAGGCGTCCGCCTGGGTAAACGCCTTGAAAAGTTTCTCCATCTGCTCGGGTTTCATGCCGATGCCGGTATCCGAAACCGAAAAAGTGATCCGCTTGTTGGCGCGCCTGACCCGCAGGGTGATTTTCCCGTGGTGGGTGAATTTCGCCGCGTTGCTCAGGAGGTTGAAGAGCGTCTGCCGCAGTTTGGTCAGGTCGGCATGCAATGGGCCGATGTCGTCGGGGCAGTCGATCTCCAGCGTGTTTTCGTTGGGGGCGAGGAGCGGCGCCACCGTGGAACCGACCTCGCGGACGACAGTGGCGAGGTCAAAGGTTTCCATGAAAATCGTCATCTTCCCGGCCTCGATCTTTGAAATATCGAGCACGTCGTTGATCAGGCCGAGCAGGTGCTTGCCTGCGCCGTGGATTTTCTTGAGATCCCCGATCATCTCCTCCGGGGAAAGCTCCTCGGCCTCTTCGATCAACATCTCGCTGTAGCCGATGATGGCGTTCATCGGCGTGCGCAGTTCGTGGCTCATGTTGGCCAGAAAGGCGCTCTTGGTCCGGTTGGCTTCCTCGGCGCGGTCGCGCGTGACCTCCAGCTCCGTCGTCCGCTCGGCCACCAGTTGGTCGAGGTGGGCATTCTGGTTTTCAAGCTGTTCGTCGCGCTCCGAAACAGCAGCGATCATCCGGGAAAATGTCCGGGCGAGGTGTCCCAGTTCATCGTGGCGGCGGCCCATCCGTTCAAAAACCCCGTCGTTGAGGCAGATCTCTTCACCGGCCTCCACGGCCCGGGCGATATCCGTCAGGTCTTCGACCGGCTGGGAAATATGTGCGGCCAGGAAAAGCGAGACCCCGGTGCCGAGTGCTAGGATCAAGGCCGCCGTCGAAGCCGCCCAGAGGGCATTGCGCCGCAGCAGTTGGTGGACGTGGCGCGTGTCGAGTTCCACAAACGCGATCGCCGCCTCGTTGTTACCCGTTGCCGGGAGCGGCACCACGACGTTGAGCGCGCCGCTTTCCATGAAGCTCTGCGGCTTGCCGGTGGCGATCCCGGCCTGGATATACTCCTTTTCATTGGCGTTGAACCCGCCAACGGTCGTCCCCTTTTTGGCGGAAGCGGCGAGCACGTTGCCGTGCGCATCCAACATCCTGAGCGTCAGCACGTTATCGAGCGAGACAATGTCGTCGAGCATCCGTTGCAGGCCGACTTTCCGGCGCAGGCGGTCGAGAATCCGCGCCTTGTAGCCAAGCTGGACGATCCGCGGTTTGTCCACCCCTCCCACGGCGACATACTTGAAGTATTCATCGTCGATCTCGCGCTTCATCGCCTCCTGCACGACCACCTTTTTGGTCCCTTTGAGCAGCGGATAGAAGGCGCTCGCCTGCGGTTGAACCTTCGGGTCGGGAAGAAAGGTGAAATCGACTCCCGCCGTGGCGAGATAGGCGTGCCCGGAGGGATCGGTCACCCAGATCTCGTCAATCCCGGTTTCCTTGACGATCGTCCGGAGCCGTTCCAGAACCTCTTCATGCGACAGGCCCGCCTCTTCGGCAATCGCGACGAGGTGTGCGGTCAACTGCGCGCCGACCACCATCTGTTCGCCGATCACCTCCTCGACTTCCTTTGGCAGGACATCGAAAACGCGCATGGTCCGTGAAACCTGCCCGGCGAGAAAAAGGCCGAAGTGCTCGGTCTGGTCGAGGATCACCTTGCGGGTGGTGATCGTCAGCACGGCGGAGATCGCCAGCACCGACACCATCAACAGGGCGGTGATCAATAAAACGACACGGGTACGCAGTTTCACGGAACGGGAGTGTAGAACCACTCCGCTTCCGCTGCAACTCCCCAGCGCGCGTTTGGCGCGGGAGCGTGCTGGAGGGCGGGCGGAGCTTACGGTTCGTTTTCCAGCGTCATCACCGCGCTCGGCTCCAGCCCCGGGGCGATGGCGACCGCGCGGAGCGGGGCGCCGGAGTCGAGCGCCAACAAACCGGTGTAACGGTCGGAATTCCGGCCGGGCCGCGTCCCGTCGGTGGTATAATGGATCACCGCATCGGGGGAGAGGCTTCTTAAGCTCACCATCGTCTTCCCGTCCCGGGTGTGGCGTTCGGCGATCGGCATGCCGGTGCGGCCGATCCGGTAGCCGGTCAGCTTCTGCGCAGTCGGGAGGTAATAACGGTCATAAAAGAACGGCTCGCCCCCTTTTTCCTTCCACAGTTTTTCGAGGTTTGAGACCGCTTCGACCGCCTTTTCCCGGGAGATATTGTTGTTGCGCCCATTGTAAACGAGCGTCACCAGGTCGCTCGCTTCGCCCCACATCGGCGAGCCGTCGGGAGCCGACCATTTGCCGCCCAGCGTCTTGCCAAAGCTGTTGGATTTACGAAACTGCGAAGTCACATAACGGGGGTAGATCCAGTCGCTGCCGCTGTTGCTTTCCACCCCTTCGCCCATGGAGATGGAGGTGGCGTAGGTGTAGAGAAACGGCTTCTGCTGCGACACATCCCACCCCGACTGGGAGATGCTGTTATGCACGGAGATGAAGCCGGAGGGAAAAAGATCGCGCAACATCCGCATCTCCTTGTACGCGACCATCCAGTCGACACTCGGCAACCCGTCGGAGTAGACGCCGTCGATCCCATACTTTTCCTTGAACCTGCGGACGCCCTCGATGTAGACCTCCGGATCGCGCGATGGCGTAAAATAGGCGCTCATGTAGGGCATGATGCCGATCCCGAGGCCCCGGGCGGTGGCGACGATCCTGCGGAACTGCTTTTCATCCCCCGGTTCGTAGTCGTTGCTATAGCTGTGCCCGAACATCTTCGGGATGAAATCCCACAAAAGCCAATGGGAGACCTGCGGATGTTTGCGGGCGTCGAGGGTCGGGTCCTGAAAGTACCGGAAGTTCACCCGGCCTTGCGTGAACGACTTTTCCCACTCAAACGGCCTCGGCGGAAAGACGCTGGTGGTGAAGAACTCCCCCGGCCGCGTGCTCCAGCGCGCCTGCCACCCCGGCTCGGCCGCGCCCGGCTTTTCCGTGCTCCACGGCGGGCGGCCTTCCACCCCGGCGGCAACCGCCTCCTGCAAGGCGTGCAGCGAAGTCAGCTTCTCGAAGCTCAAGCCCCTGGTCAGGAGTTGCGACTGCACCTCCAGCCCGGTGCCGGGAGGGGTGTAGGGATCAACGGAGATCCCGCCGAAATCGTCCGCACTGTACAGAGAGCCGCGCGAGTAGCGGTTGAAGTCTCCGCCGAGCAGGTTGGTCAGCGTCATCTCGAGCGGACGCTGCGGGCTGAAGACCACCAGCGAGTCGCGCTGGATGCCGATGGTCAGCACCTCGTTGCTCAGGATGCAGACATCGTCGTCCTGCCGGTCGATCCGCAGGTTGGCAAAGGGGAGCGACGAATGCCACCGGGCCAGTTCGCGCGGGAACTCAATGCGCTGGCTGGCCAACACGGTATTCTCCCGGGTGTGAAACTCATACCTCGCCCCGGTGGTGGTGACCACGATGCGATCCCCCTCGCGTGAGCATGACTCGACCTTCATCGGCAGGTCGCCCGCGCTTCCGGGAAAGGTGACCCCTTCGCCGCGCGGGATCGGTTCCAGCGGGCGGGGCGGGAGTTCCACCAGCGTGTAGTCGGCGATCCGGAACTGCACCGGCCGGTCGCCCTCGCGGACGTAAAACTCGAGCGATGGCTTGGCTTCGACGATGCGCGGGTCGGTCGCCGTGGTGATCGTCCACTCCAGCCGCTGCCACCCGTCGGGGCCTTCGGTCTTTGCCGGAAGCCCGAGAGTATGGCGCGGGGTGAAGGCGCGCGACCAGCCGATCGCACGCAGGTAGACGTTGAACTCGGACGCCTTGCGGTCAAAGTCGGTCTTGACGAGAACGGAGAGGCGGTAGTGCCGGTTCGGTTGGACGGAAATCGCATGGGCGCTGCGGAGTTCCCGGCGTCCCGTCGTTTCTCCCGGCTTGGGCGGGTCGATCTCCAACCGGTAACAGCCATGGTCGCCGTAGGCCTGCTCGTAAACCAGCCGCCCGCCCCTCCATTCCTGGAGTTTGACGCCGGGGCGGGAGAAGTCGAAATCGGGCGGAGTGACGATGCGGCCCTCCTGCGGGTCAACCTTCAAAAGATCGACAAATGCCTTGGGAGCCTGGGGAAGGGCATCCCGGGCAACCAGCGTGGCAGCAAAAAGGGTCAATGCAAACAAGGCTCGATGGATCATGAGAGAAGGCTAAAAGAGGGGTACGTCGCAGGGTTGAAACCTGCGGCGGCGAGGTTATTCCGGGTCGGGCACGTGATAGATCCGCGTGGTCGGAACGCCGGATGCTTCCGCCCGCGCGGCATCGACGGCTTCCATATGGCCGTCGAGGTAAAAGGCATTGGCGCGGTCGCCATGGCGCAGGCCGACGCCGCCGGTGCCGCCCGCTTTGGGCCCGGCCTTGGTCTGCATGCTGAAGGTCTGCCAATGGTCGGGAGCCCCGCCGCTGCTGTCGGCGAGCAGGAGGTGGTTGGCCGGGTCGGGGATGGCCGCCATGCTGACCGAATAGAGCACGCAGTTGTAGCCGCGATCATCCACCGGCGTGAAGGTCGCCTGCGGGATCGGGAACATCGCCAAACCGTAGGTTTCCCAGAACCAGGAGGCCGAACTGCCGGGCATCGCCGGGTTGTACCTGGCGATGGAATGCTGGTACTTGGCCCCGGGACAGCGGAGGAGGAGGTACGGCTTGTCCTTGGGGATGTAGTCATTGAAGACGAGTTGCTTGGTCCAGCCAAAGCTGATGTTGCCGCCGCCGGTCTGGCTGACGATCTGCTGGTTGTGGTCGCGGATATAGAGCAGCGTCGCGATCCCGACATGGCGCAGGTTGGAGGCGCACCGGGTCCGCCCGGCGGAGAGGGCGGCCTTGCGATAGATCGGGAAGGCGAGGAGGGTGATCACGGCAACGACCACCAGCGAGATGATCAATTCCAGCGCGGTCCACCCTTTTTGAGAGGGCGGGACCGGCGGGGCATGGCGATGAAAGGCTGGAGTTTTCATTCCCGGAAGTTATTTCCCCCAAAGATCGGTCTCCGCGAGGATGAAGTCACCCGCGTTGCCGGTTTCGCGCTTTTCAAAACGGAGGCGGACATAGGTGACCGGGGAGGGGGAGGCTGCTTTGAGCGTTTTCGCAAGCACCGCTTCCGGGGAACCGGGGGAACCTTCCTCCCACCGTTCCGCTTCCTCCCAGGAACTGCCGTCGGCGGAGAATTCGCACCTTCCCGGCGGCAGCGCCCCCTGGTAAAAGAGCCGGAGCGTTTCCACCTGCACCGGGCGTTCAAACCGGTAGGTCACCTCCAGCGGTTCGTCGCCTTTCCATTTGAGAGCGAAACGTTCCACATCGCTCACGTCGTTGGGGAGAAGGGCGGCGGCGAGGCGATCGGTCAGCTTTCCTTCGCCGAACGGGATCGGCTTTCCTGCCGGCTCTCCCGAGACGGGGCGGCTCAGGCAGTAGCTTCCCTTGACCTGCGAGGCGGCGAACGGTTCGGGTCGGCTCTGGCGCCAGCAAATCGCGTTGCCGCTCAGGCAGACGCCCGCAGGGTGGGGGAGCGCCTTCTCTTTCGGCATCGGGAAACGGAACCGCCACCCCTTTTCCCCCAGGAGGGCTCCCGCGCTCTCCTGCAACCGGGTGAAGGTGGCGATCGCCTCCTGATCCGCGATCACCGAAGCCACCAGCGGCTGTTGCCCGAAGCGGATGATCCGGCCTTTCCCCTTTGCGATGGAACGAAGTTTCCCGTCTTCTTTGGAAAACGGCTGCGCCAGCGCGGGGTCGCCGTAAAAGGCGCTCAGATCGCGGCGGCTCCCGTCGCTGCGGGTTTCAAACGCATGCGGATCGCAGAGCACGAGCGTGCCGCCGTTTTCCGCAAACTGCGCGAGGGCTTCAAACTCCACGTCGTCGGCCACCGGCGCGTACGGCACATAAACCACCTTGAGCCCCGCCAGCGCATCGGAGCGGTGGGCAAACTGCCATTCATCCACAAACCGGATCGCCCCCTGCAGGCGGGGGCCGAGGATCTGGTAGATCCACTCCACCTCAAAGGAAGAGGGTCGCCGCCCCCCTTGCGCCTGGTAGCTGGGGTTGCTGAAGAAGATCGCCGTATCGGCCGGAGCCCGTTTCAGGCGAAAAGGGTGTTTGAGGCGTTCGGTGACGGAGGTGACGACCTGCTGCCGTTCGGGAGCGCCGAAACGGTCACTGGGGAAGGAGGCGCTTCCCGCCCGTCGCCGGATCGTGTCGTTGAGGTAAAGGTGCAACCCGGTGGCTCCGCCCTGAAACGTATGACTTAAAAGGTCAAGCGTCTGCTCCGGGGTGAAATTGGCCGCGTAATGCTCCACGTGCGGCAGCGGCCAGACTTCTTTGGCTCCGGTGAGATCCTTCAACCACATGGTGCCGAAGCCGAAGCGCTCGCGATCGGCATTGCGGGCGGGATAGAGCTGCGCGGTGACGACATCGAAAAGCTCCCCCCATTCCCCGAGGTGGGCGGGAAACGCGCCGTCCATGTTATCCCACGAAACGAGCTTGAGCCCGGTGCCCGAGGCATCGAGCCGCGCCCGCGCCTGCTTTTGCAGACCGATCAGCCGCGCCGCCATCCAACGGTAGGTGGCGATCCACCGCAGGCGGTCGTCCTCCCCCCCGTTGGGCAGCCCGTATTTGCCAAAGCCGGTGCGGGTGCGGATCTCTTCATCGACCTCGGCCACCCATGGGTAGACTTCCTTCCCCTTCTGGCTGAAGTATTCGATCGCCTGGAGCGCGACCGACCACGTTTCGTCCCCCGCATAAACACCCCAGACCACCTCCGGGTATTCCCGGGCCAGCGTGATGATGCGGTCGAGATCGGCCAGATACTCCTCTTCCGCCTTGGGGTCAAAGATCCAGCGGATGCGCTTGCCCTTTTTCTCAATTCCGTGGCTTTTCCTTGCCCCTTGCTCCTGAAAAGCCGGGCTCATGCTGGGCCAGATCACGAGGCGGACCCCGTGTTTACGGGCAAGTGCCAGAAACTCCGGAGTGATCTCCTTTCGATAGAGAATCACGATCGCCCGCTCCCGCCCGTATTGGGCAAAGATCTCTTCATGGGAATAGGCGATGCCCGAGCGAAGCGCAAAGAGCGTCGGGTCGAGCCATCCAAGGAGATCGTGTTTCCAGAGCAGGAACCCTTCGGCAGAGAGCCCTTCGGGAAAGGGTTCGAGCAGTTCCTCATACAGGGGATTGCGGATCGGAAGAGTGCTCCCCTCCACGGTCCGGACGGGAGCCATCTTCCAGCGGGAGGCAAAGAGCGCCTCGCCGTCGATGCTCACGCGACACTGCGTCATCCCGCTGACGGCTTTTGCCTTCATCGCAATGGCGACGCGTTCACTGGTATGAGCGTCGATTTTCATCTCCTTTTGTTCCCCTGAACCCTCGAACTCAAACCGGAGCGTGGCCTCCTTCTCTCCACGGTTGGCCACCTCGAACACCCATTGCCCGGCGCGATGGGGATGGAAGGGACCGCGCTCCGGCGACTGGAGCGAGAGCGCCCCGTGGCGCACCGGCCCCTCCACCAGCAGGCGGGTAAATTTTTCAAACGGCCACGGCTTGCTTCCGGAAAGGGAAGTCACCTGCCGCTCGCCGGAGGCAAACCGGGTGCGGCTGAGTTGGAGGGCGATCTCTTCTCCCGAAGAAAACCGATGTCGCAACGACTGCATCGGGATCGCCATCTCCACCTCCCACGCCGTTTCCCCCTTCCGAGCCTCGACCCGCGCCCCGCTCTCCCAGGCGGCATACCATTCGCCGGGCAACCCCTCGGCGTCGTAGAGCGTCCCTTCCGTATTGGCCAGCAACCGGAAGACCGCCGCGCCGGTGTTTCCGGGGTCGAGAGCGACTTCCACATGGTCATCCTCCCAGACCGCCCCATCCTTTTCATCCGCCAGGACGCGCTGCCGGATCGCCTCCGGTTTCGGCTCCTCGCAGCGGAACGCCACGTAAAGGTGTTCGTCGTCAAAGGCCATCCATGCTGCGGCGCGGGGGGATTCTTTTCCGTCGTCGTGCAGCCGGCCCAGTTCGTAAGCCTCCTTCCATTCTCCGGGCTCGATGCGTCCGTCGATCTTCGGCACGGCTTCGACCCGGTTCAGGACCGGTGTTTGCGCCACGGCTGCGGGAACCCAGGGAAGCGCGGAGAGGCCCAAGGCGAGCAGGGGGAACTTTGGGAGTCGTTTCATGGTGGGAGTCAGGCGCGGTTGGTGCGGTGTTTCCACCACCGCCGTCCACCCGTGACGAGAGCGAATGCCGCCAGCGTTAGAGCCGCCAGCGAGGAGGGTTCGGGGATCGCCTTGAGCGAGAAATTGTCGATCGCCAGCGCCTGGGCGTTGCGTACCTCGTTTTGTATCGAGTCGGGACGATCTCCGCCCGAGGCGACCGAGTAGTTCCAGGCGAGATAGAAAAGCCCGCCATCGGCCACAGGGGTGTTGAAGGTCACGGTTCCGCTTACCGGCATCACCACGCCGGGGGCAGTCACATAACCGTCATTGCCTGCATCGGGTCCGAAGTAGGTCCTGAAATCATCCCCGGCATCAGTCCAATTGACGCCATCGAAGCTATAGCTCAACTGGAAGCGATACCCGGCGGGGTTGGTGCCCGTCCGGTATTTCTCCACGTCGTAGGCCAGGGAGACCATCGAAAGGCTCTGGCCGGTGTTGTTCTGAAACTGTGCGTAGATGTTTCCGCTTTGCGCACCGGAATCGGGGTTGCTGTTGCTATGAAATCCGAGCGCCCGATCGAGAGCCGTTGCAGCATCTCCCGCCCCGAAGTTGATGATCCCGGCGGTGTTTCCGGTCAGGTCGCCTTCGCGCCGGGTGGTCATCGTACCCGCTGTGGCGTAGTTGCCAAGTTGGCGCACCGGGTAGGGGGCTCCGCCCTGAAGCCGCTCGGCCTTCCAGAAGGCGGGCAGGGAGGTCTTGTCTGAAGTCCCCATGGAATCGAAGTTCTCCGTCAACGTCTGCCCGAATTCCGTGATGACGATCTGCGCCTTCCCCGCAACGGGGGCGAGTATCAACAGGGCGGTGATCCCGCCGAGGGTTTGTTTCCAGTGGGAAACCATCCGGCGGCTTGAAGCAGATAAATCTCGGGGAGTCTTCATTGGCAAAAAGAGGGGATGTTGAAGTTGAGGTGATTTTTGCATTCGATTTCGCGAATCGTCAAGATTATTTGCTGCAAAATTTGCATAAACCTATCGAAAAAAATGGCTAAGACGAATCCCTGAACGGTCGGTCTTCGCGCCGACAGCGGCATGGGATCTTATTTCACGCTCCTTTCGGCTGGAGCCTTGGATGCGACGGCGGACACGGAAATCCGCGAGGGCGGATTCCTGCCACGCAAATTTTGCATGAATGAGGATGAAAGCGATCCTCGGGCGCGCTTTCGCGTAAGGGGAGTTCTTCCCGCCTTACTGCCGGGGAGGGGCCACCGAGGCCCTCGGGATCATTTTTCCCCGTACCTCGATCACGCGTGTCGGGAGGTCGGGATGCAGGCGGCGGTCGAGCAACGCCCGGAGCGCCTCCCGGGCCATCACGCGGAAATCCTGCCGATAGCTGGTCAGCGGCACGGGGGCGTCGAGACCGCGGTCGTCAAAGCCGATCACGCTCATTTTTTCCGGCACCGGGAAGCCGCGCGCCGCACACTGTTCCATCAGGTAACCGGCGTAGAAATCAGCCGTCACAATCGCCGTGGGCGGGTATTTGGCTTTCAGGACACGGTCGAGAAACTCATCAATCGCCTTTTTCTCCCCGTGTTCGGAGAAGCGGATCGGTTCGAAATACTCCGGAGAAAAGGGAAGCCCCATCTTGACCGTCTGCAACCAGAACTCTCCCCAGTAGGCGTTGCTTTGCCATCCGCTCGGCAGGTTGCGAAAACAGGCGATGGAGCGGTGTCCCAGGTCGTAAAGCATCCGCATCTGTTCCCGCGCCACGTACGGGACATCGGGGATCACACAGTCGATCCCCTCCTGTTCGCGCAGCGAGTTGAAGAGGACCATCGGAACGTGGTGGCGGAGTTTTTCGACCACCTCGGGTTCCACCCATTCGGCGATCACCCCGAACACCCTCCCTTCGGCCACGCAGGCGAGGTTGCCCTCCGGCGTCAGGTCCTCCTCGTAATTGAAGAGCAACGGGTAGATCCCCGCCGCGGAACAGGCGCTTTGCACGGCGAAGAGGTGGCGACCGTAAAAGGCGTCCCCCGCTTCAAGACGGGCGGAAAGTTCCGACGAAATGGCGTAGGCCACAGTGGCGTTTTCCGCCGGCAGCGGCGAAGCCCCCTGGGCCAGCATCTTGCTCGGGAACCCCCGGGCCTCCAGCGCGCCCAGCACCACCTTGCGCGTTTTCTGGGAAATTCCCGGCCGTCCGTTCATCACCCGGGAAATCGTGGCAGCCGAAACCCCGATTTCCTTGGAAATCTCCATCAACGAGGGAAGTGAGCGGCGTCGAGCCATGGAACCGCCAGTTTCGATAAAAAACCGGCTATTTCAAGAAATATTTGCTGCAAATTTTTGCTTCAACACAGCAAAGCCCAGGAGGGAATGGCCCCATTATGAAATGGACCTCCGGTTGGCGGGCTGTCATGCTGGCCCCCTCCAACGGCGGGGAGGGGGATGGTACGATCTCTCCCTCGCACGGCCCCAACTTTACCCGATCCCGTTCCGATGCCCTTCTACGCCGATCTGCACATTCACTCGAAATACTCCAGGGCCACCAGCAGGAATCTCGATTTTTTCCACCTGGCGCTATGGGCGAAGAAGAAGGGGGTGCGGGTCGTCGGTACGGGGGATTTCACGCATCCGGCATGGATGGCGGCGATCAAGGATGAACTGGTACCGGCCGAACCGGGGCTTTTCCGGTTGCGGGATGACCTGGAGGCGGCGGTCTGCGAACAGCTTGGCTCCTGCGCCGCTGCGGACGAGCCGGTCCGCTTTCTGTTGGAAGTGGAAATTTCCACCATCTACAAACAGGGCGACAAGGTGCGAAAGGTGCACCACCTGCTTTATGCGCCCGACCTCGCCAGCGCCGATCGCATGACCGCCCGGCTCGCCCGGATCGGCAATCTCGCGGCGGACGGTCGCCCGATCCTGGGGCTCAATTCGCGCGATCTGCTGGAAATCTGCCT
This sequence comes from Chthoniobacteraceae bacterium, assembly GCA_035555975.1. GTDB lineage: Bacteria > Verrucomicrobiota > Verrucomicrobiia > Chthoniobacterales > Chthoniobacteraceae > DATMFV01. Next base: position 18,682 of record DATMFV010000094.1, read on the forward strand.
GAGCGCGGGCGATGGGTGCTACCTCATTCCCGCCCATGTCTGGACGCCGTGGTTCAGCGTTTTTGGTTCGAAGTCGGGCTTTGACCGGCTCGAAGAATGCTACGGCGACCTCTCTTCGCACATTTTCGCGCTGGAAACCGGGCTTTCGTCCGACCCGTTGATGAACTGGCGGCTTTCGATGCTCGACCGCTACCGGCTCGTCTCCAATTCGGACGCGCATTCCCCCGGCAATCTCGGGCGCGAGGCAAGCCGGTTTGACTGCGAGCTGAGTTATTTTGCCATCCGCGACGCTCTGGCCAGCGGCCGGGGGTACGAGGGATCGGTCGAGTTTTTCCCCGAAGAAGGGAAGTATCATCTCGACGGCCATCGGGCATGCGGTTTCCGGTGCGAGCCGGAGGAGTCGCGCCGGTTGGGCGGTCGCTGCCCGGTGTGCGGAGGAGCGCTGACCCTTGGGGTCGACTACCGGGTGCAGGAACTGGCCGACCGCGCCACCCCGCAGCCTCCGCCCGGCGCGGCACCGTTTCAGAGCCTCATTCCGCTGCCCGAAGTGCTCGGCGAGATTCATCACGTCGGTCCCAAAAGCAAAAAGGTGCAGGCTTCCTACGAACAGGTTCTCCATCGCCTGGGGCCCGAGCTTGGCATCCTCTGCCAGCTTCCGCTCGACCAGATCCGGCGCAAAGGCTCGGAACTTCTGGCTGAAGCCGTCTCCCGCATGCGGGAAGGCAGCGTGATCCGCGAAGGGGGCTACGATGGAGAGTACGGCGTCATCCGCGTGTTTGAACCGGGTGAACTCGAGAACCGGCGTTCGGTCGGCGTGTTGTTTGATCTCGCCCCTGCAAGCACCCCGCCTACCCGGGAAAACCGGAAAAACCGGGGGCCAGCGGAATCGCCGTCAGGTGCCTCGGACCTCTTCAACCCGGCTGTGCCCTCCGATCCCCCTGTCGCTCCACCCGAACAGGAACCGCCGACTCCCACTCCTCCGACAAGCACGCTTCTGGCCGGGCTCGATCCCGACCAAAGCGCGGCTGCCGGTGTCACCCATGGGCCACTGCTCATCATCGCCGGTCCCGGCACCGGCAAGACCCGCACGCTGACCCACCGGCTGGCGCATCTGATCGTCGACCACGGAGCGGCTCCCGGGTCGTGTCTGGCGATCACCTTCACCCGCCGCGCCGCCGCTGAAATGCAGGAGCGCTTGAGCGACCTGCTTCCCGAAGGAGTGGGAGCCCGGGTGCCGGTGATGACGTTTCATTCGCTCGGCCTTGCCATTCTGCGCGAGCAGGAGGAACGGCTCGGGCTCGGCGCTCCACTCCGCGTCGCGGGGGAAAGCGAACTGCGCTCCCTGGCCCGCGACTTCTCCGGCGTCACCGCCAGCGAAGCCAAGACGTGGCTCGCCCGGCGCGATCTCCGCCCGGCTGCTTTCACGCAGGCGATGCGCGCCTGCGGTCTTGTCGATTTCGACGATCTGATCGCCCTGAGCGTCGATCTCCTCACCGCCCATCCCGACCTTGCCGCCCTTTACCGGAGCCGGTGGCCCCACATCGCCGTCGATGAATACCAGGATGTGGACGAGCGGCAGTATCAACTCGTCCGCCTCCTTGCCGATGGCGGCGCCAGCCTTTGCGCCATTGGCGACCCGGACCAGGCCATCTACAGCTTTCGCGGCACCGACGTGCGGTTTTTCCAGCAGTTTCAGGCCGATTACCCGCAGGCCGCCGTCGTGCAGTTGACCCGCAATTATCGCTCCGCCCGGCTCATCGTCGAAGCCGCATTACAGGCCGTGGCACCCGGTACGCTGGTGCGCGGCCGCCGGTTGCAGGCCCAGAGCGCCGATGTCACGCGGCTCACCCTGCGCGAGTGCGCCACCGAGCGCGCCGAAGCGGAATTTGTCGTCGCCACCCTTGAGCAGCTTGTCGGCGGCACGAGCCTGACCTCATTTGACACCGGCCGCGCCGACGGGCTGGAAACGCGCCCTTACGCGTTCAGCGATTTTGCGATCCTTTACCGGACCGACGCCCAGACGCCCGCCCTGCTCGAAGCGCTCAACCGTTCCGGCATCCCGTTCCAGAAGCGCGCCCATGGCCCCCTGGTCGCTCATCCGAGCGTTCAGGCCCTTCTGACGCAGATGAAAATGCTCCCCCCGGGCGAGCCGGTCGCCGGGCGTCTTTCCCAAGCCGCCGCACAACTCGCCTCGGCCGAATCGCCCGACGCGAGCCTGAGAACCATCACCGACGCGCTCACCCCGCTTGCCCAGCGGCACGGAACCAGCCTCGACGCCTTCCTGAATGAACTGATCCTCGGCGTCGATGTCGACCTCCACGACCCCCGAGCCGAACGCGTCTCCCTGCTCACCCTGCATGCCGCCAAGGGGCTGGAATTCCGCGTCGTCTTCCTCGTCGGCTGCGAAGACGGCCTCCTCCCGCACCGTTTTGGCGGTTCCACCGAAGACGAAGCCGACACCACTGAAGAGCGCCGCCTCTTTTTCGTCGGCCTCACCCGCGCCAAAGACCGCCTTTTCCTGACCCACGTCCGCCGCCGCCACTGGCAGGGCGAACAGCGCGACCGCCGCCCCTCACCCTTCCTGCGCGACATCCATGACACGTTGCTGGAGAAGCAGCGCGATGAAGTTCAGGCTGTTCCGAGGGCGCGGCAGCTCGATTTGTTTTGATAGGCGCGTGGAAGGAAGACGGTGGAGCGACGCACGCAGCAGCCTCGTGATTACACGCTGTCGGCGGCGCGTTCCACTTCGGCGATGTCGATCTTGACCATTTTGGTCATCGCCTCCATGGCGCGGCGGGCCCGGTTTGGGTCGGGGTCTTTGATCAGTTCCATGAGCCGGGTTGGCGTGATCTGCCAGAAGACTCCCCAGCGATCCTTGAGCCATCCGCAGGCAATTTCAGACCCGCCATTGGCGGTGAGCGCCGTCCAGAGCCGGTCCGTTTCGGCTTGATCCGCGCACGCGATCAGGAACGATACCGCCTCAGTGGCCGTGAAACCGGGCGTGTTGAGCGCGATGTAAGGTCTGCCGGCGAGCGTAAACTCGACGAGAAGCACCGTCCCGGTGGGAACTCCGGGCGCGTCCATCGGCGAGTGTGTGATGCGGTCGATGCGCGAGTCCGGCAGAAGCGAGACATAGAACCGGGCAGCCTCCTCGGCCAGCCCATCGAATGACAGGAAGGGTGTGATTTTTTCCATCGGCTGTTTCTGGGGACTCCGGGGAGGTGTTTCGATTGCTTAACCAGTCAATCTTAAACGCAGCACAGCGGATAGCACAAACTTGAATCCAGCAGCACGCAGATGGGGAGAGGGGGAGAGCGAGCGTAGTCCAGATTTACGAACTCCATCAGTTCGTATCGAAGAGCTCCCGCGCGGCAGCGCGAATTGGGTCCAGCGTCACGCTGGTGGCGGAGAGAGGGGGAGTCCCCGATCCGCTCAAGCAACCCCTGAGAATCAACGACTTACGAAAGTTCTTCGTTCCGACGTGTTACAGGCGTGTGTCGCAGTATTTGCGATGAATCGGTTAAAAGTCAAGGCGATTCCAAACGAGGGGTGGCCGATTGCACATCGGGAGGGGTGCTCAGCGATTCATGATTTTTGATCACTGTTTCAGTAATTTTAGGAATTGTCAAAGGCAACTCAGGTTGTGGTGTCTTTCGGTGTTCGTACTCCGAGCTATGCCAATGCTCGTGAAGTTGCTCTTCGAGCCATTCCGTAACCTGAATACAGTGTTCGTATGACTCTAGAAAATAATGAGTATTCACGGGTAATGACATATGTGGCTTCACTCGAGCATGCGAACCCGCCTTTCTCATATAAACGTCATTTGCGATCCCTCGGTTATGGACAAAAATATCTCGGGTTGCTTTGATCTCCACATAACTATGAAAAGCGGGACACTCCAGTAAATTTAAAGATAGAAGTTGTTTCATGGATTCTGCTAACTCCGTAGGGGACTTATAGGACAGATCGTTCAATAGTGCATCGGTTGCTCGCAAGTGAACTTCCTCTAGGGAGGTGGCTTCCAAGATTGATTGTATGGAGATGTTTCTCTTTGCTCCAAGTTTCTGAGGATAACGGGCCACGACGACGCGAACAATGTCGCTGAGCATAGCTTCCACAATTGTTACAAGTTGCATTAAAGAATTTAATGCAAGCTGATTAAATGCTAAAAATTGATATTTTAAGAGAAGCTGCTCCTTGTTGTAAGTGCGCGTATTATTGATTGTTGTTTTATCTGGATTAAAGCCCACAGGAAATGTGACATTGATTTCACTATATTCCATTTCATGCACATTATTGACAGCAATATCAAAGGCCCAGTTTGTAAGTTGGTTAAGTTCGCCTTGTTCGAATATTGCTGTTCGTGCAAAGTTAACAATTTGATTGAGAACATTTCCGAGGTTGGAATTAAGCATAAATTCAGGTATGTTTCATGTAAACTGCATTAAAATACATCTCTTATAGTAGAGAACTTAGAAGGCAGTCAATGAAGCATAGTTTAAAAACGACGGTCGATCTCTAGAATCTCAAGTCCGGTAAGGATACGGTTGCAACACCACTCAGCATCTTCGGGTGACCAATGAAGAATCTCGATTAGATAGCGTTGAAGTCGGTGGCAATTGAGAGTGCGGCGACAATATCGAAAGGCCATACAGATGAAAACGTCTAACCGGCGAATATCGCAAGGATGGCGGCTGGTTGGGTGATGAGCTAAAAATCGTTCAAAAAACGATCTAGTCTTCGGCGCGGGAATGATGTCCTTCAATGTAAATTCAGCACTTGTACACTGGACGGTTAGAGGCGTCTTGGTAGCGCGACTGAACGTTCTCAAATCAGTTGCAAACTCTGATGCGAAGCTGTTATAGGTGCCGATGTCAATTTCGGAAACCGCCTGCGGAACGATATTTGAAATATACATGGCAGCACCATCTCTGCTTGCGAGGGCAATTGCTGGATGGGGAGTCCTGTCATGACGATGAACCATGACAGCGTCCGCTGAGATGCGCTGCTGGTAATTATGTGACTGCTGCTGCAAATACAAGTAACGCTCTGGCATGGCGGTGCAGAAATCAATCAAGACCTGAATTAAAGCACGTGAATCAGGGTCATTCTTGTACCGGATTGTAACTTCTTGATGGACGATCATCGAACGTGTAAGTAAGTGCTAGTATTTCCGATATGCCAGAATGGATTCTTTATCAAAAGACTGAGGTGAAATTTGATATGGTCTTCAGAAGGGTATATCATCGCTATTCGACGCCAAATTTGGACGTCTTTGCAGTAAGAATTTATCTTCGTTGCTTTCAATCCATTGCCAAGCCTTATCAGTTAGTGCTAAAGCTTGAAAAGTGTCACCGTTATAGCTTTCTCCCTCAATTACTTTAGCAAAGGCTTTTTCTATAAGTCGTTTGACTCCAAGCGTAAAAGCAAATCCGGCAAATCCAGCTCTCTCCATATCACCCTTGAGGGAGTAAAGAGGGGTCGCATCCATGGGTAATGTTACGCTTCCTGTTGCAGATGCAATAACGGCTAATTCAGGTTGAGTGAGCCCCTCAATAGGTGTCATTCTCTCATTTGATGATACTGCTTCTAATGCTGCTGTTTTTAGCAAAACTCCTTTGAGTCGCCGAACGATTGCTTCGTGTAAAGCTATAAAGTCTTGCTTTGATTGGACTTTGTATTGGCTTACCGTTCGATGTTGGATATCGAATGGATATCTTCCAATTCTCTCATCCGAACAAACCATCACGGTTGGACGGTTGAGCGCAAAGGCATATCCCAATTCGTACCAGACATTCGGGTTGTCCAGTGTGATATCAGCCAAGCAAATACTGCTATCGCGAATACCCTCTTCGATGGCTTGTATGGGTAGATCGACACTTGGATCACAATCGAGGCGATAAGCCTCCAAATTACACTCTTCTATCGCAGGCTTAAAGATATCGTAGAATCTCTTTGTGAACCGCTCTTCAAATGGTTGGATTACAAAACAGCGCATAACATTAAGTTATATTAAGGAAATCCAATTTCATGGAGATTAAAAAATTATTTACTAATGTGAAATCCAATGCATCATTAAAATAGCTCAGGATAACATCGGATTATAAGCTGGCCTTTCGAAGTAGATAAGTCGAAAGCGCTCCTGCAACTCCAACAGTCATTTCTGCCTCCTCAAAACTGGCTGGATACCCCTCTTTAACGTGCCTTCCATATTCCGAGGCATATCCCCATAATTTCTCGACCGCAATATTCAGCGGAGCGGGAAATCCATTGGGGTTCTTTTTGATCCACGCACCCAATGTCACGCTCGGATCACTGGTCACGTCTTTTGCAATGCATTCTAATGCGGCCATCGCATGTTGGATTGCTCCGGTCACTTCCGGTTCTGGGCGACGAGATAGATCACGAAGGGCTTCGCTTAATTCTCGTCGGGCAACACTCCGATTGCTCTGTTCGGTCAATTTGATAGCAGTGCGCAGGGATTCTTCAAAGGCTTCGGCACCGCGCATCTGAATCTTTCCGCATACCAGTTGCCATCCAACCCCTTTTTGACGGAAAGCGCGGTTGATTTCTTTAGAAAATTTTCCGGCCTCCGTATCCGCTGCTGCCTCCCAGTTGGGAGAGCCGCCGACTTTTGAATAAATCCTTTCGATTAGGTCATAAACGTAAAACCATTCCGCATTGGAAAGAAGGTGGCGCACTTCTCCATCGATGTTTGGAAATTCTGACCAATTGCTTTGATCGGGCTCCTCTAGTAGAATTTTGCAAAGATAGTCTCTTAAGCTGCTGGGACTAAGACCGGCATCATAAGCAAGGGCGATGATGTGACTTCGGAGCCAATCGGGCGCATCGTGGCGAAGGGTGATTTCTGCGTCTGAGGGTATCAAGCCTTGGCGTTCGGAGAAGGTGCTCATAACCGTTGAGCATTTACTACTGGGAGCCAGAAAAGGCCAGACTGATTTTTTTCGTGCTGATAATCCTTGGCAGGTCTGGAAGGACGGCGAACCCGTCTTTCATGCTCTGTGGGATTTTAGTTCGATCTCGAAGAAGCCGATATTTTAACTGGGCGAATCGCGGACTTATCCTGCCTTTCATGCAACCGGTTGCACGGTTTAGGTCGCCGATTGTGACGGGGGCGATATTCCTGCCTGCCGCTGCAAAATCACGAGGGCTTGGCGATAATAGGGGGTGACGACGTCGGCGCGGAAATGCTGCTGAAGAATGCCCTTGCGGCGAAGTTTTTGGACATCCGCCAAGAGGGGCGACCCTGCCCGTCCTATTCGGACGCTTCCGTTTTCGACGAGCAGATCGAGAATGGCTTTTGCTCTTGTCTCGTCCCTGACCGTAGCTGTGATTTGAAAAATGAGGTCGTAGGGCGTCGCGGATGGTTCGACGGGTTGGCTGAATTCTTCGATGTAATCAAAAACTTCATTCAAGCATTCTGCGGCATCTTCCGCGAGGCGCTCGAACCAAGTCAGCAGTTCATCCAAACTTTCGGTCGTCTTCCGGCATTCATCGGAAGTCAGCAACCGGCACACGCTCGGTTTGCTGAGGTCATGGATGATCTCAAATCGAATCCGCTTGTTCGTCTTGGCGTAGATTCGCAGCGTTCGGCCCCTCGGCAGAACGATCAGGAGGCTTCGGGAGTTCTCATCCAATCCGGATTGTGCAAGGCCGTGGGGATAGTCGCGACTGGTGGTGCTTAAACCCAGCGGGAATAGAATCGGTTCTAGCCTCCGCACTTCACGGGTTGGGTTTTCCGCCTTAAACTCCCAGTACGATTCTACGCTCTTCAGATTATAGTATGAGTTGCTAGGGGCCAGTCACTTGCGTAAGGACTGGCGGAGAGAGGGGGATTCGAACCCCCGGTACCCTTTTGAGGTACGGCGCTTTAGCAAAGCGCTGCTTTCGACCACTCAGCCATCTCTCCAGTTAAATGAAGGGGGGACGCGCTTTTCTCGGCGATTCCCGTAGCGGCACGGTTGCGGTGCTCTTTTTCCTTTGGCTTTCCTTCTGCCTTCGACGGGGAGCCGGATGGGGCAGGGGAACCGCGGTGGCGGTGTCGGAGCGGTTGGTCGTTGGCGACCGTGCGGCTCCTTCTTTCGCCTAGAATCGGCGTTGTGGCAAGCCTCTTTTGCTCAAAAGGTGCAGGAAAATCGTTTCCATGGTCCTTTTCCTGATCGGAGGGTTTTCGCCTTTACAGCAACTGCTCCAGAAACCGTTCGCGATCAAAGGGTTCCAGCTCTTCGAGCTTTTCGCCGGTGCCGATGAAACGACACGGCAGCCCGAGCTCGTGCGCGATGGCAACGACCGTGCCGCCCTTGCCGCTGCCGTCGAGTTTGGTTACGATCACTCCCGTCAGCCCGATCGCCTGGTGGAACTCTCTCGCCTGCTGGAGGGCGTTGCTGCCGGTCGTGGCATCGACGACAATCCAGACCTCATGCGGGGCGTCGGGATCGTGTTTGGCCAGGATGCGGCGGATCTTGCTCAGTTCCGCCATCAGGTTCGACTTCGTATGGAGCCGACCGGCGGTGTCGCAGATCAGGAACTCGACGTTTTTTCGGTCCGCGGACTGATAGGCATCGTAGCAGAGCGCGGCAGGGTCGGCGTTGTACTGACCCTTGACCATCTCCACCCCGATCCGCTCCGACCAGACCTCCAGTTGCTCGATCGCGGCGGCGCGGAAGGTGTCGGCAGCCGCCAGCATGACGGTGTGCCTGCGGCTGCGCAGGAGATGGGCCAGCTTGGCGGTGCTCGTCGTTTTGCCCGCGCCGTTCACGCCGACCATCAGGATCACCTTCGGCTTGGTTGGCAGGGGGCGCAGCGGCGGCGGGTCCATCGGCAGGACCTTGGCGATCTCCTCCCGGGCGACTTTTGCAATGTCGTCCGCCGTGACGTTCTCCTTTTTTTGCAGGGCGGTGATGATCTTGACCGTCATCGGAACGCCGAGATCGGACCGGATCAGGGTCTCCTCAAGTTCATCCCAGTCCACCGGTTTTCCGGTGAACTTCTCCATCAGGTTTTTGAAAAATCCGCGTGCCATACGTCGTTCCTGTTGGGCTGCTAGGAGGCGGTTCCGGCGATGCGGGGCGGGCGGGGGAGGTCGCCCCTGATCCGGTCGAGCACGCCATTGACGAAACGGCCGGAATCTTCCGAACCGAACCGTTTGGCGATCTCGATCGCCTCGTTGATGGAAACCACCGGCGGAATCTCCGGGCAGAACAACATTTCGTAAATGGCGAGCCGCAGGATGTTGCGATCGACGGCGGCGATCCGGTGTAACTCGTAGTTGGAAGCGGCCTTGCGAATCCGCTCGTCGATCACTTCAAGCTGGCCGATCACCCCCTGCGCGAGGGTCATCCCGAACTCGCGCACGCGGCGCGGGGCCGGCCGGAGGCTCCAGAAAGCTTCAACCGTTTCGGCATCCCCTTCGCCGTTGAGATCCCGATGATAAAGAAACTGAATGGCCGTTTCCCGGCCTTCGCGACGTACACCCATGTTGTTTGTGGTAAAAAGAACTTTGAAAATGAAAAAGTGAAAGGAATCGTGCCGCGATCGCCGGTTTTAGCCTGCTTTATTCATGAAGCTCGTGACGAGATCACTCCAAAGGCCGGAGATGCAAGGCGGGCGCAGGTTGAAAAGTCTGAGTGCATGTGTACATGCTCGATGGCTTTTCAAACAAGCCCAACGCCGCAGATTCGGTCTTTGGGGCCATCGCAGTAGAGCGCTCATGAATAAAGC
>DATMFV010000095.1:0-33742 GCA_035555975.1 Chthoniobacteraceae bacterium
TCATGTTAGCTTATTTCCTTTTCAAATTTCGGGCGCTTTTCCGATTCTCCGGCGTTGCTCGTTGCGGTCGGTATCTTAGGATACCGCCCTTACTCGCGCCTTGGAGAATACGAAAAATCACCTCGAACTTTTTCAAGGAACCAACCTAACACGACACTAGCGTTTACCTTCCGTTAGGAGCCTTGACTGCTCTTGGCCGTGTCGGCTTCGCCCGCGATGTCTTCCGCCGGGACGGAGAAGGTCAGTTTTTCGGCTTCCCTGTGGGTGACGTTGACCATGTCGCCCGCCTTGATGTTCCCGCGAAGGAGTTCTTCGGCGAGCGGGTCTTCGAGGTAACGCTCCACGGCGCGGCGCATCGGCCGGGCACCGTAGGAGGGGTCGTACCCCTTCTCGATGAGAAACTCTTCCGCCGAACGGTCGAGCGAGAGCGAGATTTCCTTCGCCTTGAGCCGGGTGACCACCTTCTGCACTTCCAGATCGACGATCCTGATCAGGTTCGCCCTGGTGAGGGTGTGGAAGACGATCAGGTCGTCGAGACGGTTCAGGAACTCCGGCTTGAAGACGCGCTTGGCTTCTTCAAGGATCTTCGCACGCATCTGCGGGTAATCCTCCTCGTCGTGCGCCGGTGCGCCGAAGCCGAGGGTCGTCTGCCGCTTGATCAGGTCCGCCCCGACGTTCGAGGTCATGATGATGATCGTGTTGCGGAAGTCGATCTTGCGGCCGAGCGAGTCGGTGAGCTGCCCTTCTTCCAGGATCTGGAGGAGGAGGTGCATCACGTCCGGGTGCGCTTTTTCGATTTCGTCAAAGAGCACGACGGAGTAAGGCCGACGGCGGACGGCTTCGGAGAGCTGCCCCCCTTCTTCGTAACCGACGTAACCCGGAGGCGAGCCGATCAGGCGCGAAGCGGTGAATTTCTCCATGTACTCGGACATGTCGATCTGGATCAGCGCATCGCGGTCGCCGAACATGAACTCGGCCAGCGTGCTGGTCAGGAAGGTCTTCCCGACGCCGGTCGGCCCGAGGAAGATGAACGAACCGATCGGGCGGCGCGGGTCCTTCAGGTCGGCGCGCGAACGGCGAAGCGCCTTGGAAATGGCGACGATCGCTTCGTCCTGGCCGATGACCCTCGCTTCCAGTTCGGCTTCCATGGCGAGGAGCTTCTTGGCTTCTTCGCGTTCCATCCGGTTGAGCGGGACGCCGGTCGTCTTGGCGACGACGTTGAGGATGTCGTCTTCGGTGACGACGACTTCCTTCTCTTCGCGCTGTTCGCGCCATTCGGTCAGGATCTTTTCGAGCTTTTCCTTCGCCTGCTTTTCGGAATCGCGCAGGGAGGCGGCCTTTTCAAAATCCTGGGCCTTGATGGCGGCTTCCTTTTCACCGCGGATCGACTCGATCTCCGCTTCGATGTGCTTGACATCGGGCGGGCGGGTCATCGCGCCGATGCGCGCGCGCGAACCGGCTTCGTCCATGACGTCGATCGCCTTGTCCGGCAGAAAACGGCCGGTGATGTAGCGGTCCGACAACGTGGCGCAGAGTTCGAGCGCTTCGTCGGTGATCTTGGCACGGTGGTGCGATTCGTACTTGGGCCGGATGCCGCGCAGGATCTGGATGGTATCCTCGACACTCGGCGCTTCGACCTTGACGGTCTGGAAACGGCGTTCGAGCGCGGCGTCCTTTTCGATGTACTTGCGGTATTCGTTGAGCGTGGTCGCGCCGATGCACTGCAACTCGCCCCGGCTCAAGGAGGGCTTGATGATGTTGGAGGCATCCATCGCCCCTTCGGCGGAACCGGCTCCCACAATCGTGTGCAACTCGTCGATGAAGAGGAGGACGTTCTTGCTGCGGCGGATTTCGTCCATCACGGCCTTGATCCGTTCCTCAAACTGGCCACGGTACTTGGTCCCGGCGACCATGAGGGCGAGGTCAAGGGTGACGACCTTCTTGTCGCGCAAGATCTCCGGAACGTTTCCGGCGGCGATCTCCTGGGCGAGCCCTTCGGCGATCGCGGTCTTGCCGACCCCCGCCTCCCCGATCAGCACCGGGTTGTTCTTGGTGCGGCGGCAGAGGATCTGGATGACGCGTTCGATTTCGTTGTGACGCCCGATGACGGGATCGAGTTCACCCTTGCGGGCCATCTCGGTCAGGTCACGGCCAAAGGCGCGCAGGGCCGGGGTCTTGACCTCCGCCTTGCGCCCCGGTCCGGGGGCGGCTCCTTCGCCGCCTGCACCGCCAGCTTCCGGCGACGCCCCTTCCTCGCTCGCTTCGGGCGGGGTGAAGTTGGGATCGAGTTCGCGCAAAATTTCGTTGCGGGTCCGTTCGATGTCGACCTCCAGGTTCTTGAGCACCTTGGCGGCGACCCCCTCCCCTTCGCGCAGGAGGCCGAGAAGGATGTGTTCGGTGCCGACGTAGGAGTGCGAAAGCGACTTGGCTTCCTTTCCGGCGAGGGCGAGGACTTTCTTGACCCGCGGGGTGTACGGGATGTTGCCGACCATCTTGGTCTCCGGTCCGGAACCGACCTGTTTTTCGACTTCCATGCGGACCGTCTCCAGATCGAGCGACATCTTTTGCAGGACATTGACCGCCACTCCCTGCCCGAGTTTGATCAACCCAAGCAGCAAATGCTCGGTCCCCACATAATTATGATTGAAACGGTCAGCTTCCTTCCGTGCGAGAGCCAAGACCTGTTGGGCGCGTGGAGTGAAATTATTCATCATGGTTATCTTCTTTGGGCGGCTCCTCCTGGGGGGCCGCCTTGCTGCTGTCTGGTTTTGGGAACTCCTTTAACTTGTCGCGGATAATCTCGGCGCGCAAGGCATCCCGCTCCTCGGGAGCGAGTTTCTGCTGCGATGCGCGCTGCAAATGGGCCGGTTGGGTAAGAATAAAGAGTTCATCAATCGCTCTCTGACACTCCTCCGGAAAGTGACCTAAATCAACCCCCAGTTTCAAAAATGAGAGAAGATTGAGCGCTTCCTTGGAACTCATGGAGTAGGCGTGGCATAAAATGCCGTAGCCGCGCCCGATGTGGTCGAGCACCATTCCCGGTTTTTTCTGCAACAACATCTCCCGGGCGTTCTGTTCGTGGCCGATGATCTGCTCGATCACCTTGTTGAGCCGGGTGATGATTTCCTCCTCCTTTTCGCCGAGCGTGGTCTGGTTGGAGATCTGGAAAAGGTTGCCCATCGCCTCGGTTCCCTCCCCGTAGAGCCCCCGGACGGCGAGGCCGATCTTGTTGACCGCCTGGATGACGGGGTTGATCTGCTCGCTCAAAACGAGCGCGGGAAGGTGGATCATCGCCGAAGCGCGCATCCCCGTGCCGACGTTGGTCGGGCAGGCGGTCAGGTAGCCCAGTTCCGGGTGAAAGGCGTAGTCGACCCGGGCTTCAAGCCCGCTGTCGACGCGGTCGACCAGGCGGAAGGCGTTTTTAAGCTGCAACCCGGAGCGGATCACCTGCATGCGCAGATGGTCCTCTTCGTTGATCATGATGCTCAACGTCTGCCGTTTGTTGACGATGACGGCGCTCCCGACCCCCTTGGCGGCATGTTCGCGGCTGATGAGGTGGCGCTCCACGAGCACCTGCTTTTCCAGGGCGCTTAAATCCTGAAGGTATTCGGAGTAGCAGTCGCCCAGTTCGCTCAGCCCCTGCACCTCGGGTTTGATCTCTTCGAGGATGGCGAGGCGATCGACCTTTTTCGCCCAGCCGGGGAACGGGCGTCCCCGCAGGTTGCGCGCGAGGCGCACCCGGCTCGAAATCACAATCTGGTGGTGGGGACCGTCGTTGCGGGCCCATTCACCGCTGCTGGTAAAAAGATTGCTGATTTTCACGTCTGGGACTCCAGTTCACGGAGCTGGTCGCGCAGTTGCGCCGCCTGCTCGTAGTTTTCGTCGGAAACGGCCTGTTCGAGATCGCGCTGGAGCTGCTTGCTGCGGGCGCTGAGTTCCAGCGTGCGCATGAGCCGCGCGGGGATCTTGCCGACATGGGTCGTCCCCTTGTGCATCGCCTTGATGAGCGAACTCAACCCCTCGGCAAAGGTGTCGTAACAGACGCTGCACCCGAGGCGACCGGTCTTCTTGAAGTCGGTCTGGCTGAAACCACATGCCGGGCAGCGCTGCACGACGGCTCCTTTTTCGAGTTCCTCGGCGGCGCCGATGCCAAGGAGCAGATCGGCGAGGGCAAAACCGGTCGGGTCCGAGACCCCCTTCTCGTTGGAGCAGGTTTCGCAGAGGTTGACCTTCTGCATCTTGCCTTCCACGATCTGCGTCAGGAAGACCGTTGCCGGGTTCGATTTACAAACGTCGCAGACCATTTTATGAAAAATTTCTTGGAATTTAAGGATTATCGGTAAGGAGCGCCCTCCCCTACCATAAGTTACGCCCCTCGGCCCCCTCCCGGCGGGATTTCCCAAGGAGAACCGACGAGGTAAAAAAGGCGCTATTGATCAATCGGTGTTCCTGACGACCGTGTCAACTCGCGGAATCGTTCGATAAACTTCGCGGTCACCGGTCCCGGCCGGCAGTTTCCGATCGGGCGGCCATCGAGCGAAACGACGGGGATGATCTCCGCGGCCGTCCCGGTGAGGAAACATTCATCGGAAGTAAAGATGTCATATCGGCTGATGTTCGGCTCCCGGATCTCGTAACCGAGTTCCTTCCCAAGCTCGAGCACCACGCGGCGCGTGATCCCGTCGAGCGCTCCGGCGGAAACCGGCGGCGTGGTGATCTGCCCGTTCTTGACGATGAAGATGTTGTCGCCCGTGCATTCGGCGACGTACCCTTGTTCGTTGAGCATCAACCCTTCCCCGGCGTTGCCGGCTTCGATCTTGGCGAGGATGTTGTTGAGGTAGTTGAGCGACTTGATCGCAGGGCTCAATGCTCCCGGGGCGATGCGCCGCGTCGCGCAGGTGACCATGTCGAGGCCCCGCTCGTAGAGTTCCGCGGCGTAGAGCTTGATGCCTGCGGCGATGATGATGACGGTCGGCTTGGGGCAAAGTTTCGGGTTGAGCCCGAGATCGCCGACGCCGCGCGTGACCACGAGGCGGATGTAGCCGTCGCTCAACCCGTTTTCGCGGCAGGTGGCCAATACCGCTTCCATCATTTCCTCGCGGGAAAGCGGGATGTTGTTCATCGCAATGGCGCGACCCGAGTCGTAAAGCCGGTCGATATGCTCCTCAAAGCGGAAGATCCGTCCATTGTAGAAGCGGATGCCTTCAAACACGCCATCCCCGTAAAGCAGGCCGTGGTCAAACACGGAGATCTTGGCGTCTGCCTCGGCGTAAAACGCCCCATCAATGTAAATCTTCATGGAATTTTAAGTCGTCTCTCTAAAAGTAAGCAATTTATCAGCAATTTCCCTCGAAAAAACCGTTCGCCATCCAATGCGTTCACGCCTCGCCGCGCAGGCAGCCGTCCATCATTTCAATTTTGCGATCCCCTCTTTCGGCCAGCCGCGCGTCGTGAGTCACAACGAGCAATGTTTTCTGGTTTTCGCGCACCAACGCAAGCAACAAATCAATGATCGTCCCGCCCGTACGGGAATCGAGATTGCCGGTCGGTTCATCGGCGAAAATGACCGACGGGCCGTTGATGAGCGCCCGGGCAATCGCGACCCGCTGCTGTTCCCCGCCGGAAAGTTCCTTTGGCAGGTGGTGACGCCGGTCGGCCAGGCCGACCCGCTCCAGAATGTCGCTCGCCCGCTGCCGGTCGGCGCTGCGGCGGATCATGGTCGGCACCATCACGTTCTCAAGCGCGGTCAGTTCGGGCAAAAGGAAGTAACCCTGAAAGATGAACCCCATCCGTTCGTTGCGGACCCTTGCCTGGGCGGTCGCCCCCTGTGCATAGAGGGAGCGGCCTTCGAAAAAGACTTCCCCCGCGTCGGGCCGCTCCAGCCCGGCCAGCGTGTAGAGCAGGGTCGTCTTCCCGGCCCCGGAACTGCCGACGAGGAAGACCGACTCTCCCTCCAGTACGGAGACGGAGACCCCGCGCAGGACATCGATGCGGCGCTTGCCGATGGTGAACGAACGGCGCAGGTCGCGCGCTTCGAGGTGGATCGTCGCCCCGGCCCGGGGAGCGGCGGGAGTGGTGGAGGAAGGGGTGGTCATGAAAGGGAGGTACGGGTGGCGGCTCGAATCTGGCGCATTCCTTCAAAAAGGACAATCGCCACGGCGGTGGCAAGGTTGAGACTGCGGGTTTGGGTTGTCATCGGGATCGTCAGCAGCGCATCGGGGAAGGTTTCGAGGAGCGGTTCCGGCAACCCTTTGGTTTCGCGCCCGAAAACGAGAAAATCGCCCGCCTGCAACGCCACGGTGTCGTACGCGGTCCCGGTCTTGGTCGTCAAAAACCAGTAACGCCCTTGCGGATGCGCCTGCCGGAGCGCGTCAAAGTGGTCCCAGACGACAACGCGCGTCTGATGCCAGTAGTCCAGCCCCGCACGCTTGAGCGCCTTGTCGTCGATCGAGAAGCCGAGCGGCCGGACGAGATGAAGCGTCGCGTCGCATGCCAGGCAGAGCCGGGCGATGTTGCCGGTGTTGGGCGGGATTTCCGGTTCGATCAGGACGACGTGAAACATCCCACCAAATTGCGCGCGGGACGGCAAAAAAGCACGTCTATTTATGGCCGGCTTTTTTCATGGGCGATCCTTCGCGCTCTCGCGGCAGGCGGTCGCGAAGCGCCTCCGTCGTCTCAAGATCCGATGCGATCAGATCGGCGATATAGTTGGAAAAACTGCGTCGCCGCAGTCTGGCAATCAACTGCCCCTGTTCAAAAACCTCAGGCGGCAAAGAAATCGAAGTCCGTCGTAAATCACTGCCCATGATGTATGATTGAGTAATACTTTCCAAAAGCTCGCGTCAAGATATTCAGGGGCGGAAAACGTTTTCATCTGGACGGTGCGTGATACTTCGTAATACTTTGTAAGCCTCCGGGGAATCGCTGGGAGGCAGGGAGCGCCTCTCCGGACGAAAGCATGCCATGGGCGGTTTTCCGGAGGTCGATTTTTTTCTTAAGGAGCCTCCCATCAAACGCACGAGCATCACTTTAACCCCTCGGGTCTACGAAGCCGGGCTTGAAATCGCCGCCCAACGTGGTTTTCGCCACTCGTTTTCCGCTTACGTGGCGTGGTTGATCGAACGCGACGCGCAGGGAGGCGTCGTCCGCGAGGAGGTCAGCCCGGCGTCGACCGCTCCGGCCGCGAACGCAAAACCATCCACGCGAACCGCACGGCAGAGACGTTCTTCGGGTGCCTGATCGATTTTTTTCGTATTTTTTCTCGTCTATGAGCCTGGGCCGCGCCATCCTCTGTTTTCTGTTGCCACCGCTGGCCGTCCTCGACAAAGGGTGCGGTTCCGTACTGCTCGTCTTGTTGCTCACTTTGGTCGGTTGGGTGCCGGGAATACTGGCCGCCCTGCTGATCTGTACCCGCGAACCGGCGAAGTAACCGGTCGCGCTTTCCTTCTTAAAAATCGCCTTCCCGTGTCATGCCCGGGAAAATGGCGATAAATTTTGTTGGTTCAAAGCGAATCGGGGATATACAATAGAGGTTTGCCTACCTCGCCTCTAACCCTGTCTACATGAGAACTTCGCTGGTTAACGCCTTCAACGCCAATCTGCTTGACGCGACATACGAACAATGGAAACGCGACCCTGCGTCGGTCGATCACTCCTGGTCCGCCTTCTTCGAGGGCTTCGAACTCGGCTACGGACGCAACGGAGCCGTAGCCAGGACGGGGGATGCCGCCGCCACGGTGGTTGATGGAGGGGAGGAGCTTCCGCTCACGACCCGTGTTGAAGGACTCGTTTACGCCTACCGCACTCTCGGGCACACGATCGCCAGGATCGACCCGCTGGCGAAGACCCGCACCGAACAGCCGCTCCTGGAGCTTCGCGCGCTCGGTTTCAGTGAAAAGGATCTCGACCTCACCGTCTCCTCCCGCTTCTTCCGGGGCAACCAGAAGATGACCCTGCGGGAGATGATCCGCGAACTGGAGGCGATCTACTCCGATGCGATCGGTTTCGAGTTCATGCACATCCAGAACCCGTATGTGCGCAACTGGCTGCGCGACCAGATCGAAGCGCGCCCCTCCCTGCCGCCGCTCCCGGTGGAGGAACAGAAGGCAATTCTTACCGAACTGCTTGAGGCCGAGAGCTTTGAGCGCTTTCTCCATACCCGGTACGTCGGCCAGAAACGGTTCTCGCTCGAAGGGGGCGAATCGTTGATGGTGATCCTCGACACCCTCTTCCAGAAAGCGCCTGAAAGCGGCATCAAGGAGATCGCGATGGGGATGGCCCACCGCGGGCGGCTCACCACCCTGGCCAATTTCCTCAACAAATCGCTCAATCTCCTTTTCTCCGAGTTCACGGAAAACTACATCCCCGACCTCGTGGCGGGCGATGGCGACGTGAAATACCACCTCGGCTACCAGACCCGGCGCATCACCCGTTCCGGGGAGGAGGTCGGCATCCGCCTCGCCCCGAACCCGAGTCACCTCGAAGCGGTCAACCCGGTGGTGCTCGGGATCTCCCGGGCGCTCCAGCGGATCTGGGAGGATACGAAGGAACGCTCGAAGGTGCTCCCGATCCTGATCCATGGCGACGCGGCCTTCGCCGGTCAGGGGATCGTGGCCGAAGTCCTCAACCTCTCCCAGCTCCAGGGGTACAAGGTCGGCGGAACCGTCCACATCATCGTCAACAACCAGATCGGGTTCACCACCCTTCCGGCCGACGCCCGCTCCTCGCAGTACGCGACCGACGTGGCGAAGATGATTGAAGCGCCGATCTTTCACGTCAACGGGGACGATCCCCTCGCCGTCCGGTTCGTCAGCGAACTCGCCCTCGCCTTCCGCCAGCAGTTCAAGCGCGATGTCGTCATCGACATGTACTGCTACCGGCGGCACGGGCACAACGAAGCCGAGGAACCGGCATTCACGCAGGCGTCGCTTTACAGCACCATCTCAAAGCACCCTTCGGTCAGCAAAATCTTCACCCAGCGCCTGGTCGATTCCGGTCTCCTGACGACGGAGGAAGCGAGCGCGCTGGACGACGAGTACGAAAAGAAGCTCGAAACGACCCTCGAGGAGGTCCGCTCCGGCAATCGCAAGCCGACGCAGACCGACACCGAGCAGTTCCGCGGCTCCATGGCGATCTTCCAGCCGCCCTACACCCACGAGCCGGTCGACACGACCGTCACGAAGGAGGCGCTCAACCAGATCGTCAAGGCGCTCACCACCACGCCGGAAAACTTCAACGTGCTGCCCAAGGTGCGACGAACCGTGCTCGAACGCCAGTCGGTCGCGCACGCCAACGGCGGCCCGTACGGCTGGGCGTTCGCCGAAGCGCTGGCGTTCGGTTCGCTCCTGCTGGAAGGGACTCCCGTGCGCCTCTCCGGGCAGGACAGCCGCCGGGGCACTTTCAGCCAGCGGCACTCGGTCCTTTACGACGTCAACACGCGGGAGCGTTACATCCCGCTCCAGCACATTGCCGAAGGGCAGGCCGGGTTCTGCGTCTACAACTCGCTCCTCTCGGAAGCCGCCGTCCTCGGGTTTGACTACGGCTACTCGCTCGGCTACCCGGAGATGCTCTGCCTCTGGGAAGCCCAGTTTGGCGATTTCGTCAACGGCGCGCAGGTGATCATCGACCAGTTCATCTCCTCCGCCGAGTCGAAGTGGCAGCGCCCGAGCGGCATCGTCCTCCTCCTCCCCCACGGCTACGAGGGGCAGGGACCGGAGCACTCCAGCGGGCGGATGGAACGCTTCCTGCAACTCTGCGCGGAAGACAACATCCAGGTCGGCAATCTCACGACCCCGGCTCAATACTTCCACATCCTGCGCCGCCAGATGAAGCGCCCCTTCCGCAAGCCGCTCATTCTGATGACACCCAAGAGCCTGCTCCGCTCCAACGCGTGCGTTTCGACGCTGGAGGATTTCACCACCGGCACGTTCCACGAGATCCTGCCCGGGCCGCTGCTCGGCAAGCCGAAGGAGGTCAAGCGCGTCATCTTCTCCTCCGGCAAGGTCTACTATGACCTGCTCGCCGCGCGGGAGGCCGACCAGCGCAAGGATACCGCGCTCGTCCGCATCGAACAGCTCTACCCGCTCAACGAAGAAGCGTTGCGCGAAGCCATCGCCCCGTTCACGGCGGCGAAAACGCTGGTCTGGTGCCAGGAAGAACCGCAAAACATGGGTTCGTGGCACTTCATCGAACCGCGCCTGCGCCGTCTCTTCGGCCGCGAAATCGTCTATGCCGGACGCGATGCGGGGGCCAGCCCCGCCGTCGGCGCGCTGGCACGGCACAAGATCGAACAACGCCAGCTTGTCGACGATGCGTTCAACCTGTAAACCGTCTCCTTTTCCGGCTTTCCTGATGCACCTCCGTTGTCCGTTCCTTTTCTTATGAGTATCGAAGTCAAAATCCCTCCCGTCGGCGAATCGATCACCAGCGGCCTGGTTTCCACCTGGCACAAGGCTGAAGGTGAAACGGTCGCCGAGGGCGATGTCCTCCTGACGCTCGAAACCGACAAGGTTTCGACCGAGATCACCGCCGAAGCGGCCGGTGTCCTGAAAATCATCGTACCGGAAGGTGAGGAGGTCGACATCGGCACCGTGGTCGCCACCATCGACCCGGAAGGAGGAGCGACGGAAGCCAAGGCCGCCCCTGCCGAAAAACCGGCCCAGGCACCTGCCAAGGAAGAAGCTCCGGCCCCGGCGCCCGTGGAGGAACCGCCTGTTGCCAAGGCTCCCGAGGCTCCGGCGCCCGCTCCCGCTGCGCCCGCGCCAGCCCCGAAACCGGCTTCCACCGCGCTGGTTCCCTCGACTCCTGCCACCGTCGCCATTCCCGAAGGACGCACGACGCGCAAGCGGATGTCGCCCCTGCGGCGCAAAATCGCGGCCCAGCTCGTCATGGCGCAGCAGACCGCCGCGATGCTGACCACCTTCAACGAAGCCGACATGAGCGGCGTCATGGGGTTGCGCAAACGGTTGCAGGAAGAGTTTGTCGCGCAGCACGGGGTCAAGCTCGGCTTCATGTCGTTCTTCATCAAGGCGAGCGTCCACGCGCTCAAGGCGGTGCCGGGCGTCAACAGCCGGATCGACGGTGAAGACCTGATCACCAACCATTTCTACGACATTGGTGTCGCCGTCGGCACGGAACGCGGCCTGATCGTCCCGGTCATCCGCGATGCCGACCAGAAGAGCTTTGCCGAGATCGAAAAAGACATCATCGAATACGCGGGCAAGGCGCGGGAAGGCAAGATCAAGGTCGAAGACCTTCAGGGCGGCGTCTTCACCATCTCCAACGGCGGGGTTTACGGCTCGCTTTTGAGCACGCCGATCCTCAACCCGCCGCAGAGCGGCATTCTGGGACTTCACAAGATCCAGGAACGGCCGATCGCCGAAAAAGGCCAGGTCGTCATCCGCCCGATGATGAACCTCGCCCTGAGCTACGATCACCGCGTGATCGACGGCAAGGAAGCGGTCACCTTCCTGATCAAGATCAAGGAAGCGATCGAAGACCCGATGCGGCTCCTGCTCGATTTCTGATCGGGCGATCCTTTCAAAAACGGCCTCTCCGGAAAGCTTCCGGGGAGGCCGTTTGTTTTTCATGGGAAATGAGGGTCATTCATGGCATTGTACTAAAAATCATTGTTTTTCATAGTTTCCCATGAAACGGCATCGTTTTTCAAAACCTGTCACTGTTTTTCATGATCTCCTCCTGCCGGAGAAGCCGCTACGCCTGGTCGGGTATGCCGCTCTGATGGCTCATTATGAGCTGGATGCCCCCCTGCCGTGGAAACTCAGCGCCGTCAGTCTCAAGCACAGGAAGTATGAGACGGAGCGCTGGCAGGTCTTCACGCCCAAGCATCTTCCCCCGGATACGCTTGCGGGGCATTTGGTTTTCGCTCTCAAGCATGAGCCGGTGGATCTGGGCGTTTTAAGCAAGCTCTTCTCCCGGATCGACGGACAGGAGATTGAAGAAATCGTGCGACAGGAACCTACAGGGCAATACAGTCGCCGGATCTGGTTCTTCCATGAATGGCTCACAGGAAGGATGCTCGATCTTCCTGACGCCAAGGCGGGAGCCTACGTCGATGCGCTCAACCCCGTCTTTCAATATCCGGGACCCGCTTCCTCCTCCAGGCGGCACCGTGTGCGGAACAACCTGCCGGGGGTTCAAGGCTTCTGTCCCCTCGTTCGGCGCACCGAATGTCTTGACCGGCTCATGACGATGGACCTGGCAAAAAAGGCGCACGACGTGATCGGGAAAATTCATCCGGACATTATCCTGAGAGCCGCTGCCTTTCTCCTGCTCAAGGATTCCAAGGCATCTTATGCCATCGAGGGGGAGACGCCCCCGCGCAATCGTGCGGAGCGTTGGAGCCGTGCCATTGGGCAGGCGGGGCAGCATGAGTTGACGCCCGACGAACTGCTCCGCTTACAGAAGATCGTCATTGAGGATACCCGCTTTATCAAGATGGGGTGGCGTGATGAAGGCGGGTTTATTGGCACTCATGACCGGATGACGGCAACGCCCCTGCCCGATCATATCTCCGCACGCTGGGAGGATCTCCCCACTTTGATGAACGGCCTCCTTGAAACCAACCGGAAACTCTCCGCAAGCGGTTATGATCCGATCCTGTCAGCCGCTCTGATCGCCTTTGGCTTTGTCTTCATTCATCCTTTCGTTGACGGAAACGGGCGCATTCACCGCTATCTGATCCACCATGTCATGGCTTCGGCAGGCTTTACCCCCAAAGGGATCGTCTTCCCCATCTCTGCCGTCATCCTTGAGAGGCTCGACGAATATCGGAAGATTCTGGAAGCCTGCTCAAAACCGCGTCTGCCGTTGATCGAGTGGCGGGCGACCGAGAGGAACAATGTTGAGGTGCTCAATGAAACATTGGATTTATACCGTTTCTTCGACGCCACCCCGCAGGCCGAGTTTCTCTACAAGTGTGTCCGTGAGACCATTGAGTCGAGCCTTCCCGAAGAAGTGGCCTATCTCACCCGCCACGACCGGATGAAAAAGTGGATTTCCGATCACTTCGAAATGCCCGACCGCATGGGCGAACTTCTGATTTCCTTCCTGAGACAAGGAAAAGGAAAACTCTCCAAACGCGCTCTTGAAAAAGAGTTCGCCGCGCTCAATGAAGACGAAATCAACCGGATCGAGAGGGCTTACAAGGAGACGTTTTGAGCCGATCGCGTAGCGGGGCCCCTCTTTTTTCAATGTCGCAGGATTGCACACCGCAGCCCCGCGCGGCATCATAAGGGGATGACGGTGGTCTCGATGGCGCTGCTGCTTTTCTTTGTGCTCGACCCGATCGGCAACATCCCGATCTTCCTCGCGGCACTGCGCCATGTTCCCCTCGAACGGCACCGGAGGATTGTCCTGCGCGAGTGTGCGCTGGCGTGCTCGGTTCTGGTCATTTTCATGTTGATCGGGCGGAGTTTCCTCAAGCTGCTCCACCTTTCGCAGACTTCGCTCGGGATCGCGGGCGGGATCATCCTTTTCCTGATCGCCCTGCGGATGATCTTCCCCCGGCCCGAAGGGATTTTCGGCGAAACGCTCCAGAGCGAACCGCTCCTGTTTCCCCTCGCCATTCCGACCGTAGCCGGGCCGTCCGCGCTGGCGACCACCCTGCTGCTCGTCTCCTCAAATTCCCTCGGCTCAGCCCTCGGGGCGCTCGGCCTCGCGATGGGGCTTTCGACGGTAATCCTCCTCAGTGCGGGCCGGATCGCCAAACTCGCCGGGCCCCGCGTCATGACCGCCGTGGAACGGTTGATGGGGCTGATCCTGACGGCCATTTCCGTCGAAATGCTCCTCTCCGGGATTCGGACCTTCATCGAATCGCTGCGGGCGGCGTGAAAAGGCGGGAGCCCCTACGCGAAGCGCGACTGCGGCAGCCGCGTCAAACGGCAGAGGAGATCGTTCTCGCCGGAGGCGATCAGGTAATCGCTCCCGTCGGTCACAATGCCGGTCGTAAAGACGATGTTGGAGAGGTACATCTCCCCGGCGAACGGTTCCGAGAGCCTCGGGTTGGCCTTGAGGACCGGATGCCCGATCTCGTGACGGAGGATGCGGTGCGGCTCGTCGCGGTCGAGGATCGCCCAGAAGGTCCGGTAATGGCCGACCGGTTTCGCCGGTTCCACCCCATGGTAAAGGACCAGCCAGCCCGCGTCGGTCAGGATCGGCTGCGCCCCTCCCCCCACCTTGGAGGAGAGAAGCGACCCTTTTTGCGGTCGGATGAGCGGCGTGTCGAACGGTCGCCAGTGGAGCGCGTCGGGCGAGCGGGCGAGCTGGATCGAAGGCCCGGGGAGGTGCTGGCTGTCGGGCGGGTAGGCGATCGTCTGAAAACCCATCGGCCGGGTCAGAGCGTAGAACATGTCGTGGATCTTCCCCTCAAAAAAAACCATGTCCTTGTTGTGATGATCGAGGATGATCCCCTGCAACTCGTAGTTGAGCCCGTCACTCGAGAGGTAAAGGGTCGTACAGAGCCGCTCCGCGCTGACCGAACAGGTGGTCATGTACCAGGTATCGCCGATTTTTGAAATGCGCGCATCCTCCACCCCGTACTCCTGGTACGAGCGTTGGGGGGTGATCGCCTTGTCGTAGTGCACCGCAACGATCCGGTCGCCATCGGGCGAGAGTTCCACCGGCAGAAGCCACGAAAGCGAGGTGAGCAGGATCACGTCGCCCTCATACCCGATGAGCCGGAAGGCGCGCGGATCGCTGACGTCGATCTCCTCCAGCGGGAAGGTGTTCAGGCAGGGGCCGGAATCAGGGCACCATTGCAGCGAGTAGACCTCGTTGCCGACGATCGGCTTTTTGAGCGCCTCGGCAACCCGCACCATCAGAAGCAGGTTCCCGTTGGGCAGGCGGGTGAACCCGGGGTTGAACGCACCAAGCACGTAGGTCTCCACCTCCAGGTGCTGGCGCAGGGGTGATTGGGTTAAATCAACCTGCTTGGGAGAAAAAACAATGAAATCGGTCAAATCATGTGCCATTCCAGTAGTGACTACGCACCGCTGGCACCGAAACGGCGGGTTTTTCTTCCCTCACGCAGCCGTTTCCAGCAGCCCTCGGTTGCGCCAGAGGTAGCCGACGCCGGAATAGAGGGTCAGGATCAGGGCAATGGCGATCAAGGTATTTCCGCCGAAGTAGAGCGCCTGGTCGATCCATGCCTTCGGCAGCGAAAGGCCGCCCATCTCGCGTATGGAGAGCGCCAGGAGGAAAAAGATGACGGTCGCGATCTGCCAGCCGGTTTTGTGCTTGCCGACCGATTCCGCCGGAAGGACGACTCCCTTCGAAGCCGCCAGGAGCCGCAGCCCGGTGATCAGGAATTCGCGGCTGATGATCACCACCACCGCCCAGGCGGGAATCGCAGGGATCAGGCAGATGAACGCCCCGGCGACCATGATCTTGTCGACCAGCGGGTCCATCAGTTTGCCGAAGTCGGTGATCATTGAATAACGCCGGGCGATGTAGCCATCGGCATAGTCGGTGATCGTCCCGAGGATGAAGAGCACCAGCGCCACCGTCGCGGAAAAAGGCCACGCGACACTCATGGAGACCACGAAACCTAAGGTCAGGAAAAAACGGGCGATGGTGAGGCGATTGGGCAGGTTCATTCCGTTAAGGAGAAAAAAGAGGAGCGTGTACTGTTAAACTTCGTCGCAACTGGAGGTAACCAGCTTCCCCATAAAATCGAGGAAAAACGATCCTTTATGCAATCTTTTGTGGCGGCGGGCCTTGATTGCGGTCAAACCCTTGACAAACCGATGCAAAACGCATTGCCACAACCTCCCTTCTCCCGATACGCTTCGAATGATTCAAGCCGGCTTCATCCGGTTTTACCTTTAATCGAACACCAATTTTAAGAAACGTTTATGGCATTGTGTGACATCGGCCTTATCGGCCTCGCGGTGATGGGCGAGAACCTCGTTCTCAACATGGAAAGCAAGGGATTCAGCGTGGCGGTCTTCAACCGCACCACGGAAGTAACCGAGCGCTTTGCGGCCGGCCGTGCCAAGGGCAAGAACATCGTCGCGACCCGCACGCTCGAAGAATTTGTCGCTTCGCTCGCACGCCCCCGCAAGGCGATGATCATGGTCAAGGCCGGTGCGCCGGTCGATGCGGTCATCAAGCAGCTCATCCCGCTCCTGGAGCCGGGCGATGTCATCATCGACGGCGGCAACTCGCTCTGGACCGACACGCAGCGCCGCGAAAAGGAACTCGCCCCGCACAAGATCCACTTCATGGGCTGCGGGGTTTCCGGCGGTGAAGAAGGGGCCTTGAAGGGACCCTCCATGATGCCGGGCGGCTCGGAAGAGTCGTGGGCCGCCGTCGGGCCGATCTTCCAAAAGATCGCCGCGATCGTGGACGGCGAACCGTGCTGCCGCCACATGGGGCCGGACGGCGCGGGGCACTACGTCAAGATGGTCCACAACGGCATCGAGTACGGCGACATGCAGCTCATCTGCGAAGCGTACGCCATCCTGAAGGCGACGATCAACCCGAGCGCGGAGGAGTTCCACGAAATCTTCGCCGAATGGAACCGGGGCGAACTCAACAGCTACCTGATTGACATCACCGAAAAGATTTTCACCAAGAAAGACCCCGAAACCGGCCAGCCGCTCGTCGATGTCATCCAGGACAAGGCAGGGCAGAAGGGGACCGGGAAATGGACCGTCAGCCACGCCACGGAACTCGCCGTGCCGCTTTCGACGATCGCCGCCGCCGTGGAAGCGCGTATTATTTCGTCTATGAAAGACGAACGTGTCGCCGCCAGCGAACAGCTTCCCGCGCCGACGCTCGCGCCGTTCACCGGCGACCGCCAGAAGCTGATCGACGCCGTTCGCGACGCGCTCTACGCTTCGAAGATCGTCAGCTACGCCCAGGGGTTTGTCCAGCTCGGCGCAGCGGCGAAGCTTTACGACTGGCCGCTCAACTTCGGCGACATCGCCACCATCTGGCGCGGCGGCTGCATCATCCGCGCGCAGTTCCTCAACCGCATCAAGGAAGCGTACGAGCAGAACCCCGACCTGAAGAACCTCCTGCTCGCGCCGTTCTTCACCGACATCATCGCCAAGTCGCAGGACAACTGGCGCCATGCCGTGACCACCGCGATCAACCAGGGAGTGGCCGCGCCCGCCTTCAGCGCTTCGCTCGCCTACTACGACAGTTACCGGAGCGCCCGCCTCCCGGCCAACCTGCTCCAGGCGCAGCGCGATTTCTTCGGTGCGCACACCTATGAGCGGACCGACAAGCCCGCCGGGGAATTTTTCCACACCGAATGGCTGGAATAGATCCGTAAACAAAGTGTCGCAGAAGGCCGCACCGGGCACCTCCGGCGCGGCCTTCTTTTCCAAAAAATGAACCGCGATTGGGACCCCGAGCAACCTGAGTGGATGGATCGCCCGCAGCCGGTCAACCCCGGTCTGGAGCGCGATCTCGCAAACCTCGGTGCTCTCAACCGCTACTTTGGGGGACACGCGCTGGTGCGGCGGTTTCTGGAACGGTGGCTGCGCGCCTCCCCTTCCGGCCAGAAACCGCTGCGCATCCTCGATCTCTGCACCGGCTACGGCGACATCCCGAGAATGATCGCCGACTGGGCGGTGCCGCGCGGCATTGCCGTGGAGATTGACGCGGTTGACTTCCACCCCGCCACCCTCGACATCGCGCAACGCAAAAGCGCCGCCTACCCGCAGATCCGTTTTCTCCATGGCGACGCGCTCGCCTATTCGCCGCCGGAACCGCCCGCGCGATACGATCTCGTCCATTGTTCGCTGGCGCTCCACCACTTCAGCGAAGCCGACGCCGTCCGCCTGCTGGAGCGTTGCCTGCACCTTTCGCGGCGTTACGTACTGGTCACCGACCTCGAGCGCAACCGGTTGAGCCAGTTCGCCGTCTGGCTGGTCACCGCCACCCTCTACCGCGACCCGATGACCCGGCACGACGCCCGCCTGTCGGTCCGCCGCGCCTTCTCGGCGGGCGAACTCGACGCCCTTGCGAAAAAGGCGGGGTGGCACGGGTTCCACCGGGAGCGGTTTCTGCCGTGCCGACAGGCGCTCTGGATGGCGCATGTGAGTCCTCTCCACCCTTCGCCATGAACGACCGGGCGACGTTCTTCAGACCTGCATGGCCGGATGAAGAGCCGCGCGCTGCGGAGCTGGCAGGTCGGGAATTACGGATGCTCATCCGGGCCATGACGGGCAGTGAATGCCGGTTTTACGTTCTCGGGCGAAACCATCCGGTCGAACGGCTGATCGGCGTCGTCGCCTGGGGAGAAAGGCTCAACGAACCAGGGGGCACGTGCTTCGGCTTTCATATTTCATGTCAAACTCCCGAAGTCGCCGTCTCCTTTCTCGCTTCCTTCCGGCGTTTCGTTCTGGAGGGGTGCGATCGGCCTGATGGCAAGCTGCACTATGCAAGACTCATTGCGCGGGAAGTTCCGGTTTACGATCTGCTGGTGCAGGCAGGTTTCCGACCGGGCCTGATCAATGAATCGTATGAGGTTACGGTAGCCCGGCTCACCTGCCGCATTGATGCCATGAAACAGGCCTTCGGCCATCGGCTCGATCCACCGCCGGGCATGAGCATCGTGCCTCCCGATCCGTCGCACCTTCCCGATCTGCAACGCCTCTGTTCACGGCTGCATCGGCTCATGATTCCCTGCACTCTGACGGCTGCCTTCAAGGACCCGGAAGGGCCGCTGGCAGGCTTCACCCCTGCCCTCTCCGGGGTCTATCTGGAAAAGGGAGCCGTACGCGGAGCGATCCTGATCCAGCACGGTCCGGAGTCGCTGGACGTGCGGGCCCTGGTGGCCGACCCCTCCGCGCGAATGCCCTCAAGCCGCATCTGCCATTGGCTGTTGGCCCACAGCGTTGAAACGGTTCGCCCTCTCGACCTGCCACCCGTGTACCGTTTCAGCACCGACCCCGCGACTCATCCCGCAACCCTGCGGGTGGTTGCCAGAATGAGCGGTCGCCGCCTGGCGATCCGGTATCGCATGGAGGCATCCCCGGCTCCCGCAACGGCACTGGCCGCCGTAAAAAAATAGCCATTGCGGCTTGACAATTTCCCCCGCCCGGCGTCAAAAAATTTATCGCGCCTCCCGCGTGGAACCCATGATCAAGCCCACCCCTGTTTCCCTGCCAACCTACCTTGCCGGTCTCGGAGCCGCTACGCTCCTGGCCACCACTTCCAATGCCGCGGTCGTCACGATGGATGTCAGTTCCATTTCCGGCCCCAACGCGGGAATCCCTTCCGAAAGTTTGCTAGAGATCTCCATGAGCGACCTCACTGATGGGGCGTTGACCGTTCCACTGCAAGGCTTTAATGCGTCTTTAGGCGTTGGCTTGGGAACAGGCCCTTCGACCAGCTTCTCCATTGCAACAGGTTCGGGTAAAGCCAGTCCGGTACGTTTCTCCGACGGTGATACGATCGACTCCGGCGATCAGTTTTCGACCGATTTTACTCGCACGGTGTTTTATTATCCCACCGAAGAAGCCATCGCGCCGGACTGGGGCCCCGGAAGCTATCTGGGGTTCAAGGTGGATGAGAATGATACCGACACCTACTACGGCTGGCTGGAAATCACGTGGGACAGTGATACCCAGGTCTTCCAGATCCTTTCAGGCGCTTATGAAAGCACGCCGGGTGTGGGGATTTCGGTGCCTCGTGCCATTCCCGAACCTTCTTCGCTGGCGCTGCTGGCCCTCGGGGCGAGCGGTCTGGCTGCCTTGCGTCGCAGGAAGAAGGCAGCCTGAAATGCCTGATCGTCCCGCTCGCGGATGAAGGCTTCCCCTCGCCTGTTGCTGGTCGGATGGGATGGCGCTGACTGGAAGCTGATCCACCCGTTGGTCCATCGCGGCGGGATGCCCGCGGTGGCGCGCCTGCTCAAGGAAGGCGTCTGCGGTCATCTCACCGCACTGGAGCCGCCGCTTTCGCCGATGCTCTGGACTTCCGTCGCCACGGGCAAGCATGCCTACTACCATGGGGTGCCGGGGTTTACCGAAGTCGGTAAGGAAGGGGAAGTGATCCCCGTCTCCGCTGCCACCCGGCAATGCAAGGCGCTCTGGGAGATGCTGGGGGAACGCGGCGGGCGTACGCATCTGGTCAACTGGTTTGCCACGCACGGCGAACGCCCCAACGGCCATCTCGTCTCCGATTGCTACAACACCTGGACGTGCAGGAGGGAAGATGCTCCCGCCGACTGGCCTTCACCGCCGCGCGGGACTTATTGGCCGGAGGATCTCGGGACATTTCTCGATCCCGCCCGGGTCGCTCCATGGGAAGTGAACCCGGACGAGATTATCCGTCTCTTCGTGCCTGACGCCGACACGGTCGATCAGGAAAAGGACCGTCGTTTGTGGTGGCTCGCGCAACGGCTTGGTGAAGCGTTCACCACGCACTCGGCGGTCTGCTGGCTGCTGGAGAACCGGCCGGACTGGAATCTCACCGCCGTTTGCTACCGCGCCCTCGACGAAATCTGCCATCTCTTCATGCCGTACCACCCGCCCCGGATGGCAGGCGTGAAGGAGGATGACTTTGCCCTTTACCGGCATGTCGTCACTGCTGCGTACCGGCTCCACGATCTTTTTCTGGCGCGGCTCATCAACCTGGCCGGGCCGGAGGCAGCGGTGGTCCTGGTAAGCGCCCACGGGTTTCACAGCGATCACCTCCGCCCACGGCTGACCCCGGGCCTACCGGCGGGCGGCACCGTCTGGCATCGGTCGCAGGGGATTTTCGGCGCGATGGGTCCCGGCTTCAGGAAGGATGCCCAGCTCTTCGGCGCACGCCTTCTGGATGTTACCCCGACGCTCCTGACGTGGTTGGGACTGCCGGTGGGAGCCGACATGGAAGGCCGCGTTCTCGTCGATGCCTTTGCCGCTGCGCCGAAGCTGGAAACCATTCCGAGCTGGGAGTTGAGCGGGCACCCGCGGCGGGCCACGACGCCGATGGAAGCGCGGGAACGCGAAACCGCCCTCCAACAAATGGCCGCGCGCGGGTCCATCCCCCCGGCCGTCGCCGGTTCGACGCAAGCGGTCGTCGAGACCGAACGTGAGAATGACTGGAACCTTGCCCGGGCAAGCATGGACGGCGGGCGGTGGGAGGAAGCGTTGCCCCGGCTTGAACATGTGTGGCGACTTTATCCCGAACGGGCGGACCACGCGCAGATGCTCGCCATCTGCCAGTTGAGGCTCGGGCTTTTTCGTGAAGCGCGGGAAACGATGGAGGCGTGTTGCGAGACAGTGGGCGGCCCGACCCCGGAGGTTCACGCGATGCTCGCCAATATCGCTCTGGAACGCGGCGACGCCCGGGCTGCACAAGCCCACCTGCGCACTGCCGAAGCCGCGGGCGCTGGCAGGCTGCCGACGCTCCGCGAACTCGATCTGCTCGGTCGCACCCAGCTTGCCCTGCGCGAATGGAAAAACTGCGAGGCGACCTGCCGGAAGGGATTGGAAATAGACCCTTCCAACGCGATTGCCTTTCTTGGCCTTGCGCGGTGCGCACTCCAGCAGCGGCAACCGGTTGAGGCGGCAGAACATGCACTGCAAGCCATTGCCGTGCAGTACGGAAACCCGATGGGGCACTTTCTGCTCGGCGTCGCCCTGATCGGCCAGGAAAAATGGGAACCTGCCACCCGGGCCCTTGCCGCCACCATCCGGCTTGACCCCTGTAACGCCGCCGCGCATCGCCTCCTGGCTTCCTCCCTCGAACGGCTCGGAAAGAAGGAAGCCGCGCAGGGGGCGCTGGAGAAAGCCCGCAGGCTGCGGGCGGGCCATGAGGCCGAATCCTCCCGCAAACAGATTCGCCTGCGGGAGGAATCCGCAGGCCGCGCCGCCGAACTGCGCCAGGCGATCGCCACCCGGCGAGCCAAGGCCGATGCGCCCCGCAAAGCAACGGCGGCAGAGTGATTTGACCCCGCCTTTACTCCGCGAGGGCGGCCAGCGTTTCGTAGCTGGTGGCGATACTCGGCAGGGGGCCGCGCGGGCATTGGTCCTGCTCGACCACAAACCATTCGACCCCGGCGGCGTCGGCTTCCGGGATGATCTCCTTCCAGTTGAGATTGCCGCGCCCGACTTCCATGAAGGTCGGCGTTCCCAGGATGTTGCCAAAATCCTTGCAGTGGAGGATCGGGATGCGCCCGGCGTAACGGCGGAGGTACTCGGCATGACTCGCCCCGCCGTGCTGGACCCAGTAGGTGTCGAGTTCCAGCGCCATCAGGTCGACGGGGATCGCGGCCAAGAGCCAGTCGAGCACCGTGGTCTCCTCCAGCCGGGTGAATTCGAGTGAATGGTGGTGGTAACAGAGCTTCCTGCCCGCGGCGCGCAAGGCTTCCCCGGCGGCGGTCAACCCCTCCGCCATCCGCTCGACATCGCGCTTCTTGCCGAGGTTGAACCCGGAGGGCGACGGGTAGACGGCCCGAGTGACCCCGAGTTCGGCGAGAAACTCGATCGTCTTTTCCGGCTCGCGGATGACCGCACCGTCGTTGTGGGCGACGATGCCGAGCCCGGCGTCTTCGCACAGGAGGCGGATCTCTTCGGCACGCAGGGGGCAGAGCCCGGCGATTTCCACGGCGGCGTAGCCGATCGACTTGATTTCACGCAGGACGGCGGCGGTGGCGTCGTGCGTGGTGCAAAGCTGGCGTAAGGTATAAAGCTGGACGGCGATCTGGTGAAGTTTCATAAGGAAAAACAGAAAAACTGGTTGCTTGAAACCATAGGGATTCTCCTGCCGCTGTCTTTCGATTCCTTGATCTTTTCTTGCTCATTCTTGAGATTCGGCACTACCCTTTGCCGTGAATTCTCCGCTTTCCATGGTCGCCATCGTGGCGCTTGTGATCCTGTGCGTGATCGCGACCGTGCTGATGCGCTCGGTCGCCCGGGCCATGCGGAGCGAGTCCCGCTGGCACCGCACCACGGGGCGGATCAGGACCTTCCTCTTCAACCACGGCGCACCGGCGGTCAGCTATGAATACGAAGTGGACGGCCAACCGTTTACGGCAAGCGCCATCGTCCCCGGCCCCTTCTACGGCGCGCCGGGAGAAGTCACCTTGCACCGGTCGGTTTATCTCGATCGCCACGGTTCGCTGAAGTTTCCGACCGGAGCCTCCGTCGATGTTTACTACGATCCGCAAAATCCTGCGGACGCGGCGCTGGTGACCGGTGTTCAGAAGGGGGCCGCCAAAGGCTTCGTGGGGCTCTTTCTGTTTGCGCTCGCCATCGGGAGCGCCTGGTATTTCGCCGACTGGATCGCGCTTCACAAAAATGTCTCTGCTTCCGCCGCCTTTTTTCTTGGCGGCTGCCTGACCTGCCTTCTCGGGGTCAAGGGGATGCTCCGCCACCAGCGGACGCAGCGCTTTTACTCCACCCCGGGGGCTCTGACCCGGGCCGAAGTCGCCTTTGTTCAACCGCAAAGAAAACGCCCCGGCGGCTATACGGCGGCGGTCGAGTTTGAATACGAAGTCGATGGCCGCATCTATCGCTCCAATCAGCTCACCGCCCTCTCCGCACGGTTTTTCAGTTCCAAACCATCCGCCATCGAGACGATGATCGAGCGCCTGCGCGCCCGGCCGGAGCTTGAAGTCCGCTACGATCCCCGGGCTCCGTGGGACGGCTTTCTGCTTTACGGCCCGTGGCTGGGCACCGTCCTTCCCCTCGTCATGGGGATGCTCTTCTTCGGGGTTGCCTGGCTGATGTTGATCCTGATCCGGTGAGCGCTCACTTCCTCCGGATCACATCGGGCAGGTAATGAGGCGTTTCCTGCACGGGAGTGAGAGCCCCGTCGCAGACGAAACCTTCCGGGCGGTCTCTGAGCCGGTCGATCAGCGCTTCGCGCAGGCGGCTGACCTCGGCGGGTGCGGTCCGGGTGCGGTCGTGGAGTTCGTGCGGGTCCTCCGCAAGGTGAAAAAGCTGTTCTTCGCCCGAAAACGGTCGCCAGATGTATTTCCAGCTTCCATCGGTCAGGTAATGGTTGGCCTGCTCCTGCGAGTATTGGCGCGCGTGCTCCCCGTGAAGCAGGTCGCGCACGCGGGTTCCCCTCCCCTCCAGGATCGGCAGGAGGCTTTTCCCGTCCAGGCCGGTCGGTGCAGCGGCGTTGCCAGCCTCCGCCAGCGTCGGAAAGAGATCCTCCAGGCAGACGGGGCTTGCGTTCCGCCCTCCGGAGCGCCACCCCATCCCCGGCGAAGCGGCGAGGAGGAAGGGAACCCGCGCAGAGCCTTCGTACGGCTCGCACTTGCGGAAATGGTAGTGATCGCCCAGCATCTCGCCGTGGTCGCTGGTAAAGGCGATCACCCATGGCCGCCCCTGCGCTGCGCTGCGCGCCTTGAAATCACGGATGAGCCAGAAGAGCTGGTCGTCCAGATGGTTGATCATGCCGAAATACCCGGCCTGCGCCGAACGAAGCGCCTCCCCTTTGAGTACCACGCGGGCCGATTCGACCGCTTGCGGCTGCGGGGGAACGGCGGCCCATTCCCCGATCGCCGGGGCGGGGAGATCCATGCGCAGGTAGCGGTCGAAATAAAATGCCGGCGGAAAAAGCGGCGGGTGCGGAGCCTGGTAGGAAGCGGTCAG
Organism: Chthoniobacteraceae bacterium; assembly: GCA_035555975.1. Lineage (GTDB taxonomy): Bacteria > Verrucomicrobiota > Verrucomicrobiia > Chthoniobacterales > Chthoniobacteraceae > DATMFV01. The sequence goes on from DATMFV010000095.1 coordinate 24,564, forward strand.
AAAGAGCGGGCAGGTGTCGTCGCTCGTCCTAAGGAAGCGGCGGCATTCGCGGGTGACCCACGCGGTCGGGTGCAGATTGTCGTCGAGGTGCCACGGGCGGGCGGTCCACCCGTTGAAGGAGATCCCGGCGTCGCGGATTGCCGCCCGGCTCCCGGTCTGGTGTTCCAGCGCCAGGGCATAGGCGTCGTCTTCCTCCGAAGTGGAGCCAAGCGTCACCTGTTCAAAACCGTTGCGCGCGGTCGGGGGCGACTGGTGCATCTTGCGACCGATCATGACCGTCTGGTAACCGGCATCGCGAAGCGCCCCGGGGAGCGTCGGCTGCGTGATCGGGTAACCGGAGGACATGCCGACGAGCCCGCTGGTTGCCGGGTGCAGACCGGTCAGCAAAGCGCGCCGCGCGGGAACGCACGAGGGGCAGGTGGAGTACGCCCGGGTAAAGGCGGTCCCGGCTCCGGCGAGTTCGTCGAGGTTGGCGGTCAGAACGGCGGGATGCCCCAGCGCGGAGAGGCAGTCGCCGCGGAATTGATCGGCAAAGATCAGCAGAAGGTTCGGTTGGCGGTTCATGGCAAAAAAACGTTTCAGTTCCGGCTCCGGTCGCAATGCGTCCTGCCGAAGTAACCGGTGCGAAACCCGGCCTCCCTGAAATACTGGCCAAGGGTCTTCTCCCGGGAATGGAGAATGAGGATGTTTTTCATGAGTTCAAAGCGTGTGCCGGAGTCCGCTCCAGAAGGGCCGAGCCGGACCAGACCCCCTCCGCCACCCGCAGCAGGTTCCCTCCGATGATCCCGCGGATCGTTTCATCGTCGTACCCGCGCTGGACGAGGCCGACGGTGAAGAGCGGCCAGTTGGTCCAGGCGAGGCTGCGCGCTTCGGTGGAGCATTTCCAGCGTTCGCGCTCTTCAAGGAAACCTTTCGGCCAGAAATTTTCCCACCCGATCCGCCGCCGGGGCCGGGGCTGGAGCGCCGCTCCCCCCGCCGGTGGATGGCAGGAACGGTAGCTGCTGTCGGTGCCGATGGTCACGGAACCGGCTCCGAAGGTGTGGACCATGTAGTCGAGGTGGTCGAGCAGCGCGTGGATGTCGCCGCTGCGCCCGAGAAACTCCGGGATGTTGGTGATGCCAACCGTCCCGCCGCTCTCCACGATGGCGCGGATCACCTCGTCGGGCTTCGCGCGGAGGTGGGCGTTGAGCGCGTGCGCGGCGGTATGGCTGGCGACGACCGGGCGGGTGGAAACGCGGGCGGCTTCCAGCGAGCTTTGCCAGCCGGTATGCGCGAGATCAATGATGACGCCGCAGCGGTTCATCTCCGCCACCACGGCGTGGCCGAAGTCGCTCAAGCCTGCGTTGGCCTTCTCCGCGCAGCCGTCGGCGAGGAGGTTGCGGCGGTTGTAGGTCAGGTGCATCATCCGTACGCCGAGCTGGGCGAAGACGCGGATCATCGCGAGTTCTTCCTCCACGGAAAGGTGGCGGCCGGGGAGCGGCACGCCGTTGGTGGTCAAATAAAGGCACCGTTTCCCGGCGCGATGCGCGGCGACAATATCGGCCGGAGTAGCGGCCCGGGCGAGGAGGTCGGGCATCATGTCGATCAGAAAAGTAAGCCGGGCGAGCCGCCGCAGCAGGCGGTCGGGGTGGTTGCCCTCCTCTCCGGCGTTAATGCAGAGGCAGGTCACCCCGGCGGCTTCCAGCGTCTGCCGGTATTCTTCGCGCAGGGCCTCGTCGGCAACCCAGCCGGTGGCCCACTGGTCGCCCGAAAGGTCGTTCATCTCCTCTGCAGAGGCCCCGCCTTCCACGGCGGCGTTGATGACGGGAGCATCGAGCGGAGCCCGCAGGCCGAGGCTGTACGATTCAAAGACCAGCGCCTCCCGGTGCAGCGCGAGGCCGTACTCCAGGTCGCGCGTGGAAGGTTTAAGGAGGTGCAGGGCCACGCTGCGGGCTTCTTCAATGGCCGGGTTGAACGTGGGGCGCGGAGCGCTGGCGGTCATCGTCATCTTTAGATCCCCTCCTCCTCCGGTTTTTCCAATGCGATGCCTTTGCCGGCGGCCGGGCTGTTGCGGCTGGTATCGGTCCGGTTGCTCAAGGTTTCGGAAACGACATTCAGGGGGCTCACCCTGGCGCGGAAGGCCCGCAGTTCCCGCACCTTCTCCTGATACGCCGCCCGGTTTTTGGCGGAAGCCGCCTCCTGATACCTGAAGCCGAGGGCGACCGCATCGCGGTTGAGGACCAGGTGTTCGAGGCCGAGTTGGAGGAAGCGGACCCGGTCGCGGATCTCCCGGCCTTCATCCTTCACGGCCTCCGCGGCGCGTTCCAGCAGTTGGGAGGCGGGTTCGATCACCTCCGGTCGATAAAAATCAGGGAGGACGTGGTGACTGCCGAGCAGCGGGTTTTTGGGGATGCCCTTGGTTTTGACCAATGCTTCGTACGGGCTGTCGTCGGAGATGGAGACCGGCCCGCCCGCAGAGACCGGATAGGCGAGCCGGATGGAGTGCGCCTCCCAATAGCCGAGGTATTGCGCGATCAACGGTTTGGCGGAGCCGAAGGCCGAGGTGTATTCGTCCATGATTTCCGCGTCGGAAAGGGCGGGGTTTTCGCCGAGCCGCGCCACCACGTAGTAGAGATAACCCTGGTTGGCCCAGTGGCCCGGGCTGCTGTCGAAATAGAAGCCGAGGCTGCCGTTCTCCGTGCTCCAGCGGATGAAATCCGCCACGGCATGGGTCTGAAGGTAGGGCGCGCCCGCCCCGAGGTGAAACCAGTTGGGCCGAAGGAAGAGGCGCGCCCCGGCGTCGCTCCACGCCTTCCAGCTCTCCCGCGCCTGCGGGGTCCACGCATGGGTGAAAGCGCCGAGCAGGCCGGTCAGGTCAACCCCCTTTGCGGGTGCGTTGCGGTAGCGGCTGTAGATCAGGGTGGTGAGCTGGACCTCCCGGTTTTCCTTGCGGAAGGCGTGCAGCAGCTTTTCCCAGAACCGGCTGTAGCGCGCGGAGAGATCGGCCTCGCCATTCCAGACGGCTGCGGGGTCCTGATTTGGCGGCTCATCCATTGCCATCGTTTCCGGGGCGGCGCAGAAACCGGCTCCGTCATTGGGGCCGATCCCCCACTGGCCCGGACGCCCGGCGGCCCGCCACTCTGCAAGGATGGTTTGCACCACCGCCGGGTTGCCGAGGCGGAGCTTGACCTTCGTCGGGCCGGGCCACGGTTGCCTGAAGCCGGGCGGCGGCTGGGCGAAGAAGTCGGGATGGTCGGCGTGGTATTTCTCCCACCAGTCGCCAAAGCTGTGCATGGTGCTGCGCTGAAGGCGGGTTCCAAACCGGTGGAAGTAGTACCAGTCGGCCAGTTCCTGCACGTAACGGTGCCACCCCTTCTCTTGATCCGGTGCGACGCCGTATCCCTTCCGGTTGCGGGAGACCGCCCCTTCGCCGATCAACCTCGGCCCGGAGAACCAGCGGATCTGCGCCCTGGGCTGAAAGGTTTCATCCCCGGCGGCAAGGGCAAGCCGCTTCCGCGCCGGAAGATCAAACCCGTTCGGCCCCGGCCAGAGCCAGCGACCGCCCCAGCGGCTCTGGATCACCTCCGCCACGGCATAGTAGGGAGTGGGAGCCGTCCACGAATGTGTGCGGACATAGGTGCTCTTTTCCTCAAAGCCGGAGAAGTCGCCGTAGAGCATGCACCGCTCCGGCGTGACGACGATGCGATACCCCTCCACCGGCAGCGGCGGCATCGCGAGCCCGGTAGCGCGGGTCCGTTCGCCGCCTCCGATCAGGACCGGCTTCAGATCGGCCGCAGCCGCGTCCGCAGCGGAAATGATCTCCGGCTTTACGCCCGTCGCCCGTTCCACGGCAAACTGCATCAACCCGCACGCCCGGCGGATGCCTTCCGCGATGGCGGCGTTGGCCCCTTCCGGGATGTCCTCCACGATGACGGCGGCCGGGGTCCCCTCATGGACGAAGACAAACTCCGCCGCTTCCTCTGGCGCGGACCGGGCTGCAGCGAGGCCGCCGAAAGAAAGAAGGGCAAGGGCAAGGGCAAGGATGGCTGGGAGAGAGTGTGTCATGGGTGTTTTAAGAGAAACGATAGCGCTGCTACCAGGCCCCCTCCCCGCCCGGAGGGAGGTTGTTGCGCGACCAGAGTAACGTTTTGTCGGCGGCATGGCGGCGGACGGTCTCCCTGTCGAGGCTTTCGACATGGCCATCTACCATCAGGAAATTCGCGAAACCGTGGTGGAGTTCGAAATGGACCGACCGCTCCCAGGCGAACGTCCCTTCATAGGCCGTCCTGCCACAGAGGATTTTTGAAGGACCGGTTTCAGGGGAGGTACTGCTGTCGTTGCGGTAGCCTGCGTCGACCAGCATCACGATACTGGCCGGAACCGGGAGCGCGGACAGTTTGACGCGGCGCTCATCTTCTCCCAGCGCCCGGTTGTAGGCGTAGCTCGGTGCGTTCCATTTGGCGAGCGTGCGGTACGGGTTGGAGGGGCAGTTGTAGACGGTCAAAAGCGTCGGTGAGTTCGGCTTGAAGTTGAGATTGGGGAGGACGCCGTTGCCCGAGAGGCCGGAGGCGTCGCGGTGTTGCAGGAACTGGAACCACGTCCGCTCCCGCCCGGTGCCGTCGAGGTTGGAGACATGGGCCGGAGGCAGATAGCTGTTGTTTTCCGTCACGTAAAGATGAAGGGCCGCGCCAAGCTGGCGCAGGTTGGTGACGCACCCGGCTCCGGCCGCCCGGCTGCGGACCAGCCCCATCAGCGGCAACAGGACCACCAGCAACACCCCCAGCAGGGCCACGCACGCGAGCAGTTCCGCCACGGTAAACGCCCCGGCGGCGCATAAGTGCGAACGCAGGTCAGGATTGCGCACCGGTTTTGCTCCGTTGGCGGTTGACGCGAAAGAGAAGGAAACCGATGCCCAGCGCCAGGCCGCCCAGAAGCGCGACCGACGGCTCCGGAATGACGGTGATGGAGAAGGTGTCATAGCTGGTCAGCCGGTTCGCCCCCCCATGGCGTGCGTGGACGCCGGTCACCCCGGAGAAATAGAGGCTGTTGATCACGCTCACCGTGGCCAGGGGGTCGTCAGTGCCCACCTCGGCTTCCAGGCTGTAGAGGGAAGCTGTCAGCCGGGTTCCCTCCATTTCAAGGATCAACCGGTAGGGCGTGTTGCTTGCCAATGCGGGCAGGGCGACCGAAGCCAGGGCGTTGTCGATCTGCTCGGCAGTGGCATTGGCAGGCGCCGCGCTCCAGATCCCCATGAACCCGCTGTTGGCATTGAGCAAGGCGTAATAGCCGTTGGGATTCCAGGAACTGCTTCCCTGAGCCCGCCCGACCACCCCTACCCAGTTGCCGGAGGTGTGTGGGCTGAAAACCACCTCGACCGAAACGTCGCCAAAGACGCCGCCGGTGACGGTGCCGACGTCTCCGGTAAAAAAGACGGTGCCGGTGTTCCCTGAATCGGTCGTATTCCGGTTCCCGACATTCAAGGAACCGGCCCCGTTCTGCTCCGCAAAAACCCGGGCTCCATTGGTAAAGACATCCCAGTTCGTCGGGAGGGTTCCGTTTGCTCCGTCGAAGGTCTGGACATAAGCCGGATCGAGCAGCGTCTGCGCATGGCCTGCGGGAAGGGCCGCTCCCAGCAGCAGACCGGCGCAACCGAGCGTGCGAAAGAAGCGAAGAAGGGGTGAACGGATTTTGAAAAGGGCGGAAGGAGTACTCGGGTCGGTGTTCATGGCGTGGGAAAAAAGGAAGGTTACCGGCGAGAGAAAAACATTCTGCAAAGAGAATTTATATCTACTTATCTCATTAAACCCGTTGAAACCAAAGTGTCAACCCGGAATTTAGGGTGCCAACCCGATTTTTTCCCCCATCTCCGCCCGGCGATTACCGGGAGGCCGGAGGGGCGCAGCTTTCCCGTTCGACCAGGTGAACGGGGAAGCTTTGCAGGACGCCCTGCGTGCCGGGGCGTTTGGCGAGCAGGTCGAGCAACAGGCGCGCGGCGGCCCGGGCCACGTCGGTGCGGGGGACGGCGAGGGTGGTCAACGGCGGGTCCCAATGGCTCGCCACGGAAATATCGTCAAAGCCGATCACGGAGAGATCGCCCGGTACGGCGATGCCGTGTTCCCGCAGGGCGCGGATCAACTGGACCGCCAGAACGTCGTTGAGCGCAAAGATGAGCGTTGGCCAGCGGCGGTTGCGCCCCCCGGCTTTCCACGGGCCGTACGCCGCCTTCAACGCCTGGTACATCGCACCCGGAGAGGCGTTGGGGGCGCATTGCACCGGAGGGTGGAAGGCGCAGGCCGTTGCGACCCGTTCGCGTGCCGAGGCGCATTGCCCCAGACGCCGCTGGAATACGGATGTCTGCGTCCCGAACAGGACGGCGCTGCGGTGGCCGAGCCGCTCGACGTATTCCCACGCCTCGCAATAACCGCGGACGGAATCGGCCACCACGCTCGTCCCGCCGCGCACCGATTCGTCCACGTTGATAAAAACCGTCGGGAAGCCCGATTCCACGAGATAATCGCGCGCGGCCGGCGAAAGCGAGAGACTGAGCAACCCGCGCGCCTGCCGGTGTTCGACCAGCGTGCGGATCATTTCCACATCAGACTCTCCCTCGCGGAGATGGACCAGTTCAAACCGCGATTTCCAAGTGTCAAAGGTTTCCATGAACCCCGCGAGGTAATCCATGAAAAGTTCACGGCTTTTCGTGGAGCCCGAGCCGTCCTTCGTGATCTGGCAGATCGGAAGCGCCGCCCGCCTCGCCCGCTGGGAAAGCCGCTTGAGCGGAGGGGGGGCTTCCTCCTTTCCGCAGACGATCGTCCCGACCGAGCGCCGTCGCACCACGAGCCCTTCCTCCGCCAGGATGTCGAACGCGCGGTTGACCGTCTGCGCCGCCACGCCGAGCGCCTTCGAGGTTGCCAGACAGGTCGGCAGGTGGGCTCCACCGGGGAAAACGCCGCTCGCGATGGCCTGGCGGTAATGGTTGGCGATCTGGACGGACAGCAGTTCGCCGCTGTCGGGATCGAGCACGATCGGCGGCAGGGGCGGCTTTCCGGGTGGGTTCGAGGTTTTCATTCTGCGGTTTTGCGGGAATATCTAAGGGTCTGTTCACGAATTGAGAAAGATGGATGAAAAGACGCATTTTAAGATCAAAATCGGGCTTCTGAGGAAGGCCGAATCGAGGATTCGGACGCCCGAAGAAACCGACTTTTGAGCCAAAAGGCGGCTTTTAGCCGCTTTCGGCAAATTCGTGAACAGACCCTAATTTTCTTTCGGACAAAACGCAATCTTCCGGCGGCGGGAGCGAGGTCCCGCTCTTGCGCAAACCGCTTTCGGCACTGGCCCCGGGCGGTTTACGCGGTGCGGCGGGAAGCGGTCTTTCGCCGCCACTGGTGCCAGCCGAGCACCGCGAAACCGGCGATTCCCAGCCATCCTGCGGCCGGTTCGGGGATGGAGGCGACAGCCAGAAGCCCGGTGCTTTCGTTGAAACTCCAGAGGTAGCCGCCGCGGTTGGCGGTCCACTCCCCGTCGGTGTTGGTCAGGCTGAAGTGATAAAAGTCGCCATCCAGGGTTACGGAACTCCATTCGCCGCCCATGCTTTCGGCGTCAAGGAGCAGCCACTCGTCCTCTCCGGTAAGAAACCCGCCGAGGGTGATCGTCAGCGAGCCTTCGTAGATCAGCGACGGCGCGGCAATGGAAGTATGCCCTTGCCCCGGGGTGATCGAGACGTTTGTCGTGGCGTCGGGCGAAAGCGTCAGCCCCGTTTCGAAGAGAAGCCGTGTCCCGGGCAGCCCGTCGGCGGCAAGGAGGCCGGCGACCGTGGTTTCCCCCGCGATCGTACCGCTTCCGCGCAGCGCGCCCCGGATATCGACCGTCCCGTCGCCGAGCGAACCGCCGGTTTTCAGTTCGAGGGTTGCCCCCTCCTCCACCGTGGCGGTGCCGCCCATGAGAGCGGCCGAGACGACCAGTCGCCCCTCCTCCACCTGCCAGTCCATCACCTCCGTTGCAGTGCCGGTCAGTTCCCAGGTGCTGCTGCCGGTTTTCGCATAATCGGAGAATCCGGTGTATTGCGACCCGATGGATGCCGCGTCGAAAGTGCCGTTGGAGAGGCCCCCCAGAACCAGTTTGTCGTCGCCGGTTCCGACGACATGACCGGTGATCTCCGAGTGGCTGTGAAGCTCCAGCGTGTTGGTGCCGTAGTCAAAGGTGATCGCGTTGGAGCGGATGGTGTTGTCTCCGCTCATCCCTCCCGTAATGATGCCGTCGTTGATGATCGTCGCATGGATGGCGACCATCGCCGCACCACCTGCTCCGCCGCTGGCCCGGCCGCCCGACTCCCCCTGGCCGCCGGTCCCGCCGGTGATGACGCCGCCAGCCTTGTTTTCCAGCGTGCCGTTGAGCAGTTGCACGCCGCCGCCCCCCGCGCCGCCATCCGCATCCTGGCTGCCCCAACCGCCCGCGGAACCGCTGCCGCCGGTAATGGAGCCGCTGTTTTCAAGATGGCCGCCGCTGAGTTGCACCCCATATCCGCCGTCACCCCCGAAGCCGCCGTACTCGGCCTCGGTCACTCTCGCACCGCCGCCCCCGCCGCCGTCACCACCGGAAATCGAACCGTGGTTGATCACATCGCCTCTGCTGACCTGCACGCCGGAACCACCGGCACCGCCGTTGCCGCCCCTGCCGCCTGCGGTCGCCCCCTGAAGTACGGTGCGCCCCCCGCCGCCGCCGGAACCTCCGGAGAGGATGCCGGTATTCTCAAGGTCGCTGTCGATCAGGCGTGCTCCGGCCGCACCACCTCCGCCGTTGCCGCCGGTGCGACCATCACCGCCCGTGCTGCCGCTGCCGCCGGTAATGGTCCCGCCGTTCTCCAGGGCGCCATCGGTCAACAGCACGCCGTAGCCACCGCCACCACCACCCCCGCCGCCGCCTTCAGTGGTGGCATTTCCGTACCCCCCGGCCCCGCCTGCTCCTCCTTTACCGCCGGTGATCGTGCCCGAGGAAAAAGCATAGTTGCCGCCGTTCAGGAGGGCGGCAGTACCCCCGCCGCCGCCCCCGCCGCCCCCGCCGAAATAAACGTTGAACACTCCATCGTAGAGTCCTCCGAATCCGCCGATACCACCCCAGCTACCCGTCATGGCTGAGAGCTCCCCGCCGCCGGAAAGCGTCGTCCCGGCAGCGCCTCCCCCGCCCCCGCCGCCGCCGCTACT
>DATMFV010000096.1:0-17107 GCA_035555975.1 Chthoniobacteraceae bacterium
TGGCCAACCGGGCGATCGACCACGTTTTGAAGGAACTGCCGATCGGGCGCAAGGGGTTGATCGAGCCCGAACTTCCCCGCTGGAAAAGCGGCAACGCCAACGATGTCGACGAAATGGTCGTCATTTATCACAACTGGGACGAAATCCGCCGCCTGATGTGGGACTACGTCGGCATCGTCCGGACCGACAAACGGCTGAAACGGGCGAGCACCCGTTTGAGAAACCTGCTGCGCGAGATCGAGGAGTTTTACTGGAACTTCAAGGTCAATACCGACCTGCTCGAACTCCGCAACCTGACCACGGTGGCCGCCCTGATCGTCGACTGCGCCTTGTTGCGCAAGGAGAGCCGCGGGTTGCACTATACGCTCGACTACCCCGAGATCGACGACGTGCACTGGAAGAAGAAGACAAAAATCCGCCGCTTCTGATCCGCGTTTGCAAAGTGGCAAACAGCGGACCATTCCACTAAGGAACCACTGATTAAAGCAAACTCGGTCGTAAACTGGTCATTTTTGCGTCTTTTTGGCCCGATTTGTCCTCACCTGTCTTAGGACAGGCTGCGGAAATCGAACCAAAAATCCATCAAAACTGCCTGCGTTTTCGTCCGGTTCCATTTAATCAGCGATTCCCCGAGGGGAAAAACGAGGCGGAGAGAAAAGAGGCGCGGAAGCCCCGGGGGGACAAACCAGCAACCCCGCCGGAGTTCCGCTGAGATCAAGATCGCCTCATATCGCCATTTGTCAAACGGACGAAGACGATTTTGTTAAACAATGTTTTCAATCTGGAAGAGATTTGAGCGCTTTTTTTTGGATGGTTGTCCCGTATTCTTGCCTTTTTGTGGGACGAATGGTATCATGTGGGAAAAGGAGGCATTCCATGGCTGAAGGCGTCAACGTCCGGTTTACCGGCATTTTGAGAAAATTTGTTGAACAGCGAGCCTCTGGTGAAGGGCTTTACAACTCTGCGAGCGAGTATATCCGCGATCTTGTCCGGCGCGATTATGAATGTGAAGAGGCGGGACGATGGGAAGCTTTGTATCAGGAACTGAGAACGGCCATGGCCGCTCCCGACTCTGACTTCATCCCGTTGGATGCCGAAGAGATTCTCGCAGAGGCAAAACGCCGCAAAGGTGCAGGCTGATGCAGGTCAGAGTCTTCCCGATTGCACGCGAACGCCTGCTGGACATCTGGCAATACACCTCGGAAGAATGGGGTGATGCCCAGGCAGACGACTATGTCAGAGGTTTGATGACGGCAGCTCTCGCCCTCCCGACAAAGCGTCATCTCTGGCGACCTGTCAAAGAGCGGCGATTGAGCGGGGTCTACTTTTTCCACCATCGACACCATTATCTTTTTTTCAAGGTGCTGGAGGAGGGAGCTTTGGGTATCCTTTCGATCTTGCATGAAAACATGAATCTGCCGGATCGTCTAAGAGACGACATGGAGCTGTAGTCTGTTTTACGCTTCAAACTTGCGTCGCCTTCCGCAAAGGGGAACAATCGCCTGGTTTTATGGCCAGCCACGATTCTCCCTCCTGCGCGCCGGTGGCGCTTGCCGATGTCGTCGGCAAGAGCGTGCGGCTGGAGATCGTCCTGCGCCTGAAACGGAGCGAGGGGTTGACGGTGGCCCAACTGGCGGAGCATTTCGGCATGAGTTACATGGCGATCAAGCAACCGTGTGCCGACCTTGAGGCGCGGGGGTATCTGGAGCGGTTTCGCCGTCCCACCGTTGCGGGTAAGTCGGGGCGGCCGGGCCTTCTTTACCGGTTGAGCGAGGCGACGCTCGCCCTTTTCCCGAAGGAGACGGCGTTGTCGGTGGACCTGTTGCGCTCGGCGGAAAGTCTTTTCGGGGCGACCGCGCCGGAGAAGCTGCTTTACCTCGGGTTCAAGCGGACGGAAGACGAAGAGCGCGAACGGCTCGCCGGGCGCTCATTTGCCGCCCGTCTCAAGGCATGGACCGCCTGGCGCGACGCACGCGGCTATTTTGCGGAATATCGGCCGACGCCGGAGGGGGGCGAGATCATCGAATACCATTCACCGATCCTCGACATCCTGACCCGCCACCCCGCCTTGATCCAGCGACTGGAGGAACAGCTTTTCGCGCGGGTGCTCCAGGCGCGGGTCCGCCGGACGATGACCCGGCACGGCGGGCATTACCGGGCGGTTTTTACGGTTGGAGCGTCTTTGCCCTAACGGGCGCTGATTTCCAGCATCCGGCGGATCGGCAGTTCGGCCCGGGCGCGGATCGCTTCGGGGATCGTGATCTCGGGCTTGAGGTGGAGCAGCGCGTCGTGAACCTTTTCGAGCGTGTTCATTTTCATGAAGCGGCATTCGGCGCAGGCGCAGGCGGCGGTCGGCCCGGGGATGAAGGTCTTGTGCGGGAGTTCGCGCCGCAGCCGGTTGAGCATCCCTTCTTCGGTGACGATGACGAACGCCTCGGCGGGGTTGTCCCGGCAGTAGCTGATCATTTTTTCCGTCGAGCAGACTTCGTCGGCGAGAATGCGGACGGCGTAGGTGCATTCCGGGTGGGCGACAATCGGTGCATCGGGGTAATTTTCACGGATGCGTTCGATGCTCTGCGCCGTGAATTCGACGTGAACGTAGCAATGCCCCTTCCAGAGTTCCATCGGGCGACCGGTCTGCTCGATCACCCACGAACCGAGGTTCTGGTCCGGGACGAAGAGGATGTTGCGATCCTTCGGCGTGGCGTTGACGATCTTGACCGCGTTGCCGCTGGTGCAGATCACGTCGGAAAGCGCCTTCACGTGCGCGCTGCAATTGATGTAGGCGATGACGTAGTAGTTCTTGTCGGCATGCAACTTGAGGTACGCCTCCAGCGCTTCGCCCGGGCATGATTCGGAAAGGGAGCACCCCGCCTCAACATCGGGCAGGACCACGGTCTTCGACGGGTTGACGATTTTTGCCGTCTCCGCCATGAAGTGGACGCCACAGAAGCAGATGACATCGGCGTCCGCTTCGGCGGCCTTGTAGCTCAGGCCGAGCGAATCTCCGACGAAATCAGCGATGTCCTGGATTTCCTTGATCTGGTAATTGTGAGCCAGGATCACGGCATTGCGCTCACGCTTGAGGGCGAGAATATCTTCAACGAGGTCAACTCCGGCAGCAGGTATAGACATTTTTGTAAACGGCCAAAGATAGCCGAGAAAAAGGGGTTTGTCCCGAAATTTTCCCGCGCCCGCCCGGCGTTTCCCTTGACCCGGGTCAAAGGAAACGCGGAAACGGTCACGAAAAGCGACAAGGAGGGCGCAGAGTGTTCACACCGTTCCGCTGATTCTGAAAATTTTGTAAACTTTGTTGGAAAGTGATTACTTTCCAGTAGTGGGAATCAAGTTCAGTTGATTTCCTGCCGTTGTTCCGGAAAATCTTCCCCGCCTGTTTCAAGGAATTCAGACTGCTGTAAAGGTGATTTATGAACCATGAAATAGAGTGAGCATCCCAATAAGAGCCCTCAAGCCACAAAAACAACGATTGGAAAAGAGGCTCCATGGAGATTGAGAATATTTCCATTTTCTGAATTTTTAACTTTACAGGAAAGTTGAAAGTTGCCACTCTGCGTGCATCATGAGTCACCCGACGCGCACCCGCAAATCCCAGCGAACCGGCATCCGCGACGTTGGTCGTGAGGCGGGCGTCTCCCACACCGCCGTCTCCATGATTCTCAACGGCAAGATGGCCGGCACGCCCGAGACCCGGGAGCGTGTGTTTCAGGCCGCAAGGAAGCTGAACTACCGCCCCGACGCACTTTTCCGGCAGGCTGTTTCGAAGCGTCTTCAGGGCGAGGAGGGCAAGCGTACTTATACCAAGATCCTGGCCCTGCTGCTGCGCACCAATGTTTACACCCGGACGCAGGCCAACGACGGCTACTACAGCGGGGTCTTTGCCGGGGCGTGCAAGGCGGCCGCCGAAGCGGGTTGGAACATCCTGCTCTGCCCTCACGACGCCGACACCGGCGGCCTGCCCGAGGTATTGCTGGACCAGAAGGCCGACGGTGTCCTCATTGAAAGCGGGTACGACTTCAATCTGCTCTCCTACCTTACCCAGCAGTTCCCCTGCGCCCTCCTCAACCGCTGCTCCCCTGCGCTCAACGCCATCAGCGTCACCCCGAACTGGGACCGCGCGGGCTTCCGGATGGTCCAGCACGCATGGGAACTGGGCCACCGTCATTTCGTCTTCTTTCAGCATACCTTGAAGGACGAAAATACCGCCCGGGCCCGGCATGGCCAGTTCCTTGCGCTGGAAGCGCTGGGCGGCAGCCTGACCTGTCCGGAACTTTCCCGGCCATGGCCGGTCTCTCCCGAGCGTAATGAGGAGGTTTTCAATGCCTTCATCGACCAATGGCTGGCCGCCTCGCCCCGGCCGACCGCGATTCTGGCGACCGACGGCTACTGCCGGGGCCTGATCCGGGCCATGACGGCGCGCGGCATCCGGGTTCCCGAGGATGTCAGCTTCTTCGGAAGGGCCGGGAACTTTGTGGCCACCTCCGAAGAACCCCAACTGACCAGCTACATCTACCCCGTTTACGAAATCGGCTACACGGCCACGCGGTTGCTGCTGGAGACCATCCGTTCCGGCGACCCCATCCAGTCCACTCACGTCATGCTGGAAGGCGAACTGGTCCGGCGCAATTCCACCCGGGAAATCGCCCCGGACTCCCTGGCACCCTGATCCCTGATCCCTCCATTCATGGCCCGCATCTTCAAACATCCCCTCTCTTTTTTCATCGCCTCCCTTCTCGCGATGACCCGTCCCGCGTCTTCACAAACGCAGGCTGCTCCTTCCGGCAACCAGCCTGAAAAATGGGCGGGCGCGACCTCGGGCATGAACCTTGCCGACGGCAGGCCCGTCTGGTTCTCGCGAAAGCCGAACTACCTTCGCTATAGTAAAACGGGCCATGATAAGAAGCTGACCGATGGCATCCTATCGCCCGTGGCCACGGGAAAGATCTGGTTCTCCGATGAAACCGTCGGCTGGAGCAGCGGGCCGGAACAGGGCGTCGACCTCTTGATCGACCTGGGCAGGCCGGAGCGGATTGATCGCGTCGTTTCCCGTTTTGTCGGGGGTAGACAGCGCCCGAATCAAGGTTATCCGGCTGAACTGACCATCCTGCTCGGCGATGACGGGAAGACTTTTTACCAGGCGGCGCGCAGGCAGAAGGTTCACGATGGCGAGGCGGAACTCGCGCAGAGCAATCCCGGCGAATACTTCTATTTTCCCGAGACCGGCACGGTTTTCGTGGAGCCGGTCACGCTGCCGGTCGGGGCCACGGCGCGCTACGTCGTTCTTCGCCTTCGCGGCGAAAGCAATTTCGTCTGGATGGATGAACTGGCCATCCTGAAAGATGAAACGCAACGCCCGCTTCCGGATGCCTCCTCCTTTCCCAAGGCTTTTTTCGTGCATGAAGGCGTCAGCATCCAACCCCGCACGGAGATTCTCACCATCAGCACCAATATCCCGACACCGAACTTCTTCGGGTTTCTCGACTTCCGGGAGGGAGAGACGGGAGAGGCGGTTGAGCCCTTCGAAATGGAGCTTGATCTCCCTTCGGAGATCGAGCTTCTCACCCTCCCTGAAGGCGGCCGTCAACTCGCCGAAGCGGGGGAGGGGCGTGTTCGCTACCATCTTCCTTCTGTCGGGCTGCGCCATCGGCTCACCGGGCCATACTATTTCCGGGTGAAGGCCGGGGCAAAACTCCCGGAGAAAGCCGAGGCGCGCCTCTCCTGGGTGGATGGGGAGACGCTCAAAAACGGCGTCACCATCCCTCTTCAGGCGATGGAGATCCCCGTGGTGCCCAAAGAGGCTGCGGCTCTGAATGCGAGCCTTACCTGGATGGTCGGGCGGGAGATCAACCAGTGGCCGGAGTTTTACTCGGCCTACCGCGACCTTGGCTTCAGCCACGTACCGGTTTTCCCGTGGATGGATGAAGAGGAAGCTCATGAGATTACCCGCAAGGCCCGGGAACACGGTTTTGGCGTGGTGCTCAACGATTCCGTCTTTCACCGGATGGCCGCGAGCTACAAAGACCGGCCGGAGATCTTCAACGTCGTCCGGGGCAAGGCGGGGAAGTTCGTCAACCCGCTTTATACCGGGAGCCTCTATCAGAAAACGATCGAACGCATCGGACGCCTCGCCCGGGCGTACGCCCCCGATTACATTTTTTATGATATTGAGCTTTGGCAGAAGGGTTACGAAGAAACCCGCAAGAGCGAAGCCGCCCGCACAGCTTTCAAACAGTCCGGCGAAAAAGAGTGGGAAGCGTTCATCATCGGTCATGGCACGCGCATGATGACCGACCTCCACAACGCCACCCAGGGCACCGCCCCGAGGGGAAGGAACCCGGTCGTAAGCCTCTACAACACCAAGGCCGAACCGCCGGTCTATCACAAAATCTACGATTTCAGGCAACTCTATCCCGAAGCCGTTCAGGTGGCAGCTCCCTCGCTCTATGTCGGGGGTGAACCGACCATCGTGGGCGAGACCATCCGGAGCAACTATGCCGTACTCGGAAAGCGGGACATCATCCCGTGGATCACAGCCCGCACCTATGCTCCGTACCCTCCCTTCCGGTTGGAGCAGATCATTCTGGAGGCTTACCTCAACGGCGCGGGTGGGATCACCTACTACGCCTTCCGCGATTTTGACCCTGCGACGTTCTATTACCACGCCCGGGCCCTCGCCACGCTCGCGCCGTACGCGCCTCTGTTGACCAACGGCACCCTCATCGAAGCCGACTCCCCGCAGGAGGCTTTCCGGTGCAGCGCCTTTGGCAGAGAAGACGAGGCGTTGCTGCTGGTCGGCAATTACCGGAACCTCCACGCCGCTGCCGGCAAAGTCCGGCTGGCGGGGAAGGTGGTCCACACCAGCGAAATCACCCCCACCGGTGCGGCGGTCCCTGCGGATCTCGATCGTGTCGAGATCCCGGCCGGAGGCCACCGCCTGTTCCTCGTCACCTTTGAGCCATGAACCTTTCTTCCCCCGGAAAGACTTGTGCGGCGACCCTCTCGGAAATGTTGGTGGCCGTGGGCATCATCGGATTGATTGCGGCCCTGACCCTTCCGGTCGTGAACCGCCTGCGTGTTGCGGCAAAAGCGACGATGAACCTCTCCAATCACCGCCAGATTGCCAGCGCCCTGATCGCCTATGCCGCCGAGCATCAAGGCGTCCTCCCCTACTCCCAGGCAAACCAGGAGGTCTCCGCCTCCGGCACGAAGGAAACCTACCCGCGCACGCTCTGCCTCGGCGGGTATGTCTCTGATCCCGCCATCTTTTTCAGCCCTCTGGCCGCGCCGTGGTATCTGAACACGCGGGCTTTCCAGAACCCGAAGAGCAATTCCATCAGCCCCTGGTTCTATACCCACTATGCTGCCAACCGTTACGGAGCGATGCCCTATCAGGAAAAGAACTACCACCCGGCCAATCTCCGGCGGGTCGCCGCTGATGGAAATCTTTCCCGCCTGATGCTCCTGCGGGACAACTACCGCGCCGACTACGACACCCCGGGGCAGCCATACGGCGGCGGCCTGATCTGGTTCTCCTCCGGCAAAGACACGCCGCCTCCCGACAAAAGCTATCATGGCCTCGTCCACACCGCCTTCGCTGACGGGCACGTGGAAGTTTACCGGAGGGAGGAGATCATCCCCCTCCTCGACGATCTCCCCTACAAGGAGCCCCCGCTCTTCAACCGCCTCTACACGCTGCCTTAGGGGCCAATAAACTCATTTTTTCACAGTCTTTTGAAGTTTATGAAACTGATCCCTACCTCCATTGCAGCATGCGCCCTGCTTGCCCTTTTCTCAGGGCTTGCCCTTCCTTCGGCAAAGAGCGCTGTCGTCCATACCTGGAACGAGCCCTTTACCGCACCCGAAAATGGCCTTCCGACGGGTTGGCAGGGGGTGCTCTCGGGGACCGATCCCGATGCAGGCACCATCGCCGTCACGGAAGTGGCCGAAAATGAGTGGCGATTGATGCTGCGCCGGGACGACGGCAGCAACCAGACCGCCTTCTACACCGGTTCACAAGGGCCGATTGTCGATGGCGTGATCGAGAACTTCAACGCTTCGGTGGTCCTCAGTGTCACGGGAGGAACCTCCGGGAACTTCGTCCGGGGTATTGTCGGGCGGGCGCAGTCGGTCAGTTCCAGCATCGTCGGGTATTACGCCTATCTCCGTTCCGACCGGATTTTTATCTCCCTGAATGCTGCCACGGGGGAGGGCAGCAGCCTTGTCGAGACCACCCTTGCCGAAACGCTGGCGAAAGATACCGAGTACCAGTTGCATTTTTCCGCAAATGGGAGCCTTCTTGCCGCTTCCGTTTACAAAAAGGATGTTCTGGGAGAATTTACCATTCTTCTGGGCGAAGTCAGTACAATGGATGACACCTATGCGAGCGGCATCCTGGGCCTGCGCGCCGCTCCCGACGGAGACACCCGGTACGCCACCTTCAGCAACCTGGAAGTGGAGGTGATTCCCGAGCCCTCCCTCGCCTGGAGCGCGCTCGCCATGCTGGGATGGATCGGCTGGCGACAGCGTCGAAAAAGGGCGGAGCGCGACGGCGTCCGGTTTTTCCCCCGCCTTTCCGACCGGTTTTGCGTACGCAGGAAATGACCCCGGCATCCATCTTTCCGGCCCCTTCCCTGCCGACGGGCGCGGCGATTCATCCCGGGTTCAAGGCCCGGCCCGTTCTTGCAGATGCCGATAGATGCTGGCGGGTCGAGGCGCATCCCTCCGAGCGGGAGAGCGCCCTCTGGCGGCTGTCGTTGACGGTTGCGCTCGATGTCCGGCACGCGCCGCCTGTTCCGGTTGCCGTTGAAACCTGCTGCGGCGAGCGGCTCGGCCAATGGAGCATTCATGTCCCATGTCCCTTCGAGCCGTTCTTTCTCACGCTTTCGTCCGCGCAGGCCCGGAAGGTGGCTCAAAGCGGTATCCGCCTCTCGCTTCCTCCGGAGCTTGAGGGGTTGATCTGGTTTTTCACGGATGCCCCGGAGATTGCTTCCGCACGCAGGTTTCTGCCACAGCTTTACCCCGAGCCGCCCGGCGGGCGGGCCGCCGCTTTTCGCCGCACCCTCTTTTCCCTCGCTTCGCTACAACCTTTCAGTTGGCTGGAGGGGTGTGTCATGGATGGTCTCAAGGAATACGGCACGCCGCAGGCCCTTGAGGCTCTGGAGCAGCATTGGCGCTACTTCGGCGCAGGATCTCCCAACGGTCTGTTCTATTGCGACCCCCGGAGCCGCCCGGTCCGGAATGCCGTCTACGGGCGCGAGGGAGGGCTTCCCTTTGCCTCGCTCGACGTGCTTTCCGCGCTTCGCTCCGCTCCGGCCTTTGCTGGAATCTGGAGCCGTTTCGCGCTCGCTTTCAACGCCGCAGAGGCCGCCGCGGGAGACGCGAATGATTACACTGCCGAGGGTTGCTATACCGTGGCGTATCCAAGCGCCGTTGCGGCCCGGCTCACTGGTGATCCCCGGCTTGCGGAGGCGGCGCTTGAGGTTCTTGATCGCCGCATCGGCTCCCTCTGGCACGGTGGAGCGTTGAGCCAGGGGCGGACGCGCCTTGGACGCCGGACTTTTGTGAACTGGGGGCGCGGGATTGCCTGGTTCCTCTTGGGGATCATCCGTTCGGTTCCCTATCTGGCTGAACACGTCGGCGTGGAAGAACGGCTGCGGCCCGTTTTCGAGGAGGTGGCCACGTGGGTCACCCGTTTCCCTTTGCTGGAGGAGGGGTTGTGGGCAAGCTATGCGGATGATCCCGGCTCCGGCGCGGAAACTTCCGGTTCCTGCGGGATCGCGGCGGCATTGGCTTTGGGGGTGCGGCAGGAGTGGCTTCCAGTGGAGATGCTCTCCCTTTGCCGTACCGTTCGTCAGGGCGCTCTGGCAAAGGTGAACGCCGAGGGATGGCTTGGCGGCGTCAGCCAGATCAATCGCGGCGGCGATGCCCTTCAGCGCGGCGGCTACCGTATCCACTCGGCCATGGGCATGGGCCTCCTCGGGTTGCTCGACGCCACGCTTCAGTCAATGGATTAAGGAAGCGGTTCGCCCCGCGCGGCGTGCAGGATTTCGTACCACGTCTCGCGGTCGAGCGCGGTTTCGGTTGCGCGCGCCGCAGCGGCGATGCGGCCCGGGTCGGTCGAGCCGATGACCGGGATGATCTTTGCCGGGTGGCGCAGGAGCCAGGCGAGCACCAGCGTGGCGCGGTCGATCCCGTACGCGGCGGCGAGGGTGTCGAGCGTGGCGGTCAGTTGGAGCCAGTGGGGATCAGCGGAGAGAGCGGGGTCGCTCGGCTGTCCCGGTGCGAGGCGTCCCCGGTCGAGCGGACTCCACGCCATCGGGGTGAGCCGGCGTTCGAGGCATTGGTCGAGCGTACCGTCGGTAAAGGCGTCGAGGCGGCGCGGGTGGATCTCCACCTGGTTGACCTGAAGCGGGAACGGGAGGGCCGACTGCACCGCCGCCACGAGCGAAGGACGAAAATTGCTGACGCCGAAGGTGCGGACTTTCCCCGCTTCGTGCAGGCGGGTAAAGGCCCGGGCGATCTCTTCCGGATCAGCCAGAAAATCGGGGCGGTGGAGCATCAGCAGGTCGATCGTTTCAACCCCGAGCCGTTGCAGCGAGCCTTCGACGGAGCCGACGATATGCTCGAAGGAAAAGTCGTACCGGTGCGGCGCACCGGGGTGCGGGTCGTCCGGGCGGCGGATGCCGCACTTGGTGGCGATGATGAGCCGGTCGCGCCAGCCGGGGTGCCGCCGGAGCGCTTCGCCGAAGATGCTCTCGCATGCGCCGCGTCCGTAGATGTCGGCATGGTCGAAAAAGGTGTACCCGGCTTCGACCGCCGCTTCGAGCGCGCGGATACCTTTTTCGATCGCTTCAGCGCTGACGTTCGGCGGTTGCCACGCCAGCCGCATGCAGCCATAGGCGAGGCGGGTGACTTCCAGTTCGCTGGTTCCGAGGCGTTGCGTTTTCATTTTTTTGAGGAAAGGAGGCGCTCGTAGAGTTCCACCGTCTGCCGGGCGATGGCGGGCCAGCCGAAGATCGCCTCGACCCGGCGGCGTCCCGCCTTGCCAAACGCTTCGCGCAGGGCGGGGTCGGCCATCAGTTCGTTGATGCGCGTTGCCAGATCGCGTGAAAACTGCGCCGGGTCGACCGGTTCAAACGGGGTGGTTTCCATCTGCTGGAGCGGGACGAGGTAGCCGGTTTCGCCATGGACGACGACCTCCTTGATCCCCCCGACCGCGCTCGCCACGACCGGCGTCTCGCATGCCATGGCTTCGAGATTGATGATCCCGAACGGCTCGTAGATGGAAGGGCAGCAGAAGACGGCGGCGTGCGAGTAAAGTTCCAGGACGGAGGGGCGATCAAGCATCGCTTCGATCCAGATGACCCCCGGGCGCTCGATCGCCCCGACCGCCGCTTTCATCTCGGCGGCGATCTCCGGCGTATCGGGCGCACCGGCGCAAAGGACGACCTGGTAGCCGCGATCCATCGACGCGATGGCGTTGACGAGGTGGATGATCCCCTTCTGCCGGGTGATGCGGCCGACGAAGAGGACAAATGGAACCTCCGGGTCGATGCCGTATTTGCGGAGCGCGCCATCAGAGGCGGTCTTCCGGTATTCCTCCAGGTCGATCCCGTTGTAGATCACCTCCACCTTGTTTTCATCGACCTCGAAATGGCGGAGGATGTCGGCCCTGGTCTCCTGCGAGACGGCGATCACCGCGTCGGCCATCTCGATGGCGGTTTTTTCGACCCAGCAGGTGAAGTCGTACCCGCCGCCGAGTTGCTCGCGCTTCCACGGGCGGAGCGGCTCCAGGGAATGAACCGTCAGCACCATCGGCAGGCCGTAGGCGAGCTTGGCGACAATCGCCCCGAAGTGGGTGTACCAGGTGTGGCAGTGAACCAGGTCGGCATCGATCCCGGCCGTGTTGAAGGCGAGGCTGCGGGAGAGCGCGCCAAAGACCGGAACGAGCGCCTTCGGGCAATGGTAGCCGGAGGTGTCGAGCCCGAACCCTTCCACCGCGAGGGTGAGGCCGTTTTCCGTTGCGGTCTCGTGCTGTTCGCCAAAGGCGCGGACTTCCACGTTGACGAGGCGGGCCAGTTCGCGGCTGAGGTAATCGACATGAACCCCCGCCCCGCCGTAGACGTGCGGGGGGTATTCGTTGGTCAGGAGAAGCGTTTTCATCATGAAAGGAGCGGGCGGATTACGGGAAAAGCGGTTGTGAAGGTCAGGGTTCTCTGCGCCTACGTCCGGAATGGCACAGGGAGACGTTAGCCCCATTAATCTCCGAAGCGTAAGCCAAAGGGGAGACGCTCGGAAAGCAACATTTATGCGGCTGTAAGCCACGCCGAAGCCAACAAAAAAACCTGGAATCTAACCTCTTATGGACTACGAATCTCTGGAATCACTCTATCTCCGTGAACTGAAGGACCTGGTGAGCGCGGAAAAACAGATCATCCGCGCCCTGCCCAAAATGATCAAATGCGCCACGGCCCCCAAGCTGCGCGACGGGCTGGAGAAGCATCTCAACGAAAGCAAGACGCAGCTTGAACGGCTTGAAAAGATTTTCGCCCGCCTCGGGAAATCGACGCGCGGCGCGAAGTGTCGGGGGATTGAGGGGATCATTGAGGAAGGCGCTGAATGGATGCAGGAAGATGCCAACGCCGATGTCATGGACGCCGGGATCATCGCCACGGCCCAGCGGATCGAGCATTACGAAATCGCCAGCTACGGCTGCGCCCGTACCTATGCCGGGCTGCTTCAGTTCCGGGAGGACGAAGTCCTGCTCGACCGGACCCTTCAGGAAGAAGGCAACACTGATAAAAAGCTGACGACGCTGGCCGAGAAGATCAACGTCAAGGCGGCTGAAACCGAAGCTCCGCAGAAAACTTCGTCCAATCGGTCGGCGCAGATGGCGCAGCAACGGTAACAGCTAGTATGGGGAGATGGGGCCTCTAACGCTTCGCCTCGGCCTTCGGCAGGGTGCGGGCGGGTTGCCGCGGCGGGGTGGTCAGTTGAAGGGTGAGGATGCGCTTGAGTTCGTCGACCGTCTGAGGCAGTTCGGACGAACTGTGACTCCCGGGCACGATCAACTCGGAGTCTGCTCCTTCGAGGTGGGAACTCCAGTACGGAACGATGCCGTCGGAAGTTTTTGAAAGGTCGCCGCCGCGTCCGCGATCACCGATGATGGAGTTGTAGCGCGCTTCGATCGGCAGTTTGCTAAGCGCCACGAGCGTCGGGTTTTTGGGCGAGAGGCTTTCGATCGCGGTCGGCCAGCGGCCGCCGTTGCTCCCGAGCAGCCAACTGAGTGAGTCGCCGAGCGTGGTCTGAAGGGCGTTGACCATGGTGACCGGCAGCGTGATGAGCCGGGCCACCATCCGCCCGAGCGAACCGACGGCCATGTCGCTTCCCCGGTGTGGCGTGCAGATGAAGACGAGGCGTTTGACATCGTGGTTGGCGTTGTAGATCAGCGCCTTTTTAAGAAAGTTGTCCGGCGGCAGCTTGGCGTACAATTCCGGCGCGCGCGGCCCGAGGTAGGCGTCCCAGAGGTGGAGCCCCGTGGTGGTCGCCTGCATCCGGCCGATGATGCCGCCCATGCTGTGGCCGATGACGACGTAGCCGCGCTGCGGCGGGTAGAGCGCTGCGATGGCGGCGAGATCCTCCCTCATCCGGAGCGCGGAATAGGAGACCGGCGTGCCGCTCGGGTAGGAGAGCACCCAGTACTGGCAGCGTCCGCGCAGGGCGGGGTCGGCCTCGATCTCGTTGATGTCGTTGTACCACATCTGGTAGGTCGAGGCGAGGCCATGGACAAAGATGACCGGCAGCCGCTCGGGATCGTACGGTCCCAGGAGGTAAAGGCCGCTTTCGGAGATATATTTTTCGATCTGGATCATCGAAAGGATGCCGTTCCAGAACTCACTGCGCCGCGGGTAATAGGCGAGGGGGGCCGTCAGATCGACCGCCAGGGGGCGCACCTCTCCCTCCAGGGTGGAGGCATCCTCTTTGGCCGGATCGTGAAGCGCGAGCGTGACCGGTACGACCACCGGCGTCGCCGTGCCGGGCGGGGTATCCCGGGCGTGGCGCGGCGGGTCAAACTCCAGCGTGGCGGTGACCGGCGCGGTGATTCCGGCATTGAGCGAAAATTGTTGCTGAGCCTTCCCCATGTCGTCCCGTTCGCGGATGCCGACCAAGGTGCCGCCATAGCCGTTCTGCTCAAACGTTTTGCGGAAGCCGCGTTTGCTGACTTTCCCGGCCGCCTTGAATTTGCTGAAAGCCGCCGGGTCCCAGAGCTTGGGGCCGCCCGGTTTCTTCGCCCTGGCCAGTGCGGGGGCCAATGTCACCAGATAGTCGCCGCGACCGGCGGGCGAGGCAATGCGGATTGCGGCGGGCCATTGCTCGGCATGGTCGCGCAGCAGCACGGTCAGTTCGCCCGCAGCGGCGTTGTAGATGATCCGTTCGCGATGATCGGGGATCTCCTCGAAAAGGGCCGCGGCTTCGGCGGCGGCGTCGAGGTAATGCCCGGCCCGTTCGGCGACGGGGCGATGAAGGGCCCGCGCTTCCTTGAGGCTTGCTTCGGCCCGCTCCAGCGGCCGGAGCAGGGCGCGTTCTTCGGGAGTGAGGGTGGCACAGCCGCTCAGCAGGAGGACCGGCAGCAGGCAGGCGAGGAGAAACGTGCGAAAAGTAGGCGCGGCGGTATCCATGGCGTCGGGTGGGGAACCCGCTCTTTTTCCTGGCGGGAATGCACTCGGGGATACCGGGCGGGCGCGGCTTTGTCAATGCCGCGCTCCCCGCCGGTGCGTCATTCATGGAAATGCCGTTACGGTTGTCCGGGCCGGGTGCGGCGCATCTCCAGGAAACGCCAGCGCATCAGCGAGAGGGGAGTGTTGAACTCCGCCGCCGCGTTCGTGGGTCCGCCGGCGACCGCCAGCCGCCGGGCGGTGCGGTCGGGTGCGATCCAGCGCCCTTCACCGAGATAGGCGAGCGCAAGGGAGCCATCGGCCAGGATCGCCATGTCGCCGGGGTAGAGGAGGGTGTGGTCAAACCCGCTCAGATTTTTGGCGCGGGTCAGCCGCCGCGCCTTGCGGCGTGCGCCGCGGGCGAGGCCGGCCAGGTCGTCGTCATGCCACCAGAGGGTGAACGCCTTGCGGGTCAGCAGCGGGTTGAGCGTCTTGAAGCTGTAGAGGAGCGTCCCCTCGACCGTGCCGCGCCGGATCATCCCGGCGGCATCCATTCCGAGCCGGTTCTCCCCTTTTGGAAAAAGGCGGGTCCCTTCGTAACGCTGCAACGCCCGGCCGATCTCTCCCCGCAGCGCCACGCGGTCGTACCAGTCGTTGCCCGGCAGCGAACAGAAGAAGGCGGCGAGGGCGAGCAGGCCGAGCCAGCTCCAGCGCAGAACCCGGTAACGCCACCAGAGCGCCAGCAGGCCAAGCGCCAGAAGCCCCGCAAAAACCACTCCTGAAAAACGGGTTGCCGGGTAGCTTGGCGGAAAGAGCGCCACTCCCAGCCACCAGAGAAGCCCGAGCCACCAGAGCCGGACGGCGTTGCGCCGGGTCAGCAGATCGCGCAGGGAGAGCGGGCGCGACGACGGCTTCCTGCGGTTGCCGCCGGAGCGGTTCCTGCGCCGGGGAGACCGGCCGGCGGTGGCTCCCGGGGCGCGTTTTCTCGGCTGGACGGCCATGCGAGGGCTTCCCGAGTTTCTGTTAACCGGGGATCTCCCTCAGCATCTGCGAATTGGTCGGGAAACGTCTCAGGAACGAAAGGAGCCGTTCGATCGCTTCCGCCGGTTTGTGCCCGGCCAGCCCGCGACGGATGATGTTGATCTTGTGCAGGCTGCTTTCGTTGAGCAGGAGTTCCTCGCGGCGGGTACCCGACTGGAAGATATCGACGGCAGGGTAGATCCGCAGGTCGCTGATCTTACGGTCGAGGACCAGTTCCATGTTCCCGGTCCCCTTGAACTCCTGGAAGATCAGGTCATCCATCCGGCTGCCGGTCTCAATGAGCGCGGTGGCGATGATGGTGAGCGAACCGGCTTCCTCCGTATTGCGCGCCGCCGCAAAGAGCTTGCGGGGGATCTCCAGCGCACGGGCATCGACCCCGCCCGACATCGTCCGCCCGCCGCCGCCGGTGGCGTTGTTGAACGCGCGGCCCAGGCGGGTGATCGAATCGAGCAACACAAAGACATGCTTGCCCATTTCGACGAGGCACTTGGCCCGCTCGATGGCGAGCTGGGCGATCCGCGTATGGCTCTTGATCTCCTGGTCGTTGGAACTGGCCATGATCTCGGCCTGCGGCACGGTCCGGCGGATTTCGGTGACTTCTTCGGGCCGTTCGTCCACCAGCAGGATGATCAGCTTCATCTCCGGATGGTTCTGGACCACGGCGTCGGCGATATGCTGGAGGAGCGTCGTCTTCCCCGTGCGCGGCGGGGCGACGATGAGGCCGCGCTGGCCGCGCCCGATCGGGGCCATCAGGTCGATCACCCGCGTCGTGTACCGTTCCGGGTTGGTTTCGAGCGGAATCCATTGGTTCGGGTTGATCGTCGTCAGTTCCTCGAAGAGCGGGAGGACCCGTTCGGTATTGGGCGGTTCGCCTTCGATGCTTTCGAGGCGGAAAAGCTGCGGGCCGCGATTGCCGCGACGGATTTCCCCGCGAATCCACATGCCGTCGCGCAGGTTGTAGCGGCGGCAGACTTCCGGGGTGACAAAGACATCCCCCGGGTGCTGGGCAAAGTTCCGTTTCGGATCGCGCAGGAAGCCGAACCCTTTTCCGGAGACTTCCACGATCCCTTCGGCGAAGACCGGCTCGCGCGGTCCTTCCTCGAGCGCCGGTTCGGGAGTGGCATATTCCTGTGCGGCGGGAGCACTCCTCTTTTCGCGGAAATCGTTGCGGTCGCCCCGGTCGCGGCGGTCATGGCGATCGCCGCGGTGGCGTCCGCCGCGGTTGCGGAAACGATCGCGCCCGTTTTCCCGGTCGCGGAAGTCGCGGTCCCGGCGATAACCTTCGCCACGGTCGTGGCGACCGCCTCCCTGGCGCGCGGAGCGCTCAGTAGCGGGTGATGGTGTTGCAGCGGGCGCAGCGGCTTCGGGAGCCGGAGCGGGAGCGGTTTCAACTG
>DATMFV010000097.1:0-41011 GCA_035555975.1 Chthoniobacteraceae bacterium
CAGCGAGTGGTACGTCCGCTGGAGCGCCGCGTTGTTGACCAGCAGATCGACGCCGCCAAGCTGCCCGAGCGCTTCCTCCGCGATCCGGTCGCACGTTTCGCGCGAAGCGATGTCGCCCGGCAGCAGCACCGCCTTGCGCCCCGCTTCGGTCACGAGCCGCGCGGTCTCCTGCGCGTCCTTCTCCTCCGAAAGGTAGCCGATCGCCACATCCGCCCCCTCGCGGGCAAAGGCGATGGCGACGGCACGCCCGATGCCGCTGTCGCCCCCGGTGATCAGCGCCCGGCGGCCTTCGAGCCGACCGTGACCGCGATAGCTCTCCTCGCCGTGGTCGGCCCTGGGAGCCATCTGCTCCTCATAGCCGGGAGGTTGCTGCTCCGCCGCCGGATAGGGTGGCTGGGGATATTTCGTCCGGGGATCGGGTAGTACCGTGGGTAGTGACATAAGGCGGGTTTTCGGGTTCGGGGTTCGTTGCAGGCAATGGAAAGGAATCGGCCGCCGCAGGGGCATAGCGCTTCACCATCCGCGTGCAGAACTCCGCGTATTCCGCGACATCGAGCGGCGGGCTGGTGTGGTGCGGGGCGATGCCACGATGCTCGGGCGTGAAGCAGAAGGTGAGCGTCACGGTGAAATCGCTGAGCGCCTCCATCTGCCGGTCAAACCACGCCTGCGCGCCGGGGCGGAAGTCGTCGGCCCAGCTCAGGCCCGTGCGCAGGTGGGTGATGCCGAGGTCGCGCATCCAGCGGACGGCATCGTCGAGCCGGGGGTCTTCAAAGTGGAACCATTGGCAGAGGCCGAGGCCGGGGGTGAGCGGGGCAAAGGCGTCGAGCGCCGGTTTGGGCGAGCCATCCTCGCGGAGGAGCCCCATGTAGAAATGGCGGTAGTAGGAGGAGCCTTCCGCCTCGCGGTGCCGGGTGGTGGCGGGCCATGCCTGCGGGAGATCGTAGAGGCTGTACCAATGGATGCGGGGGACGCGACCGATGAGGAGGTCCGCGCTCCGTTTGAGCCCGAATTCCTGCACCTCCTCGGCCCCGAAACTGGAGACGCCCGCTTCCGAGATCCAGACGGGGCGGCCCTCGGCGACCGCCTCGATCTCGCAGATCCGTTCCGGCCATTCGTTGAGCGGCCAATGGTTCCAGTCGAGCGGGAAACCGTGGACGGCGAGGACATCGATCTCATCGATCGCACGCTGGCGCTCCATCCGCCGGATGAAACGGGGATCGATCGGCGAGATGCCCCCCAATACCCGCAGCAGCGCGGGGTTGGCCGCCTTCACCTCGGCGGAGGCAAGGCGGATCATTTCGGAGAAGATCTCCCAGTTGGCGTCGATTTCGAAATCCCAATGCGATTTGTTGTTGGGCTCGTTCCAGAACATGATGGAGTCGATCATGGCGTCAGCACGGAAGTTCGGGCGGGTTGGCAAGGGGGCGGCGGCGGCAGAGGTAGACCTCCTCCTCCGGGTGGGCTTCGATCTCGAACCCGGCGCTGCGTAACATCGCTTCGGAACAGGCCCGGTTGGGAATCCACCAGTTGGTCGGGTCGCCCGCGTAGTTGTTTTCGATGAAGTAAAGCTGCGGAAAATCGTCGCGTTCAAAGACGGCCCGCTCCAGAAAGGGAAAATCGGCGGCGACCGGCATCGCCTCGTCGCTCCCCCGCTGCATTGACTGAAAGAGAAAGAGATCGGCGGCGGCGTAGCGGTGGATCAGGTCGAGCGCGAGGAGCGGGTGGCGCAGGTGGTAGAGCACCCCCATGAAAAGGACGAGATCGAAGCGCTCCTTCAGGCGCGGGAGATCGTAGACCGAGGCGTTGCGCCATTCGATCTCCATCCCGAGCACTTCCCCGGCCAGCGCCGCCTGGGCGAGGTAGCGTTCGTCGCTGTCGATCCCGACGACCCGCCCGGCCCCGCGCCGTTTCATTTCGATGGAGTAAAACCCGGCGTTGCAACCGATGTCGAGGACGCTGCGCCCGCCGAGATCGTCCGGCAGGCTGGCGGCGAAACGTTCGTACTTGCACCGGGGGTAGTCGCCCAGGAAATGGTTCGGTGCAGTCCGGATGCCGTCGAGTTCCAGGTTGTGGAACCAGTCGCCGAGTTCGTCGATGCGCCGTTGCAGGTCGTTTTTCGGGGGAGCGCTCATCGGTTCCATCCTTTACGGGAGCAGTGCGCCCGCGGGTGCTTCTTCGGTTACGGTTTCCACGGCGTTTTCGCCTTCGATGAACGCTTCGGTCAACGCCAGCGCCTCGTGGTCGGTGTACTGGACCGGGGGCGATTTCATGAAATAGCTCGCCGGGCCGATAAGCGAACCGCTGATCCCGCGATCAAGCGCCAGCTTGGCGCAGCGGATCGCGTCGATGACCACCCCGGCGGAGTTGGGCGAGTCCCACACCTCCAGCTTGAGTTCGCATTGCAGCGGAGCGCCGCCGAAGCCGGTCCCTTCCATCCGGATATGACACCACTTGCGGTCCTTGAGCCATGGGACGTAATCGCTCGGGCCGACGTGGATCATCCCCGCGTCGAGCGGCGCGCCGAGCTGGCTGGTGACCGCCTGCGTTTTCGAGATTTTCTTCGATTCGAGCCGGTCGCGCTCCAGCATGTTGAGAAAGTCGGTGTTGCCGCCGAAGTTAAGCTGGTAGGTCCGCTCCAGGTGGATGCCGCGTTTGCGGAAAAGGTCGGTCAGGACCCGGTGGACGATGGTCGCGCCCAGTTGCGACTTGATGTCATCGCCGATGATCGGCAGGCCGAGCGCGTCAAAGCGGCGCTGCCAGTACGGTTGCGAGGCGATGAAGACCGGGATGCAGTTGACGAAGGCGCACCGCGCCTCCAGCACCTGTTCGACATACCACTTGGTTGCCATCTCGGAGCCGACCGGCAGGTAGTTGACCACGACATCAGTCTTCGTTTTTTTAAGGATTCCGGCAATGTCGTCGGTCGAGCCGGAGGAGACGGGGATCACCGGTTTCAAATGCCGACCCAGGCCGTCGTGCGTCATGCCGCGATGGACCTTGACCCCGAGCGACGGCACCTTGGCGAACTGCAACGTGTTGTTCGGCTCGACGAAGATCGCCTCCGAAAGATCGCGCCCGACCTTCCCGCAATGGATATCGAAGGCGGCGGAAAACTCAATCTCTCCCGGGCCGTAGCCGCCGAGGCTGGCGTGCATCAGCCCCGGGATGAAGCCGGTTTCGGCCCCCTGTTTTCGGTAATACTCCACCCCCTGCACGAGCGAGGAGGCGCAGTTGCCGACTCCGATGATGGCGACGCGGATCTTTTTCATAAGGCGATTTTCCGGGGTTCGGGTGAACCGCTGCGGACGCGGTGAATCAACGTTTCCAGCCCGGTGGCCCGGTGGGCGGCGGTATGTTCCCGCAGTACCCGGGCGCGGGCGCGGCGGCCGATGGCGAGCCGTTCCTCTTCGGCGAGTTCGTGGAGGATGGCGAAGACCTCCGCGCATGAGTCGGCGACGAGGATTTCCCTGCCGATTTCAAAAAACTCCCCCAACCCCTCCCACCGGTCGCTGATGATCGGGATGCCGCACGCGGCCGCTTCAAAAAGGCGCACGCTCGGCGAGTAACCGGCTTCGATCATGTCGTCGCGGGTCAGGTTGAGCGTGAAGCGCTGGGCATTGTAAAAGGCACGGTGATGGCGCGGGCCAAGATGGTCGATCCGCTCGACATTGGCGGGCCAGGCGATCCCTTCCGGGTATTGCGGACCGGCGACGACGAAGCGGCCCGCGCCGGTTTCGCCAGCCGGTTTGAGCAGAAGTTCCTCGAGCCGGGGCTGGCGGTCGGCGCTGTAGGTGCCGAGGTAGCCGAGCTGCCACTTGCGAAGCGTCTCCTCGGGATAATACTTCGCCGGGTCCGCCGAACAGTAGAAGGGAGAGGGCAGGCGCGCGCCATAGTGCGAACGGAGCTGTTCGAGGATCGGTCCGCCGGTAAAGGAGAGGTAGAGATCGTATTGCCCGATCAGCTCCCGCGAAAGGTAGCGACACTCCCCCCGGCGCAGGCTGGCGAGGGTGACCGGGGTGTCGATATCGTAAAAGGCGGTGACCCCCTCGGCGACATCGGTGACCCACTGGCCGACTTCGATCCCCTCCGGCACGTAGGAGCCGACGATCACCCCGTCCGCCTGCTCCACCTCGCGGCGGAACCGTTGCCTGAGGTCGTCGAGGTCATCGTAAAGCGCGGTTTCGCAGAAAGTCAGCCCGGCGGTGTCGCGGTTGCGGACATACCACGGCTGGTTGCGTTCCAGAAAGAGGACCCGGTGACCGCGCCGGTCGAGTTCCCGGGCGAGGCCGCGATAGGTGGTGGCATGGCCATTACCCCACGAGGAGGTGATGGAGAGGCCGAAGATAAGGAGTCTCATGAAAAAAGGGGGAGTCGGGAAAAGGGGAGATTTTCAGGCGACATCAAGAACCGCCTCGACTTCCAGCGCGCGGGCGGCATAGGTGTGTTCGCAACGGGCGCGCTCATAGGCGGCCTTGCCGATCTTGCGCGCTTCCTGCGGGGTCAGGGCAAAAAGGAGTTCGGCGACTTCATCGCCATCGTTGGCGACGAGGATTTCGTGGTCGGGCTCAAAAAAGCATTCGATGCCGTTCCAGGCGTCGCTGATCAGGCACGCCCCGGCTCCCGCCGCTTCAAAGACGCGGGTGGCGGGGGAAAACCCGTAACGGGCCATGCTGGCGCGCGAGATGTTCAATACCACCCGGGCGCTACAGTTGAGCGCGTTGTGGTCGCACGTGTAAAGGTGGCCGAGCGGGGTGATGTTGGCTGGCAAACCCTTGCGCTCCCAGCCGCTTCCGGCGAGGAGGAAATGTTTTTCCGGCAGGCGCCGGGCGGCTCCGAACAGGAAGTCGACCACGCGCTCCTCGCGGTCCGGCAAGCGGTTGCCGAGAAAGGCGAGATCAGCCCGGAAACGGGGTTCCGGCGGGACCGGGTGGTGCGTGGCGGCATCGAGCCCGTTGTAGATCGCGGCACACTTGCGCGCGCCGAGTTCGAGATACGCGCTCTCCACCGGCAGGCCGCCGCCGTAGGTGAAGATCAGATCGTACTGCGGGATGAGCGGCAGGAACGGGTCGCCCGGGTCGAGTTGCACGCGGTCGAGCGTTGCGGGGGCGTCGACATCCCAGAAGGCGACCGCCCCTCCCGGGCGGCGCGCCTGGAGCACGGCGGCATCGAGCAGTTCATCGAAAACGCCGACGCCGCTGGCCTTGATGACGAGATCGGCCCGGCTGGCGCGTTCCACCTGGCGCAGCGCCGCTTCCTCGCTCGCTTCGTAGACGATCACTTCGGCCCATTGCGGCGGGGAGAGGTCGCGGTGTTCCTGGCGGCCAAAGGCGTCCGGTTCGTAGAAGGTGATCCTGTGGCCCCGTTCGTGAAGGGCGGAGATGATGCCGCGGTAGTAGGTCGCCGCGCCGTTCCAGTAGGCGGAAAGGAGGGAGGAGCCAAAGAAAGCGATGTTCATAGTGAAGAGGAGAGCTGGTGATCCGCCGCCGGGGCTTCGGCCTGCGGCGGGAAGGTGGAGGCATCGGAAGTTTCAAAAACCGCCCGGGCCGTCCGGTAGGCGTCGAGGTAGCCGCGGGCAAACGCTTCCGGCGCGTACCGGAGCGCATGGTGGCGGGCCGCGACGCCGAGGCGCTGGCGGCGGAACGGGTTGGAGATGAGCCGCTCGAGCGCGGTTTTCCATTGGTCGGGATCGTGCGGCGAAGCGTAGACCGCCGCGTCGCCCCAGAGTTCGTGAAACGTCGGCAGGTCGGAAAGGACCAGCGCGCAGCCGCTCAGGGCCGCTTCGAGAACCGAGAGGCCGAACGGCTCGTACCGCGCCGGAGAGGCAAAGATGGCGGAACGCGAAAGCTGGCGGCTCATCTCCTCTGGGCCGATGGAGCCGATCCGGTAAAGGTTGCAGATCGACGGCTCCACGCCGGAAGGCGAGCGGGCCTGCCCGGCCACGATCACATCCCACGCCAGGTCGGGGGCGATCCGTTCGAGCAGTTCGATGTTTTTCGCCGGGTCCCAGAGCCGCCCCGCGGCAAAGATCACCGGGCTTTTGCGCTGCGGCTCGAAGCGGTCGGGATCGCGCGCGTTCCAGATGACGCCGGTCCGCCCGCAGTCGATTTCCCAAAGGCCGCTCAAGGCGCGCAGCATGGCGCCGCTCGGGGCGATGATGCGGTGGGCGGCGGAAAGCCCCTCCTGGACCCGGTCGCGGTAGGTGTTGAACTGCGCCGGGGGCCGGGTTCCAAAGAGGCTTTTCCACCAGGAACAGACACACGAATGCGCCACGACGCAGACGGGCCGCTGCCATGGAAGCGCCGCGTGGACATAACCGTTGAGATGAATAAAATCGGGTTGATGGCGTTCGGCCAGGGCGAGGAGCCATTCCCCTGCCTTGTCGACATCGCGCCACGGCTCGTCCATCCACTCGAGGCGATAGACGCTTTCGTGAAGGGTCGCGTTGGGCAGGCAGGCGACCATCTGCCGCTGCGCGTCGGAAAGCGGGCCGCCCATGGAGGCGAGGATCACCTCCACGCCGAGGCTGCCGAGCGCCCGGGTCAGTTCCATGCCGTAGGTCCAGACCCCGCCAAGCGGGTCGAGCGTCATCAGAACCTTGTGGTGGGTCTTCATGTCGGTTGAAGCGAGTCCGCCCGCAGGCGGTTTCATACGGTCAACCCCCTTCGTTCCAGCTCGCGGGCGGCGTCGGCCATATGGTCGTCCGCCTCCTGCCCGGGGAGCCATTCGGCGAGGTCGCACAACCCGTCCTCCAGCCGGACGCGCGGTTCATAGCCAAGAATGCTTCGCGCCCGCGAGATGTCGGCAAAACAGTTGCGGATGTCGCCGATCCGGTAGCGCCCGGGGATTTCCGGAACCATCGTCTCCTTGCCGAGCATGGAGCCGAAAAGCCGGGCGACTTCGAGGATGGTCGTACTCCTTCCGCTGCCGATGTTGAAGACGTGCCCTTCGGCTTCGGGGGTCTCCAGCGCGAGGCGGCAACCGTTGGCGATGTCGTAGACGCTCACGAAATCGCGCTGCTGGCGGCCATCCTCGTTGATGAGCGGGGGGCGGTTGTTGAGCAATCGCGAGGCGAAGATCGCAAGGACGCCGGTATAGGGATTGGAGAGCGCCTGCCGCGGTCCATAGATATTGAAGAAACGAAGCGCGACCACCGGAATCCGGTACGCCTTGCCGACCGTCAGGCAGATCCGTTCCTGGTAATACTTCGAAATGGCGTAGACCGAAGAGAGGGCCACCCGCTTGCTCTCCGGCGTCGGCACCGGTTCGAGCGGCGCGCCATCGCTACCCGCCAGCTCCCAGCGGTGCGCCTTGAGCTGTTCGAGCGAGCGTTCGGCGGTCTCCATCCATTCGCCGCCCGCGCTCCGGTAAAGCCCTTCGCCGTAAACGCTCATGCTCGAAGCGACCACGAGGCGTTCCACCGGCCGTTTGACGATCGCTTCCAGCAATACCGAGGTCGCGTGGCAGTTGATGGAAGTATAGTTTTCGATCTGGTACATGCTCTGGCCGACCCCGACGGCGGCGGCGAGATGGAAGACGCCGGTGACCCCGTCGAGCGCCTTCCAGACGACCTCGCGGTCCCGCAGATCACCGTTGATCAGTTCCACTTCCGGCGCCAGGTAGGCCGGTCGCCGGCCATCGGGGCCGTGCACCTGTGGCGAAAGGTGGTCGAGTACCCGTACTTGGTAGCCATGGGAAAGGAGATCGTCCGCCAGGTGCGATCCCACAAAGCCAGCTCCTCCGGTAATCAGTATTTTTTCCATATCAGGTTCCCTGCCGGGCAGGTGATAGTGCTTTCGTTTATCGTTGCATGGAGGGATGGGTAAAATGATGAAGCGGCAATGCGGTGGTGCGGCAAAAAAGGCCGGTCCCGGAGGGGCACGTTTTTTCAAGGCCATGAGGATTGGCGGCCCCGAATTGCCGTGTGTTCCCATGAGAAACCAATCCTCTTTGATCGATGAAAGCCCGGCCTTGAACCCGACCTCCGCCCACCGGCCCTCCCTGATGAAGGCGGCCGTGTTGATGCGACCGGGAAACTTTGAAATCAGGGAAGTCACCATGCCGCAGCCGGGGCGAAACGAAGTGCGCGTGCGGATTGAAAGCTGCGGCGTCTGCGCTTCCAACATCCCGCCGTTTGAAGGGCGTTCCTGGTTTTCCTACCCGTTCAAGCCGGGGGCGCTCGGCCATGAAGCGTGCGGGCGGATCGACGCGGCGGGGTGCGATGCAGGGAGGGAGTGGACGCCGGGGCAAAGGGTAGCATTCCTTTCCTATCATAGTTTTGCGGAGTACGACCTTGCCCATTCGCAGGCCGTCGTCGCGCTGCCGCCGGAACTCGACGACCAGCCGGTGCTTGCGGAGCCGATCGCCTGCGCGATGAACATCTTCCGGCGCAGCGCCATCCGGGAAGGCGACACGGTGGCGGTCGTCGGAAGCGGCTTTCTCGGGACGCTGTTGACCCAGCTTGCCGTGGCGCAGGGGGCGAAGGTCTTCGCCTTTTCGCGCAGGAAAGAGGCGCGAAAGCTGGCGATGGCGTACGGCGCGCAGCAAGCCTTTCCGCTGGCGTGCGCCGCCACCGCGCTCGAACAGGTGCGCGAAGCAACCGCCGACAGGCTTTGCGACGTGGTCGTCGAAGCAACGGGAAAGCAGGAGCCGCTCACCTTTTCCGCCGAGATCACCAGGGAACGGGGCCGCCTGGTCATCGCAGGCTACCATCAGGACGGCGCGAGGCAGATCGACATGCAGCTCTGGAACTGGCGCGGGCTCGACGTGATCAACGCCCATGAACGGGAGCAGGATGTCTATATCCGAGGGATGCGCGACGGGCTGGAAGCGTTGAAAAGCGGCAGGCTCCGCACCGACGGTTTGCTAACCCATCACCTGAGGCTCGAGGAACTCGACGAAGCGCTGGAGCTGACGCGCACGCGTCCCCCCGGGTTCATGAAAGCGATCGTCCGGCCATGAAGCTGGCGCTTTTCTACCATTCGCTCCTTTCCGACTGGAACCATGGCAACGCCCATTTCCTGCGCGGCGTGGTTTCGGAGTTGCTGGCGCGGGGGCATCAGGTCGAAGTCTACGAACCGAACGACGCCTGGAGCCTGGTCAACCTGCTGGCGGAATGCGGGGAGGTGGCGCTGCTCGACTTCGTGCATTACTACCCCGGGCTGCGCAGCCATCGTTACGACCCGGCCCGTTTCGCGCCGGAGGAGGTGCTCGCCGGGGCGGATCTGGCGATCGTCCACGAATGGAACGCCCCGGAACTGGTCGCGCGGATCGGGCGATACCGGGCGGGCAACGAGGCGCTGCGCCTGCTTTTTCACGACACCCACCACCGTGCGGTCTCTGCGCCCGAAGAGATGGCGCGGTACGACCTGCGGCATTACGACGGCGTGCTCGCCTTTGGGGAGATCCTGCGGACGATCTACCTTCACCGGGGGTGGGCCCGGCGGGTCTGGACCTGGCACGAAGCCGCCGACACCCGTCTTTTCCGGCCCGATCCGGAGGCTTCAAAGATGCGGGACCTGGTCTGGATCGGCAACTGGGGCGACGGCGAACGCAATGCCGAGCTGGAGGAGTTTCTGATCGAACCGGCGGCGGAACTCGGGCTCTGCGCCGATGTTTTCGGCGTTCGCTACCCGCGCGAGCTTCAGAAACGGCTCCGCAAATCGGGCATCGCCTACAAGGGGTGGCTGCCCAACTACAAAGCGCCGGAGGTCTATGCCGAAACGCGCATGACCGTCCACATTCCGCGCGGGCCGTATGTCCGGCAGATGCCGGGGATTGCGACCATCCGCCCCTTTGAAGCGCTGGCGTGCGCCGTCCCGCTGGTGAGCGCGCCGTGGGAGGATAGCGAACGCCTTTTTACCGAGGGAAAGGATTACCTGCTGGCCCGCGACGGCGCGGAAATGCGCTGTCACCTCGACCGGCTGCGCGAGGATGAGGAACTGGCCCACTCGCTCGCGCAGCACGGGCTGGAGACGATCCGCGCCCGGCATACGTGCGCCCATCGCGTCGATGAATTGCTGGCCGTTGCGGCAGCGTTGTAAAGCCCGGTCATGGCGTTCCTCAATTTCCTGCTGGGTCGGCGGCTCGCCAGTTCGGAAGCGGAAAAGGAGCAGGTCGGCCCCGCCGTCGGGGTCTCCAACCTCGGGCTTGATGCGCTCGGGTCGGCTGCGTACGGGCCGGAAGCGGCGTTGACGATCTTAATCCCCCTCGGCATGTTCGGGCTGGCGCGGATTCAACTGATCCTCGGGTTGATCACGCTCCTGCTGCTGATCCTCTTCATTTCGTACCGGCAGACGATCGCGGCCTACCCGGGCGGCGGCGGCTCCTATGTGGTAGCCAAGGAAAACCTCGGCGTCCGCCCCGGCCTTTGCGCCGCCGCAGCGCTGCTGGTGGACTATATTCTCAATGTCGCTGTCGGCATCTCCGCCGGGGTCGGGGCGCTTTCCTCGGCGTTTCCCTCGCTGCAACCCCACCGGCTCGCGCTCTGCCTGTTGCTGCTGGTGCTGGTGACGCTCGCCAACCTGCGCGGGGTGCGGCAGTCGGGCCTGCTCTGGAGCTTTCCGACCTACCTGTTCATTGCGAGCCTCGGGGCGGTGCTCCTGACCGGGGTCTGGAAAGGGATGACGGCGGGCGGCGCTCCCGTGGCGGTCGTACCGCCTCCGCCGGTTCCCGAAGCGGTGATGGCGGTCAACGCCTGGGTTCTGATTCACGCCTTTGCGAGCGGCTGCACGGCGATGACCGGCGTCGAGGCGGTGAGCAACGCCGTCCCGATCTTCCGCGAGCCGCGCGTCGCCAATGCCCAGAAAACCTTGCTGATCATTTGCAGCGTCCTCGGGGTTTTCCTGCTGGCGCTCGGCTACCTCTCGCGGACGTACGGGATCGCCGCCATGCCGCAGGAGTTTGAGGGGTATCAAAGCGTCATCTCACAGATGGCGGCGGCGGTGGTCGGGCGCGGGTGGCTCTATTATCTCTGCATCATCAGCCTGCTGACGGTTCTGGCGCTTTCCGCGAACACCAGTTTTTCCGCCTTTCCACGGCTTTGCCGGCTGCTGGCGGAAGATGGCTTCCTCCCCCCTTCGTTCGCCAATCTCGGCCGCAGGCTGGTCTATACGGAGGGGATCATCGTCCTTTTTGTGATCTCGGCGTGCCTGCTGGTCCTTTTCAACGGTATCACCGACCGGCTGATCCCGCTCTTTGCCGTCGGGGCGTTCATGGCGTTCACCTTTTCGCAGGCGGGGATGACGCTCTACTGGATTCGCACCGGCAACGGGAAGGCGCGTGGGTCGCTCCTGATCAACGCCATCGGCACGGTGACGACGGGCGTGGCGCTGGTGACGATCACGGTGGCGAAGTTCACCGAAGGGGCGTGGATGACCCTGCTTCTCGCCATCGGCCTCGTCGCCCTCTTCGCTGCGATCGGCCGCCATTACCGGCAGTTACGCTTCGCGATGAGGACCACGCGGGGGCTGGAGATTGCGCCGCGCCGGATGCCGTTGATGGTGATCCCGATCGCCGAATGGAACCAGCTCGCCGCGCGGGCGATGCAGCTCTCGATGCAGTTTTCCGACGAGGTCGTGGCGGTCAATATCTCCAACGATGAAGCGAAGGCCGACGCACTCCGGGCCCTCTGGAAAGAGAGCGTGGAAGCTCCGGCGATCGCAGCCGGGCGGAAACCGCCGCGACTGGAGATCGTCGCCTCGCCCTACCGGCTTCTCCACCAGCCGCTGCTCGATTTCCTGCGAAAGGCGCGCAAGGAAGACCCGGGGCGGCTGATCGCGGTCGTCATCCCGGAACTCGCCCGGCCGCGCTGGTGGGAATACCTGCTGCACAACTACTCGGTCGCCCTGCTCAAGACGTTGCTCCTGATCGACGGCGGCGAGCAGGTCGCGATCCTCAGCACCGCCTGGTATCTGCGCCCGCGACTGAAAAACCCGCCGCCCCGCCACCCGTTGTGAATACGACCCGACTTCACCGCCGCTGGATGGAGGCGATGCACCGGGGCGACTTCGAAGCCGCGTGGCGGGAGACCGATCGCGCGGAGATCCCGCGGCGCGCGGCGCAGCAGAAGCCGGGATTCCGGCGGGAGCCGCATCATCTTATCTGGAACGGGGAGCCTTTGCGCGGGCGCGATGTCGTGATCCGGTGCGAACACGGGCTGGGCGATTCGATCCAGTTCCTCCGCTATTGCCCGCTCGTGCGAAGGGAGGCGCGGAGCGTCACGGTGCGGCTCCAGCCGATGTTGCTGGAGCTTTTCGAAGGGATGGCGGGGGTCGATTTTCTGCTCGACGGCTGGACCATTCCCCCGCCCCCGGGCGACCGGCTGGAGGTCGAGTGCATGGAACTGGCCTACCTTTTCCGACACGATCGGCAGACGCTCCCGGCAGCGGTGCCGTACCTGCCGGTGCGGCGACTGCGGGAGAGCCGTCCGGCGTTAAAGATTGCGTGGCCGCCGGGGCCGAAGGTGGCGCTCCTCTGGGCTGCCAGCGAATGGGACCCGAGCCGTTCGCTCCCGCTGGAGGCGCTCGCACCGCTCGGCGGTTGCCACGGGATCACCTTTTTCTCGCTTCAGCAGGGAGAACCCGGGCTGGAACCCGCGCCGTTTCCGATGGAACGCCCGGCCCCGCTGACGCGCAACCCGGCGGATGCCGCGCTGGCGCTGCTGGCGGTCGATCTCGTCATCACCATCGACGGGATGCTCGCCCATCTCGCCGGGGCGCTCGGGCGGCCGGTCTGGGTCGCGCTCAAACATGAAGCCGACTGGCGTTGGGGCAACGACCCGACGCGCACGCCGTGGTACCCGACGATGCGCCTTTTCCGGCAGCCGCACCCGGGCGACTGGGAGACGCCGGTGCGCGAAATGGCGATGCGGCTTGCCGCTCTTTACCCGACCGGGAAGCGGGAACGGTAGGAGGGAGCCGCCCCCATGTCGTTGGCTGCATAGACCCCGCGCGCCACCGCCCGGGCGACGCAATCGGCGGCGATGGAGCCGATCCGCATCAGTTGCAGGAGGCGTTCCTCCTCGGGAATCGTGACGGTGCCGGTGGAGAGGACAAAGATCACGTCGCCATCAACATGCGAATGAATCGGGCGGAGCGACCGGGCAAGCCCGTCCTGCGCCATGATGGCGATCCGCCGCGCTTCCGCCGGGGTGAGCGCTGCGTTGACCGCGACGACGCCGAGCGTGGTATTGCCGCCGGGGGTCAGGGGAGCCATTTCGGTCCGGCTGTTGCGGAACGGGTCGACCGTGGAGAGCGAAGGGAGCCGTTCGGGCCAGCCGAGGCCGCCGAATTCGTCGCCGATCTCATACGGGGCGGACCAGAAATGGCGGCTTCCCGGGATCACGGCGGAGCCAAAGGCGTTGACGGCGAGAAGCGCGCCGATCTGAAGATCGCCCAGAAATGCGCTCGCGGAGCCGAGGCCGCCTTTCAGGTCGCCCGCGAGCGCCCCCATCCCGGCTCCGGCATTGCCGAGTTCAAAATCGTGGGAAGCCGCTTCACAGCCGCGCAGGCCCCATTCGCGGTAGGGAGGGTTTTCGCCCCACGCCTTGTCGCCGCCGTTGGGGAGGTCGAAGAGGACCGCTCCGGGGACGATCGGCGAGACGCGGGGGGTCTCCCCGAGCTTGAACCCGCGTTCCCGGTGGCCAAGCCATGCCACCGCACCCGAGGCCGCTTCCAGCCCGTAGCTGGAACCGCCGGAAAGGACGACGGCATCGACGCAGTCGGCAAGGCAGGTCGGGTCGAGCGCGTCGGTTTCACGGGTTCCGGGGGCTCCGCCGCGCACATCGCACGCCGCCACCACCCGCCGGTCGGGCAAAATGACGCTGACGCCGCTGCGAACGCTTTCAGACTGGATGTTGCCGACGCGAATCCCGTCGACATCGGTGATGAGGTTGCGCGGGCCGGGCTGGATGGTGCTGGTTGAGGACATGGAACCACTCTTAAAGGAATAAAACGCTCTCGGGCAAGCGTTTCAGGTGCCGTTTTCCAAGGTCTCCCCGCGTGCCAACGCCTTGAAGTCAAACCCGGACGGGTTCTGGAAGACCCGCAGGCCAAACTCAGGCAAAATCGAGAGAAGGTGGTCGAAAATGTCGGACTGAATCCCTTCATAGACCACCCACGCGGTGTTGTTGGTAAAACAGTAGATTTCCAGCGGCAATCCCTCCGCCGTCGGGGCGAGCTGGCGGGTGATCATCGTCATCTTCTGGTTCACCCCGGGGTGATTTTTGAGGTAGCGGACGACATAGGCGCGGAAGGTGCCGATGTTGGTGATCCGGCGCAGGTTCACGATGCTTTCAGCCCGCGCGCCGAGGCTTTCGTTCCATTCCCGGATCTCCTTTTCCTTCTCCTCCAGGTATTCCGCGAGCAGGTAGAAGCGCCGCAGTTTCACAAGCTCCTCCTCCTTGAGAAAGGCGATGCTGTTCTGGTCGAGGTAGATCGGGCGTTTGATCCGTCGCCCGCCCGACTCGTGCATGCCGCGCCAGTTCTTGAACGGATCGGTCACCAGGCGGCGGGTCGGCAGCGTGGTGATCGTCTTGTCCCAGTTCTGGACGCGGACGGTGTGGAGGGCGATGTCGATCACGTCGCCGTCGGCGTTGAGGTTGGGCATCTCGATCCAGTCGCCGACCCGTACCGAGTCGTTGGAAGAGAGCTGGACGCTTGCCACAAATGAAAGAAGCGTATCCTGAAAGACGAGGATCAGGACCGCCGCCATTGCCCCGACGCCGGAGAGGAGGATCAGCGGCGATTTGCCGACGAGGATTGAAACGATCATCACGCCGGTGACGATGAAGAGGACGATCTTGGCGAGTTGCAGGTATCCCTTGATCGGTTTCGCCTTGGCGTCGGGCCGCCGGTTGTAGAAGTCGTTGAGCGCGTCGAGCGCCGCGCTGAAGGCGAGCGCCAGCGTCACGGCGATGAAGGCCGTGCAAAGGGTGTCCGAGACGACGGAAAGTTCCTTGGGGACTTCGGGCATCATGTCGAGCCCGAACATGATGATGAGCGCCGGGACGACATTGGAAAGGCGACGGATCGCCTTGAGCTGTGCTGAGTTTTTCGCCCAACCGGCGGAGAGGATGCCCAGCACCCGCTCCACCCCCCGGAGCAGCAGGCGCTTGACCAGAAAGTTGCCAAGCGCCGCCGCCACCAGGATGGAACCGAGGTAGAGGAGCATGGAGAGCAGCGGCATCTCCCGCGACCAGGCGGCCAGAAGCTGGGACCACTCAGCCGGCATGGAGAAGGAAAAGGGCG
The DNA here is from genome assembly GCA_035555975.1 of Chthoniobacteraceae bacterium. Lineage (GTDB taxonomy): Bacteria > Verrucomicrobiota > Verrucomicrobiia > Chthoniobacterales > Chthoniobacteraceae > DATMFV01. The sequence continues at coordinate 15,246 of DATMFV010000097.1, forward strand.
GTTTCTTTCATGGGAACCCCCATCATGCAAAGGATGCCCGCCGGGTCAACGCCCTTTGCGGCTTCCGTTACCGCGATCGGGTGTTCACAAGATCCTGCGCCCGGGCGCGAAGGGTGTCGAGTTCCGCTGCCGATGAGACGGCTTCCACTGCCTTCGGGAGCGCCTCAAGAAACGCTTTCGCTTCGGCGCTCCCGGTCTCTTCGAGCTGGCAGAGCAGGTCGTAATCGTCCACCCCCTGCGCCATGACGAGCCAGCGGACCGACGGGATCGGCCCCTGCGCCGTCGGGTAGAGGAGATGAGCGCCGCCGTTGGTCCCGGCGCACGAGATGTCGGTCCACGGATTGTCGCTGCCATATCCGCCGATGATGTTCCAGTAGAGGCAGCCGTCAAAACGGGCCAGCTTCATCTTCCAGAAGGTCAGCCCGAGCCGGTAGAGGTCGACCTCCATCTGAATGGGCGAGATGTTCACGCTCCAGAAGCGATCGCCCGCGGCCCGGCGCTCCTCCTGCCACGGTTCCGCCTGGTGGGTGCGGCACCAGATATCGACGGCTCCAAAGAGGGGCGAAGGATCGGGATCATAGATCGTCGCCATCCTCCGCAGGCCCGGCGCGACCGACTCCAGTTGCCGGGCGGTTTCGATCATCTCGGGCCACTTGTCCTGCGGCGGCTCGTCGATCATGTAGATAAACGCGGCGTCGAGCAGCGATTCCTTCCGGAGCAACGGGTAGGCAACGGCGAGGCGGTTGGGATTGCTCCAGACCGGTTTCGGCACGGTCAGGGTATTGAACGGCGGCTTCATCCAGTCGCGGAGGTTCGCGCCGAGCTTTTCCTCGTCCTTCTCGTTCCAGTCGACGCCGGATTCCCGCGGGGTCATCCGCGCGGCCCGCAGGAGATCGAAGCAAAGCGCCTGAAACTTCTTCGCGTCTTCCTCATAACCGACGGCTTGCAGCAACTCCGGCTTCAGGCTCCAGACGCCGAGGGCCGAACGAAGGCGGGGCGTTTCCGGCAGCGCGGAGCCTCTGACCGCCAGCGGGATCTCCACTTCCTGCCTTCCGCCCGCCCGCTTCCATTCCAGCTTCACGCGGTGCTCCCCGGCGGAAGCCGAGCGGGCGACGCGCCCGGTGATCACGTAACTCCGCCGCCCCGGCGCGGGGTTCGGTCGGGGCGAGGCGTTGGGGAAGAGCGGGTCGGGATAGGTGCCGATCCCGTACTCCGCACGGAAACCGGAGGGGATCTCCAGCTCCACATGGCCATACTCATAGAGACGCAGCGAACCGGGCACAAACAGGCCGTCGCGATCCTCCGGCAGCACCACGGTTCCGGTCTCTCCCCCCTCCCCTGCGTCGAGGGTGAGGTTCATCTGGAACAGACCGCCGGGCTGCACGCCGGGGGTTGGAAGCGAGGGGTCGGCCACCATGCCATCCTGCGGGAAAATCCGCTGCGCGACCGGGCCGCTCCAGACTTTGGCTCCCCCCTCCCCGGCGGCGAGTTCCTTCATCCGCGCCTGTTTGGCGGGCCGATCGTGAAACGGGCTGACCTTCTGTTTTTCCGGGTGGATGGCGATCCGGTCCGGCGAGGTTCCCTTTTCGAGGGGAACCCGGTAGGTCCGGGCGCTTTCACCCTGCGGCGTGAGTTCCAGCGTTGCCTCCCCCTCTTTCCGGGGCAGGCTTTCTTCCGAAAACGAGAGCGAAACCGGCGTGCCGGGGGTCAGGGAGATTCCTTCCTTTGCCTCCCCGGCGACTTTCCAGTTCAGGAGCCCCGGCTGCGAAGGGTAGAACGTCAGTTCCTGCTTCCCCCCTTCCAGCATTCTTCCCGCCACCGCGCCCTCGCGGCTGATCAGGGTCGGCAACTGGTCGACCTTTCCGATCACAACGATCGAATAAACGCTGCTCCATTTCCCGCCGACCGGGATGTCTGCCGGGAAGTAGGCCCACTCGAGCGTATGGTAGCCGCTCCAGTAGCAATAATACTGCCGCATGGTCCGGTCGTAATCGGCGACGAACCCGATGAGCACCCCACCCGGCTCCCATGCGCCGATCCAGCCCGCGTACGGTCGCTTGAAGTAGTCGGCCCCGGGTCCGATGTTCTGCACCCCCTCCGCTGTCGGGAGGACGGTTTGGGAAATGTGCCGCTGAACGATGTTGTGAACCCAGGGGGTGATCTGCCGCGCCTCGCCGGAGCGGTTGATCACTTCCCACTGCACGTCGATGTTCAGCGCTCCGGGCTTGAGCACAAAGGTTTTGCGAAATTCGAGCCCGACGTTTTTCTCTTCCCTGGCCACGCGCGTAAAGACCACCTTTTCGCCGGGGGCGACGGTGTCGCTTTCAAAAACGGCGGTCGCCACCTCGCCGGGATAGCCCTGACCGGCGAAGCGGTCCTCCGCCAGGCCGCCCGCGATGCCGTGGCCGGAAGTGAACTCTTCGGAAAGCTGCGTGCCGGTCGCCTTCCAGATGAGGGAACGGATCTTGGCTCCGCAGTCGGGATCAATGCCGACCTTGAGAAATTCGTTTTCAAGTATGATCTGGTTTTTCATCGGTTCGGGAGGCGGGGAGTCCGCGCTTTTTGCGGGTCCGCCGCTCAGGAGGCCGACCAGGCCGACGGCGGCCAGGCACAGGGCCTTATTGTGGATCAATCGCTGTTTCATGGTTTTTTTGGAAAAAAAGATTTACCAGCTCCAGATGAGGTCGGGACTCATCTTGTTGGAATCTCCGGCGCGGAGTTCCTTTTCGCCGCGCGCTTCCACGTGCCCGTCGAGCATCAGCATCTTCAGGCGGCCCTGGTGGCGGTTGGGATCGCTGAAGCGGAGAAAATCCGCCCAGCCGTAATACCCCGAAGCGTAAAGGCCGTTGCCGTCCCAGACCAGCGGGGTGCGGTTGGGCGCGGGGTTGGAAAAGATGGAACGCTTCCCGGCGGTGCTGTTGTAGGTGTAGCCGACATTGCGCCACGGGCTCCAGCTATAGCCATCCTTTTTGGAAGGGCATTGCAACAGCTCGTAGGGCAGCCTGCCGGGGGTGCTGCCGGCGTACTTCCCCTCTTCGGTCATCCCGACGGCGGCAATGGAAAACCAGCAACTAACCGAAGTCCCGAAGCGCCCGGGCGGCAGTCGCCCGTTGTTCTCGGCAGTATAGGCATGCAGGACCACGGCGATCTCCCGCAGCCGGGAGGCGCACTGCGTCGCCGCCTGCATCTCCGCCGCCCCTTTAAAGAGCGGAAAGACCAGCAGGAGGAGCACGGCCACCAGCCCCACGGCGACCAGCAGTTCAACGAGCGTCACCCCGGCGGCCATGGCGCGGGGCCTCCTGCGGGTCGGCTTGAAAGTTGGGAATAAGGCGATCATTGGAGAAATTTTAAGGCTGCGTCTATTCTCCGGGGCCGTTGATCTCGATGGCCGAAAGCCCCAGGTGCGCGCTTTCACGGGCGAAAACCACCACCCGCAGGTGGCGCACCCGCGTTTTTTCCTTGATGGGAACGCTCGCTTTCCAGGCTCCGGTTTCAGGCTGTTCCACCGGTTCGAGATGGGCGATCCCGTCGTAGACCAGGCCATCTTCGCTCGCTTCGATGACGATGGAGCGGACGCCGTACATCCGGGTGTGGTTGACGCCGAAGACCACCACTTCGGTCACCGTGCGGGGTTCTTCGAGATCGAACCCGATGTTGATAAAGGAGTCCTCCTCCGGCGCTTTCCAGAAAGAATAGATCACCGGGGAATGGTGGGCGGAGGGTGCGCCCCCGGTCAGCAGCATCTTGCGCCCGGCGTCCGGATTTTCCGGATCGACAAGATCCTTGTCCATTTCCGTGCCGAAACCTTCCGCCTTGAAGTAGGCCCCGGCGGAGAGGGTGTACGCTCTCCCTTCGGCCCGGTTGACCGGTTCGGCATCGCTGCCATGTACCGCGACGGAGAGGAGGAGAAAGGCTGCCAGGCAAAAATGAATCATAAGCAAGGGGTTCAGGGTTGTGGGCGGAGTTCAAGGATGGCGTCGATCACCCGCTCGCGATACCGCTCCAGATCATCGGCGGAAAGCTGCTCCAGATCGGCCAGCGCAGGAGGTTGGAAGGAGGAGGCTTTGCGCCCGCCCTCCAGCTTGCGGAGGGTTTCCAGAAAGCGGTAGTCATAGGTTCCCTCGCGCAGAGCTTCCCAGCCGGGCGTGGTTTCAAGGGTTCCGCCCGCTTCGGGAAAGGGGTAGGTGACCTGCCACTCGTCGTTCCAGTGGTAGCAGAAGCCCCAGACGCCCCGCACCCGCGTCAGATAAGGCATCCAGCCGTAGTCGACCCGCGTCTGCCACGGGGAAGTCGCCCGGACCTGGACCTGGGCGTTCATCGACGGGAGCCGCTGGAGCACCCAGCCCGGTTCCACGGCGGCCCAGTCGCCAAAAAATGAATTTCGATAGACTTCCCCCCTGAAGGCCGGGCGGGCGGTGGCCAGAATCGTGGTATTGAGGTCGATCAGCTCCTGCCATCGCATCGCTCCGGCGACGGAATTGTTGGTCCAGATCTTGTGATCGTTCGCCTTGATCGCCTTGAGCAGGTGGATGTACTCCTCCACGCGGGCGGGGTGGATGTCCGGCTCGTCGGTCGGGTGAAAGTAGAGCTGCATGCCGCGCTCGTCCGCCACTCTCTGCACGGCCTCCAGCAAGGGACGCAGCGCGGCGGTGAAACCATCATCCCCCGGCTTCACGCCGATGGCGGCGATCATCTTTCCCAGCGGGCCAAAGGGAAACTCGCGCCGGTTCATCCCGGCTTCCCTGAGAAAGTCGAGCGTCCGCGCCAGCTTGGAGGCGTCGATGACCGGCGCTCCCCCCTCCCCTTTGCCGACGGTGACCGGCGAGGTGTACGGATCGGTGGTGATCGCGTTGATCCCGTGTTCTTTAAGGTCGTCGAGCCGGGCACGGGCGAGCGGGCCGAAGTCTCCCGGCAGCTTGTTATCCCACAAACCGAAGACCACCTCCGCAGGGGCGAGGTCGAAATCGAGGACTTTCACGGAAACGGGAATCGTCCGGACCTTGCCGCGCGCGGTTTCCACCAAAAGCTCGCCGGAGTATTCTCCCGCTGCGGCATCTTCAGGAATCCGGAAGGTAACCCGGAAGGTGCGCGTCTCCCCCGCAGGGGTTTCCACCGCATCCCCGAGCGGCAGGCGCGACGGCCAGATCTCCGCATCGGTATGGCCGATAAACTCCACGGCGCGAGGCTGGGCCGCCTTCTGGTAGGCGACGGTGCGGATGCTTTCCGGCGCGAGCGGCTCCGCCCCTTCCCTTTGCAGCGGTGGTACGCGGAGCCTTGCCTCCACCGGTTCCGCGCCGAAGTTCCGTACGGAGATCTCCACCGGCAACCGTTGCCCCCGGCAGCCGCGGAGGGCGATCGGCCCGGGAAAGCTTTCCGGCCCGGGAAAGGTCCACGGGAAAAGGACGCTTCCCGCCGCTGCGCGGAAAGTGACGAGCGCCCCTTCCAGCGGGACCGCCTCCACCCGGGCGACCAGAGGGTGACGCCCGTCGAGGTTGCTGAGCCGGAGCCTATGCGTCGCCCCCGCAGCGAGGGGGGCGCGGGTTTGAAACACGTAACGGTAATAGGCATTTTGGAATTCGCGGCGGTTCCAGCCGGTGTTCGCATCCCTGAAATAGCTGGAGCGGCGGTAGGGACTCCCTTTGCGGGTGGCGTTGTAGGCGAGGAAGTCGTTGTCTGCCTTTACGAACCACGCGCCGCTGCCTTCATCCCGCAGCGGGGTGGCGGCGTTGCCGAGCCAGGCGATATCCCTCACCCGGGCGGGACGGTTGACCACCGTGGCCACGCTGGCGAGCGGGACGCGGTCCCACTCCGCCGCGAGCACATGCCGCCCCCATGCCTCCTGCGGGGTATCAAGCCGGATGTCGAGGTAAATCAGCGCCGGGGCCGGTTGGGAGATCGCCACCGGGATTTCCACGGAAGCTCCGGGCGCGATCCTGACCTCTTCCCCGCAACAGAGAGCCCCCTGCCCCAACAGGGCGGCGACGGCAAGGGAGCGGGCGAACAGGCGGGGAGATGTCATGAAATCAAAAAAGAAAAAGGGGGAACCGGGCGGATGAAATCGAGGAATATCCTCGGGATAACAGTCTTCTAGACAATTACCCTGACCGATGTCAACAGCTTTTCGTTTTTCTTTCCGGATGAGGCGGTTTTCACGCCCTCTGACCGGTTGATTACTGAATGCGGACAAGAAATTTCGCGAAAATGGATTGACGGATTGTATGGTTGTCTAATAAACAGGATCAAAAAGCTTTCGTTAGCTTCAAATTGAAAACACATTCAGACAACTGGCAACACCTTCCTTGATATGAAGATCCCCTCCGATTCCGCCCGCCGCTCCGGTTTTTTCAAATCCCGCACGACGCTGGTCGCGTTCAGCGTTCTGGTTGCCGGAGCCCTCCCCGGTCATGCCGATGCCCTTCAATGGGCCAATGCCGAAGGGGGGCTTTTCCAGACCGGCACGAACTGGACCGGAAATGTCGCGCCCGGCAGCGGCGATGAGGCGTGGTTTACCCTGGACGACGATTACGACGTTTCCTTTTCCGGAAACGTCGGCAACCAGGCCCTCGTGGTCAATCACGGCGGGGTGAACTTCGATCTCGGCGGGTCGACTTATACGTTGACCAATACCGGCACCAATTTCAGCCTCTCCACCACAGGTACGGGATCGCTCACGTTCACCAACGGGACGATCGCTGCAACGGCTTCGTCGATCGCCGGGGCGAGCGGGACGCAAGGGACGTTGACGCTCGGTAGCGGCGCTATTTTCACCGGCACTTCCATCGTGCTCGGCGGCCCGGGAAGCGGTATCATGAATCTTCAGGCCGGGGGGAGCGCCACCTTCAGCAGCACCGTCCATATCGGGACCGGAACGGCCGCCAGTTCATTGACGGTCAGCGGAGCCGGGGCGCAGTTCACCACCACCAGCACCTTCCGGGTCGGTCTTGAGAACAACGGCGAGACGCAGCACTCCGTGCTGGTTTCCAATGGCGGCAAGGTCTCCACGGGGGCCACGCAGATCGGGCACAACAAGGCCGGGAGCAACGGCAAGGTGACGGTGACGGGCCAGAATTCCTCATGGACCGCCAGTTCCCTCTACGTCGGGCAGATCGGCAAGGGAGAGCTGGAGGTCACCAATGGCGCCACGGTCCAGAGTTCCTGGAGCTTCATCGGCAGCGATGTCGGCTCCAGCGGCAAGGTCCGGGTGGACGGGACCGGTTCCGCCTGGACCAACACGAGCGGACTCTATGTCGGCGGCTTCAACACCTCGACCACCGGAAAGGGCGCGGCAGTGCTGGAAGTAAGCAACGGCGGGGTGGTCTCCGCGTCAAACGCCGGGCTGCACAACTACTCCACCGGCACCATCACGGGCAACGGCACGCTGGTAGTCAACACGCTCAACAACCGCGGCGTGATCAACCCCGGCCTGGCCACAGCCACCACCGGCACGACGCTGACGATCACCGGGAACCTCGTCTCCAATGATACGCCGACGCTCAACTTCCGCATCTTTGACGACGGGACGAACGACCGCCTCGCCATCAGCGGCAACCTCGGGCTCGGCGGGACGCTGAACCTCGACTTCACCGACTACGCCTGGCTCGGCGGGGAGGATACGTTCCAACTCTTCACCTGGGGCGGGAACCTGACCGGGACCTTTGCCGCCGTCACGATCACCGGCTGGAATCCCGCTTATGTCGATCTCGCCGATCTTTACACCACCGGCTCCATCACCGTCATCCCCGAGCCCGGGCTGGCCTGGCTGCTGCCGCTCGGGCTGGGAGTCGTCCTGGTCGCGCGGCGGCGGAAGACCACGGCGGCAGGTCGGCATTGACACGGCTTCTTTTGCTTTGATGATATCACCCCGATTGGACCCCATTTTGCATACTCCCGTTTCCAGTAAAGCTTCCCCGTCGCGGACCAAGTCCAGGCAGATCTACCTTGCCTTGAAACAACGCATCATGGCGGAGCCGCCGGGCACCTCCATCTCCACCGAGCAGGGGCTTTCCAAGGAGTTTGATGTCTGCCGGGCGACGATCAACAAGGTGCTCAAAAACCTCGAAGGCGAAGGGCTGCTGGTCAGCCGGCAGGGGGTCGGCCGCTTCGTCGCGAAACGCACCGAGGCCAACACCGGGTTTGTGGCCGTCCTGATCGAATCGCTTTCGCTGCTTCACCACCCGGTCATGGCGATCCAGCTCAAGGGGATCACGCAAGTGCTGGAGGAGGCCGGTCAACATCTGCGGATCTTTGCCTGCACGCGGCTCGACGATCACCAGGCGATTTCCGCGCAGCTTGCCGATTTTCTCAGGGGAGCCAGCGGGGCCATCATTACCTCCTATCTTTTTCCGGACGACGTGATTGATTCGTTCCGGGGGCTGCTCCCGATTTCGTGGATCGATCATCCCCCGGGGAGGCAGGGGCTCTTCGGCTCGCGTTCCGACTACCTGGGGGCGGGGTTCATTGCGGGCCGGAAGCTGCTGGAGCGCGGACACCGGCGGGTTCTGGTCTGCGTGCCCGAGCTTTCCATTTCGTTCTGCCGCGAAGCATGCGACGGCCTGCGCCTCGCCCTCCAGTCCTCTCCGGGAGGGGGGGAGATGGAGATCCTCGAAGTCGGCGCTTTTGAAGCCGGAGCGACCCAGGCGGCCTTGGAGAAATACCTCGCCGGGGCGGGCCCGTGCTTCTCCTCCGATGCCATTGTCGCCACTTCGCAGGAGATCGGCGCGGGCGCTTTTCATGCGCTGCAAGCCAGCGGGCGGCAGGTGCCCCGGGATTGTTCCATCCTCTCCCTCGGCTGCCACGGCGCACCGGCGATCCAGCTTCCCGGCACGACGCTCGCCTCAATCAATCTCGACCTCGAAGAGACCAGCGCCCGGGCCACCCGCCAGTTGCTCGATGCCATTGCGGGCAGGGCGATCAGCCAGTATGAACGCGACCTCCCCCTGCCGCGCTTTGTCGATGGGGGCTCGCTGGCCGAAAATCCCGGGCGGCTCACTTCGCGGCGAGCCGGTAAGCGCGGGGAGTGACGCCGGTCATCCGCCGGAAGAGCCGGTGGAAGTGTTCGATCGACTCAAAACCGCTCTCCAGCGCGATCTCCAGCAGCCCCCGGTCGGTCGTTGCCAGAAGCTCGCGGGCATGGTTGATCCGCAGCCGCTGCAAATGGGCGACAACGCTCTGGCCGGTCTCCTTCCTGAAGAGCCGGGCGAGGTGGGAGGGGGTGACATGACACGCGCGCGCGATTTCGGAGAGGCTGGCCGGTTCCCGGAAAACGGCGGCGATCTGCTCCAGCGCACGACGGACGACCGGGGAGAGAAGCGGCTCCCCCACCCCGCCGCCGGGAGGGAGGCCGATGACCAGCGGGCCGAGTTCGCGCGCGATCGTCAGCGGCAACCGCCCCAGTTCCTGAAGCTGCTGCGCCGCGTAGATCCGCTTGACCAGTGAATAGCTGACATAGGCGAAACGCCCCTCCACCCCGCGCGTCAATGCGGTCAGCAACTCCAGAAGCCGGAGCCGGATCAGGTTGATCTGATGCTGGTAACGGTGGAGGATGATGCCGCCCCACGCCTCCAGTGCTTCTTTGGCGTTCCCGCCGACCCTGCGCACCTCCCGCACGGCGTGGTGGAATGCTTCGACCTCCTCCTGAAGCGTCAGCACCGCGCTCTTCTGCCCGAGAAGGCGCAGTTCGCTGCGACGAAGGCGGAGGATGGCCTGTTGAACCGCGCCGACCAGGCGGCCTGCGCCGTCACATCCCCACGGGGGACGCGGGGAGCCGCCTGCCATCTCCACAGGTACAAACCAGTAGACCAGGCCGTCGTGAAGCCGCAACGGCACCGCACCGGCTTCCGGTGCCGCGGCTCCTTCGGGAAGCGCGACCACCTCCGCCGGGAGCGGGAGAGCGTGCGCACGCACGAAGGCTTGCGCCATTTCAACCGGGAGAGCGGGCCCGCCGAAAATCGCTTCCGCCACCCGGGTATCGATTTCTTTCATGAAAATATCAAAATTGATCAATAAGATGCCATAATCAGCCACGATTATTGCGTTTTGAATGATCTATCGTGTCATCCATGTCAACACCCACTCTTTCATCACCAACTTCCCATCATCTCGGTTCGGAGCAGATCGCCGCTTATCAACGCGACGGCTACCTGATCCTGCGCGGTCTTTACACGCCGGAGGAAGCCGCAGCGTTTCAGCAGGAGAGCGACCGGCTTATGAGCTCCGGTCTCGTCCATCCCGACAACTTGCGCACGCGCCACCGGAAGCTGGAAAACGCAACGGAAGTCGTCGAACGGATCGACCCGGTGATCGATGTCTCACCGCTCTTTCACAAGGTCGTACACGATTCCCGGATCACCACCGCGCTCGAAGACCTCTTTGGCGAACCGGCCCGGCTTTTCAAGGACAAGCTGATCTTCAAGGCTCCCGCCATGTCCGGCTACACGATGCATCAGGATTACGCCTGGTGGCAGCCGCAGGGCGACGTGAGCGAACTGCCGGACATCCACCCGGACAAGATCCTCTCCGTCATGGTCGCGATCGACGCCGCCGACGCGCTCAACGGGGCGATCGAACTCTTTCCCGCTGCCCACCATACCCTCCTCTCCACGCCGGGAGAGCTTCGCAACCTGAACGATGACGAAATTAAAAAGATCGACCTCTCCACCGCCGTCCTCGGCGAAACCGCGCCCGGCGACGTGGTCATCTTTCATTCGCTCACCCCGCACCGCAGCGAACTCAACCGCTCCCCGCGCAGCCGCAGGCAGCTTTACATGACCTACAACGCCGCCTCGGCAGGGGATGTCTATGCAAAGCAACAGGCGCACTATCGTTCGTACGCGCTCAAGGGCCGAGACGAGAACGGGCTGTTTTTCAAGTAGGACAAAACAGAACCTGGGGAATCGCTGATTTAATGGAGCCGGGCGGAGACGCTGGCCGTTTTGATGGATTTTTGGTTCGCTTTCCGCAGCCTGTCCCGGACAAATCGAGCCGAAAACCCGCACAAATGACCCGTTTACGATCAAGCTTGCCTTAATCAGCGGTTCCTTGGCGTGCCCCCCTTTCCTTCCGGATCTCTGCCATATATTCCACCGCGGGACCAAAATCGGCGCTTTCCGCTTTTCTTATCCACTCCAAACCATCAGTAATACGCCCCTCCTCCACAAGATCCTTTCCCAGGTTAAACTGTGATGCCGGATGACCAGCTTCGGCAAGACGCCTTAACCAGAAGTCCGCTTGATCTTCATCGAAATCACCAAAAGCATAGTGACGATATACCTTTCCCATCGCTTCAACATCACCCCTTTCCGCTTTGGCTATTTCCATCTTGAGGCGACCTTTGTCCAGCGTCATAACATCCGCCTGGGAGTAAGTTACTTCTGTCATCTGCTGACAACCAAGAGATGAAAAAACAATCGGAATTAATCCCAATAATATTCTTCCATGCCCATGGAATTTTTGAAGAGCGCACATCATTTTGGAAGAAAATTTTGACCCGAAACCTTTAGCAATTCCTTAAACTGTGAAATAATGATAAAAAGTCTACCAACCCATCTGGCTTCGCGGCTAGCTTCATTTTCAGGTCATCCGGCGGGAATTCATGCCGTTCAGGGATGACATGGAACGCAATGGTATCGAATCCGCCACGCGAAGAATGCCTCAAAAGACACGCGAAGCGGCAACGTGGCCGTCGAAAAAGAGCGTGTTGCGCACCGTCCGGTGCACCGGTGCGGAGGGCACCCGGGGGTCGGTGAAGTAGTCGCTCTCCGCAACGGTTGCCTGCCGGTCAAACTCCCAGAAGGCGGGAGTGGTCGCCGGATCGGGGAGCGCTGTGGTCCGCATCGGCGGAAGCGGTTCACCCTGGCTGCTGCTACGCCCGAACGGAAAGAGCGATGGTTCGTCGGGATCAATGATGATCTCTCCCGCCGAGTAGTAGCAGATCAACTGCGTCTCGTGCCGTGCGCTTTTGAGCCAGGCGGGGCAGGCGAGGATCTCCGCGGTGGCGGAGTGGAGCGGCGGCAGGTTTTCGAGCCGCAGGTAGGGGGCGAGGAAGGTCACCAGGTTGCCGCTCATCCGGTCAAAACCACCCTCCTCGTCGCTCTGGTAGATCGGCGATTGCCCCCGCCAGAGCGGGCCGGGCAGCGTCATGCTGTTCTCCCCCGTATAGAGCGCCATCGCGACCCCGAGGTTGCGGAGGTTGGAAAGACAGACCGTCTCCCGCGAGCGCTCGCGGTGACGATTCAGGAAAGCGACCGACACCATCGCCAGAATCGCCGCGATGCCGATGGCGACGAGAAGTTCGAAGGCGGTGACACCCGCCCGGCGACGCCGATGGCTCACGGGAGTAGGTGACATTACAGCACGATCCCTTTGTGTTCGAGCACTTCGGCCACCTGCTCAACGCTGGCGTCCGCCAGAAGCTGGCCGTCGATCTCCAGGCTGGGGCTGATGCACTTGCCGGTGAGCCGCTGCAACTCCTCGCCATAGGCCGGTTGCGTGGTAACGTTCCTGATTTCGAACGGAAGGTTCAGTTCATTGAGAAACCCGATGACCGCGGCGGCCCACGGGCATCCCGATTTTTTATAGAGGGTAATTTTCATCGCAGGCGAGCGTTGAAAGCGTAGCGGAAAACCGCCCCGCCCGGCAAGCCGGTTCTTCCTCTCTTCGAACGCGCGGTGAAAAAAGATCTTGTCTTTCATTACGTATTGAGGAAGAATCTATACGTAATGAAAACCGGTAGTTTCACTTCCAAAGCCTCCACACAAGGGATGGTTGCCGCGCGGGCGGGCGTTTCGCAGGTCACCGTTTCGCATATCCTGAGCGGCAAGGGTGGGAATTACCACGCCGACACACGCGAGAAGGTGCGCCGGGCGGCGGAGGAGCTTGGCTACCGCCCCAACCGCTATGCCCGCGCCATGCGCAATGGCAAAACGGGTTTGATCGCGCTGATTGATTTCGGTGATCTGCGCCAGCTCTCGCAGCGCAAGACCCGTGCGGCGGCGGAGGCCGTGATCCGCGAAAACTATGAACCGCTGGTACAGGAGAATTTTCTTCCTACCCGGAGTGTTGGTGACAGCGAATCCGCGGTGTTCCAGCGTGTGGTGGACGCACGGGTCGAAGGCGTCATCCTCATTCATCCGCGACTTAAACGGGACCATCTGGAGCGATTCCTGAAAACAGGGATTCCCACCGTCATCATTGGTGGCGGCCCTTTGGATAGCAGCATCCCGCGCTTTTATTCGGAACGGGCGTGGGGCTACCACGCGCTTGCACGGCATTTGCTGGGGCTCGGCTGCCGACGTCTGGGCACCCTGGCCGACAACACCGACCACCTTACCACCGGGGTGGAACGCGCCGTAGCGGAACACCCCGGCGATGTAGAGGTACGGCATTGCCGCCCCAGCGATGTGGAAAACCCTTTCGACCCCGCGCGCGGCTACCTGCGCGGCAAAGCGGGCATGGAAGAGATCCTGTCGTGGAAAACACGTCCCGATGCCGTCCTCTGCGGCAACGACGAATGGGCTCAGGGTGCCCTTGCCGCCTGCACGGAGGCGGGCCTGCGCGTCCCGCACGATATCGCGCTGACCGGTTTTGACGACGACATCGGTTCCGCATTCGGAGCTGTCCCCCTCACCACGGTCGCGCAACCGATCGGGGAAATGGCTCACGGAGCGGTGCAATGCCTCTTCAAAATGATCCGCGAAGGCCGCCCACCGCAGCCGGGGGAGTTCCGCTTCCCGGGGACCATGATCATCCGGCGCTCCTGCGGTGCATTCCTCAAGGAAAAGGAGGGCGGGAAATGATGCCGATTCCCGAACTACCCGCCCCAACTCAAATCCCTCTCCCCCAAAACACCATGAAACCACGTCTTTTCGCCACCCCGATCCTCGCCGCGGCCCTTCTTTCCTTCATCCCCGGACCACGCGTAGCGGCACAAGTCTCCAACACGTTTGAACTGACCTCCAGCGGCAACGCCAACTGGAACGATGCCGCCAACTGGACCCGTACCGAAGGAAGCGACAGCGTGCCACAGACCGTCGCAGACAAGGCCATCGTCTCGGGAAACTCGGGCGATTCCCGCAATCTGGTCGTCAATGCGAATGGTATCCACCTCGGCGAGATGGAGTACTCCTCCACTGGCACCTCCACGCAACGCCTGGAGGCGGATAGCGGCTCCTCCCGCCTGCTCAAGATCGGCACGCTGACCAAAAATGGTGCCTACGTACTGAGCATCCGCAACAACGCCGGAACGCTGGCGGTTGAAATCGGCGATTTCGTCCACAATACCAACGAAGTCGTCATCGGACAGGCCTCCTCGCTGGAACAATTCACCGTGACAGGCACCTCCACGATTGGCGCCAACGGAATCTTTCTCCTGGCCGGAGTGCAGGGCGGGATCATCCAACTGGGAAACCTCGACCTTGCAGGGAGCCTCGTCCTCGGCGGACGCGGCTACAGCAGCGGCACCGTCTCGGTCGCGTCGCTCAAAGGGAGCGGCGATATCCAGGTCAGTTCGTCCTCCAATCACAACGGCACGGCGGGAACCCTTCTCATTGAAAGCACGAACGCGACGCCGACCACCTTTTCCGGCATTCTGCGTGATTACCAATCCTCTCTCCGCCCTGCCGTGCTGACGGTGCGCAAAGCCGGCGCGGGCACGCAGATCCTCTCGCGCAGCGCGGGAAATACCTACACCGGGACAACGACGATTGAGGGTGGAGTCCTTGCCGTCACCAACACCAGCGGCAGCGGTCTGGGCACAGGGGCCGTCGTGGTTGAAGCCGGGGGCGCGCTTGCAGGCTCGGGCCTCATTGCACCCGGCGCGGGCAACGGCATCACCGTCAGGAATGGCGGGGTGGTGGCTCCCTCGGCGCATCTGGCCACCGGCTTTGCCGCCCTGACGCTCGATGGAACGGCGACCGGGTCGGAGCCGTTGCTCACCCTCAACGAAGGGGCTGCCTTCACCTTCCGGTTTGGAGCGGGCGATGCCAGCGACCGGATCGAATTTACCGGCTACGAAGCGGGGAAGCTGGCGCTCTTTGCCGGGGGCATTGCCGTCAACGGTCTTGAAGTCCTGGAAGGGACGTTCACACTCTTGAGCTTTAATACCATCTCCACCTCGGAGATCGCGGAACTTGGCGGCCTGCTCACGATAGGGAGCGGCTTTGGGGGTTACAACGCAACCTTTTCGTGGGAGGAAAACGCCATCCTGCTCAATGTCGCGGCCATTCCCGAACCGGGCCTCGCGGGGTTGCTTCTGCTGGGGGCGGGAGCGCTCGGGGTCGCAAGGCTCCGCCGCAAAGCTTTGTGTTAAAAGAAAAACCCCCATGAACTCTCAACAAAACCGCCGCCATGGCACCGTTTCGGGTTTCACCGCTACTGAACTGCTGGTAGCGCTGGCGACGGTGGCGGTGCTCGCCAGCCTGGTCTTTGCCGCCTCCACCAAGGCGTTGCGCACAAGAAACAAAATGCGCGACCTCACCAACCTGCGGACCATCGGCCAGGTATTCCACGCGTACCTTGCCGACAACAACCAGATCATTCCCGTTTGCGTATCGCCCTCGCCTGCGCGGACCTTCGCGCAATACCTTGGCTATATTGACGACGTGCGCGATTGGGGTGCTGACGTTTTCAGAAACGGCGCGGACGAGGCTTCCATCCGCAAACTCTTCATCAGCGGCTACGACCAGCGGCCAAACCCCTCCCCAGCCGACTCTTACGCCAGCAATGAGTATATCGGTTTCAACCCGAAGGCCGCCACCCCTTCCGAGGTCACGGTGGTGCGCTACGGAGAGATCGCCCGGCCATCGGGCAAAATCTATTATGTTCCGACGCACTTCCGGCGGGAATATGCCGCACGCTTCAGCGGTGCGCCCTCCAACTCTCCCTTCATCGACGGCAACAACACGGAATACAAGGGCCCCTTCCCCGCGCTCTTTGTCGACGGCCACGTCGAAATGGTGGAGGCCGACCCCGCCCGTACCGGCCGGACCGGCGCGCAGCTTCGCAAGGCCATGATTTACCCGAAGGAGCCGTGAACCGGCACCTTCCCACTTTATGTTAAAAATCCTCCAAACCGCCCTCTCCCTCGTAGCGCTCTCGTGTCTGGCGGGTTGCTCCAAGCCTTCCGCCATCCCGGAAACCCCGCCGCCGCAGCCGCCTGCGCACTGGTTTCAGGGACACTCCGCCGCAGCCGACGGGAGAGTGATCGCAGTGCCCGAAGGCGGCTCCCTCTCACAGGCGTTGGAGCAGGCAGCCCCGGGCGACACGCTCCAGCTTGCCCCCGGCGTCTACCGCGAGACGGTGCTCATCACCAAAGGCGGAGCGGAGGGTGCGCCGATCACCGTGCGCGGCAGCTTATCCGCGAAGGGCGAGAAGCTCACCCGCATCACCACCGGCACCCCGCTCGATGCGGCCGCGTGGGTAGCCGCGCCGGAGGTCGGCCCCGGGGTCTTTCGCTATGGCAAGCCGCTCGGTTTCAAGGCGGCGCTGCTCACGGCGGACGGACGGCAGATCGCGCCGATCCACCCCCGTACCGGTGGAGGCGGCGTCAACCAACGCAAGCTGACGGCCCGGGAAGTGCTGGCATGGCCGGAGGACCACCGGATCACCAATGATATCTATATCCCGCGCTATGTTGAGCAGGGCATCGCCTTCTGGGAGACGCTGGGAGCCGTCTCCTATCTCGAAGAAAATGAAAAAGCAGCGGACGGCCAGACCCTCTACCTCCGCTTTGCCGGTGGAGCCTCGCCGACAGGCTACGAGATCGAAGCCTACCCCGACGGCACCGCCCTCACCATCGACAATGCCGGGTATCTCGCCATTGCGGATTGCGCGATCTCAGGCGGCGTCTCGGGCGTGAAGATCACTGGCGAGCAGGCACAATACAACGAACTCCGCAACTGCGAGATCTATTTCGGCACCGACCGCGTGTTGCTGACGGGCGGGGCTTCGCACAATGTCGTCCGCGACTGCCGCGTGGAGATGCGCTTCTTCGGTACGCAACCCGGCGCGTGGGCGGGTGCGGAGGCTTTGGAAGACCCTGCTGCGCGGAAAGCCGCTGCCGCCCGCTGCTTCATCTACCGGTTTTACAAAGGGTGGGCCAGCGCTCATAACATTTCCAACGACCGCTCCATCACGCTGAAAGAAACCCGCGACAACCTGATCTGGAACAACGAACTCAACGGCGGGTTGATCGGCATCTCCATCGTGGACACCTCGGATATTCTCATTCAGGGCAACCGAGTACTCCATCACTCCAGTGTAGGCACCGCCATTCGCGCCAATGCCACCCGCATCCAGTACGACCGGAACCATTTTGAGGACAACAGCATCAACTTCCGGCTGCACGCGCTCAACGAAGACACCAACCGCATCGTCCGGTTGACGAATAACGAAAGCCTTTTGCCCGAAAAGCTCGGCAACCATGTTTTCTGCCATGTCTACCTTGAGCACGACGTGATCCGCGCGGAGACCTCGCCGGATGTCTACATCCTCAACAACACCTTTCGCGGCGGGGACAACGGGCTCCGCCTCCCCCACCCCGGCAATGTTGAAACCGGGTTGCCTAAGTTCGTCGTTGTCGGCAACCTCTTTGCCGTGGGCGGGAGTGCGGTTTCGGGAAGAACCCTCCGGGATCGGGATGATGCGCTCGGGGCGTTTGATTACAACCTCATCATCCAGAGTCCCGAGCAGGAGGTGCCTGCCGCGAGCTGGTTCGGCAGGCACAACGTTGTCGCACAGGATGCGGCGCAAAAACCGACCGCGCCCGACCTGCGGGGGACCTTCGAGATCAATGGCAAAACCTTCGAGCCGGTGCCGCTGATGGGGGAAGGCAGCGCCGCCCGGTAATGGCGGAACAAAGAGCCTTACGGCTTCACGTTCGGCTTGGTCTTGGTCTTGAGGATCGTCCCCTCGGGCGTGATTTCCAGTTCGTGCCGGGCATCCTTGGTGCGGACCTTGACCTCGTAGACCAGCTTGCCGTTTTCGTGGTCCTTTTCAGCGGAAAGGAGCGTGGCACCGGGAAGGTGGGTTTCGATGGCGGTCACGACTTCCTTGGGAAGCTCGGTCACGGCGATCGTTTCATCCGCCCACAACGGCGTGGCAAGGGCGGCGGTCACCAGCAGGGAACAAAGGATCTTTTTCGTCATCATATTCCAGAGAACGCTCCTCCGGCCACGGTCGGTCGTCACGATTTACGAGACGAGGGGGCAAAAAGGCGGGGGTTCTTACCGTTCCGTGTACTTGTAGGTCGCCCATGGGAAATCGTTGGTGCCGGGCCCAAGCATCTGCTCTCTGTTGAGGCTCTCGACATGACCGTCACAAAAGAGGACATTGACCCGCCCGCCGTGCCGGTCGGCGTAAAAGTCCCAATCCTCCTGAGCCTGCGAGCGGGCCGCGAGATACCACCCGACGTAAGGCTGGGTCGGCGTTTCATAATCAAACAGCATCAGCAGCTTGCCGGGTTCGTCGATTTTCGAGAGACGGGCGGGGCGATGCTTGTCGCTGACCCCGTTTCCAACGCCGTACCGGTTATAGGCATAGGAAGTATAGCCATGACCGCCCCGGTTTTTCAACAGGTCGGGTTGTACCTTTGTCTTGTCAACCGAAGGACAGATAAAACAGCGAAGATCCTTCAGGGCGGCGTTTCTTATCAGATAAGTGGTCCAGTAATCGGTGCCGGAACGTTCTCCGTCCGGCTTGTACTTGGCGGTCGCCCCGGGAGGGAAGACGCCTTGATGGTCGTTGAGATAGAGAAACATCAAGGCGCCGATCTCCCTAAGATTTCCGGCGCATCTGGAACGCCGGGAGATGAGCGTCGCCTGTCTGGAGGCGGGGATCGCGATCACGGCCAGGACCAGAAGAAGCGCTATGACGACCAACAACTCCGTCAGGGAGAAGGCGCGGGTACGGGTTCGGGGGAGCATCTTGAAGGGAGGTTAGCCTTTTCTTCGATAGATGACGCCGCCGATCAAGGCAAGCCCAAGCAGGCAAAGGGTCGTCGGACCGGCTTCCGGAATGGTGTAGACCAGCAGCAGTTCGTTGCCCGCCTGGGTCACACTAAAACTGCCGCCAAAGGGATTCAGGAAACCGTCGGCGTCAATCTCCCAGAGGGCCGCGTCAAACCCCTGAATCTCGCCGGTGACACCGAGAAGGGTCCAGCTCTGGCTGTTTTCACTGAAATCGGTCAGCAGACCGGAGTCACCTTCCATTGTAAAGGTGTTGAGTGTCAACCAGATCGCGGTCGCCCCGCTCAGGTCGAGGTCTCCGGTGATGGCGATTTGATCATACCCCTCTTCTGCGGCATCCCATTGCGTGATGCCCCATTCATAGGTCAACGCTTCCCAGCTCTGGGAAGTGCCGAACGAGAGGGTGCTTTTTCCTTCGCCGGGGGCGATCACCTGATGGATGTCATTGAAAGCGAGAGCGGAAGCGATCGTCCCCGTTCCGGTGATGCGGCCGCCTGATTCATCAAAGACGAGCGAACCGGTGACTTCTCCGTGAACGGCCAGCTCTCCCCCGTTGATGGAAAGCGCATTGGCCAGGGAGACCCCTTCGACCACCTCGATCACGGCATCGCTTTCGATCTCCGCCTGCCCGACGCCGAGGGCTGAAGCGTGCGCGGCCACCACTTTCCCGGCTTCGACGCGGGTGCCGCCCGAATAGTTGTTTTCGCCGGAAAGCGTCAGGGTGCCTCCGCCCCGCTTCGTCAGTTGGAGGGTTGAATCGTCTCCTTTTTGAAGCAGGGTGCCGCTAAAGAGATCGTTACCGGTCGAATCGACGATCAGGTTTCCTTTGTATGCCTTATATGTCGGGGAAGTGCCGATGGTATTAAAGACCGATACCTCTCCCCCGCCCTGGAGCTTCGTGATACGAAAGACCTCTGTCGTTTCGGATGATTGCTTGCCGAGATTGAGAACCAATGTCCCTCCCGATGCGACCGAGACGGCGCCCAGTTCGGTCGGGGTGGAAAGCGTGCCGCGCACGGACAGGCGAAGCCCCATGAAAGCGCCCGATGCAATCGTGGTGTTGCCTGCGATGGAAACACCTTTGAACGCGGCGTTCTCCGTCCCGAAATAAAGCTCGCCCCCGTTCAGAATCACGTCTCCGGCAATATTGATAGCCAGTGAGCCGTGGGTATTGTTGGTGAAGTTAAGGCGACCGCTTTCGCTGGTCAGGTCGCCCGCGAGATTGAGAACAATGACGTTGCTGGTTCCCTCTCCTTCATTGAGGCTTCTCAGGACATAGGTTCCCGAATGGTCCAGAGAAAGATTATCAAGGTAGTAGCTCCCTGTTAGAGAAAATTCCAATGTCCTGCCTGCGTTGCCCAGATAGGCAGAATGCCGGGCGGGAGGAGCGTTGGTCGTCGGCACCGTATCCGGGGTGGTCTCCCGGGCGGTCCACTGGGAAGCGTCGTTCCAAAGGCCGCTGGCTCCGGTAAAATCAAACGTGGTCGCCTTGGCGGCAAGGGCTGAAACAAGGAACGCGACGGGGAATAGGAGCAGTTTTCTGTTCATCGGTTTTCTTAAAGGGGGATCAAGGAAGTTTCCGGTCTTTTTATACGATCGCCAAAGAGACGCTTCAACCGCTATCGCCCCGATGCGACTGAAAACTGTATACATCCGCCCGGCGGTTTTTCTTCTTCCATTCGAGGCTGATCGAATGGAACTCCGATAGATACAGTTTTCTTGAAAACCCGGGCTTTGAGATTGATCGAGGGAAGGCGAAAAGGGAGGCTGACGCCATCATGTTCAAGATTTTTCCCGCAACCTGCCTGCTTCTGGCCCTGATGGGAACGCCCCGTTGCCTCTCTGCCGGTGACTCACCCAATCTTCTCTCCAATGGCGATTTTACGCAATGGGTAGCCTCGGAGGGCGGCGAACAACCGAGCCGATGGGGCGTCTACGCCAAAGATGACGTACGAAAGGCGATCACCATTCGCCACGGCCAGCGGGATGGAAAAGAGGCTCTGGTGGTTGACTCCCCCAGGGGTGGCTATAATATCTATACATCAAGCGTCGCGGAGACTCCCGGACGCCATACCTTTTCGGTAAAAATCAGCAGCAGGAAAAAGGCACGGGTGACGCTCGATATCCGGCTGCCGCAGGAGGGGGAGGAGAACTGGCTGGCGCTCGATCATGTCACCAGCGATCACGAACTCTCTCCGGATGAAGAGACCACGCTCACCGCAGCATTTGAGACCGTCCATCCCGGCCAGAAGGTAGTTGTTTATCTTAAAGTCCGCCTGAATACCGAGATTGTCCTTACCGAAGCCTCCATGACGCATGACTAGCCGTATCCTTCCCGCCATGAAAACACCTCTCTCCATTGCCCTTGGCCTGCTGGTGTCCGGGATCCCACTTGCCGCTGATTCCACCCCGCCACCGGCCGTTCTTCGCAGGGAAGCGCTTGCCGCAGGCGGCCGGGGCGAGGCGGGGCTCCCCGTTTTGGAAAAAGCGATGCAATCCAAAGAGGCGTTGGTCCGGCGGGCGGCGGTGCGTTCGCTGGCGGAGATCGGCCCGCCGGCTGCGGAACGGCTCCGCCAATGCGCCACTGACGATCCCGACCCGCTGGTGCGCCGTACCGCCCTTCGCGCCATCTCGCGGCAACAGGCTCCGGCGCAGCGTCTTCCCGTGCTGGAAGCGGGGATCCGGGATGCCGATGAAATGGTGCGCCTCGACGCGGTGGAAGCGCTGGCCCTCCTCAAAGAAGAGCCGCAGGCGGCGGCCCTGCTTCAAAAGGCGAGTGAAGATCGCTCTCGCGCTGTCAGCCAGGCTGCGATCGAGGCCCTCTGGCCGTTTCATGGCGAGGTGGTCTCCGCCCGGATGCGGCCGGAGTTTCAAGACCTCCAGCTTGGGGTAGCGACCCGCATCGATCTGCCTGCCAAGGGGTGGAAATTTCGCGTTGATCCGCCGATGCGCGGCCACCTCGAAGGATGGCACCTGCCTGATTTTGACGACCACGACTGGGGTGAGGGAGCCATCGGGCGGACCTGGCAGAGCTTTGGGCATCAGTACGAAGGGGTTGCCTGGTATCGGCTTTCGCTCGACCTTCCCGAAGAGCCCAAGGGGGTAGCGACCGATCTTGTTTTCGAAGGGGTTGACCAGAGCGCCTGGGTCTGGATCAACGGCGAGTATCTGGGCGCGCACGATATCGGCCTGCGTGGTTACGATCTTCCTTTTGCCATTGATTGCGGACGGGTTTTGAAATGGGGCCGACGGAACCGGATCGTCGTCCGGGTCTCCAAACCTTCGGGAACCCACGGAGGCATCTGGAAGCCGGTCTATTTTGAAGTTCTTACCCGATGAGATTACCCATGAGCCGCCTTTTGATTACCACCGCTGTTTTGCTTTCATCACTGACAGCCGGTTTTGCCGCCATCACACTGGATACCGCCAAGTCCCGCACCGCTTTTCTGCGGATGGAGAAAAACGCCCGCCTGCAAATCACCATCCGCAATGATGAAAAGGAGCCGCTGGAAGGGGCGGTCCTCGAACTGGCGATGGAGGGCGGAGCGATCCGAAGCAGGCAGGCGGTGCCGTCGCTCGAAGCCGGGGAAGAACGGACGCTCGACCTTGTTGCAGGAGATAATCAAACGAAGTTGACCGACTTGAAACCGGGGCGCTATGCAGCAAAGGTGAACCTTGCCGATGGAGACGGAACGCCCGTCGGCGAACCGGCTTCCATGGAACTGACGGTGGTCCCGCGTCCGCTACCCCACCGGATGCCGGTCATCATGTGGGGGAATGCTTCGCTGAACGATGACGGGCCGCTCGGCGTCAGGAACCTCAAAAAGATCGGCTTTACCCACTGGTTTGCGCTCTGGCAGGGGAGCACGGACCCCGCCGTCGAGTTCGTTTCTCCGGCGCGGATCGACACCACGCGCAAGGTTTTTGATACGGCATTCGCCATGCAGCTCGGAGGGTTGGCCCAGCTTTCCATTGGCAAAAACGAAGCGCTTCGAACGAAGTACAACCGCATCGACCGGACGGGCAACCCGCGCCCCACGCTCAACGGGCAATTCCCCGAAGCACGCGAAGCGGCGGAAAACCTCGGGAAATTCGTGGGTCGGACCTTCGGCGATCTCCCCGGCTTGTCGGGTGCGCTGATCGACACGGAAGTGCGCGATCATTCCAGGCCGAGTTTCCATCCCGTGGACCGCGAAGCCTACCGCAGGGAAGCCCACGCTGACATCCCGCCGGAAGTGGGCGATTCCGCCCGTGGGGTCGATTATCGCAGGCTTTCGGGCTTTCCGGACGACCGGATCGTCCCCGATGATCACCCGATCCTTGCCTATTATCGCTGGTTCTGGAAGGAGGGGGATGGGTGGAACCGTCTGCATACGCTGGTTGATCGCGGCTTCAAGTCGCAAGGGCACGACGGCCTCTGGACCTGGTTTGATCCCGCCGCCCGGGGTGCCTCCGTCTACGGCGGAGGGGGTAGCGTCGATTTCCTGAGCCACTGGACTTATTCCTACCCTGACCCGCTCAAGATCTCGCTGGCGACCGACCAGACGGCGGCGATGGCGGAAGGGCGGCCCGGACAAGGGATCATGGTGATGAGTCAAGCCATCTGGTATCGTTCGCAAACCGCTCCGGAGCAGAAAGCTGGCAAAAACGGACAGCCGCGCGGCGATCGCCTTGAAGAGCGATGGGAAGAGGTGGAGCCGGACGCACGATTCATCACCATCGCGCCCGATCATTTAAGTGAGTCGCTCTGGCTGATGCTTTCGCATCCGGTCAAGGGGATCATGTATCACGGGTGGGGATCGCTGGTGGAAAGCAAAAGCGGATACCGCCATACCCACCCCGGAGCGCAGCGGCGGCTCAAAGAGATGATCGCCTCGGTGGTGGAACCGCTCGGGCCGACGCTGATGCAGCTACCCGATGCCAGAAACGATGTCGCTTTTCTCGAAAGTTTTGCCTCGCAGGTCTTTGCCGGGCGCGGCACCTTTGGCTCGGGCAACGGATGGGGGGCGGATGCCTATCTCATCACGCGATACGCCGGGTTGCAGCCCAGGATCGTCTATGATGAAACGATCCTCAAACAGGGGCTTGACGGCTTTTCCGTCCTCGTGATGCCGCACTGCGATGTCCTGACCGAAAGCGTCTCCAAGGCGATCACTTTGTTCCAGAAAAAGGGCGGCATCGTCATTGGCGACGAGTTTCTTTCGCCCGCCATCCAGCCCGATCTTCTGCTCACCAGCTTCCGACGGGAACGGGATGCCAAAAAGGACAAGGAGAAGCTGTTCGCCCTTGCCGCCTGGCTGCGTGCGGAACTGGAAGGCTATTACTCCTTTGCCGTCACTACTGATCAGCCCGAAATCATCCTGCGACGCCGGAGTTACGGCGCGAGCGATTATCTTTTTGCCATCAACGATCGCCGCGACTTTGGAAACTATGTCGGGCAGTATGGACTGGTGATGGAAGAGGGCAAGCCGACCGCCGGAAAGGTCACCATCGCGAAGGAGAACGGGGTTGTCTATGATCTGATGCGGCATCAGACGGTTGCCCCGGAACCGGTGGAGGGAGGCGTTCGTTTTCCGGTCGGCCTGGCAGGGGGCGGAGGGGGGCTCTTCCTGATCATGAACGAGGCGGCTGGTAAACTGGAAGTTGCCATGGACAAGGAACTGCACAAGGGCAGCAAAGGCCGCCTGAAAGTCCGTCTGCCGACGCTTTCAGGCAAACGGCTGGAGGCGATTGCCCCGATGAAGGTGATCATCCGTGATCCTGAAGGGCGCGAGGCGGAAGGCAGCGGGTATTATGGAGCGAAAGATGGTTTGCTGGATGTCCCCGTCTCGATTGCTGCCAATGATCTTTCCGGGCGGTGGGAGGTGGAAGTCACCGAGGGCGTTTCCGGACAGCGGGCCGGGGTTGACTTTGAAGTTCGTTAGTGGGTGAAGATCGATGAAGGCTCCAGCAGCACATTCTTGGAGAGGGGGCTTCCCTCCGCGATCGCCTTGAAGGTTTTCATCGCTTCTGCGCCGAGCGCTTCATAGTCGAGGTAGAAACCGTCGGAAACTCCCTTGAACGGGGGGACGTTCCCGCGGGCGGTGCAGACAAAGATGTCGGGCGGTGTTTCGCGGCGAAGGCGGGACTCCTTCAACGCCGTTTCAAGCCGTTGAAAAATCCATGAATTGACGACATAGAACCCGTTGATCCGGCGATGTTTAGCCACGAAGGCATGCAGCGTGGAAGGGGGGTCGTGGCGCACGGCTTCCAGAACGAGTTCGACCTTTCCCCCGCTCTCTTCAGCGGCAAGCCTTGCACCCTTGATCCGGTCTTCCGTTGCCGATGTGGCGCTGTACGATGCATAAAGGACGGCCATCTTGCGATGCCCTTTGCGCGCGAGGTAGCGCACCGATTCATAACCAATGGCGATATTGTTATGATTGAGCGAAACCACGTCAAGGTATCGGCAATCGTCGAAAACCCTGATCAATGGAATCCCTTTCTTGAGTAATTCCCGGGCGGCCAGCGTAAAAAATTCAGGGTAGCTTCGATCAAAAAACGCCACTCCCCTGGCGTTGAATCGGAGGCATTGCCGAACGACTTCCTCCACGCCTTCGTGGCTCCGCGTCCGGCAAAAAACGATCAGCGCCTTGGCTCCGATCTGCGTTGCTCTGTTCAGAAAACCTCTGGCACAAGATGCAGGGTGCCGCTCCATGAAAAAGGGAACCTTCTTGAAAAACATCGGGGAGGAAGCGGATTGGAGCGGAAAAAAGGCGACGAACGGGCGTTGCTCCTCCGGTTCCGGCGAGGCCAGTTGAAAACGCC
>DATMFV010000098.1:0-56842 GCA_035555975.1 Chthoniobacteraceae bacterium
CGAGCGTGTTGCCGAGGTACTGGTGATGGTCGAGGCTGATCGGCGTCAGCACCGAGACGGTCGGCCGCACGACGTTGGTGGCGTCGAGCCGCCCGCCGAGCCCGGTCTCCAGCACCACCATTTCGGCCTCCTGCTCCTCAAACCAGAGGAGCGCCAGCGCGGTGGTGATCTCAAAAAAGGTCGGCTTGAGCCCCTTGGTCTCCGTCACGCTGCGGATGCGGTGCAGCAGCCGGGCGACCTCGGTTTCCGGGATCATCACCCCGTCGAGGCGAACCCGCTCGCGGTAGGTGATCAGGTGCGGCGAGGTAAAGAGCCCCGTGCGGTACCCGGCTTCGCGGCAGAGGGCGTCGAGCAGGGCGCAGACCGAGCCCTTCCCGTTGGTCCCGGCGATGTGAAAGATCACCCGCCGCCGCATTGCCGCGCCGGGGGGCGGCTCTCCGGCCAGCCATGATTCCAGCCCGAGGGCTTCCACCACTCTGCGGAAGCTTTCCAGCCCGAGCTTGATCCCCACCTCCTGCGTGGAATAGAGCCACGCGACGGCTTCGTCGTAGTTCACGGATTTTATAGGAAAAAAAGGGCGCTATCCTTTTTTAAGGAAGCAGGAAACGGAGCAACGTGGAGAGCGTTTCGCGCATCTTCTTGCGGTGAACGATCCGGTCGATCAAACCGTGGCTTTCGAGGAATTCCGCCGTCTGGAAGTTCGACGGGAGATCCTGGTGGGTTGTTTCGCGGATCACGCGCGGCCCGGCAAAGCCGATCATCGCCTTCGGTTCGGCGAGGTTGATGTCGCCGACCGTGGCGAAACTGGCGCTCACCCCCCCGGTGGTCGGATGGGTCAGGACGGAAAGGTACGGAAGATGCGCCTGCGAATGGCGGGCGAGCGCGCCGCACGTCTTCGCCATCTGGAGCAGGCTGAACATCCCTTCATACATCCGCGCGCCGCCCGAGGCGGAGAAGAGAATGACCGCCGTTTTTTCCCGCGTGGCGGTCTCCACCAGCCGGGTGATTTTTTCGCCGACCACGGCTCCCATGGTTGCGGCAAGAAAGCGGAAATCCATGACGCCGATGGCGACCTGTCGCCCTTCGATCGACCCGAGGCCGCCGACAAACGCTTCGTTGAGGCCGGTCCGGTCGCGGTAGGTCTGGAGCCGTTCGGTGTAGGCGGCCATCCCCTGGAATTTGAGGGTATCGACCGAGAGCATCCCCTTGTCGTGCTCTTCAAACGAACCGGCGTCGAGCAGTTGGTTGAGCCGGTCGTACGCGCCGAGGGTGAAATGTTCGTCGCACTTGGGGCAGACGCGCAGGTTTTCGATCAGTTCAAGGCTGTGGATCACCTCTCCGCAGCCGGGGCATTTTTCCCAGAGGCCCTGCGGGATCTCGACTTTCTTGTGTTTGCTTTTGGAGGTGAAAACCCGGCGTTGGAAAATGCCCATAGAGAGAAAAAACGATGGTTTTAAGCGCGCGCTACGGTGAGGACACCGACGGAAGCCGCCCCCGCCCGTTTCAGGACCCGGGCGCAGGCGTTGACGGTCGTCCCGGTGGTCAGAACGTCGTCGATCAAAAGAAAATGGTGATGGCGCACGTCCCTACTCTGGCGCAATTCGAAGGCATTGCGCAAGTTTTCGCTGCGGTCGACTTTTCCGAGCCGGGTTTGCGACCGGGTAAACCGGGTCCGCCGGAGGAGGGCGGCGACCGGCAGCCCGCTCTCCTGCGCCAGCAGCCCGGCGAGGATGGCCGACTGGTTGAACCCGCGTTCGCGCTCGCGCAACGGGTGGAGCGGCACCGGGACGAGCGCTTTCCACGGCGTGCCGGTGAGCCGCCGGTCGCCGAGCGTCTCCGCCAGCCACCGGGCGAGCGGCAGGCGCAGGTGAAAATGGTTGTCGTACTTGAACCGGTGGATGCACTCGCGGACGACCCCCTGGCTGCGGCGGGCGGCCACGGCAAAGTCAAACACGCGCGGCTCGTCCCGACAGGCCGGGCAGGTCATCGCGCTGTGAATCGCCCCTTCAAACGGCGTGGAGCAGATTTCGCAGAATGGCTCGCACACCTTCGGCGCTGCGGCGAGGCATTCCGGGCAGAGATGGAGCCGGGCCTCTGCCGGGGCGCGGCAAACCGTGCAGTAAGGCGGGTAGAGCAGGTCGAGAACCCGGTTGCCGAGATGCCGGAGCGGTGGAACGAGCCACGTCATGACGAAGCAGCGGGCGCCCGCCGGCGGGTGATCCACCACCAGACGATCACCCCGGTAAGGAGGACCATGAAGATCGAGATGATCCCGACATTGAGGTTCTGGCCGAGCCACGGGAGCATCTCCTTAACGTGGCGGCGGCCGATCTTGGTAAAGCCCATGGTCCCGAAGATCCACCCGGCGTGAAGACCGATCGCCATCCAGAGCGAGTTGAGCCTGATCCGCGTCCAGCCGAGAATCCAGCCGACCAAAAAGAGGGTGACGAAACCGCCAAGCACCAGCCACGGTTCCTGAAACTGCCCGAACGCGCCGGGGATCAGGAGAAAACCGGTAAAGAGGCCGATCGTATGGTCGGCGGGGAGGTGTTGCTCGGGTTTGAGGAAGTGGACGATCGAGTAGATCGCGGAGACCCAGAAAAGCGCCGGTCGCCACGCCATCGTCCGGACCAGCAGGCCGAGGATCGCCCCGCGAAACAACCCCTCCTCCAGCAGCGAAACGACGACAGCGGAGGTTGCGACCTTGAGAAGCTGGTTCCAGTGGATCGTGCTGCGGACCCGGTAGACATCAAAGTAAATCAGCGCGATCGCCAGCACCACCATCACCAGAAACGAGGCGGCAAAGCCGAACGCGAGATCGTTCCAGCGGCGGGGGTTGCGTTGAAGCCCGAGTTCCGCCACACTCGGGATCGAAAGCCACCGGGCCGTCGGCCAGAGCAGCACGATCGCCGCCACCAGCAGCCCGCGATGAAAGAACTTCCGGTACGGAAACTCCGCCAGCCACGGCAGGATGCCGAGGCCCGCCAGCCACTGCGCCCCCCAGTAAAGGGGGGAGGCCAGCAGCGCGCCGAGCACGACGGTGGCGAGGAGATATAAAATGATTTTGCCAAGTTCCTTCAAAGTGGGCGAAGTTTCTGCTGGAACTGGTGAAACCGCAATTTTTTTCATGCACAACAAGCACGTTTGGACCGAACGCACTCCCGAGAGGGAGAAACGCGAAGTACGCGCCACGAAATTTGGCGGTATCTGGCGCATCCAGAGCAAGCTTCGGGACGACCCCGACTGGACCTACCACGAACCGCCGCTGATGGACGACCTGATCACCCTGCGCGATGTCCTCTTTCGCAAGTACCAGCGTCGCCGCGCGGCCTACGAGGAGGTGGTGCAGATCGAAAAGATGATCCTCGACCGGGGCGGCCACTGGGAGGAAGGCGAAGCGGGCGAAACCGACGGGGACGACGCGCCATGAACGACGAAACCGCCCGGCTTTGCGCCGACGACCGGCGCTACCTCTGGCACCCGTTCACGCAGATGCGCGACTGGTGCGCCCCCGGGCACGAGCCGCTCGTGCTCGTGGAAGGCGAGGGGGCTCTCCTGCGCGACAGCGAAGGGCGCAGCTACATCGACGGCAATGCGTCGATCTGGACCAACCTGCACGGCCACCGCCACCCGAAGCTCGACGCGGCGTTGCGCGCCCAGCTCGACCGGGTCGCCCATACCTCCTTTCTCGGGTTTACCAACCCGCCCGCGATTGCGCTGGCGAAGGAACTCCTTGCCCTGTGGGACTACGACGACTTTGCCGGGCCGCCGCTGGCGCGCGTTTTTTATTCCGACAACGGAAGCACCGCCATCGAGGCCGCGGTCAAGATGGCGATCCAGTGTCGCCAGCACGAGGGGACGCCGGAGCGCAACCGGTTTGTGGCGTTTCACGGGGCGTACCACGGCGACACGATGGGAGCGAGCAGCCTCGGCGGCGTGCCGCTCTTTCACGGGCGCTTTTCGGCCTACCATTTTCCGGTCGATCATGTCGGCTCGCTCGACGAACTGCTGGCCGGCGTGAAGGAAGGGACGATCGACCCCGCGCGGGTTGCCGCCGTGGTCATCGAACCGCTGGTCCAGGGGGCGGCCGGGATGCAGTTCTGGCCCACGGGGATGCTTGCACGGCTGCGGGAGTGGTGCGACCGGCACGATGTTTTCCTGATCGCGGATGAGGTGATGACCGGGTTTGGCCGCACCGGCACTTTTTTTGCGTGTGAACACGAAAAGGTGCGCCCCGATCTGGTGGCCGTGGCGAAGGGAATTTCCGGCGGGTACCTCCCGCTGGCGGCGACCCTGGCCAGCGCGCGGATCTATGAAGCTTTCCTGGGCGACTATTCGGAGATGAAGAGCTTCTTTTACGGCCACACCTACTCGGGAAGCCAGCTCGGGTGCGCGGTCGCGCTCGCTTCGCTGGAAGTCTTTCGCGAGGAGAAGGTGCTCGAAGGGTTGCAGCCGAAGATCGCCCACCTTGCCGCCGAACTCCGCCTGCTGGAGGGGCATCCGAATGTCCGCGCCGTCCGCCAGTGCGGGATGATCGCCGCCTTCGAAGTGGTGCAGGAATCGGGGGAAGCCTTTGACTGGCGGCTCCAGACCGGGCATCATGTCTGTGTCGCCGCCCGTCGCTACGGTCTTTTGACCCGGCCCGTGCGCGACACCGTGCTGCTGATGCCGCCCTACTGCATCACCCCGGCGCAGATCACCCAGGCGGTGACGGCGCTCCGGTGCGGGGTCGACGAAATCTGCCGTGGAAAAAAAGATGAAACCTTTTGCCATTCGCCCGCGTCCTGATGGGTATATGAAGAAAACCAATCTCCTCACCCTGTTGGTCGCCGCGGCGACCGCCGTCTCCTTCTCCACTCCGCTGCTCGTCGCGCAGGATGCCGCTTCGTCGCCTGAGGCGGCGGCGACCGCTTCCGACACCGGCTCCAAGGCCGACAAGGCGAACAAGCGCGACCGGAAGCGGGCGGACCGCCAGCGTCCCCGCGGCGGCGACCGGATGCGCGGCGCAGGCGGGTTCGGCCATGTCGGCTCGCAGTTGAACCTGACCGACGAACAGCGCCAGACGATCCAGAACCTCCTGCGCGAGACGCGCCCGACGCTCCAGCCGCTCCTGGAAAAACTCGACGGAGCGCGCAAGGAACTTTCGAAGGCCGCCGAAGCGACCCCGGTTGATGAAACCGCGATCCGCGCCAAGGCGAGCGACCTCGCCACGACGGAGGCCGACCTCGCCGTTCAGAAAGCCCAGCTCTTTTCCAAGATCAAGGCGACCCTGACGCCCGAGCAGGTGGAACGCCTCTCGTCGCTCGAAGGAGCTTCCGACCAGTTGCTTCGCGGCGCGTTGAGCCGGATGGGCAACCGTGAAGGGCGGGGGATGCACCCGCGCGGACCGCGCCCACCCAAGGCCGACCACTCGAAACCTTCGGCTGATGCCCAGGACGACGGCGGGGACGAATAACCAACCAATCTCCCGGTTGCGGACTTCCGGTATTGACCCGCGCGCCGAAGTCCGCAACCTTGGGATCTCAATTAGAAACGCTGCTTCCCTTTGCGATGCCGAGCCCCAGACTCGTTACCCGATGAAGAACTCGTGCGCTCTTCGCTCGAAGGGGATGAGGCTGCCTTCGAAGACCTCGTCACCCGGCACAAGAGCCGCATCCTTTCACTGGCCGCCCGGTTTTCCCGCGATGCGCACCAGATCGACGATCTCGCACAGGAGGTCTTCATCCGCGCCTGGCAGCGGCTTGAACAGTTCCGGGCGGAGGCTCCCTTCGAACATTGGCTCGTCAAGATCGCCGTCCACGCCTGCTACGACTTTGTGCGGCGGCAGCAGAAATTCCGTCTATTCCAGAGCGTTCCGGTCGAGTCGGTCGACCTCCCCGCGCCGGACACCCTCTCGGCGGACGACGCCCGGGAGCGGGTGGAAATCGCATTCGCCCGGCTCAAGCCGAAGGAGCGCCTGATCCTGACCCTGCTGGAACTGGAGGGGCGGAGCCTCCGCGAAGTCGCCGGGTTGACGGGGTGGAGTGAATCCGCCGTGAAGCTTCGCGCCTTTCGGGCGCGCCTTGCGTTGAAGAAAATTTTTCATCTGAAATGAA
The DNA here is from genome assembly GCA_035555975.1 of Chthoniobacteraceae bacterium. GTDB lineage: Bacteria > Verrucomicrobiota > Verrucomicrobiia > Chthoniobacterales > Chthoniobacteraceae > DATMFV01. The sequence continues at coordinate 6,096 of DATMFV010000098.1, forward strand.
CGATTCCTTGCTTGATCAACTTTTCGCGAAGGCCCGGGAGGCCCCGCCGCACGACGTGACGCGCGCCGAACATGGCTTTGAGACGCGGTTGATGGCCCGGCTCAGGGCAGGGGAACCCGGCATGTTCCCGCTGCTGGCCGTCTGGCAGTGGCGGCTGCTGCCCATTTTTGTCCTGTTGACGCTGGTGATGAGCTGGAACCTCTGGCACCAGCAGCCGGAGCGCGAGTTCGCCATCCGCAGCGCGCTGGAGGAAAGCTCGGTGGAGTGGGCCTATGTCGAAGGACTCACCGGGAGGTATTTATGAGGATGTTCAAAGCGATTGCAGGGGTTTGCCTCATCTTTGCGCTCGGGGTGGTGACCGGCATCGCCTTTTCCCGAAGCGTTGCCGACCAGCGCATCAAGACGGTGGTCGAGGGGGGCGGACCCGACCGGTTGGGGCAGATCATCGTCCACCGGCTGGAGAAGGAGCTTCATCTCGACCAGCGACAGAGCGGCGAGATCGACCGGATCGTTTCCGAGAGCCGTCAGGAGATCCGGGCGCTGCGCCGGGAGGTCGAGCCGAAGGTGGAGGAGATCATGACCCGTTCCACCGAGGCGATCCGTGGGACGCTCAACGGCGAACAGATGGCGACATTTGACCGGATGGTGGAAGACGGCCGCCACCGGATGAGCCAGAACCACCGCCCGCGGCCACGCTACCAGCGCAATCGACGCCGGGGGGAGGAAGATCGGCGAGGACCTCGGGAGGAGCGTCGTGACGGCCGGGAGAAGGATAAGGGTTCGGAGAAGGATAAAGCTGTTGAGAAGCACGAGGCTCCCGAGAAGTCCAAAGCTGGTGAAAAGCACGGGGCTGTCGAGAAGTCCAAAGCGGTCGAGAAGCACGGGGCTGTCGAAAAGGTGAAAGCTGCTGAGGAGGCGAAGGCTGCTGAGAAGGCGAAAGCTGCTGAGAAGGCGAAAGCTGCCGCTGAGAAGGCGAGAGCTGCTGAGAAGGCGAAGGCTGCCGAGAAGGCGAAAGCTGCCGAGAAGGCCAATACTCCCGAAAAAGCGAAAACTCCCGGGAAGACCGACGAATATTAAACGGCCGGGCGGGGGAGCCATGCGGCCAGGTCTGCCGCGAGAGGGGCGCGCCAGTCGTAAACGACCGTTTCGCCCCGGGGGGAAACCGTCATCCTCGCCGAGTGCAGGGCGTGCCGTGGCAACAGGAGCCGGGAGGCGAGCGCGGGTGTCCACCCGGTTTCGATAAATTCGAGGTAACATCGCTCGGAGGGACCGTAGAGCTTGTCGCCGACGATCGGGAACCCGGCATGGGCGAGGTGGACGCGGATCTGATGGGTCCGCCCAGTCCGTGGAAACGCGCGGAGGAGCGAAAACCGTCCGTCGCTGGAGAGCCCCGGTTTCTCGAACCGCTGCTCCACGCGGAAGCGAGTCGTGGCAGGCGCGCCCCCGGGGTGGACGCACCGCTTGAGATAAATTTCGCAAGGGAGGCGCTCGCCCTGTCGCACGATCGGCGCATCGACCTCGAACTCGTCCTCCTCCGGCCAGCCCCAGGTGATCGCCATGTACTCTTTCGCCACCTGCCGCTCCTCCATCGCCTGGTGAAAACGGCGTGCCGCCTCCAGCGTTTTGGCAACGAGCACCAGCCCGCTCGTCTCGCGGTCGAGCCGGTTGATCAGCGAAACCTGTCCGCCGTTGGCCACTTCGTAAGCCAGCAACCCGCGCAGCCCGTCCCAAAGCGTTACCGGTCCCCCCGGCTTTTTGGGGTGCGCCATCACCCCCGCCGCCTTGTTGACGACGATCCACTCCGCGTGCTCTTCGATGATCTCGAACATCGCCGGGAACTTTTCCCCGGGCCCGCTCCAAAGTACACGACATTTTCGATCCCCTTTTGCGAAGGCTTGCGTAACGAAGCGCTTCCTTTTATGGTGCGGGCAATCCCCCGACCCTCATTCCACGTCCATGACTCTTTTTGAAAAAATCGTCGCCCGCGAGATTCCGGCCAAAATCGTTCATGAAGAGGACGACCTGCTGGCGTTTGCCGACATTGCGCCCCAGGCTCCGGTTCATATCCTGATCGTCCCCAAACAGGTCATCCCCCGCATCGGGGAGGCGACGGCGCAACAGGCCCCGCTGCTCGGGCGGATGTTGATTGCCGCCGGAAAGATCGCCCGCGAGATGGGGATCGATGAAAGCGGCTTCCGCATCGTCATCAACCACGGCAACGAAGGGGGCGAAACCGTGCCGCACCTCCATATGCACCTGCTCGGGGGTCGCCAGATGACCTGGCCGCCGGGTTAGAAACGGCCGGCCCGCCCGTGACCTCCGGCGTTCGTTGCCGCGAGCCTTTTTTAGCGAAAAAGAGATGCCAGGCACCGGTCCGGCGCGATTGGTGCTCGCTTTCCCCCACACCCCCTTTTTACCCTTACCGCCCCTATGATGCTCAGCCAGCTCCTCTACGAAGAAGTCTCTCCGGAGTTTTTCCGGATTCTTTGCGGAGCGAACGCGCGCATTTATATCGACGCCATCGACGCCCTGCGGACGGAGATGGGGGAAAATGTCGACGGGCTTTCGCGGCAGACAGCGGTGGAGGTGGTCTTCGAAGTGGTCGAACACCACGCGGGCCTGAGGCTCGACGAAGGCGACCCGGAGGCGGGGGCGGCCGATGCGGCGCAACTCGCCTCGCACCGCGAACAGGCCCATTTCATCCTCAACCGCCTGATCGGCTGCGGCTGGCTTTCCGAACCGCAGCGGCCCGACTACCAGCGGCTCATCTATATCGAACCTCCCGCGGAGGTCGCGGTCGACGCCCTGCGGCGGATGGCCGCCCCGGAACAGGCGCAGTTTACCGACCGGCTCCTGATGGTCTGCAACGTTTCCACCAGCGAGGATTCGTTTGACGAAACGCCGTGGAGCGATCTGGAAGGGTGCATCGCGAATGCCAAGGCGGGGCTGCTGGAGTTGCGGGCGATGCAGAAGAGTGTCGAACGGCTCACCCGTCGCCAGTTGGCCGCCACCACGCTGCGCGAAAATCTAAGCGTCCTTTACGACGAGTTTTCCGAGGCGATCGGCAACAGTTGCTACCGGGAACTGCTTCGCGTGCGCCTCCCGGTCCGGCTCAAACAGGCGGCGCGACGGCTGGAGGAACTGGCCGAAAACCCGTTCGTGCTCGACGGGATGCAGAAGGAGGTGATCCGGCGCGGGCTGGCCGCCGACGAAAAGGAGGCGATGAAGCTGATCCGGCTCCGGCTGCATGAACTCTTTGAACTGCTCGACGCCATTGAGCCGCAGAGCGAACTGATGGACCGGCGCACCGCCGAGTTTGCCCGCCGCTCCTTTGCCCGGTTCCGGTATTTGCAGGAGATCGGCAGCGCCCGGCGCGAACAGGTGCAGGCGGTCTTCGAAGCGGTCAACGAACGTTTTGCCGGGGCGCGCATTTCCGACCTGGAGGCGGAGACCGAGTCGTTCCCCGCCGTGGCCGTGGCTGAAGCGCGGCTGATCGCGGGTCTCGAGTCGCTCCAGTTCCCGAGACGCCGGGCCGGATCGGCGGAAGCGCTCCCGATCGACGACGACCTGACCGAAGAGGAGCGCGACGCCGCCCTGCGCGAGATGGAGGGCAACCTGCGCGACTCGCTCAACGTTTTCCGCGCCAACCGTTTTCTGGAAACCCTCGACTTCGACGAAAGCCGGCGGATCGCTTCCGGCGAGCTTCCGATCATCACGATGGACGAAATTACCGACGTGGCGGCGCTGCTGCTTCACGGCGGTTCAGCCGATGCCGCCTACCGCATCCACCTGGAGCGCGAGGAACACCCCGAGCGCCTGCCGGAGACCGACCTGCGCGCCGGTTACCATATTGAACGCTTTGAGATCGAAAAACTATGAATGCCGTTGATGACGCCACGCCGCGGCTTTTCCCGCAGCTTTCCGACGCCGACCGCGAACGGATGCAGGAAGTCGCCCACCGCCTTTTGGCCCACGGCTCCATCCTGCGCGAGGAAGCGGCGGAGCGCGACCTTTACGACTGGTGCCAGAACCGCACGCAGATGATCGAGGAATGGGCCAGCCTGCTCGGGATCAAGATCGTCTGGCAGCGGGAGGACCGCCTCATCATCGCCCTGCCCGAAGCGACGCAACTGATGCGGCGGCTTCGCCTCGACGAAACGCTCGTGGTCCTCGCGCTCTGGTATGATTACGACGTGGAAGTCCGCGACAAGGGGGCGCACGAAGTCACCTTCACCGTGCGCGATTTCAACGAACGCCTCGGGAGCAGCAAGTTCAACCAGGTCAAGCTCCCGTCGGAAACGCGGATGCGCGACATCCTCCGTTTGTTGGACCGCAACAACCTGATCCGCCTGACCGGGGCGGAAAACATGGCGGAGGCGATCGTCCGCGTTCTGCCGACGATCCGCTACGTCATCCCGTTTGGCGACCTTGAGGAATGGGCCCGGCAGGCCGAACGTTTCGAGCAGGGCGACGGCGAAGGCGGGGAGGAGACCGCCGCGCCCGCACCCCCCGCCGCCGAAAAACCGGCCGGTGCGCCCGTAGCGGCAACCATCCCATTCGAAGAAGACGAACCCCCCGTTTCAGGGCGACTCCAAGAGGACCACGATGAGCCGTAAAATTTCCCTCTCCCGCATCCATGCCATCAACTGGTTCGGGTACAACGACACGCTTGATGTCCATGGCAACCTGCTGATCGCCGGGGTGACCGGCTCGGGCAAGTCGGTTCTGATGGATGTCATCCAGCTCGTGCTCGTCGGCGACCAGAAGGCGAAGTACAACCAGTCGGCCACCGGGGCCGCCTCCACCCGTAACCTGAAGAGCTACTGCCTGGGCGACACCAAGCAGGATATCGACGGCAAGCCGCAGTATATGCGCGAACGGGGGAGCATCACCTACGTGGCGCTCGAATTTCGCTGGCCCAACCAAAAGCGGGTCGAGACCTGGGGGCTGCGGATCGAGTTCGAAAGCTCCGCGCAGAATCAGCCCAACCGCAAGGAAGGGTTCTTCTTCCCCAAGGGGATCGGCAAGAGCGGCTGGCTCAACGAAGACCGCACGCCGATGGATCACAAGACGTTCCACCGTTTTGTCACCGAAAGCGGCGGGATGATGTTCAAGACGCTCGACAGCTACCGGCGCGAGATGGCCTCCCCGCTGCATCTCAATTTTGACCGGGGCGTCATCGACTACCTGCTTCCCGCAGCGATGTCGTTCACCTTCCTGCGCAGTTTCAACGACTTCTGCCGCCAGTACATCCTGCCGCGCGGGGAGGTCGATATTCAGCCTGTTTCGGAAAGTTTCCAGATGTTCCGCAATTTTGAGCGGGAGCTGGCGATCCTGCGCGACCAGTTGCAGCAGCTTGAGGCGATCCGCTCGGTCGACCGCGCGCTTTCCGCCTCGATCCTTGACCGGAAATTGTATCGTTACGCCGAGGTGGAGCTTCGCCTCGACGCCGCGCGGGATGCCGCCGAAAACGCCCGCCAGCGGGAGGCGGCGCTGGAGGCCGCGCTCGACAAGGATGCCCGGCGGCTCAAGGAACTCGACGCACGCATCTCCGAAGACAGCCAGCGGCTTGACTCGCTCAAGGCCGCGCTGACGGCGACCGAGGACGGGAAACTTTTCTTCCACCTGCGCAACCGCAACCGTGAACTCGCGCCGCAGGTCCGGCAGTTGGAGGCGGTCGGAAACACCGTCGAAGAGGCGCTTCGCCAGCGCGTCCAGCAGAGCGAACGGTGGCTTGCCATGGCCTCCGAACTGCCGATGAAGATCCACCGCGAGGCGCTCGACGCCGTGGCCAAGGCCGCCAAGGCGCTTCCGCAGGCTTCGGGGGAGGGGATTCGCCACGGCGTGCGCGATCTTTCGCTCTGTGCGCGGGAGTTGTTGCAGATCGTCGACCACGGCGCGCGCGACCTCTTTGCCGAACAGGGGCAGCTCGACAAGGAGAAGCTGCGGCTCACCCAGTTGCTTTCGGCACTGCGGCTCGGCGTCGTCCCGGAGGCAAGCGTGTTGCTCGACGCGCTCAACCAGGCGCTGCCCGACAGCGGGCGGGAGAACCCGGCGCGGGCGTTGCGGGAGTTGTGCGAAGTGACCGACGAAGGGTGGCGGCCGGCGGTCGAGATCGCTTTCGCCCGGAAGTTTGCGGTTGTCGTGGAACCGCGTGATTTTGACATGGCCGAGCGGATTTTCCACGGCCTCAAGCAGAACACGCCGCGCGAATCGCTCATCAACCCGAGCCAGGTCTTGGGCGATGGCCGTCGCCGCCCGGTCCGGCCCGGTTCGCTCGCGGAGAAGATCGAAACCTCCCACCCGGTCGCCCGGGCGATCGTCGACCAGACGCTCGGCGACCTGATGTGTGTGGAAGCGGTCAGCGAACTGCGCCAGCACAACCGCGCCATCATGCGCGACGGGTTCATGTACCAGCGCCCCTTTGTGGAACGGCGGGCGCATTACCAGAACAACCCGTGCGTCGGTTCGCGGGGGATCGAGCAACAGCGCAAGTTCCTCCAGTCGCAGCTTGATGAAGTGACCCTTTCCCAGCGCATCCTTTCGCCGAAGGTGCAGGCGGTGCGCGATTTTCTCGACTTTGCCCGTGCGTCGCGGCTCGACTCCGAGTCGGTCCACGACGATCTCGCGGCGCTCTCCCGTCTCGCCGAACTCCGGCGCGAGATGGAGCAGAACATCGAGACGATGCGGCAGATCCGCGATCTCGGCATGGACGAAAAGGAGCAGGAGATCGCCGAACTCGAAAGCCGCCGTGCGCAGGATTCGCGGGAGCGCGACCAGCTCATGAAAAACCAGACGCAGGCCGATCTTCAACTGGCCCGTCAGGAACGCAAGAGCCGCGAAGCCGCCGTGGTCGCCGCCGAGGACAATTTCCGCCGTTTTCAGGTGGAGGGGCTGGTCAATCTCGACGAATACCGCGAGCGGTACGACGAACTGCTGGCGGCCCTGCTCGCGGAATGGCCGCTCAAGGAACAGGCTGCCGAGTCGGCCCGCAACCGTTACCACGAAGCCGACAAGTCGGCGATCGCCCAGCGGCAGGAACTTCTCACGCTGCGGCGCGAACTCGCCCGGGTTCATACCGGTTTTCTGGAGATCGACCCCGAGAGCGAGAGCAACGCGATCTATGACGCGCGGCTCGAGAAGATCGAGGCGGGCGACATCCCTTCGTACGAGGAAAAAGCGCGCCGTGAACGGACCAACTGGCAGCACCTTTTCCGTACGCAGGTGCTCGCGAAGCTGCATGCCGCGCTCTTCGAGGTCGAAAGCCTGCTGGCCGTGCTCAACCAGGAACTGCGCTCGCCGATCGGGCACAACCTTTACCAGATCGCCCGCCGTCCCAACCCGGACGCCGAGTACAAGATCTACCGCGAACTGGTCGACGCCTCAGCCGCCGCGCGCGAGGACGACCTTTTCTTCGAGTCGATGGATGGCGACCTGCGCCGCACTGTCGAGGAGATTTTTTCCAAACTGGTCGACCAGCCCGAGAGCAAGGAGGCGCTCTCGTTCCTCGACTACCGCAATTATCACGACTACGACATGCTGGTGACCGACACGCGGACGGAAAACGCCCGGCCGAGCAGCGTTGACCGTCATTCCGGGAAGTTCAGCGGCGGGGAAAACCAGTCACCCTACTTCATCGCGATTCTCGCCTGTTACCTGCGTGCCTACCATCGTTACGAACGGCGGCGGCGCGACCCGTCGCTGGCGCTGGTGCCGATCGACGAAGCGTTTTCCAAGCTTTCGGGCGAACGTATCCGCAACTGCATCAACGCGTTGCAGACGCTTGATCTTCAGGGGGTTTTCTCCATGTCGAGCGGCAACATTCCCTACGCGATGGATATGTGCGACCAGTTCGTGACGATCATGAAACAGGAGCGCCAGATCGGCCGCCGCGTGGCAATCCGCAACCTCCCGGCGTCGATGACGCGTGAAGAGGCGGTGGAGCGGTACGGTTCGAATGCGTGAGACCTAAAGGGCAGTCCAAAGGGCGCTGAACGGCAACAGGTAAAGATCGCGGTCATAGGCGATGGCCCTTGGCGTATTGCAGAGGACCACGCCGCAGTGGAAGTCTTGGCCGGTCACCTGTTGCAGTTCCTTGATGCCTGCGAGATCCTTGTCGGTAATCGTTTCGGCGTTTTTGACTTCGATCGCGACCAGCCTGCCGCCGCGTTCCAGTACGAAGTCGACCTCCCTTCCGTCGCTGGTGCGGTAGAAGCTGAGGTCTGCGTTTTCACCGGTGGCGTGGTTGGTCTTGGTCAGTTCGGAAAGGACAAAGTTTTCCAGAATATGGCCGAAGCGTGCGGGCTGGGAATGGGATAATTCCTGCGGGGGGGAGCCGAGCAGGTGACAGAGGAGAAGCGTGTCGTGGAAGTAGAGTTTGTGTGATTTGACGAGCCGTTTGGTGATATTCCGATGCCACGGCTTTAAGGTATGGGTGACGAAGGTGTTGTTGAGCAGACCCCGGTAGTGCCTTGTGGTCACGGCGTTGAGACCGACTTCGCGGCCCAACTCGGCATCGTTGACGAGATTGCCCGCGCGGGCCGCCAAGGCTTGCAGCAGGACGGGCATGGATTCCGCTTTTTCGAGATTATAAAGATGCCGTGGATCATCCAGTGTGATCTTTTGAACGTAATTGCGAAACCACGTCGGGATCGTTTTTTCCGGCATCTCCCGAAGCCCGGGGTAGGTCGCTTCCGCCATGGCGTCGACCAGACGGGTGCCGTCCGGTTTGATATCCGAGAAGTCGCGGGCGAAGCAACGTTCAAGGAAGGAGGATGTCTGGCCGCGGGCTTCGGCGACCGAGAGTGGTAACAGGGTCAGGGTCGCCATCCGCCCCACCATGGCGTTGGCGAGTTCGGGAATGGCGAGTAGGTTGGCTGATCCGGTGAGGAGATAGTTGCCGTTGGCCGGGCCGCCTCCCGAAAGGGCTGCCTGCCGCTGTTCATCCACCAGTTTTTTCAAAGGACGGAACAGCTCGGGCACCATCTGGACTTCGTCCAGTATCAGCGGCACCCCCGACTCCTTGAGGTAGTTGTAGGGGTTGCGCATAGCCGCAGCCCGTTCCAACGCATCGTCGAATGTGATGAATCGGGCTCCATCATTTCTGACAAGCAACTCGCGGACAAGCGTTGTCTTGCCCGCCTGCCTCGGGCCATTGATATAAACCGCCGGAAACGCCGGAAGGGTTTCCGCAATTTGCTTCTCCAGCGCGCGAGGAATGGTTTTCATGAGGAGTTTTCCTGAAAAGACACATTATCCTATCGAAAATCGAAAAGCAACTTTTCGATTTTCGATAGGGCATCCCTGCGGTTCCAATGCCGTTCAGGAGCCGTGACTGGGCTCCCCCCTGGCCCGGCTTAAAAAAGCTCCATCTGCGGCGCAGTCGCGAGCGGTTCCTCCAGTTCCGGGAGTTCCAGCGTGGTGCCGAGCGCTTCGGCGAGCCGTTGGGCGGAGAGGGGGGAGCACCCTTCGTAATGGTTGGCGGCGAAGAGGAGGGCGCGGTGGTGTTTGCGCCCGGCTCCGTCGCCGTCGCGACCGAGGAGATGCTGGGTGACTTTTCCGGCCCAAAGCGCGATGGAGGGGGAGCGGTCCCAGCGGAGATGGTCGTAGCAGTCGATGCACCGCTTGCCGTCAGCGCGGAACTTGGTGTCGAGATCGCCGAGCAGCCGCAGGTAGACCCGGTCGGTGGTTTGCGGAAAGCGTTCCATGACCGCCGGGCCTTGTTCCTCGTACGGGGCGGTGTCGGTCCACGCCCAGGTGACACCCGCCTCGCGCAGCCACCGTGCGATGCCGGGGCGTTCCACCCACTGCGGGTCGCGGAACTCGACGGCGAACGGCCAGTCGGGCGGGAGGGAGCCGATGAACTTTGCGAGCGCCTCTTCGTTGCCTGCCGGGCCGAACGAGGCGGGGAGCTGGATCAGGATGGCGCCGAGCTTGTCGCGCAACGGTTCGAGGCCGGAGATAAACCGGGCCAGAAGGGCGTCGGCATCGCGCAGCCGCTGGTGGTGCGTGATCTCGCGGGAGAGCTTCACGGTGAAGGTGAAGTCGTCCGGAGTGGTCTCGGCCCAGGTCCGGGTGACCTTGGCGGAAGGAGGATGGTAGAAGGTGGAATCGACCTCGACGGCGGAGAAAAAGCGCGCATACCAGCCGAGCCACTGGTTTTGAGCCAGCGTGGCCGGGTAGAGGATGCCGCGCCAGTCGGGATAACTCCAGGCGCTGGTGCCGATGGCGATTTTGGAGGAAAGGGAGTGGGACATGCAGGAGGAAAACGGTTTTGCCCGGAAGGGCGGCGGTCGGAGCGGGAAGGACGGGGGAGAGGGAGGGGCGAGGCGTTTTTAGGGAATCATCAGCACCATGCCCGGTTTGAGCTTGGCCGTGCCGGAGGTGATGTTGAAGTTGACATCCTGAATATCGCGCCACCGTTCCGGGGTTTTGTAGAAGCGGCTGGAGATGGAGGCAAGGGTGTCGCCCGAGACGACGGTATAAGTCCGGATGCCGGGAATGAGTGCTTTCTGGTACTGGCTCTTGGAGTCAATGAGGCCCGCTTTCTTGAGGGCGGCGATCCGGTCCTGCACGGCGTTGTCGAGTTCCTTGCGCAGGGTGAGAAGCTGTTTGCGCAGATCCAGGTTTTCATTCTTGAGCCGGACCGCCTCGTGCTGCGGGATGGTCGCCCCCTGGCCGTGGAGGGAGGCGAGTTTGAGCTGGTCCTGCTTGATGAAGTTGCGCACATCCCCGGCGTGACGCCCCTCGGGTTCGAGGTCGAGGTAACGCTGGAAATGGTGGATGGCGCTGAACGGTTTCTTGAGCTTGTCGTCGTAGAGGAGGCCGAGCTGGTAGTGGATCTGGGCGCTGTTGGGGGTGCCGTCGAGCGCGGCTTCGTAGAGGAGAGCGGCCCCTTCGTTGTCGCCCAACTCCAGGCGCGCCCGCGCTTCCTTGTGCTTGCGCTCGGAACCTTTGAGGAAGATCTGCTCGCACCCGCCCAGCAGGGGAAGCAGGAGCAACAGCAGGACGACGAGACGGCGGGAGGTAGAAAGGGAGGCGTTCATTTTCCGAGGGCTTTTTCGACGCGTTCGGTGACGACTTTCAGCACGCGCAGGCGGGCGTACCATTTGTAGTTGGCCGGGATGATCGTCCATGGCGCGCGCTTGGTGTCGGTCTTGGCAAAGGCATCTTCCGCAGCGGCGTTGTGGTCTTCCCAGCGGTTGCGGTTGCGCCAGTCTTCGTCGTTGATTTTCCAGTGTTTGTAAGGATCGGCTTCCCGGCGCCGGAAGCGGAGCAGTTGCTCGTCCTTGGTGATGTGGAGAAAAAATTTGATCAGGATGGTCTGGTCGTCGACGAGCATCTTTTCAAACGCGTTGATTTCGTCGTACGCCCGCTTCCATTCCTGCAAAGTGGCATACCCTTCCACCCGTTCGACGAGGACGCGCCCATACCACGAACGGTCAAAAATGGCGACCTGCCCGTGCGGCGGCAGGCGGAGCCAGAACCGGCGCATATAATGGTTCGCAAGCTCCTGCGCGGTCGGTTTGCCGATCGAATAGACGCGGATGAGCCGGGGGTCGAGCCGCTCGACGAGCCGTTTGATGGCTCCTCCTTTTCCGGCGGCGTCGGGCCCTTCAAACATGATGACGACGTTGTGGCGCGCTTCGGCCAGGCGCAACTGCTGGTTGAGCAGGCGCAGGGAATACTCCTTGAGCTTCTGTTTGTATTCCTCAGCGGAAATGGAGGGGTGCTCCAGTTCGTCGAGACGTTTTTTTCGGGAGGCTTTCGAGGGCATCGCCTGAAGATTTATACCCGGCTTGGCGTCGGTGTCCAGTCAGGGCATGAAATCCCGCGCATCCCCGCGAGGTCGCCGGGAGAAAAAAGCGGCAAACGGGTTTTCCGCGATGCAAGCAATGTCCGTGCGGAAACCCCGTCTGCCTGGCTGCCTTTCGCATGAGGAAAGGGGGAGCCTTGTGTCATCCTCCTCCGCCACGATCCGTGTTGCGGTGCCATCCATGGCCGGAGTTGACGCTGATCAGTAAACCTTGGAAAAGCTCGCCACGGTATCGGGGCAACCCCCCGATTCGCGCGTATTTTTTTTGGCGTACCCCTACGGCAATGACTCCCGACGGCAGAACGAAGGGCGTGAACCCGTCCATTATCACGGATCACGCCCTCTGGAAAAAGCATCCGGGGAATGGAGGCCGAATTTTTGAGTTCCTTTTACTCCTCGACCGCCGCTTTGAGTTCCGCCTTCGCTTTTTCGATGACTTCGGGGCACCGGGCGAGTTCGACGGCGGTGGCGGCCAGCACTTTTCCTGCGTGGAGCATTCCCTTGTTGGCGAAGGAGGTGGCCCCCTGGGTGACGGCCTGCCAGGTGTGCGGCTGCGTGCCGATGGCCCAGGTGGCGCTGCGGTATTGGGCGGTCGGGACGACCCAGCTCACGTCGCCGACATCGGTCGAGGCGAGATGAATGCTCATTTTCGGGCGATAAGGCGGGAGCTGGTCGGCGACTTCGCGGCCCTTGGTTTCAGGGATGCGGTGGCTGATCTCGCCGGGAAGGGTGGCGCGGATCTCGCGCGCAAATTGCCGCTCCGCTTCGTCGTAATGCGGCAGGCCGAGCGCTTCGAGGTTTTTCTGCATGACCCCTTCGAGCGTCGTATTGGGAACCACGTCGAGGTAACGCACTCCCTCGTCGATTTCGACTTCCGTTTCGGTCATCAACGCCGCTCCCCGCGCGATGTTGCAGAGCCGCCGGTAGACTTCCGCCACCTGCGCGGCACGGGGCGAGCGGATCTGGTAACGGACGGAGGCTTTCGCCTGCACGACGTTGGGAGCGTGGCCGCCGGTGTTGGTGATGGCGTAGTGAAGCCGGGCGTCGGTCGGGATATGCTCGCGCAGGTAGTTGGCGGCGACGTTGGTCAGTTCCACGGCGTCGAGGGCGCTGCGGCCATCGTGCGGATTCTTGGCGGCATGGGCGCTGCGGCCGGTGAAGTTGAAAAAGACCGCCTGGGTCGCGAGCGTGGGGGCGGAGAAGACGTAGTGCGCATCGCTCGGGTGCCACGTGAGGGCCAGATCGACATCCTTGAACAAACCGGCTGCCACCATGATCACCTTGCCGCCGCCGCTCTCTTCGGCCGGGCAGCCGTAGTAACGGACGGTGCCGGGGAGATTGTTTTCCTTCAGGTAATCGCGCGTGGCGATCGCCGCCGCCAGTGCGCCGGTGCCGAGCAGGTTGTGCCCGCAGCCGTGGCCGTTGCCGCCCGCTTCGATCGGTTCTTCACGGGCGACGCCGAGGCGCTGGCTCAAAAGAGGAAGCGCGTCGTATTCACCAAGGAACGCGAGGATCGGCCCCCCTTCGCCGGAACTGCCGATGAATGCGGTCTCCAGACCGGCGACGCCGCGTTCCACGCTGAAACCTTCTTCTTCGAGAACGGCGATCAGCACTTCGGCGGACCGGCGCTCCTCAAAACGGAGTTCCGCCAGTTCCCAGATGCGGTTGCTGGCTTCGAGCAGGCGTTCCTTTTTGGCTTCGATGATTTCGGCAATGCGGGCGGTGTGTGACATGGGAGAGGAGGTGGTTTTCAGGAAGACCGGAAGGTTTCCTTTCGCAGGGTGAAGGTTTCCAGCCGGTCGGGGTTGATCTCGTAACCGATCCCCGGGCCGGTCGGGACGGCGAGAAGGCCGGGGCGGGTGAAGGCGATTTCCGGGGTGACGATATCACGTTCAAACGAGCGCGACGAGGCGGAGGTGTCGCCCGCGATGCTGAAATTGGGCAGCGAGGCGATAGCGATGTTGTGCGCGCGACCGATGCCGAGTTCCAGCATGCCGCCGCACCAGACGGGGACGCCGTGCCGGGCGCAGAGATCGTGGATCGCCTTGGCCCGGGTCAACCCGCCGACGCGCCCGATCTTGATGTTGATGGTGCGGCAACTCCCGAGTTCGATCGCCTTGCGGGCGTCTTCGGCGGAGTGGATGCTTTCGTCGAGGCAGATCGGGGTGGCCAGTTCGCGTTGCAGTTTGGCGTGGTCGACGATGTCGTCGTGCGCGAGCGGCTGCTCGATCATCAGAAGCCTATAGGCGTCGATTTCCTTGAAGACGGGGAGGTGGTCGAGCGTGTAGGCGGAGTTGGCGTCGGCCATCAGCGGCACTTCGGAGCCGAAGCGTTCGCGAATGGCGCGGATCGGTTCCAGGTCGAAGCCGGGTTCGATCTTGATCTTGATTTTGCGATACCCCTCGGCCAGGAAGCGCTCCACGTTGGCGAGCACCCGGTCGACGGTCGGTTCGATGCCGATGCTGACGCCGACTTCGATCTCCCGGCGCGTTGCCCCGAGCAGCGAGGCGAGCGAACACCCTTGCGCGCGGGCGTAAAGATCCCAGACGGCCCCCTCCAGCGCGGAGATGGCCATCGCGTTGCGGCGAATCCAGCCGAGGCGGCGGGAGACTTCGTCGGGGTGCTGGAGCGCGTGCCCGAGGAGTTGCGGGATCGCAAAGGTTTTGAGGAGGTACCAGACAGTTTCACACGTCTCCTCGCTATAAAAGGGGAGCGGCATGGCGACGCTTTCGCCATAACCGGCGAGGCCGTCGCTCCAGGCGGTGACGAGAACGGTCTCCTTGTCCGGAAGGGTGCCGAAGCTGGTGCGGAAGGGGGCCTTGGTCGGCACCTTGACGTGCCGGAGTTCCACTTGATCCAGGGTGATCATTTCCCCCGACTATGGGCAATGGAGGCGAAAGGGGGAATGATTTTGATCGTTTTATGGTGATCGGTTTTTCCAATCACCGTGGCAACTCTGGATGACTCCTGTTGTCCTTGGTTCGCGTCATTCACCGCCCTCGACCTTGAACGTTGGCGCGGACGTGGACGACCCGGTCTACCGTACGCTTGCGGTTGCGCGGCAATAGGTGGCGTCGGGGCTACTTCCAGGAACGCCACTTGCGAAAGAGTCCTGCTACTCCAATCATCCCGATGAAGAGCAGCGCGCCGGTTCCTGGCTCGGGGATCGTCTGAGGTGCCAGGTAGAAAACCATGACCTCCGGGTTGGACAAGGGGCGGAGGTTTTCATTATTGCTGTAGTCAACGTAATACGCAGCTTTTAGCCCAGGAGCGGAATATCCCTGTTGAACCCCTCCCCACGCCACGAGGTTTTTGGTCTCTGCGAGATCCAGTGCGCTATCGAAAGAAAATCTGAAGCCATAGAGCTGGTTGGCCTGAATGGTCACCGCTTCGGAGAGTTTGAAGACGACATAGCTCTTTTCCGGGATCTTTGGAAGATTGCCTTGAAGGCTAATCATCTCCCTTTGGCCTGAAAGGGTGCCGTCTACAAAGTGCTCAATAATCAAGGAGAAGGGGCGATCTGGATCAGCATCATCCTTGTTGGAAGCCGTGGGAACATAGATGATGATTTCACCAAGCGAGATCTGTTCGGAAAGCTCGAATCGTTGCCCGACATCACGGCGATCGGTCAGCGTGGTGTTTTGCCAGCGAATGCTGAGGTTGCGGTGATGGTCGGAGTTGGCTGGGAGGGGATTGAATAGCACAACGTTGGCTGGCGCGACGAATTCTGAATCGGGTACCGTATGTACCAGGATGCCGGCATTCAAAGGCCGCAAGGCGAAGGATGTCATCATCCACAAAAGGGTGAGGGCAAGAGTGGTTCGGATATTGGGCAGTATCATGGTTGGTTTTGGATTTGTTGATGAAAGCAAGCCTGA
This sequence comes from Chthoniobacteraceae bacterium, assembly GCA_035555975.1. Lineage (GTDB taxonomy): Bacteria > Verrucomicrobiota > Verrucomicrobiia > Chthoniobacterales > Chthoniobacteraceae > DATMFV01. The sequence goes on from DATMFV010000098.1 coordinate 21,789, forward strand.
GTCTCTGTCCTGTTGCTTCTAACCAGCGATCTCTTCAGGGGGCATTTAGTTGGTCGGTGATGTTAAAGGTCGTCATGGCAGATACCCGGAGACCATCCATCGTTTAGAGCCACAATCTCTTCTTTATTCAAAGCGCGTGCACTGCCATCGGCAAAGAAAAGATGTGCCTTGCCATCGTGGCGAAGGTGGATTTTGACTGCGTTGCCCGTTCCGGGCCATGAAAGATAGTAGAACTGCCGTTTCTCTGCCTTTGAATAGCTGTCTGCAAGCAGGATATAGCTGGATGGATTCGACACTTTTGAGCCTTGATAGGCCGGGTCATAAGTGGCAGCGCCACTAAAACGGCGCAATCCGTAAGTATACATGGCAGCCTTCGAGTGTGCGGTGTCGTAGGAGAACGGGTCGTATGAAGAACAGACGATTTTTTCTCTTTGTGACTTTTCCAGGTATCCGCCGCGCACTAGCCGCTCATGCCAAACCTCCGACTGGCCAGGCCTCTGAGAGCGTGCTACATCGTAGTATGCTACGACGGAGCGGCCGTTATGATCGGCCGCGTGGGCGAGTAGTTGTTGGCCGGTCATTCTCATGTTCAGAAGGCATTCCGTATTCTTGCGTACGCGCGCGATCCGTCCTGTTACAAGCGACAATAATCCTGAAATTATCAGAATCAAAACCAGGACGATTAATAGCTCCAATACGGTCCAGCCCTTGGAAGAAGCAGGACAGTTGTTCCTGGAGCCTGTGGCGCGTTCGAAGCTCATGGCTTAAAGGGGAGTTGGCCCTCGCCATTCCACTGCATGTACCGGTGTACTGGCAGCATTAAAGCGAATGCCGGAAACATGGTCGAAGACAATTGAAGCCCGTCGTGCGCGATCAGAGGCGGAGGAAACCTCCTGGATGTAGGCCTGGTTCTTGTTGACGCCCACATTGCGCAGGCTGACGTTCATCCCCGGGTGGAGAGCGCCTAAACTGGCGCCTTCGGCTTTGGTTCTCTGGTAGACAAGGCAGTTGTCAAAGTTTACTTTTGCGGAAAATTTTCCATCATCTACTGCATCAAAGAGTACAGGATGGTTTTTGCGCACTTGCTCCCACTTCACCCCGTAAAAGTTAAAGAGCCCGGTAGACCAGTTGATTGGCGAAAAGGAGAGTTTTTCGTTCCTGGGCTCAAGCAGGAGCGTTGTGCCGTCATGAATGATGATGTACCCTCCCGAGACCGTGATGTTGCCTCCCTGCTTTACGTGGAAGACAACGGGATAGCTGTTTTCTTTGAGTTTTCCGAGATGCTGGGATCCAAATCCGAAATAGCAATTTTGGAAGTGATGTCCCATGCTCTGGTGATTATCGAGAAGTAGCGCTGTGCCGCAGCTATTAAAGCGGCAGTGAAGAAAGTTGGTGCTATCAGTCATCGCCCATCCCGTGGTTTTGACCCCGACGTCAAACTGGGTAAAGGAAACACTCGTCCAGTCGAAATGGTAGGTCGGTCTGTCGGGATATTTGGCCAGAACATCAGCGATGAGAAACGCGGTGGTTCCTGTGCCGAGCGTGGAAATGACCTCAAATTTCTCGAAGGCAAGAGTAGATGAGCGCTCAATGCCAAAGAGAGCCTCCTCCTTTCCGGTGAACCGAAGGACGGTCTGTCGCTTGCCGTCGCCGGAGATGGTAAACCCGCTGATATCCACCAGGGGGATGGTCCGGTTAATCTGATAAATTCCTTGTGGAATGTAGAGTGATGGCAGGCCTCTGACGGATCTGGCTCTTGTCTCATTGGCTGCTGCTTTAGCGTAGCGGATGCCTTCCATGATGGCCACATAGTCACTCTCGTCATCCAGGCGATAGCGGCCCGGGCCATAACGTTGGTCGATAGATGCCTGATCTTTAAACTCGTCCGAGAGCAGGTGCGAAAAGCCGTCCCCTTTGGCTCCATAGTCGCGAATGTTATGAATGCGGTGTTTGGCTTTGGCGATGCGGGGATCCCCCGGCTCGAATTCAGGCTGGTAGTCAGGGATTGGCTCGCGCGTGGCCCTCGGTGCGTCGTGGTGTGGGAACGTTCTGGGTGGGGTTGGTTGTGGCAGTTGTGCAGCAAGAGTGCATAAAGAGATGCCGATCAGGAGAGAGGGAATGATGAAACGCTTGTTCATAAGGAGGAGGAATGATCATCAATGAACGCTGCTGGCTCGGATTCCGGGGAGATGCGCGGATTTGGTGGGACTTCCCTTTTCCAAGCGGAAGGGCACTTCGATGAATGAGGGAATTTCGATGCCTTCCAGTTTTCTTTCCATTGCCTGAGCAATTAGGTATGCCTTGGTTTGGACAGAGTAGATTAAGCGAAGGTAAGGGTAAGGACTTGAGAGGGAAACGGCATCAGAAGTTCTTACAATGAGGTCTTCTGGTGGAAATGGAGCGGCTTCCGGAAAGGCCTGGAGCACTCCGGAGAAGAGCATGTCGTCTTCGATGATCAATGCGTCGTTTTTCTTTAATGCCGGGTGTATCTGATTCCAGTCTTCCTGTTGGCGGCTCGTTGAAAAGTAGGAGACCTGATGGCAGTCGACGCTGATGCCAGTAGCCATTGCCTGTTTTTGGAATTCCGAAGTGAATACGCTCACGCCTTTGTTTCTGAGCTTTATCAGTGCTACCTTTTGGCGTTTCCTTGTATGAAGGTGTCGTATAAGCGTAGCTGCGGCCTTTTTAAGATCCACTGAAACGGTGTAATCTGCTCCCCCCGTTTCACCGATGACCGGTATCTCCCATTTGGAAGGTTCTTTCTTCCAGCTCGGATCGGATTTTGCGTAAAGAGATACGATGCCGGAGATTCTCTCTGATTTTAACTCGTCGAAAATTTCCTGGCATGTTAACTCTCCTATCTCCAATCCTAGGCGGAGATATCCGAGGTAGGGACGAGTGGGGATGCCTTTTTTGAGAAAGGCGACCCTTACCTCCTGAAGCAGGCGGGGGTAAAATGGCGAGAGAAGAGGATCGGCAATGTCCCCCTCCAGGAGAAGGGCGACGTGTTTTTGGAAATTCTTCTGGCGGCGCACGAAAGTACCGCTTCCCTGGCGTCGGTCAATTCTTCCAGTTGCCTCCAAAGCGTTGAGAGCGGAACGAATCGTCACAGAGGAAACCTCCAGCATTCGCTCCAGGTCGCGTTCCGTTGGTAGCCGATGCCCCATTGCCTGGCCTTCGCCAAACTCCGTCCAGATCCGGTCAGCGATTTGGCGATAAAGAGGGCGGGTTCTTCTTTTGTTCACAATGCTGATTAACAAATCATGATAAGCATTTGAGGTCAATTAAAAAAGAAGGACAGATTCTGCTCGAAGGACGGCGGTCAATAGGGGCGGCCGTGATCAATGAAATCTGGGGTCCGCGCGGGGGACGGGGCGAAGCCCGCGTGGTACCCGGGCGGTTCGGATCCCTGGAGAAAGGCCGGTGAATGAGCAGCGGTAGGTTGCTTTTCCGGGAGAGTCTCGAACCAGCCGCAACGATCTTCCGATCGGATGGAGGCCTGCCCTTCAGTTTCGCGGCGGGCATCGATGGCCTTGAAGGCGCAGCATGGGAGCTGCCTGCCATCTGTGCCATCAGCCCGGCTTCACCGCGAAAGAGTGGGGGACGTTGCGATCAGGCGCTGCGCGGGTTGAGCATGGCTCCGCCCGAGGCGATGATCTTTTCGACAAACCCGGTGTTGTACTCGCCCCGTACGAAGTCGGGGTTGGCCATGATCGCCTGCTGGAACGGGATGGTCGTCTTGATGCCGGTGATGTAGTAGTCGCCCAGGCCTCGACGCATCCGCGCGATGGCGTTTTCGCGGGTGGTGCCGATGGCGATCAGCTTGGAGATCATCGAATCGTAATGCGGCGGGACGGTGTACCCGGCATAGGCGTGGGTGTCGACGCGGACGCCGCGCCCGCCCGGCTGGTAGTAGATGTCGATCCGGCCCGGGCTCGGCTGAAAGTGGTTGAAGGGATCTTCGGCGTTGATCCGGCACTGGATGGCGTGGTAACGCAGCTTGGCGTCGCGGACGTAGGAGGTCAGCTTCTCCCCGGCGGCGATGCGGATCTGTTCCTTCACGAGGTCGCACCCGTACGCTTCTTCGGTGATGGTGTGCTCCACCTGGATGCGGGTATTCATCTCCATGAAGTAGAAGTTCCCCTGGTCGTCGACGAGGTACTCCATGGTTCCCGCCCCGACGTATTCCACCGCTTCGGCGAGCTTGACGGAAGCCTTGCCCATTTTCTTGCGCAGCTCGTCGCTCATCACCGGGGAGGGGCATTCTTCGATGATCTTCTGGTTGCGGCGCTGGATGGAGCAATCCCGCTCGCCGACATGGACGACATCGCCATGGGTGTCGGCCATGATCTGGAACTCGATGTGGCGCGGGTTTTCGATCAGCTTTTCAATGTAGACGCCGGGGTTGCCGAACGCTTTTTCGGCTTCCATCCGCGCGGCGTGAAATCCTTTGACGAGGCTGCTGTCGTTGTGCGCCGGGCGCATCCCCTTGCCGCCGCCGCCGGCGACGGCCTTGATCATGACCGGGTAGCCGACCTGCCGGGCGACTGCGAGCGCTTCCTTCTCGGAATCGACGCAACCGTCGCTCCCGGGCGTGACCGGGACGCCGGCCTTGCGGGCGGTAGCGCGGGCGCTGTTTTTGTCGCCCATGGAGCGGATCGCCTGGGCGCTCGGCCCGATGAACTTGATGTTGCAGCTATTGCAGATGTCGGCGAAGTGCGGGTTTTCCGCGAGGAAACCGTAGCCGGGGTGGATTGCCTCGACGTCGGAAATCTCGGCAGCGGAGATGACGCGGTCGATCTTCAGGTAGCTCTGGGCGCTCGGCGCGGGGCCGATGCAGATCGCCTCGTCGGCCAACTGGACGTGCATCGAGTCGACGTCGGCCTCCGAATAGACGGCGACGGTGCGGATGCCGAGTTCCTTGCAGGCGCGGATGACCCGCAGGGCGATTTCCCCGCGGTTGGCGATCAGAATTTTATCGAACATGAACGGGAAGGGGCCGGTTACTTCAGCTTGAAGAGGGCCTGCCCGAACTGGACCGGCTTGCCGTTTTCAACGCAGATTTCGGCGACGACGCCGCTCGTTTCCGCCTTGATTTCGTTCATCACCTTCATCGCTTCGACGATGCAGACGACGGTGTCGGGCGTGACGCTCTGGCCGACCTGGATGAAGGCGGGAGAATCGGGCGAGGCGGCGGAGTAGAAGGTGCCGACCATCGGCGAGGTGATCTCGCGCAGGGTCGGGGCCGGTTCGCTCGCAGCGGCGGGTGCGGCCGGAGCAGCCAGCGCACCGGCGGGAGGGGCTGCGGGAGCGACCGCGGCGGGAAGCATGGTCGCGCCGGGGCTGACCGTGGTGACGATGGTCTGTTCGTCGCCGCCGCGTTTGAGGGTGATTTTGAATCCTTCCTTCTCCATCTTGAAGGTGGATAGGTCGTTTTTCCTCATCAGGTCGATGAGGGTCTTGATGTCTTTAATGTCCAAAACGGTCTCCTTGGGAAATAAAGGGGAAAATAAGAGTGTGGTGGAAGGCGAAGGCGGGGGAAGCCGCCTTTGGAAAAAGGAGAGCATCTAAACCGGCGCTTTTCCGGAGGTCAAGCATGTTAGCTTCCGCCGACGCATTTTTGGGCGTCGGCAAAAGAACGCCTTTCCGGTCCGGTCGCCGGTTCTCCCTTCAGACGATATCGGCGTCTTCGACCCAGCCGACATCGCGCCGGATCGAGTCGAGTGTCTTGCGCATCCCGCGTTCGGTGGTCGGCCCGAGCAACCGCCGGGAGACGAGTTCGAAAACGAGCGGGAGCGTTGCCAGCGCGCCGACCGAGAGCATCGCCAGCGCGGTGTTGCGCTGGGCGTTGCGCTGGAGCTTGCTGGCGAGCAGGATGCCGACCCCGCAACTGAGCGCAGTCTGGGTGATGGTGGCCAGGCTTTGGACGGGGATTTCGGTACGGTACGGCGCTTTGGACATGTTGGAAAAGTGAAGGAAAAGGTTCTCCCTTACTATTTGATTGACCTCCCCAACATGCAAGCCAGATTGCATGCATGACGGATTTCAATCTCTATGCTCTCGTCTTGGCTGGAGGTAGTGGCGAACGGTTCTGGCCACTGAGTCGCCGGGAGCGGCCCAAGCAGCTTCTTTCGCTGTTCTCCCGGAAAACGCTTCTTGAGGGGACCCTTTCCCGCCTGCGCGGCCTTGTCCCGCCGGAGCGGACGCTGGTTTTGACCAACTGCGACCAGGAAGCCGCCGTGCGTGATCTCCTCCCCTGGTTGCCGGAGGAAAACATTGTCGCCGAACCGGCCAAGCGCGACACGGCGGCGGCGATCGCCCTCGGCGTCGGCTGGGTGGCCCGGCGCGATCCGGAGGCGACGATGGTGGTTCTTCCCGCCGATCACCTGATTTCCGATGTCAGCGGTTTTCAGCGTACCTTGCGCCGTGCGGCGCTCGCGGCGAATACGACCGGGAGTCTCGTGACCGTCGGGATCACGCCGGGCTGGCCGTGTCCCTCGTTCGGTTACATCGAGCAGGGGGCGCCGGTTTCGGTGGAGTCTCCGGAAGACGACGCGGAGGAGGCTCCGCCGGTGTACGAAGTGGCCCGATTCCGGGAAAAGCCGAGCGCGGAACGGGCGGCGGAGTTTCTGGAACAGGGGAACTTCCGTTGGAACGCCGGGATGTTTCTCTGGACGATTCCCGCGATCCTGAAGGAACTCCATGGCAACGTGCCGGAACTCGGGGCCTTTGCCCGACGGCTCGGCGAAGGGGCCGATCTTCCGGCCATCGTTGCCGGGGAGTTTGCCGGGCTGCCGAAAAACTCGATCGACTACGCCGTGCTGGAGAAGGCGCAGCGGGTGCTGGTGGTCGAGGCGGCGTTTGATTGGGACGATGTCGGCGGCTGGCCCGCTGCGGCCAAGTACTGGGAACGCGACGACGCCGGAAACGCGGCAAGCGCCTCGCTCTCCGCGCTGGAGGCCTCCAACAACATCGTTTATGCCGACCCCCGCGTGCGCGTGGCGCTGGTCGGCGTCAAGGACCTGATCGTCGTCCAGACCCCGGACGCGCTCCTGGTCTGTGACCGCGAACAGGCCGAGAAGATCAAGCAGGTGGTGGCGATCCTCCCGCCGGAGTTTCAGTAGAAGCGTGTGGGGATCAAAGAAACGCGCATGGGGGTTAAACGTTAACCCCCGTGGTTGCCGCCTTGCGGTACTCACGCGCGGACTGACCCGTTTCGTGACGAAAACGCCGGGAGAAGTAGGCGATTTCATCATACCCTACTTCCCCGGCGATTCTGGCAATCGACCAGTCACTTGTCGACAGGAGCCTGCATGCCTCTTCAACCCGCAGGCGATTGACATAATCAATTAGCCCCATCCCCATTCGGCGTTTAAAAACACGGGAGAGATAGGAAGCACTGACGTGAAACTTTTTCGATAAATCAGCCAGCGAGATTTTCTCCCGAAACCGGGATTCGAGATACATCACGATCTCGTTGCAGAAATCCCTCGTTTCATCGCTCAAGCTCCTCTCCTCCTGCGGGAAAATGCCGTGATAAAGACGGGAGATCAGAATAATGAGATCCTGCAGGTGAACCAGCAGCGCCGCTTCCCAATCAATGAGCTTCTCCCGGCGTTCGCGGAGGAGATCGTTCACAATCTGGTTGATCCTCTCCCGTTGCGCCGGCGAGGCATGAAGAAATACCGGCGGCACCATCGCCGACGGCCCGGCGGGCCGGACGAACAGCTCAAAGGCGCTCTCGACGAGAGAGAAGAACGTCTTCTGATTCATCAAAATGCGCCGGTCAAACAGGCAGTTGACAATCCCGAAGTTTCTCGGGTTCTTGTACTGGTGCCAAATATGAGGCTTGATCACGATCAGGTCGCCCACATGCAATTTTCGAACACCCTCCGCAGAGAAATGCTCCACAGTGCCTGACTCCACCACCACAATCTCGTAGAAAAGATGTTCATGCAGGGGTGTCTCTCCCTGCGCCTCCCACCGACGGGTAAAAATCGGATAACCCGAGCCGTCAAACGCCGCGCTATGTTTCAGCGTAAAAACGCGCGGCGTCACAGGAGGCCGGACCAACGTTCCGGGCAGCGTTGCTTGTGCAGGCGATCCTTTCATTCGGTACGAGGGGAGAGCGATGGTGGAAGCATGATTCATTAGGCATAAAGCATCGTCAAGTCGGAATCATCCCAGGTAGTCAGGGCCACAGGAAAGGTGCAGGTTCATGATTGTCCAAATATTGGACAAAATCGTGCTGGGTGCTTCCTGCCGATTTCTCTATTTTAACCTCCATGAAAAACAACCGGCCGTCAGCCCCAAGCGCGCCCTGATCCTTGAATCGTGTCGTCCCCCTTTATGTCCCGCCCTTGGAATCGCCTGTTTGAGCGCGTCGGCTTTACGCTGATTGAGTTGCTGGTGGTCATCGCAACCCTCTCCGTACTCCTGCTAATCTCCCTGGGGGTCATCAACACGATCGTCGGGAAACATCAGCACGCGGTGTGCGCTTTTCAACTCCATCAGATCCACACGATGATAGGAGTCTATCTTGCTGAAAACAACCATCTTTACCCAAATAGTATCAATGTCGATCCCTCATCCGGAAGAGTACGATGGAATAAAAAAATCCCCGTTGCCGGTAATGAAGACGAAAACGATGCGTGGGTCAAAACCTGTATTTGTCCTCTCAACCGCTCATCCGGTATTGATCCGGAAACAGGGGTGCCGGGTCGTCCCTATGTGGTTAACTATAATATTTTAACCCCTACCAAACCGGGAACCAATCCTCTCTCCCTTTATCCAAGAACCAACGCCCTTCGGATTCAGGAGCCAGCGAAAATCATCCTGATGCTGGATTCCAAAAACAACGGCTTCGGCCCGGGGTTCAATCATCTTGCTTCCGGCTGGAACCGCGTGGAGGGTCGGCACGCCGGTAAGGCGAATATCTTATGGGTTGACGGACACGTCACTAGTCAACGTCTCGAAGAGATAACAAACCAGAATATCATTCCCGTCGGATTTCAGAAAATGTATTAAAATGATGAAGAATTTTTCGATACGGGCATTAGCCCTTCTCAGTTTGATGTGCGTGGTAAACGCACAAATGGTCAGGGAAGGAAATTCAGGGCAGACCCTTCATCTGCTACCGGCGAACACGAAGGAAGAAAAGGTTCAGAGCGACGTTTTCGAATTTCTCGCCACGGGTCCACATCAGCTCGAAGTTCACTTCAAGGATGGTGCGAAGACGCTCCCGCTAAAGGCTGAACTCACCTGTCTTGATGTCTTCTCCAAGGTTCTCAAATCTTACCCGCTGGAGTTAAAAGCTACGTCGGACTCGCCATCGGGTGCGGTCCAGGGCACTTTCGAAGTTCCCAAACTGGCTGCCTATGGAACCATTGCTTTCCATCCGGTTTCGGGAGTGACATTGGAGAGCGTGAGCCTGCATGCCATCCCACCCGGCATCGCTCCCTGGAAGGAGGGCTGGCGGGCAAACTGGATCGTGGCTCCGGAGGCGAAGACATTGCCTGATGCTCCGCGCTACTATCGCCGGGAGTTTACCATTCCCTCGGTCTCCGCCGTTATCTCCGCACAGATTCAGGCGACCGGCGACGATTATCTTCGCATCTACATCAACGGTCGCGCTCTGCCGAAAGGTAAAAAGTGGAGAAACTGGCGACTGCCCGATGTTTACGATCTTAAACCATATTTGCTGGATGGAAAAAACGTGGTTGGGATCGAAGCTGGCAATAAGGATAGTTGGGAAGGAGTATTGGCGGAGTTGACCCTTCAACTTCGTGATAGCGAACGTACGATCCATTCAGACAAGGAGTGGCGGACGTTCGTTGGAGAAGCCGAAAAAGACTGGTCAAAACGTTCCTTTAAGGCTGATCCATGGAAACCGGCCGTTGAACTGGGGACGCCCCCGGTGGAGCCGTGGGGCGAAGTGTCCTATACTTTCCTGGGCAGAAAATCGCCGGTTGAGGTGTTGACCTTCAGCGCGCCCGAGTCGGCGGAGCCGGGGCAGAAGATTGACGTGCAGTTCGACTTTGTTCCACAGGGGAACCCCGGACATTCCGTTGCGCTGCAGCTATGGCTGACGCCGACGGATGCCGCTTCCGCCCTGCCGGACTTTGATTTTCCCTCGATTCCGGTGGATGTCGGGCATTGGAAGGCAGGGGAGCCGGTTCGGTCTCGCCACTCAGTTCGGCTGCCGAAATACCTGCCGGGCGGCGACTACTCATTGAGGGCGACTCTCACCTACGCTTCGATTATTCCCGAAGGCCGGGAAGTCATGCAATCCATCAAATTGAAGGCGTTGGCTGTACCTTCATCCCCCGTGGCAAAAGTGGTGTATCTACCGGGAAATATTCCGGCTCTTGAAGTCAATGGCAAGACGGTTTCTGCAATGAATTTTTTGACAAACGCGGTTGAAAATGGTGGCTCGATTAGTCGGGCTGTTCAGCAGGAAAGCCTGAAAAACAGCAGGGAAAGCCATATAGGCCTGATTTTCATGAACGCGGGGGGATTTGATTGGGAACCCGATGCACCGGCGACGTTCAAGGCGATGGATGAGGCCGTTCTTGCTGTTCTGGAAGCCGATCCGGAGGCGTATCTGGTGCTAAACGTCTGGGTGGACCCCTCTCGCAATGAAGGGATGAAAAAGTGGTTGGACCTGCACCCCGATGAATTGATCCTCAATGATGAGGGGAAGACGGCCCTGACCAGGTATAATGGAGCGCCCAGCCGGGGCGAAAAGTACGCCTCCTTCGCCTCAGAGGTTTGGATGAAGGATACCACGAAGAGTTGGCGTGAACTCATACAGCACGTTCGCTCGGCTCCCTACGCGGACCGTGTTATTGGCTACTTTCCCCTTGCCGGGATCTCTTCGGAATGGCTCCATTACGGTTCACACGGAAAGGATTTTGTGGACTATTCGCAACCATTCAGAAGGGCCTTTGCGGCGTGGGTGAAAGCGCAGTATCGCGGCGATCTGGCTCTGCTCAATCAAACGTGGAAGACGAAGTATGCGAGCTTCGATGCGATCGAGCTGCCCACCAAAGAAGAGCGAATGGCGGCCGGAAACGGCACGTTCTTAAACCCGCAACAGGATGCCGGGTCCATTGATCTGCGCGAGTTCTTTACCCAAGTGATCTCCGGCGACATTCTTGATTTCTGCCGCGTCGTCAAGGAGGAAACGCAAGGCAACGCCATCTGCGGAACCTACTACGGCTATGTGATGAACGTCGGTCGCGCCTATTACGGTCCTCATTCGGGGCATTTCGGCCTTGGGCGGGTGCTGGCTTCGCCGGATATTGATTTTTTGGTGTCGCCCTCGATTTATGCCGACCGGGGTTTGGGTGGAGGTTCGGGTTTTATGACCACGGTGGATTCGATCAAGCGACACAAAAAACTTTATATCGATCAGGCGGACATCCGCACCTATCATAGCACCGACCGCATCGGCAAAGTGAATACCTTGAGAGATAGCGTCTCCGTATTGCAGCGCGAGTTTGCCAACACGGTGGTCAATGGAGTTTCCGTTCAATGGTATGATTTTGGCAAAGGCCGGATCGCCGGTGATGCACGCCTGATGCAGGCGGTCGGCAAGATGCAGCAGATTGAAAGAACCTTGCAGCGCCAACCGCGCGAAACCACGGATTCCGAAAACGCCATCGCGGTCATCACCAGTGAAAAATCAATTCTTTATACCAAGGTGGATTCCATGATCCATGACGCTGCAATCAAACGGTCCATTGCTCAACTCAATCGTATGGGCACCGCGTGGGACGCGTATCTTCTCAGTGATCTGCCCAAGCTGGGAAACTACCGCTGTTATCTGTTTTTGAACTGTTTTAATATTACCGACGAGCAAAAGAAGTACATTGATGAAAACCTGAAAAAGGATGGCAAGGTGCTGGTGTGGGTCAACGCTGCCGGTATCATTGAAAAGAACGGCAAAAGTGCCTTTGGACAGGCGGCCTACCGGCCCGGGCGGGTGAGCGAGGTGACTGGTTTCACGCTGAAGCAACTGCCTGAAGGGCCTTTGGTAACACAAATGACGGCGGGAGATCATCCATTGCAACGCGGCATTTCAGAAGGGGCGGTGTTCGGAAACCAACGTGTCAGCGGGGCGCGCTTTGGCGTGCAGGATGGCCTTGCCTTGGGGCGGTTCCGGAATGATGGACCGACCTCGCTGGCCGTCAAGCCATTTGAGCACTGGACGTCGGTCTATTCTGCCGTTCCCACTTTACCTGCCGCATTATTGCGCAATATCGCCCATCTGGCGGGAGTTCCGGTGATCAACGAGACGGATGACGATATTACCTATGCTTCGAAGAACCTGTTTGCCGTGCATAGTCTGGAGGGAGGTCATCGCACTTTCACCGTTGGGGACAAATGCACGACAGCGAAAGAGCTGTTTTCATTTCAAAGCTACCCTGTACAAGACGGAAAAGTTTCCATGGAAATTCCGAAAGGTGGAACCGTTCTGGTCCTGCTGGAGCCTTGATCGTTTCGCAGTTCATTTTAAGTCAGCCCTCTCCTGCATCCCTCAACCTCAACCACCTTTCAGCCCATGAACCCGAATCTGTCCAATCTTCTTACGTTATTGCCAAAAACCTTTTACCGCCTGTTTCGCACATCATGCGTCGTCGGTTTGTTCCTTGGAATCGCTCTTTCGCCAGGCCACAGCCAGACGCTCCTGACCCCGGACTACGTCGAGAATTTCGATGGTGAATCGGGTCTTCCGGCGGGCTGGGCAGCCTATGGGAAATCAGCGGCCTTCGTTGTGGAACAGAACGGCGACGGCCAACTGGATGTCAACTCGAAAGGAGCTACCGGCAACAGTGGAAGGGGCTCGGCCTTTTTCACGGGAGATTCCACCATCGTTGATGGAATCGTTGAGGATGCTATTATTGAAGTTGTCCTTACGCCAACGACATCAACCGACTGGGTCGGCGTGGTCGGGCGAGCTCAAGGGAGCGCTTCTTTTGAGCCTGATGGATACTACGCCATGGTGAACCACGGCGGAAAAATGGGGATTTGGAGTAAACCTCCCACGGGCAACGGTACAGGCCAGACCAACCCTGAAACCAATCCCAATATTCTGGGGTCGACGGACATCTCGCTGCAAGGCAACACACCCTACCGATTGATTCTGGAGATGGCGGGAACCCAACTGACCGCTTCGCTCTACGGACTGGATGCCGTGGTGGGCGTTGATGCCCCGCTCGCCATGGTCTCCGTAAGCGACGCCTCTTATTCGTCCGGGGTGACCGGCGTCTCCGCCACCTTTGGAAACTATGGACCCACCAATGGACGTTCCGCCCCGTATGATTCCTTTTCCCTGACCGTGATTCCCGAGCCGTCAACGGCAGTTCTCGGCGCTCTGGCATTGGGGATCGGCTTTCTCGTCCTTCGGGCGGGTCGTCGGTCGGGAACAGTCATCGGGTAAGAATGCAATCCCTTCCGCCCAACGGCGTCGTCCCTGCCAACCTGATGCCATCTGTCGTCACGAAAACACCCCATCGCCCAGCCTCGCCCGCGACTCACCGCGACCCTCGGCCAACTCCCGCCGATCTTCATCGGGCGCGGATCGACCAACTGGGAAAGGGCCCCCTCTCGTTCTGGTTTCTGAACCATCAACTGGAGAAGCCGGAACTCCAGCGGCAGATTCATGAACTCAAGGCGAAAGGCTTCAGCGGGTTCTTCATTCATCCGCGGGCGGGCCTGCTTGAACCGTACGGATCGAGCCGGTGGTATGAATTGGTAGGGTTCTGCATCGAAGAGGCGCGGCGCTGCGGCATGGAAGCGTGGCTTTACGATGAAGATCCCTTCCCGTCCGGCGCGGCAGGGGGACGGATCATTGCTGAAAATCCCTCCCTTGCCGCCTCCTCTCTCAAACACCGTGTTCTCAAGATCGAGACGCCGGGTACGCACACGCTCGATCTCGAACCCGGTGCGCTGGTTGCCGCCTACCTTGTTCGGGGGAACCGGATCGAGCGGATCGACCGGGCCGCCGGGATGGTCCGCACCCGGTGGAAACAGTCCCACAGGGAGGGGTCGTACTATTCCGCTTACAGGGAGCAGGGAACGCCGCACTGGCGGGCGATTGCCGAGGGGCCGCGCTATCGGGTCGTCGTGACGGTAGACGCAACACCCGCCTGGATTGTCGGCTTTGTGCGGGTATCTACGAATCAACCGCCATGGGGAGCCTATCCCGATCCCCTGAACCCGAAAGCGGTCGAGGCATTCATTCGCTATACACATCTCCAGTACGCGGAACGCTTTGGGGAAAGTTTTGGAGAGACGGTGCCCGGCATCTTTACGGATGAAGCGAAACTGGCGGGCATCCTTCCATGGTCCCAAACGCTTGAAGCGCTCTATCCTAAAATTGCCGGGGCGGAGCTGATGGCCATTCTGCCCCATCTTGTTCTGGACCTCGACTCGCGGACTCCGTTCTTCCGCTGGGCCTTCCGGGAAGCGCTGGCTCAACAGTTTCAGAACGCCTTTATGAAGCCCGTGAAGGAAGCCTGCCAGCGGTGCGGCCTTTTCCTGACGGGACACATGAGCCCGGAAGAAGACCCGATCACGCAGGTGCTGACCATTCCCGGATTGATGCGTTCCCTGGCCGTGATGGACATCCCCGGCACGGACCTGATTGGAGGCTCCATCGGCGATGCCCGCCAGCCGCTGCTTCATCTTTCTCCCAAACTGGCCAGTTCAGCCGCGCACGGCGCAGGGAAGGTCCAGGTGGCGTGCGAAGCGTTTGCTGTGACCGACTGGGTGCAGGATCTCGCTTTCCTAAGCCGCGTGACCAACTGGCTCTATGCTCTGGGAGTCAATCGACTGGTGACTCATGGCCAGTTCTATTCGATTGACGGGCTGCGTAAAAGAGAGGCTCCCCCGTCCCAGTTCTTTCAGGCAAGCTATTGGGAGCATTTCAGGGCGTTTACCGATTCGGTAGCCTTTCTCTCGGAGCAACTTACCCAGGGAACTCATGAAGCGCCCGTTCTCCTCTACTATCCCGAAGAGTCGTTCATGGCGCTTTCGTTTCCCCAGGAAGGCGGACCGGCGATCGACCTTCCAAAAGCCAGGGCGATGCGGCGGGGACTTGGCGATCTGGTCCATCAATTGATGGTAAACGGATACGATTTCGATCTGGCTGACGCCGATATTCTCTCCCGGGTCGCCTTTCATAGAGAGCGTTTATCCCTAGGTGAGGAGTCGTTTCATACCCTCGTGGTGCCCGGCCTCCATTTGTGTGAATCGTCGTGGAAAACGCTTCAGGGCTTGATGGCGGAGGGGGCGAGCGTCCATTTTATCGAATCAGAGATCGAAATCCTTGCTTCGACGCCGTATCGGGTGGAAGTTGCCGGAAAGGGAACCGATACGCTGCTAAAGGAACTTGGGGAGCAGATCACTCCGCTATGGAGTGGCGAGGGGGCCTTGATCGGGCACCAGCGGATGACCGTGGATGGCCCTCTCCTGTTTCTCTGCAACAATGGGAATGAAGCTTTCTCGGGATCGGTTCAGCTCGGTTTCAAGGGGCCGTATGAAGTCTGCGATCCGACGAAGGGAAGGCAGTGGCATGACGCCGGAAACGCTCTTGTGCTGGAAATCCCGCCCGGACAGGCTGTTCTGATCCGGCCGTGTCAACGGTGGGCCGCGCCGGTCTACCTGCCGAAGAGTCGCTGGAAGTCTCTGCCGGTTGATTGGGCGCCATGGCATGCCACGCCGAGGTCGGAAAACTCTCTGGTGCTTCACCAGTTTCGCGTCGTCGTTTGTCCGGTGCAGAGGGATCGGGGAGCACTCCCATCGGATGGTCTCTTTGCCGGAGCGCCGATGGTGGATCTGCTTTCGCCCGCGTGCCTGGATCGTGAACTCCCTTCTCCGGAGAGCGATCGCTTTCTCTATACCAGCTTTGACTGGGAAGGGGACCGGATACCGCTCCGGCTGGTTCGCGATGCTGATCTTGGATTTCACGACGACGCTTTGGAGGAAGCGCCGATGGACTTTTTTGTCAACGGCCTGCCGGTCCCTCCGTTTACCCGACGCCCTACGTACGACCCGATGAACCGGGAGGCGGCTGTCACCTCTCTGGTGCGTCAAGGGCGCAACACCCTGATATGGCTTCAGAAGGGGCAGGCGACGGCCCATCTCCCATGGCCTTACGATGCCGTGCGGCTTTTTGGTGATTTCCACATGGAGTTGCCCCATGGCCGCCTCCCTCCCGCCAGGCTTGCGCCCCGGCCGGGGAGTTACCGTTGCGGCCTGCCGGTCTCGCCGGTCCAGCTTGGGCACGCGCACTATGGCGGCATGATGGATTACCATAGCCAATTTACCCTGTCGGCCATCCCGGCACGGGCGGCGCTTCGTTTCGGTCATGTCTATGAGACGATGGAGGTGATCATCAACGGTTCTTTTGCGGGATGCCTCTGGACGGCCCCTTACCTGTTGGAAGTCGACCCGAGCCTGTTACGCGTCGGTCGGAACGATATCGTTTTGTGTTGTTCGACGAGCCCGGCCAACTACCTTCAGGCCATGGATCGTCCGGGCGGCACGCTTGGCCCGATTGAGTGGTGCATTGAGGGGTCTCCAGCATTCCGGAAACCTCTTCCTGCTTGAACTCTTTGCCGGGTTTTCCTAAGTTTGGCGGCAGCTTATGACCCGGAAATTCTCCTTTGCTGCCGCGCTGCTTGTCGCCCTTGTCCCGCTGGGGCCTCTCAGTTCCCTGAAAGCGGAGCCGGAAACGCCGACGATTACCATCAGCAAGAGCGACACGATCAGCCTCGCGCTCGACCCGATCTCCGGGCCGGACGGGGCGGCGATCACGAAGATCGTGCAGAACGATCTCGCCCTTTCGGGGTATTTTTCGCTCGTCGGTGCAGGCGGCGGGGGGATGAAAGTCGGCGGTAGCGATAGCGGCGGGGCGTTGAGCGGCACGGTGAACGACCACTCCGGCGGGGTGGTTCTCTCCCGGCAGTATCAGGGGAACGCACGGGCGCGGGCGCACGCTTTTTCCGCCGACATCATTGAAACGCTCACCGGCAACCGGAGCCTGGCGGGGAGCAAGATCGCCTTTGTCGCCACCCGCACCGGTCGCAAGGAGATTTACGTTGCCAACTACGACGGCTCGGAAGTGCGGCAGATGACCCACGACGGCAACATCAGCGTCGCGCCCGCGTTGACCCGCGACGGCCGGGTGCTCGCCTACACCGGTTATCTCCAGGGGTATGCCGATATTTACACGATCGACCTGGCAAGCGGACGCCGCCAGCGGATCGTCAAATTCCCCGGCACCAACAGCGGCGCGGCCTTTTCGCCCGATGGGCGGCGGATCGCCTGCACCATCAGCCGCGACGGAAACCCGGAGCTTTACGTCGTCGGAGCGAACGGCTCGGGCGCACGCCGCCTGACCCGGACCACCGGGGTCGAGTCGTCCCCGTGCTGGTCGCCGGACGGGAGCGAGATTGTTTTTTCCGCGGATGGCGGGCGTTCGCCGCGGCTCTTCCGCATGTCGGCGGATGGCGGCTCGCCCCGTCCCCTGCCGGTCAACTACGGCTACGCGACCGAACCCGACTGGTCGCCCGATGGGCGCAAGATCGCGTTCAACATCCGCGAAGGAGGGGTGTTCAAGATTGCGATGCTCGACCTCAACAGCGGGCGTTCCCGGGTGTTGACCGAGGGGGGGCA
This sequence comes from Chthoniobacteraceae bacterium, assembly GCA_035555975.1. Taxonomy (GTDB): domain Bacteria; phylum Verrucomicrobiota; class Verrucomicrobiia; order Chthoniobacterales; family Chthoniobacteraceae; genus DATMFV01. Next base: position 39,474 of record DATMFV010000098.1, read on the forward strand.
CGCCAAGGACCCCGTCTGGGGGCCCGATTCGCGCCACATTCTTTTCAGCGAAGGCTCGAGCCTCGTGTTGCTCGATTCCCAGAGCGGCCGGCGGGTCAGGGTTGTCGAGGGGCTGGGCTCGGTCTCGGAACCGACCTGGACTCATTGAAACCTCCTGCCGCGTGACGCCTCCTGTTCTAAATTGAGCCTTTTCGCTCGCTTTTCGGGAGATTTTATCCACTCTTGGCAGCCGTACTGATTCTTTTTCACCTCAAAACCAGAAGACAAAAAAAATCCATGTTGCATCCCCACCTCTCCCGGATCTCCCGTGTGGCTCTTACGCTCGCCCTCGCCGTTTCGTTGGGCGCCTGCGCCAACTCCAAAAAGAAGGACCAGTACGCCGGTATGAATGATGGCGACTTTGTGACCGGCAGCCCGTTGCCGGATCGTCAGGACGGGGTTTCGTTCCTCGGCAGCAACGTCGATCGCCAGCGTTTTTCGCCGGTCTATTTTGCTTTTGACAGCTACGATGTGGAGTTCGGCGAAGCTTCCAAGCTCGACGCCGTGGCCCAGCACATGAACAGCGCCCCGGGGCAGGTGATCATCGCCGGGTTTACCGACGAACGCGGCACGGCGGAGTACAACCGGGGCCTGGGTGAACGCCGCGCGCAGGCGGTCCGCAGTTACCTGATCGGCGCGGGGGTCGACGCCTCGCTGATCCAGACCGTCAGCTTCGGCGCCGACATGCCCGCCGACCCCGGCACGGGTGAAGCCGCCTGGGCCAGGAATCGCCGGGCGGAGTTCGGTTTTGTGAAGTAGGGCCGATACGCTCCCTTCCAGGCTTTTCACGTCTCTTCCAGTCCATTGGCTCCAAACTACGACGAAGCGGCGGTTCCCGTTTACCGGTTGCCGGAATTGTTTCAGATGGAGGATGGCCGTCCCGTCGCCGATCTTGAGGCATGGCAGCGGGAGCGTCGGCCCGAACTGCTGAAGCTCTTTTGCGAGCAGGTCTATGGAAATCAGCCGCCGCTTCTCGCTTTTGAGGTGGAACGGGTGGAGAGCGGGCCTGCCTTTGAAGGGAAGGCGGAGCGCGAGCAGGTGCGGCTTTGGTTTGGACGGCAGGACGGAGGGAAGGGTCAACAGAAGGCTTTTATTGATCTCCTGATTTATCGCCCGGCCCACGTGGCTGGACCGCTTCCCCTTTTTCTCGGTTTGAACTTCAGGGGCAATGCCACGACGGCGCATGACCCGGCCATTCGCGAAACGGCTTCGTGGCGCAAGGAGGCATGGCCGCGCGGCGACCAGGCTTTGCGGTGGCCTTTTGAGCAGGCGATCGGGCGCGGTCATGCTGTGGCGACGTTTTATTATGGAGACGTTGCGCCGGACGATGCCGGTCGGTGGCGTGATGGGGTGCCGCGGGTCGCGTTTCCGCAAGCGACGGGAGACCCGGGCGAGTCGGAGCCGGGAGCGGTGGCGTGGTGGGCCTGGGGGTTGAGCCGTGCGCTCGACTACCTTTTACGCAGTGGACGGTACGATCCCCGGCGCGTCGCGGTCGTCGGTCATTCCCGGCAAGGGAAGGCGGCGCTCTGGGCGGCGGCCCAGGATGAACGTTTTACCCTGGCGATTTCGAACAACTCCGGGTGTACCGGGGCCGCTTTGGCCCGGCGGTGTTTTGGTGAGACCATTGCCGTGATTACGACGGCTTTTCCGCATTGGTTTTGCGGTCGCTATCGCCATTTTGCCGACCGCGAGGCCGAGTTGCCGGTCGATCAGCACCAGTTGCTGGCATTGATCGCTCCGCGCCCGCTCTATGTCGCCAGCGCCAGCGAAGACCTTTGGGCCGATCCGCGCGGTGAGTATCTATCCGCACTGGAAGCCGCGCCGGTTTACGAACGGATGGGGCACCCGGCGGGACTCGGGCCGGAGCCGCCTCCGACAGGCATCTCCGTGGGAGGAAGGATTGGCTACCATCTGCGGGAGGGGAAGCATTCGATCACCGAATGGGATTGGGAGCAGTTTTTCCGCTTTGCGCAGCGGGTGTGGTGAGAGTGGAACGCCGATCGGCAGTCCTGGAGGGTTGACCTCTGCGTCGACCGCAGCGTTGGACTTGGCCCATGCTTTTTTTCGCCTTCGCCTTGACTTTCAAACCCCATGGGGAACGCGGAGGTCTGCCCTCCAGTGCCCTTTCAGGTAAGTAAAAACACTAGGCTTGTGAACCCTCAGGTGCTTTGAGAATCCTTGAATCAGGCTGAACGAGCCTGAATTACCCTGAACGACAGGGACTTACGACGGATTGAATCGCCGCGGGTCGGTTTGAGAAGAAAATGGGGTGAAACCCGGGAAATCTCAATGGTTTGAGAATTTTTTACCTGCCTTGCACGGCGGTTGCATGGAAGGTGCAAACCTGCTGAATCGCGCGATTGAATCGTGGCGGAAATCATCATAGCGTGCGAGCCATGCCAAATAAGCCAGAGTATGACGAACTCGACAACGTAATTATCTCCGCCCCCATCCTGCTCCCGATGACGGGCTACATTATCGATCGGAAGTGGCAGGAGGAAAAGCAGGCATGGATTTACAAGGTGTCGGTTACCGAACCGGAGGCGACCAGCGAGACGTTCGATAATTGGGTGCCTGCTCATTGGTTGAAATTAAAATAACGTGCCTTGCTCTGGCTTGCGGCGAGCGGTGGTCTTGCGCCGGGTCGGTTTGGCGGCGGAGAGGACGCGGTGGGCTTCGGCGAGGGCGGGGACGGTGCGGTCGATGGTGGTGGCCTGGGCGGCGGCCTTGGATTTGGCGGTGGCCTGGAGGCGTTGGATGCCTGCCATGGTGTCGGCGGCGAGGTGGCGGGTGACCTTGCCCTCGTCGTAGTAGGTCTCGCCCTGATGACGCATGTGGTTTTGGACGGATTTGAGGAAGTAGAAGCCGAAGTGGTGGACGTTGGCGAGATCTCCCTCACGCACGACGGTGCGGATGATGTGCGTCAAAATCCCGGTGTAGCGGTGGGCGGGCAAGCGGACGGCCCGCTCGTCAAGCCAGTAGGCCGGAAAGGTGATGGCGAGAATGAGCTGGCGGCGTTGCTGATAGTACGCTTTGTCGAGACCGACGTAGAACTGCTTGCGAAGGCTGCGCAGGAAGCGGTCGGTGATCTGCTCTGGGAGCCGGATCGACGGGGGCTTCTCGTCACCCACCCAGCCGATGCCCGCGCCCGGGGTGACGCCGTACCAAGCGCTCAGAACGTTCTTGATCTTCGAACTTCTCTCCTCAGTAACGCTTTGATGCCGATTGGGACACCCGCTCGAATCTCGCCGCGTGATCTCTGGTAACTTTTAGGTCATGCACCCAACCAGTTCAGGGGAAATCTGAAAGCATTGCCAGAACCGATCTGATGTTATAGTTTTATTGTTTTCAATTTTGAGATGAGGATTGCGTCTGCATGGGCATGTGATCAATGTCAATTAAGCGTGGAAAGGTTCTAACGAATTGGAAATATGACGCAAAAATCTCCATCAGTACGGTGCTGATTGGCACGAATTATTAGTACTAATAACATTTGCCTCGCCGCCTTTTGAAGTTTGATTTGCGTTTGGCTGGACCGGTGTGACCGGAAGGACTCATTGATTTACCTATGTCTAGGGCCTTTGATATCCCCGGACTAAGAAGCAAAGATACGTCCGATTTGACTTTTGGGGCAATGTTATTGAGGCTGCGCTCCCTGTAGGACCAATGCACAAAACGCTCTGTCGAGTCAAGAGTATCTTCATAGTAACCAATAATATTCATATCGAAAAAAAGTTGTAACAAAGAATCTGCATCGCGTAGATATTCGGTGGCATCAAACTTTTCACCGTTCGCCCACTGTTTGAATCGAGTATAAGATTCACAAAATGATCTGTAGGTAAAGTTGTTCTGTCCATCAAGGAATTGAAAAAACTTGATGTATTTGTAGAAATCTGTCTGAGTCATGTAAAAGGCCGCGTAATTTTTCGCTTCACCTAATAGATAATCGGAAAATTCTCTCGTGAACCCTGACGTGGAAGCACAGTCTGAGGGGAATTGTTCCAAGTGTCCCTTATTAGTATTTATTGCTCGCTTTCGCGTGATTTTAATGAATGTTAAATAATCACGTGGTTTCTGAAAGGTAAGACGTAGCATTTTTTTAAACACATGGCAATCTGTTCTGCCATTTTCATAATAGTGTTGCCACGCTTGTCCCGGTGAAACCGTATCCGTCTGTTGGGAGGAGAAATACCTGCCGCTCACTTCGTAAAGTAAAGATTGTTGATATTCACTTTCACGTGTGCTCCAATCAAGGAAAACAGTATTGTCTTGAAATCGTGAGTTTGAATTGTACAGGTTTAGCGCATGGAAAACATCAGGTCGAACAAGTAGAACTATCTTTATTCTTCCGCGCGAATCTCGAATTGAGCCAAAAAAGTGATTATTAAGCTGCCAAACTGCTTCGCCTAGACCTTTTACGCACTCAAGGTATTCTTTATAATTGATTGATTCAGGTCTGTAGTCGATTCCATCAAAGAAGAGTATTTGGCTTTTTGACAGTTTTAATGATTCAAGAGCTTCTCTGAACTCATTCTCACAATTGAGTAGATTGTGCCTGATCTGAGTGGTGCGTTCTGCTCTCTCCGATGTTTGACTCGCCTCGATCTTGCTTATCTTTGCTGCCGCAATGCTTGATTTCGCAGCTTCTTTCAAAATTACATCGAAAGCTATTTCAATCTCAGGATTTAGGGCATTCGCCGTCCAGTTTCTTAAACTCTGTTCAACTTTTTTATACTTTCCCGTGAAGCTGGAGAAAAATCCCTTGGATTTTGTTAAAATCATTTGAGCTATTACAAAGAGAAGTATTGCTCTCCAAATGCTTGCATAGTCGCTATAGTTGAGGTGGCCTTGTTTTTTTAATTCTATAAATTTGGCATATTGCGTTTCAGTCATTGTAGTGACTTGGCTGATTGTGTCATTGTGTTGGGTGTTTTCCATATAAACTGCATATGCCGTCTTTCCGCTACCTTTCTCTCCCATAAGAAAGTAAGCGCTTGATTTTACGAGGTCATTAAGTGCTGATGTGCGAAGAAAAACCTTATTGAAGAAATCTTTTTCAGCTCGATTTCGATAATTTAGTGCGTCGTTGAATGGCTCATGGAGATCTTTGATTGCCTTCATTATTAATTTGATTTATTGATGGGAGTTGGATTTTGCGTTTCTAGTTATTTGCGGTATGGTAAATATTATTGAAATCAGAACTGTATTTGCATCTCTTGAATGTGAGTTGACTTTGAAGGGGGTATTCGCATAGTCGAACTTGTGCGAAGTGGCGATTTGTGTTAATTTAAATACTAAAGCAACGGGTTGGCAAAGATACCATGTCGAAAGTAAACTCTAAGTCGGATTGAATGTCTATAAAGAAACTATTTCTGTTCAGTGTGCAGATTGTACAGATATCGTAATTGCCTGACAGTCGGGAAGCTTCTGGAGGGTTTTTGAGAATTCATTGCGCGGCAGACATGGAGTCAGTAGCAGGCTGTTTGGGCGTGTCGAGTTTTAAGGCATCATAGGAGGGTTTTCTCTTCATCCCCCGGCCTTGGCGAGCGCGCTTGAAATTGTGGGTACTTCAAGGGGAGTTGCCGTGAGGTAGCCAATCCGGAACGGGGATGCTTCCGGTAGTCGTGGCAACCACATCGTTTCCAACCTGACCGAATAGGATCACGATTGCCGCCTTTGCGTCGCTTGCGAACACGGTGTTTATTAGAAAGGTGGCGATAAGGGCCAAGATGGGTGGTGTCTTCATGGTGGATGGAAGGGATCTATTTCATTTCGTTTTGTCCTTGCCATGGGGCCGAGTATAAGGCGTGTGTGTTTTCTTCGAGGAAGAGTGCTGTTTTCGCCTTCCATCGTACACAAAAAAAACCGGGGAATTACTTCGTTTTCAAAGCGATTCCCCGGTGAAGAATGGCAGTCTGGAGCCGTTAGTACCGGTAGTGCGCCGGTTTGTACGGTCCTTCGACCGGCACGCCGAGATAGGCGGCCTGTTTTTCGCTCAGGGTGGTCAGTTTCACGCCGATCTTGTCGAGGTGGAGGCGGGCGACCTCTTCGTCGAGTTTCTTCGGCAGGATGTAGACCCCCGGCTGGTAGGTGGCGCGGTTGGCCCAGAGGTCGAGCTGGGCGAGCACCTGGTTGGAGAAGCTCGCGCTCATGACAAACGACGGGTGGCCGGTGGCGCAGCCGAGATTGACGAGGCGGCCTTCCGCCAGCAGGAAGATTTCGTGCCCGTCGGCGAAGGTGTACTTGTCGACCTGCGGCTTGATGTTGGTCCGCACAACCCCGTCGGCCTGGTTGAGCGGCTCGACCTGAATTTCATTGTCAAAGTGGCCGATGTTGCAGACGACCGCCTGGTTTTTCATCTTCGCCATGTGTTCAAGCGTGATGATGTCGACGTTGCCGGTCGTGGTGACGTAGATGTCGGCCCGGCCGAGGGTCTCTTCGATGGTGGTCACTTCATACCCTTCCATCGCCGCCTGAAGCGCGTTGATCGGGTCGATTTCGGTGACAATGACCCGCGCCCCCTGGCCGCGAAGCGACTGGGCGCACCCCTTGCCGACGTCGCCATAACCGCAGACGACGGCGACTTTGCCCGAGATCATGACGTCGAGCGCGCGGTTGATGCCGTCGATCAGCGAATGGCGGCAGCCGTAGAGGTTGTCGAACTTCGACTTCGTGGCGGTGTCGTTGACGTTGATGGCCGGAATGAGGAGTTTCCCCTTTTCGAGCATCTGGTAGAGCCGGTGAACGCCGGTGGTGGTCTCTTCGGAAACCCCCTTGCATTCCTTGATCAGGTCATGGAAACGGGTCGGGTTTTCGGCGTGCAGCTTCTTGAGGAGAGCCTTGATGATCCCCTCTTCCTGACTGCCGGAAGGGGAGTTGACCCATTCGTCGCACCCTTCTTCAAGCTCGTAACCCTTGTGGATCAGGAGGGTGACATCGCCCCCGTCGTCCACGATCAGTTGCGGCCCGAGACCGCCGGGGAAGGAGAGCGCCTGGTTGGTACACCACCAGTATTCCTCCAGCGTTTCGCCTTTCCAGGCAAAGACGGGGATGCCGGCGGCGGCGATCGCGGCGGCGGCGTGATCCTGTGTCGAAAAAATGTTGCAGCTCGCCCAGCGGACGTCGGCGCCGAGGGCGACGAGCGTTTCGATGAGGACCGCCGTCTGGATCGTCATATGGAGCGACCCGGTGATGCGGACCCCGGCGAGCGGCTTGCTTTCGCTGTGGCGGTTGCGAATGGCGATCAGGCCGGGCATTTCGTGCTCGGCGATGGAAATTTCCCGGCGACCAAAGTCGGCGAGGCTCAGGTCCGCGACCTTGAAGTCGCTGGCCCCGTGGGTAGGTGTCGTCGTGCTCATATCAGATAAAAATCAAAGGGCGGCCTTGAGGGCTTCGACCTTGTCGGTCCGCTCCCAGGTGATGGCGTCGAGGTCGTCGATCTTGCCAAAGTGGCCGTAGTTGGTGGTTTTCCCGAAGATCGGGCGGAGAAGGTCGAGGGTCTGGATGATCGCGGCCGGTTTGAAATTGAAGACCGCCTTGACGGCTTTTTCGATCTGCGTTTCGTCGATCGTATGGGTGCCGAAGGTGTTGATATGGACGCTGACCGGGTTCGGGTAGCCGATGGCGTAGGCAAACTGGACCTCGCAGCGGCGCGCCCACCCGGCGGCAACGACGTTTTTGGCCACGTAGCGGCCCATGTAGGCGGCGGAGCGGTCGACCTTGGAGGCATCTTTCCCGGAGAAAGCGCCGCCGCCGTGCCGCCCGGTGCCGCCGTAAGTATCGACGATGATCTTGCGCCCGGTCAACCCGGTGTCGCCCTGCGGCCCGCCGATGACGAAGCGGCCGGTCGGGTTGATGAGAAATTCAGTGCGCTCGGTCAGGAGTTCGGCGGGGAGTTCCTTGCGGATGACTTCCGAGATGAGAAAATCGCGGATTTCGCTGTGCTTGACGTCCGGGGTGTGCTGGGTCGAGATGACGACGTTGGTGATCTCCTTGGGGCAGTCGTCCTCGTACCGGACGGAGACCTGGCTCTTCGCGTCGGGCCGCAGCCAATGGATCTGCTCGGCCTTGCGGATGCGGGTCAACGCCCGCCCGAGGCGGTGGGCGAACATGATCGGCGCAGGCATCAGTTCCACGGTTTCGTCGCAGGCGTACCCGAACATCAACCCCTGGTCGCCCGCGCCCTGTTCGGCGTGCCCCTTGCCGTCGGCGTCGACTTCGTTGACCCCCTGCGCGATGTCCGGGCTCTGCGAGGTGAGCACGTTCATGATGAAGACCTTGTCGGCGTGGAAAACGTCGTCGTCATTGACGTAGCCGATCTCGCGGATCGTGTCGCGGACGATCTGGTTGACGTGGATGTCGGCCTTGGTCGTGATCTCCCCGCCGACCACCACCAGGTTGCTCTTGACGTAGCTCTCGCAGGCGACCCGGCTTTTGGGGTCCTGAGTCAGGCAGGCGTCGAGAACGGCGTCCGAAATGGTGTCCGCGACTTTGTCGGGATGGCCTTCGCCGACCGACTCGGAGGAAAAAATGAAACTTCTTGGCATGGTATTAAAGAAAGTGATACGTGGAGCGACTTTTTTGCGAAAGGATTGACCCATCGTGATACGATGATAGATGTGACTCCAGAGCGTGCGCGCGTCAAGGAAAAGCACGCTTTTGCCCGGTACGTTCATCTTTTCCCTCCTTCACCTTTCATGGCTGCCATTATCAAATCGCTCAAAGTCCTCGCCGACCCGACCCGCCTGCGGCTTCTCCTGCTTTTGGGCCAGGAGGAGCTTTCCGTGGTGGAGATCCAGGAGATTCTCGGCATGGGGCAGAGCCGGATCTCCAGCCACCTTGCGCAACTCAAGGCCGCCGGGCTGGTGAGCGACCGGCAGGCGGGCAAGCACCGTTATTACCGCACGCCGGAACTGCGTCATGGGCCATGGTGGGCGATCATCGAGTCGAGCGCGCAGGAGATCGCGGAGGCGGAGGCCGATCAGGTGGCGCTCCGGTTTGTCCTGCGGCGGCGGCTCGACAAGGCGCGCGACTATTTCAACCGGCTGGCGGGCGGTTTTGGCCGGTCGAACTGCCCAGGGCGGTCGTGGGGGGCGATGGCGAGGATGTTGCTCTGCCTCGTCGGGCCGATCACGGTTGCCGACCTCGGGGCGGGGGAGGGGACGCTCTCGCAGCTTCTCGCACGCCATGCCAAACGGGTGATCGCGATCGACAATTCGGAAAAGATGGTCGAGTACGGCTCGCAACTGGCGCGGGAGAACGGGTTTGAAAACGTCGAGTACCGCCTCGGCGACATGGAGGAGCCGCCGATCGAACCGGGCACGGTCGATCTCGTTCTGATGAGCCAGGCGCTTCACCATGCGGCGAACCCGTCGCGGGCGATCGCGGCGGCGCGGACGATCCTCAAGCCGGGCGGGCGGGTCGCGATCCTCGACCTCCTCGCCCATCAGGTGGAGGCGGCGCGCGAGTTGTATGCCGACCTCTGGCTCGGTTTCGGCGAGGTGCAACTCCACGAAATGTTGCGCGCCGCCGGGTTTACGGCGATCGACGTGGAGGTGGTCGACCGCGAGACCGATGCGCCCCATTTCCAGACGCTTCTGGCAACGGCGCTCAAGCCGACTGGGTAATGCCGCAGGGGAAAAAAGTATATTACCACGACGTTTTCCGCCATGGATCGGAAAGCGCAGGCAGCCTTAACCTGGGCGTCCATGAAAGTCCTCATCACCGGAAGCCTCGGGTACATCGGCACGCGGGTCATCCCTCTTATCAACCATCAATTCGATCTCCTGCTGACCGATCTCCGGGCGGGAGAAATCGCAGGGAAGCCGGTTGTGCCGCTTGATATTACGGACTATCCCGCTCTGCTGGAAGCTTCAAAGGGGGTGGATGCCATCCTGCATCTGGCGATCGCTTCCTACCGGGATATCGTTACCGATGCGGAGCGTTTCGGCAAGGAAGAGGGCGAGGAATACTGGAGGTTCCGGGAACTGAGCATTGAGACCAATATCCGGGGAACTCACCATGTCCTGGAAGCGGCGCGGCGCAACGGGATCGCGCGGGTGGTCTATGGAAGCAGCCTGACGGTGTTGATCGGCCGCCCGTTCTATGAGGCGGTGGACGACGATCTTCCTCCACGGCCAAGCAATTTTTACGGGGTGACCAAGCTCTGGGGAGAGCAACTCGCGGAGTTTTTTTCCAGGCAGTATGGGCTTCGGATCTATTGCCTGCGCTTTGGCACGCCGTATCCCCAGCCTGACCAACCTTATTTTGAGCGGATGCTGCGGGACCCGGTGGTCTGGCGGACGTTTGTCACCTATGGCGATCTGGCTTCGGCCATGACGGCGGCCCTGGAGGCGGAGGGGCCTCTTTTTGGCGCTTACACCGTGGTTTCCGCCACGTCGGAGAGTATTTTTGACCTTTCCAAGGGAGCTGAGATCAACTGGCGTCCCGGAGATTTTATCGCGCAGGACGGCGCGGTGCGCTCTTTCCCGGGGTGAAGGATTGGCCATTCGCTGTAAAAAAGCGGAAAAAGTATAGGTTTGAGGGTTCTTTCGCCATGTTACGAAATCCCGCCGGGTTTTATCGTGAAGCTGATGATCAATGTATCCCCCTCATTTTTTCAGATCGTTGTCAGAAGTCTTTCTTTCTGCTTCGCGGCGGTGGTGATGGTTGTCTGCTGTTCTTCTCCCGCCGCAGCCCGGCAGCCCTCTTCCACAAAGAAGGCGGGGCCATTTGCCGATTACCGGACGCCGCGCGGGCCGTTCCTTTTTGCCACGCCGCAACAGTGGGAGGCGGCCCGGGCCAAGGCGGAAACGCAGGATTGGGCAGGCAGGCTCAAAGCCTCCATCGTGGCAGCGGCTGACCCCTGGGCGGCCAAAACGCCCGAAGAACTGACCCGGCTGGTCCCGCCTGCCGGAGCCTATTATGTCTACGGTCTCTCCAAGCCGACCGACCCGAAAACCGGGGAAGCCCTGAGGTGGAGCGGCTGGGACGCGCCGTTTTCGGTGCAGAATGCGGAAGGAACGCGCTACCCCAATGAGGATTACCCGGATGACGGGACCGGCTGGATCAATCCGGCAGGCGGAGAAGCGCACTATTTTGTCGCTTTCGCCAACGGGGTGCGCATCCAGAGGCTTGAAACGCGTGTCTTGCCTGATCTCGCCAATGCCTATGGCCTGACGGGCGAGGAACGCTATGCGCGGGCGGCGTTGACGCTGCTCGACGCCATCGCCACCATTTACCCGACCGCTGACAGCGGTCCGCTCGACTACCCGGGCCTTAAACCGGAGGTGCCGGGAGGGGGGCGGCTCCAGCGGCCGTGGTATCAGACCGCCCGTGCGCTGGTCAACTATGCCTGGTGTTACGATGCCTTGAGCGGCTTCAAGGGGATGGATGCGCCCTCGCCCTCCAGTCGCGACCGGAGCATCCGGGAGAATATCCTTGAGCATCTGATCGGCAATGGCGGCGCTTATTGCCACGAAGAAGCCCTCAAGGACTCCAACCTGCACAACGGGACGCTGGATTACCATCGCGGGGCGCTCATCGCGGGGGCGCTCCTTGGTATTCCGGCCTGGATTGAAGATGCCGCCCATGGAGCCAACGGACTCTGGACAGCCGTTACCAACACCCTCGATCCCCAGGGCCGTTACTATGAGACTTCCAGCAGCTATTCAGGGCATACCAGCGATTTGATGATGACTTCCGCCCTGCTCCTTGCCGGCGTCAATCGCGGCCTGCCCAAGCCGCTCCCGCTGCCTTTTGACGACGGACGCTTTGCCGCTTTTTGCCTGGGGGATATTGCGAAAATCGAGGTGGCCGGGCGCGCGCCCAACTACGGGGACGGCGGCCCCGACCGGGCCGTGATCGAAAGTGCGCACTGGTTTGACCCGATCGCCTGGCGCAACGCCGTCGTCTTCGCGCAGTATGCCAAAGATCCGGCGATTTCCGGTCGGGCGGTGCGTCTTCTCGACGGTCTTCGCAAGGGGCTCGACGAGGAACGCGCCGAGCGACTGGAGGGCTACGCGGGCACTTCCGGGCTGCGCCTGCTCTTTGAAGGGGAGAAGAACGTCCCCTCTTCCCGGGATGACGGATCGACGGCCGGGACCCGGCATACCCTTCTTTCAGATGCCGGGCTGGTCCTGCTGCGCAGCCAAAACGGCGCAACGGCTGCGGACGAGCGCGGCGTTTTCCTACGTCTCGGGCCGACACGCAATCATGGGCAATTGGACGAGCTGGGCCTCCAGTTCTATGCCTTCGGGCGCGAATTTTCCGCCGATCCCGGCTATTTCGCAGCCCATTTCCGTTTCGGTTTCACACGCACCACGGTGGCTCACAGTACGGTGGTGGTCGATCGCGGCAACCAACTGGAGAGCCCTTCATCGGGGGCGCGGCTTCTGTCGTGGCTGCCGGGCGCCGGTTTTGCCTCGGTGGAGGCTGACAGCCCCGAGAGCTACGCCGCGTTGAAGCTGAAGCGTTATCAGCGCCGCATGACGCAGGTCGATGCCGACGGTGTCTACTACCTGGTCGACCTTTTCCGGGTGCAGGGTGGATCGCATTACGACTATAGTTTTCACGCGATTCACGGCGGCAGGATCGATATGCCTGACGATTCCGGCCTGGAGTTGATCAACAGAAGGGGCGGAAGCGTACTTTCCGATTCGCTCAATCATACCGCCGATCTGCTGCCGGGCGGCAGATTGGGAGCCTACCCCGAGCGTCCCTTCTTCTGGGCCGTTCCCGGGCAGGGATACGGTTTTCTGGGTGAACCGGCTTTGTACCGGTCGCAAAAGAAGGTCCGGCTCGACTGGGTGGCGCAGGACGGCACGGGACACCGGTTGGCATGGACCCACTTTCCGCCGCCCGGTGCGCAGATCACCCTGGCAAAAGTTGAGACGCCGCATCCTCCCTCTCTTTACCTGGAGTATGCGTTGAGCCGTGTTTCCGCCAGCCCGGCCGATACCGTGCGGTTTCTTTCCCTCATCCGCCCACAGGCGGGTGCCGAAGGGCGGGAGTGGACTTCACGGGAGATGTCGGTTTCCCTGGCCGCGCCGGGCGAAGACGCCGTGGGCCTTGAGATCATCGTCAAAACGCAGACCGGAGGGTCGATCGCTCATCATCTTTTTGCCGCCACGGCAGAGGGGCGCGAGCCCGTGGAGTTTGAAAATGGCTTGCGGCTACAGGCGCGCGAGGGATTTGTTTCGCTCGACTCCGACGGTGTGCCCCGCCGGATCGCCGTGTCGGAGGGTAGCGTGGCTTTCGGCGGTTTGCGCCTGGAGGCGAAATCGCCCGATCTTGCGAAGATTCTGGAAATCAGCCGTCACCCGCTGCGCTTTCGGATTGCCGGAGAGCTCAGCCGGTGGGCCGCTGCTTCGGGAAGCGCGATTCTGGTCGAGGGCGAGGGGTATGTCAAACCGCTGGCGTTTCAGATTGTGGAAGTCAAACCCGCCGACGAAAAATCGCTCTGGCTCACCCTGGATGCCGACAGCAACCTGCAGAGCTGTTTTGACGCCGACACGAAATCAGGCACCGTGCTCCACACTACCAGCCAGTTTCCGAGGGTTCTTCCGCTGGTGGATCTGTTTGACCGTGAGAGCGGGCTTGCCCGTTCCGTGGAGTATAGGGATTCTCATTACAATGGCGGGTTCAACGGTTTTTGGGTCGCCTCCGGGGATGGGATGCGTCCCTTCGCGAGGATTGCCGGCATGGAGGCTTCGCGCTCGACGGTACGTCTGGTTGATTCCATTCAACTGAAAAACATCGCCCCTGGTAACAAATTAGCTATCCTTGCCCCTGTGCCGGGCGATCGGGTCCGGCTGCTTTCCTGGGCACAGGCAACCCGGCAGGCCAATGGAAAGTGGGTGACGACCGGTCCGGGCCTGTTGATCGAATAGAAACTTTTTTTCCTTCCCATGTCTCTCCTCGGAAAACAAACCCGAATTTTTGGATTCAGCGTCGTCGAACTGCTGGTGGTGTTGGGCGTGCTCGGACTTTTGATAGCGTTCTTTATTTTTCCCGTGGCACGCAGGGCGCTGGAGGATGGAAGGTCGGCGCGTTGTGTCAGCCAACTGCGGCAGATCGGCGTGGCGGTGGAAGTCTATATCGGCGAACATAACCAACTGTTGCCGCCGATCTCCCCGATCATCGGAGCCCCGCACTTCTTTCAGGAGGCGGTGGCGCCTTATCTGAAGGTAGCCATGCCGTTCCCTTTTCCCGCCAACTCCGAGCGGGAGGAGGTCGGGGCCTTCTGCTGTCCCAGCGACAAAACGCCGTTCCTTTCGGCTTACCGCTCCTATGCGATCAACTACTACACCGGGCGTTCCGCCGATTTCACCTGGCGCAATATCGCCCGCCGCTCCGAATGCCCCGCGCCGGGCAAGATCGTCTACCTCGCCGATGGCTACCGGAGCGACGGGCCTGCGATTGAAAAGGCGGCGGCACGTCTTTCGCCCAACACCACCGGGTTTACCAGCGGGGAGCGCACGATGGGCCTCTCCTTTCGTCACGGGGGAAAAGTTAACGCTCTTTGGCTCGACGGCCATGTGAGCCAGCTTGGCGAGGAGCAGACGCTGGATAACACCGCCATGCTTTACCCCAAGGATGCGCAGTAGTTCCTTCACCCACAACTCCAATCAAAAAGATACCCCCAAAATACCGATGAACCATCTCATGAAACCGATTGACTGTCTCCGCCTTGCCGTGCTCGGCGCGGCGCTTGCCGGGACCACCGCCACCCTCTCCGCCCAGACCAAGACCTGGATCGGTGCCAACGGTGCCAACTGGAACTACGGCCCGAACTGGGAAGCGGAAGGCGTGCCAACCGCATTTACACCCGTCATCTTCAACGCGGGGACCCAGACAATCCGCACGGCTGGCAACGGAAGCGCCGCCAGCATCACCGTCGATAACGGCAGCAAGCTGACCTTTGACTTTCAGCCTGCCGAGGTTTCCTATACCATCACCAGCACCGGTCTTTTCTATGTCGGAAACACCAACCCGGCCAATGAAGTCGAACTGACGGGGGGAACCCTCGTTGCCAACGGGAACTTCATCCTCGGGCTTGCCGCTGGAAGCGATGAGAACCGGCTGACGATTTCCAACGGGGCGACTTTTACTTCCGGCGGTGCGTTCACGGTCGGCCGGGCGGGAAGCGAAAATGAGCTGATCGTTCAAACCGGCGGCAAGGTGACGACCACGGGAACCATGGCTCTGGGCAGTGTCCGCACCGATTCCGGACAGGCGGAAGAAAATCGCCTGCTCGTCAGCGGCGGGGCCAGTTCGTTCTCTGCCGCAAGCCATGTTTTCATC
Source organism: Chthoniobacteraceae bacterium (assembly GCA_035555975.1). Taxonomy (GTDB): domain Bacteria; phylum Verrucomicrobiota; class Verrucomicrobiia; order Chthoniobacterales; family Chthoniobacteraceae; genus DATMFV01. The sequence goes on from DATMFV010000098.1 coordinate 54,816, forward strand.
GGTCAGGCGCTCAACTCCCTGAACAACCGCATTGAGGTCAAGGACGGGGCCACCTTTTCCCAGACCAGCGGACAGCTTTACATGGGATCGACATCGGGAGCCTCCGTCGGCAACCATCTTCTCATCTCGGGTAGCGACGCCCTCACGGAGACCGCTTCATCCTATCAACTCAGCGGCACCGGAAACGTAGTGAACATCGGGCACGCCAGCGGAGGTTACAATAATCACCTCACGGTTTCCAATGGAGCCACTTTCACCAGCAGCGGCACGGTCAAGACCCTCACGATCTATGAAGGAGCCCACGTCGATGGAAACAACCGGCTCGTCGCCGATGGCGGCACCATCACTCACAATGGAGCCATCAACAACCATCAGGACATCCGCGTCCGCAACGGCGGCTCCCTCGTGGTGGCCGGCATGGTTGCCAATATCGCTGGCAGCAACGGTAATATTGCGATTGAGGATACCTCCACCGCCACCTTCAACGGAGGGCTGCAAGTCAATGGCGGCGCTTCCGTGACAGGGACCGGCACGCTGCAACTTGGCGGGACGCTCCAGGCCGCCAGCGGGAGTTCAACTATAGCGAACTCTGTCGACCTTTTGGGGGGAACCCGCACGGTGACAGGGCTGGGCGAGAAAGTGACCCTGGCCGGGAAGGTAAGCCATGGCGCGATCACCAAGACCGGCGCTGGCCTGATACTGGAGTTGACCGGCAACGACAACGACTATGCCGGCGGCACCTCGGTGGTTGGCGGGACGCTGCTGGTTGGTAACACATCGGGCTCCGCAACGGGGAGCGGTGCCGTGTCTATTGCGAGCGGAGCCATGCTCGCGGGGAACGGAATCATTGCGGGCACGACCACCCTTGATGGCATCCTGGCTCCCGGCAACGACGGGATCGGAACCCTCAGCATCGGCAACAACGTGACGTGGAACTATCACGATGACTGGCAGTTTGAACTGGGGGCGTCCGCCGCGTCGCTTGCGCTTGCCGGTTCAGGCGGGAGCACGCAGGATCGTTTGAACATCACGGGAGATTTCCTCAAGGGAACCGGCTCGGCTTGGACGTTTGACTTCAATCATAGCGGGGATGAAGGGTGGTATAAGCTGGTGGAGTGGAGCGGTTCGACAACGTTCGACGGGTCGGAGTTTATGGCCGCCAATCTCGGCTCGGGCCTGATGGGACATTTTGTCGTGGATGACACGACGCTCTATTTACAGTTGCAGGCGATTCCCGAACCGCAAAGCCTGGCTTTGGGGGCATTGGGGGTGGCGTTGATGCTCGGGCGATGGGTTCGCCGGTCGAGTTAGGCGTTGACGCCGGACCTTATGGCGCGTTAGCGTCGCGGACGCAACGCCATGAAAAAGGTGCCCTGGTCCCAGACGACTCCCATCGTCAATAGCTGTGCCCTCAGCAGCAGGTCGCCGGGGTTCACGATTCCCCGCGACTGGTTTTCCTGCATCCGGGATTTTGACCTCTGGGTGATCCTTTCGGGTCACGCTGAAGTCCGCTCGCCGGGGCTGCCTCCCCTTTTTCTTTCACGGGGTTCCTGCCTCTGGCTGGCTCCCGGGATTGATTATGACCTTGAGGTTAAGGAAGACGGGTTGACCACCGCCTGGGTCCATTTTGATTTGCAGGGGGCAGACGGAAAGATCCTCAATCCCGGTCAGGTGGAGTTTCCCCGTCCCCACGGGGAAATCCTCAACAGCCAGATGTTCGAGCAGGTGATCCGGCGCATCGTGCTCTTGTACTATGAATATCGGGACAGCGTGCACCGTCATGCCCCCGTGGCCCTCGCTGCCGCGGCCCAGCTCCTGAAGGGGCTCCTGTTGGAGTTTGAACTCGCGCAGGCGCGGCAGGAATCGCTAAAGCCGCTCGGTATTTCCAGGCATCATCATGAAGTGATCTCCGAAGCGCTTTCCTGGATTTATTTCAACCCGGTCGAAGCGGTCTCCGCGGGGGTGGTTGCCAAAAAATTCGGTTACAGCCTGAAACATTTCTGCCGGATCTTCCGGGGGATTACCGG
>DATMFV010000099.1:0-72787 GCA_035555975.1 Chthoniobacteraceae bacterium
ACCCCGACGCCTACACCGACCCCGACGCCTACGCCGACCCCAACGCCTACGCCGACCCCGACGCCTACACCGACCCCAACGCCCAAGCCGACTCCCAAACCAACCCCGAAACCAACGCCCAAGCCCACTCCCAAACCGACCCCCAAGCCCACTCCCAAGCCGAAGCCGAAATCGACTCCGAAACCGACGCCCAAGGCGACGCCCAAGCCGAAATCGACTCCGAAGCCGACTCCGAAGGCCACTCCCAAGGCGTCGGGAACTTCCAGGAGCGGCTCGGGCTCCACCAAAAGCGCCGCATCCTCCTCTCCGGAGAAGAAGAGCGGCGGCGGCGCATCAGATAGCGGCGGCAGCGCGGCGAAGAGTTCCGGAAAGCCTTCCGGCGGTTCATCCGGCGGCTCGGCCCAGGGCAAGGCGGGCGGCTCGGGCACCGGCATCGGCGGCGGCACCGGTTCGGGGCGCGAAGGGGGCGGCTCCCGCGAATCGGAGTTCGGCTGGTATCACTCCATGCTGCACGACCGCTTCCACGCCCGCTGGGACCAGCCGATTTCGCTCCTGGAGGGCGGCGAGACCTTCTCGACCGTGGTGGAAATCCGGATCGCCCCGAGCGGAGCCATTTCCGGCGTGTCAATGACCCGTTCCTCCGGCAACACCGCCATGGACGATTCCGTGATGATGGCCGCCCGCCGGGTGACGCAGGTCGACCGCATCCCCCCCGGCCTGGGCGACGCCTCCGGCTACAAGGTCAACATCGAATTCAAGCTGAGTCCCTAACCTGCATGATTCATGAGCGCCATCTCGTCACGAGCTTCATGAATCATGCAGGCTAAAGAGGCGAAAATTTTTGATTGAACATTTCGCCGTGCGCGCTAGTCATAGTTCCGTCGATGAACCGGGCTCTTCAAATCTGTCTGCTTGTTCTGGCCTCCCTGGCCATGGGGCAGGTGCAGATTTTCGGGGTTCAACTCGGTTTCGTCTGTCTGGATGGGGGGCGGGCGCAGCAGATGGCTGCCAATCATTGCCACCTGAGCGCTCCGACGGGTGATTTCATCCCTTGTGAAAACAGGGCGACTTCCCCGGATTGCCCTTCGGGCGAAATCAGTCACCACCTCCAGTTGACCCTTGAGCTGGATGCCAGCGCGCCGACCTTTTCCGATCTCGCGACGGCCCCCCGGTTGATCCCGGCCATGCCCGTCGACGTGGCGGCTTTTCAATGGCTGCCGGACCTGTTGGCTCTCGAGCCGGAGGCCGGATCTTCCCCTTACCCGGCAGAAGCCGGGCTTTATCCCGACACCTCGGTGCTGATTGCCCGGTGTACGGTGTTGTTGGTTTGAGATTGGGACGACCCCAGGCGGCTTCTGCGCCCCTGGTTTTTGCTGGCTTGACGCGCTGACGTTCGCGGCGCGTCCCCCACGCCTTTCCACGCAATCGCACGGCCTGCCCGCGCGCCCCCGTTGGTCGGCTCTCGTTCGTCTTCCCGCCCTCATTCCATGCGCCCACTCTTTTTCGCACTTCTTTTCTTTGCCTGGCTGCCCGCCGTATTGGAGGGTTCCACCCTCACGCTATCCCTTGCCGGGTCGGCCGGCTACACCCGGGAGCACAACCCCCACCTCGCCGCCGCGCGTCTGCGCATTGCGGAAGCCAGGGGGCGTCTCCTGGGAGCGGGCCGCCTCCCCAATCCCGAAGCGGGGCTGGAGTTCCGAAGTGACCGGTACGGCCGGGAGGGCAATCTCGGCGTTTCGCTCGACCAGCGGTTTCCGGTCACCTCCAGGCTTCGGCTGGAAAAGTCGCTTTCGCGCCAGTTGGTCGCCGCCGCAGAACTGGAAGTACGGGAGCAGGAACGGCTGGTCATTGCGGAGGTCCAGGGTCTTTTTGTCCGCCTGCTGGCTCTCGATCAACAGCGGGCCTTGCGGGATCAGCAGGTCCAACTGGCACGAAAGCTGGCCAGCTTCGTCGGCGACCGCGCCGGGAAGGGCGAAATCTCCCCTCTCGACGCCGCCCAGGCGGAGGTCGACCGCCAGCGCCTGCTTCTGGAAGTGCGCAAACTCGACGCTGAACGGATCACCCTTCTGGGCGAACTGAAGCCGAAGCTCGGCGTGGCGGCGACCACCCGCCTCTCCGTTTCAGGCACCCTCCCCCCTCCGGTCCCGCCCGGCGCGGGCTCATGGAAAGAACGCCCGGATTACCAACTGGCCCGTACCCGCGAGGCCGCCGCCGTGATGCAGGTCGACCTCGCCCGCGCCGGCCGGTGGGACGATCTCTCCGCAGGGGCCTTTTGGGAGATGGAGCGCTCGGAAGAGGAGCGGGGGCTGGAACGCACCGGATTCCTTGGCATGCGCGTTTCCCTGCCGCTTCCCCTCTGGAATCAAAACCAGGGAGAGATCGCCGAAAAGCGTGCCGCCGCCGTCAGGGCTTCCCTTGAAACCAGGGCGCTGGCGGTGGACATCGCCGGCCAGGTCGCGGCGGCCCGGGCGGAAATGGAGGTCCATGCCCGCCTCGCCACGGAAACCCGCACCCAACTCCTCCCGCTGGTCGCGGAGCAGACCGACCAGCTTGAAAAAGCGTACGCATCGGGCCAGAGCGATCTGCTCACCCTGCTGCGGGCGCGGGACCAGAAACTTCAACTCGAAGCCGCAGCCCTGGAAGCCACCCGCGACTTTCACCTCGCCCGCATCCGCTACGAAGCGGCCACCGCCCGACACGCCCCGGCGGCCCGTGAAAAATAGCCGATTCTTCTCCCAACCACTCCTTTTCAACATCCATGAAACGACTCATTCCTCTTTTCCTCTTCATCCTGGCAACGCCCGTGCTTGCGTCCGGCGATCCGCGAAGCCCCCAGATGGTAGTGCTCGATGAAATCGGCGTCAAAAACCTTCGCCTCAAGACCGCCGAGGTCAGCGAAACCGACTTTGAAGAGACTGTCTTCGCTCTTGGCAGGATCGAGGCGATCCCGGGAAGGGTCGCCTCGGTCAGCAGCCGGATCTCCGGTCGCGTGGTGGAACTCAAGGCAACCCCGGGAGACCAGGTCCGGGCGGAAGAGGAGGTGGTCAAGGTCGAAAGCCGCCAACCGGGCGATCCGCCACCCGTCATTTCGCTGAAAACGCCGATCGCCGGGCTGGTCACCCGGCTGGAAACCCGGCTGGGAGACCCGGTGGAGCCGGACCGGGCGCTGCTCGAAGTCACCGACCTCACGGAAGTCTACGCCGTGGCCCGCGTGCCGGAACACGAAGCGGGAAAAATGAAACCCGGCACGATGGCGCACATCACCGTCACCGCGCTGCCGGAGAAGACGTTCAATGGCGAGCTTCTCCGTTTCGGCACCTCGGCCGATCGGCAAAGCGGCACGCTCGACGCGGTGTTCCGCCTGGTCAACCCGGAGGGGTTGCTTCGCGCGGAAATGCGGGCGGAGTTTTCCATCGTCCTCAACCGGCGCGCCAATGTTTTGAGCGTTCCCCGCGCCGCGCTCCAGGGGGAGGCCGCGGAGCGCTTTGTCTACGTGAAGGACTTCGACCTCCCCAACGCCTTTATCAAGACCAGGGTGCAGGTCGGCGAAGTGAACGACCGGTTCGTGGAGATTCTCGGCGGCCTTTTCCCTGCGGACGAAGTGGTGACCCAAGGGGCCTACTCCCTCTCCTTTGCCGGAGCCAGCACGGTTTCCCTCAAGGAAGCGCTCGACGCGGCCCACGGCCATGAACACGCCGAAGACGGCTCGGAACTGACGCCGGAGAAAAAAGCCGCGATGGCAGCCGCCAAAGCGGCGCAAGGCGGCCCCGTGGAAACCGCGCGCGAAGGCCGTTTCTGGAAATACGTCAGCGGCGGCCTTTTCCTCGCGCTGATGGCTTCGCTCTTCCGGAGAAAACACGAGGCTCTCAAGGACGAGGCGGTGCCGTCGATCCCCGCAACCCCAAAGGAAGGAAAGGAATAACCGATGCTGGATCGAATGATCAAATGGTCGCTGGCCAACCGGGCGATCATCCTCGGCCTCTCGCTGATTGCGATGGTCATGGGCATCCGCACGGCGACGCAACTCTCCGTGGAAGTGCTCCCCGACCTGACCAAACCGACCGTGGTCATCCTGACCGAAGCCCCCGGCCTGGCTCCCGAGGAGGTCGAAGTGCGGGTGACCCAGCCGATCGAGAGCGTGCTGACCGGCGTGGCGGGGTTGACCCGGCTGCGCTCCAACTCGGACGTCGCCCTCTCGCTCGTCTATGCGGAGTTTGACTGGGATACCGACATCTACCGCGCCCGGACGCTGATCCAGGAGCGGCTCCAGGGAGCGCGGGAAGCGTTGCCCGAAGGGGTGCAGCCGTTCATGACGCCGGTTGCTTCGCTGATGGGGGAAATCCTCCTGGTCGGCGTACGTTCCACGATCAAGGAAGGCGAGGAAGGCTACCTGCCGCCGCGCGAGATCCGCTCCATTGCGGACTGGACGATCAAGCGCCGCCTGCAAAGCATCTCCGGCATCGCCGAAATCCTGAACATGGGCGGCGGGGTCAAGCGGATCGAGATCCAGCCCGACCCCTTCAAGATGCAGGCCAACGGCATCGCCTTTGAGGAACTGGAGGAGGCGGCCCGCAACGTCGCCAACACCACGACCGGAGGCTTCCTGAACACCGGGCCGACGGAAATCATGGTGCGCAATCTGGCGATGACCGTCGACCTGCGCGACATCGCCGACACGATCATCAAAAAGGTGAACGACCGGCCGATCGCCATCGGCGACGTGGCCCGCGTGGAGTGGGGGATCGAGCCGATGCGCGGCGACGCCGCCGTGAGCCATGCGCCCGAGAAGACGGCCACCTACGGGGTGATCATGTCGATCACCAAAGCGCCGGGGTTCGATACGCGGACGCTGACCGGCCAGGTGCGCGAAGCTCTCGACGGGCTTAACGCGACCCTCCCCGGCGGGGTCGAAACGATCCTCCTTTTCCAGCAGAAGGATTTCATCGACCACGCGATCGGCAATCTCGTCGAGGCCATCCGGGACGGGGCGATCATGGTCACCATCGTCCTCTTTCTCTTCCTGCTCAATCTCCGGACCACCGTGATCACGCTGATGGCGATGCCGCTCTCTTTCGGCATCACCATGCTGGTCTTCAAGGTGATGGGCATCAGCGTCAATTCCATGACGCTGGGCGGGCTGGCGGTGGCGATCGGGATGGTGGTCGACGACGCCATTGTCGATGTCGAGAATGTCTTCCGGCGACTGCGGGAGAACGCCGCCCGCGCCCACCCGTTGCCGCGCCTCCGGGTCATCGCCGCGGCTTCCGCCGAAGTGCGGCACTCCATCCTGTACGCCACCGTGCTGATCATCCTGGTCTTTCTCCCGCTGCTGGGGCTTTCCGGGGTGGAAGGCAAGCTCTTCGCGCCGATCGCCATGGCGACGATGATCTCGATGGCCGCCTCCTTCTTCGTTTCGCTGACGGCGATCCCCGTGCTCTGCTCGTTTCTGCTGCACCCGAGGGCGGGGCACGAACACCGGGATGGCCGCCTGGTGCGCGGCATGAAGGTGTTGCTGGAAAAAACCTTGTTGCGATTCGCGCTCGACCAGCCGGCCCTTGTTCTGGCGGCGGCTGGCGTGCTCCTGGTCGGCGCTTTCAGCCTTTACCCGAAGATGAACAAGGACTTCCTGCCGAAATTCCAGGAAGAGACGATCCTCGTGGCCGCCACCGCAGCGCCGGGCACTTCGCTGGAGGAGATGAACCGGATCTCCGACGTTCTCGAACACCAGATCCTCTCCGTGCCCGAAGTGCAGAAGGTGGGCCGCCGCCTGGGGCGCGCCGAACGCGGCGATCACGTGGTGCCGGTCTCCACGGTCGAGTTCGATGTCGATTTCCGCGATCCCGAAGCGAAAACCGCCCGGGAAGGCCGGAGCCGGGCGGAGGTGCTCGACGACCTCCGGGGGAGGGTCAAGTCGGTGCCCGGGGTGTTTGCCGTCTTAAGCGGCCCGCTTTCCGACCGGATCGGCCATATGATGAGCGGGGTCGCCGCGCCGGTGGCCGTCAAAATCTTTGGCCCCGACCTGGAGAAACTGCGCGAGATCGGGATCGACATCCAGACCCTTGCCAGGGCGATCCCCGGTTTTGAGGAGACCAAGCTCGACCAAAGCTCCTCCATCCCCCAACTGCGGATCGAGGCCGACCGGCAGCGGGCAAAGGCCTACGGCATCTCTCCGGGCAAACTCAACGAGGAACTCTCCGCCCTGATCGGCGGCAAGGAGGTGGCCCAACTGAGGGAGGGCCAGCGCACGCTCAGCCTGGTCATCCGGCTGCCGCTGGAACTGCGCGACTCGCCGCAGAAGATCGCCAATCTCCCGGTGGAAGCCGCCGGAAATGTGCGCATTCCCCTTTCCAGGGTAGCGGAGGTTCGCGATGCCAAGGGCCCCAACGTCATTTTCCGTGAGAACAGCCAGCGACGGTTTGCCCTCGCCATCAAGCCGTCGGTCCGCGACGTTTCCACCCTCGTTACCCGGCTCCGGAAGGAGGTGGACGAAAAGCTCACCCTGCCCGAAGGTTACTTCGTCACCTTTGAAGGGGAGTTCCAGGCGCAACAGGAGGCGACGCAACGCATCGTCGTGCTTTCCGCCATGGTCTTTGTAGCGATCTTCCTGATGCTTTTTGGCTATTTCAAGAGCGCGTCGCTCTCGCTTCAGGTGCTCGTCAACATCCCACTGGCGCTGATGGGGGGCCTTGCGCTGACTTACCTCAAGCTCAACAGCATCAGCATCGCCACGCTGGTCGGCTTCATTGCGGTCGGCGGTGTGGCCGCCCGCAACGGCATCATGATGATCAGCCATTACCTCCACCTGATGGCCCACGAAGGGGAGGTCTTTTCCCGCAGGATGATCATCCGCGGAACGCAGGAACGCCTCGTTCCGGTCATGATGACCGCATTGGCCGCCGGGATCGGGCTCATCCCGCTGGTGCTCGCCGCCGACCAGCCCGGCAAGGAAATCCTGCACCCGGTCGCGGTGGTCATCGTGGGCGGGCTGGTTTCCTCGACACTCCTGGATATGGCGGTGACCCCCGCCATGTTCTGGCTCTTTGGCCGGAAAGCCGCCCGGCGCGCTCTGGAACAGGGGGCCGCCGCCTCCCATTGATCTTGAAAACCCAAAACAAAAAAACAAAACACCATCCGACTATGAAACGCTTCATCTCCTCCCTCCTCCTCGCCGCAGGTCTCGCCTTCAGCCTCCACGCAGCCGATGGTCATTCCCACGACGGCGCAAAAGCCGGTCCCACCGGCGGCCGACTGATCGCCCGGGTCGAACCGCATGCGGAGTTCCTCGTCAATGCGGACCGGAAAATCGAAATCCGCTTTGTCGACGACCATCAGCAGGTGGTCGCGCCCGGGGAGCAGGTGGTCACCGTGATCATGGGCGATCGCGCGGCCCCGACGCGCCTGGCTTTTTCCAGAGAGGGGGATAAGCTGATCTCCGACCGGGCCATCCCGGAGGGAAACAACCTGCCGACCATCGTTCAGATCAAGGGCGGCCCATCTGCCAAAGCCGTAACGGAACGCTTCAACCTCAACCTCTCCCAATGCCCCGCCTGCAAGAACGCGGAATATGCCTGCGCCTGTAGCGACGAAGATCGTCACGACCACGATCACGACCACTCCGGCGAGAAGAAATAACCCCGGGGTTTCGGTGATGGAGCAGCCGTCTCGCCTCGCGGCTGCTCCATGGCACCACCCGCTTTTTTCAGGTTCAGACCCAACCCATCCGGTATGAAAACAACTCCTTCCCAACCCGGGCCCTGCGGCTGCTGCGGGCACGAAACATCTCCCGACGGGCGACCGGGTTTACTGGTGGCCGCCTCCGGTATCCTGCTCGCCGCCGGCCTGGCCTGGCAATGGTTTCAATGGCAGCCGTCGGCAGGGGTGACGATTCTGCTGGCGCTCGCAACGGCGGGAGCGGGGCTGCTCGTTTTCCCCGCCGCCTGGAAAGCCCTCCGGCAGGGGCGTTTGGATATGAATGTCCTGATGAGCATTGCAGCGCTTGGGGCCTGGGCCATCGGGGCGGGGGAGGAGGCCGCCAGCGTCGTGTTTCTCTTTGCCCTCTCAGAGCTTCTGGAGTCATGGAGCGCCGGTCGCGCCCGGCGGGCGATCTCTTCGCTGTTGGAACTGAGCCCCGAGACAGCGCTCCGGATCCGCGAAGGGGACGACATGAAGGAGCTTCCGGTGGGGGAGATCTCCGTCGGAGACGCCATCTTCATTCGCAGCGGCAGCAGAGTCCCCCTCGACGGGGAAGTCATCCGCGGAACCTCTTCCGTCAACCAGGCGCCCATCACCGGGGAATCGGTGCCCGTTGAAAAAGCTCCCGGCGATGGCGTGTACGCGGGCACCATCAACGGCGAGGGTTCGTTGACCGTCCGTGTGACCCAAACGGCGGACCATTCCACTCTGGCGCGGATCATCCGGCTCGTTGAAAAAGCCGAAGAGCAGAAAGCGCCGACCCAACGCTTTGTGGACCGTTTCGCCCGGGTCTACACCCCGGCGGTTTTTGCGGCGGCCTTGCTGTTGGCCGTCACCGCGCCGCTTCTCCTCGGCCAACCGTGGGAGGTCTGGATCTATCGGGCGCTGGTGCTTCTCGTGATTGCCTGTCCATGCGCTCTGGTGATTGCGACGCCCGTTTCCATTGTGTCGGGCCTCACCGCATTGACCCGCAGGGGCGTCTTGATCAAGGGGGGAACCTTCCTGGAAACCGTGGGCAGGCTTCGTGCCCTCGCCGTCGACAAAACCGGGACCATTACCGAGGGCAAACCTTCCGTGGTGGAGGTGATCGCCATGCCGGGCTCCCGGGCGGACGACGTGCTCGCCATCGCCGCGTCGATCGACGCCCATTCGGAGCATCCCATGGCGAAAGCGGTTGTCGAAGAGGCAAAACGCCGGGGCATCGCCTTCTCTCCGGCGGAGAAATATGTCTCACGCACCGGCCGGGGAGTGGAAGGGAGCGTCGAGGGTCGCGTCTGCTTTGTCGGAAACCACCGGATGGCACACGAACTGGGGGCCTGCACCCCGGAACTGGAAAGCCGTCTTCAGGAAATCGAATCCCGCGGCTTGTCGCTCGCCATCGTCGGAAGCTCCCCCAGCGGGGGTCGGGGTGGAAACGTGCTTGGCGTCATGGCGATGGGAGACAGGATTCGGCCGGAAGTCCGCCTGACAATCGCTGCACTGCATCGCGCCGGCGTTCAAAGCGTGGTGATGCTCAGCGGCGATCACCAGCGGACCGTCGATGCGATCGCCAGAGAGGCGGGGATCGATCGCGCCATCGGGGACCTCCTGCCCCAGGACAAGGTGGAGCATATTCGCGCCCTGGTTCAGGAGCACCGGTATGTCGGCATGATCGGCGACGGGGTCAACGACGCCCCGGCTCTTGCGACTGCCAGCGTCGGCATCGCCATGGGAGCGATCGGCAGCGATACGGCCATCGAAACGGCGGACATGGCGCTGATGCAGGATGACCTTTCAAAGGTCCTGGAAGCGATCGCCACCGGACGCCGGACCTTGAGGGTGATCCAGTTCAACGTCGCCTTCGCCCTGATCGTGAAGGCGTTGTTCCTGGTGCTGGCATTCTTCGGCTACACCAGTCTCTGGATGGCGATCCTGGCCGATACCGGGGCCACCTTGCTGGTCATCCTCAACGCCCTGCGGCTGCTCAGGAGCGGGCGATCAGGAGCACCGCCGGACAAGGCAGGCTCCCGTTGAATCAGCGGTTTTCTAATGACAACTGCCGAGCCCCCGCTTTTCGAGGTAACACTGGTGGTACTCCTCCGCCCGCCAGAAACCGGTGCCCGGGGTGATTTCGGTCACGATCGGCACCCGGAAACGGCTCTGCGCCCGGGCGAGCGATGCGCGGGCCGCCTCCTCCTGCTGCGGCGAGCGGGTGAAAATCGCCGACCGGTACTGGGTGCCGATGTCGGGCCCCTGCCGGTTGGGCGTGGTCGGGTCGTGGAGCTGCCAGAAGGCGTTCAACAATTCCGGGTAGCTGATCCTGTCGGGATCAAAGGTCACTTCCACCGCTTCCGCGTGGCCGGTCTCACCGGAACAGACCTCTTCGTAGGTCGGGTGTTCCACCGTCCCGCCTTCATAGCCGACGACGGTCATTTCCACCCCCGGCAGCTTGCGAAAAGCCGCCTCGACTCCCCAGAAACATCCCGCTGCAAACGTAGCTTTCTCACTCATCTTTTTAAGGAATAATCTACCACCGGAAATCTACTCCTGCTGGCTTTTCTTGCGCGGGTCCTCCTCGGGATCGACGTAGACCAGTTCCCACGGGCCGTCGCCGGTGAGTTGCAGTTCGGTATCCTCGTCAAACAAGGCGTAATGACGCTCGCCCGCCGGGACGAGCAGAAAGCCGCCGGGGCCGATCGTGACCATGGCCTCTTCGTCGAAACGGACCCCCATCCCGATCCGCAACTGCCCGGAGAGAATGGTCGCCCGTTCCTCGGTGGGGTGGGAGTGGGGGGCGAGCCGGGTTCCGGCCGGGATGCGGAAACGGGCGGTGAACCGGCCCGCTTTGGAAGGGTTGCCTTCCAGGACGGCGATCTCGACCCCCTTGGGAAGAACTCCGGGGGCCTGGGACCATTTGAGCTGGTCGCGGTTGAGGTAAGGGTGTCGCATCGGGATGGCAGGTTCTGCGCAGCCGGCGGGTGGCTTCAACTCAACTTGAAGCAAAACGGCTTCCTTGTCGCCGATATTTTCCACGGAATGATGCACCGGGTCGCCCCACGCCGCCGTGCCGGCAGGGATGCTGATCTCCTGGGCCGCCCCGTCGTCGAGCAGGATCTTGAGCCGGGCGTCGCTCAAACTGTAAACAAAGTTCCGGGGGTGGTAGTGCATCCCGCTTTTTTCACCCGGGGCCAGGCGGGTTTCGAAAACCCGGACCGTGTCGTTTTCAAGCAGGAGCCGGTGCTGTTCCGGGTTGACTTTGAGGGGGTCCTGCGCGCACAGCATTCCTTTCCATGCGGCGAGGGGGAGGAGTAGGAAAAAAATCCGTTTTTTCATGTCGGGACAGGTTCACCGGAAGGCGGCAACGGGTGAAAGTTCGAAATAGAAGGCGGTGAGCGGGGGAACCAGCGGGATGACGATTTGCTCCGCGCTCTGCGCAAGCCGCAGCGGCATCGAAGGGGCGAGCCGGTCGGTCAGCCGGACCGGCGTCCCCTCGCGCCAGCCAAGCCGCAGGAGCGCTTCGGGCGAAAGGCGGAGGTCGACATCGCGAAACGCCTGGGAACGGTGGAGATTGGCCACGACCAGGAACGCCTGCCCCTCGTGGGCATCATGCCGGATGAAGGCGTACATCCAATGGCCGCCCGCCGCCTCGCCGGGAAGCCGCCCGAAATGCTCGCTTTCGAGATTCGCCCCGTTGAGCGGGAGGAAAACGCCGCGCCGGAAGGCCGGTTCGTCCATCAACGTCAAAAGCCGCCCGTAAAAAGCGCGCAGGGCCGCCTGATCGTCGCTCAGACCCCCGCCGTCAAACTTCCCATCGTTCGCCCAGCGGGCGAGTTCGGGCATCACGCCATAATCAAAGATGCTGGTCCGCCCCTTGTCCCCTCCGAAGCCGCGGGCCGATCCTTCCCCGGCGTTTTCCCCGACTTCCTGCCCGTTGTACACCAGCACCGGGCCGCACGAAAGGGCGTAGAGGATCGCGCTGACCGGTCGGCCGACCTCCATCCCGATCCCGCCCCATTCGCCTTCGGCGGCGAGCCGCACCTCGTCGTGGTTTTCCGCGAAACGGAGGGCGTTGGGGCCGAGCAACGGATCGCGCAGCAACACGGCGTCGAGATCGTTCGCCCAGGCCGGGCCGTCGTAGATTGCCTTGAGCACCTTGCGCACATCGTCGCCGTAAACCGCGTCAAACCCCGCGTCGAGAAGCTGGACCGTCGCGCTCCCGCCGCCGCCGCAAAGGGTCCGCAGGATGCCGTTGCGGGAAGGGACGGCCGCCGGGTCATCATCGTAGGCTTCCGCGACGAAAATCACCTCCGGTTGGCGGTAGCGGGCGCGGGGAATCGCCCACGCCCAGAACTCCGGCGGGACGAGGTGCGCCATGTCGCAGCGAAATCCGTCCACCCCCTGCTGCTGCCAGTGGGCGATCAGGTGATCCATCTTGAGCCAGGTATCCGGCAGCGGCGCTCCTGCCTCCCCCGCGTGAGGAAAGGCGGTCTGCCCCGTGGTGAAGTCATACCCGTAGTTGAGCTTGACCGTCTCGTACCAATCCTCCGAATGCGGCTGCCAACTGGCGACATTGTTGCCCGTGACCCGGCCAAAGCTTCGTTCCGGCTCGTAGAGGCCGTCGCACCCCGGCTTTCCGGCGGTCGGCAGGCGCAGCGGCGGGCCGTTGGCATCGGGCTGGAGATAAAAGAAATGGTTTTGCGGGTCGAAAAAGCGGTCCTTGCGATCGCCCCGCCCGTGGTGGCTGCTCGAGCCAAAGGCAAACTGCGGGAAGAGCGTCGACCCCGCGCTCCGGGCGAGATGGTTGGGTACGAGGTCGATGAGCGTCTTGAGCCCCGCCCGCCGCGCCCGTTTGAGCAGCGCCCGAAACTCCGCCCAACGCTTCTCCGGGGCGGAGGCGTAATCGGGAGAGAGATCCCACGGGTCCTTCACCGCATACGGGCTTCCGGCAACCCCTTTGAGCAGGTCGGGATCGTCCGCCGGAGCGCCCGGGTAAGCCGTGCCGGTCGCCTGGCGCAACACCCCGGCCAGCCAGAGATGGGTCAACCCGAGGCCGCGCAGGGAGGCGAGCGCGTCGTCGGTGATGTCGTTGAACGTGCCGACCCCGTTCTCCTTGAGCGTGCCGCCCGGGCGGGTCGTTTCGCGGGTGTTGCCGAAGAGGCGGACGAAAAGCTGATAGATGCGCCACCGTTCCTTTTCAAAGCGATGGTGCGGCGTCAGGGTCCCCCCGTCCGCGCCGGGGCGGTAAAGCCAGTAGCCGGTCAGCGCCTGGTCGCCAAACCCTTCGTTGCGCCAGCCCGGCGGCACGGTTTCGCCGCTTTCGACGAGCTGGCCCCAGCCGTGGTTGGGGGCGAGCAGCTTGGAATAGTCGGCCAGGGCGACCTGTTGCGCACCGTGGGGGAGGTTCAGGATCAGCGCCGCCCCGCGCCCCTCGCCGCCGACGGGAAGGAGCGGCCCCAGGCCAAAGAGCGTCGGCGGGCGGGCGGCCCATTGGTGGCCGTCCCAGTAATATTCGGCCAGCGTGGCGGTTTCATCATGGAAATAGACCCGGCAGAATGCCGTGGCGTGAAACGGGAGGTAGAGGGTCGAGCCGAGGGTCCAATGCTCGTACGGGATCACCAGCGAGCCGCCGGGCCGCCCGTCAAACGCCACCGCCGCAAACCACCCCTGCCGCGCTTCGGGCGGGAAGCGCCCGACCAGCCGCCGGACCAGCCGCCCTTCCTCCCACTGCCAGGGGGGATTGCCGGTTCGCTGGGCATCGTCGGGTTTCATGTCAGTAAGCGGAACGGTTTCTGATTTGACTCAACCAATAAACGGATGGATGAAGCATTTTCGCTTGGGATTCTTGCCTTCCCTTCCGAAAACGCTCCCGAACATGGGAAATTTTTTCCCAGTTTATTCGAAAAAAAAGAAAAAACGAGCTTTTAGATGCTCCAGTGCCGAGCCCACGGCGGGATGTTGCGGCATCGATTCGGGATGGGAACAAAGAATCGCCAAAAAAGCATTGACGCGCGTCGTTAATCCGAATTACTAAAGGGAATGCTTCAACCGGCAACGATGCGAACCCCTCCCACCCAGCGGGATATTGCCAGGGCGCTGAATCTTTCCCAGACCAGCGTCGCTTTCGCCCTTGATCCCAAGCATCAGGATCGCCTGCCGCCGGAAACCGTGGCGCTGATCCAGGCCAAGGCGGAGGAGATGCGCTACCAGCCAAGGCGCATCGCAAAGATGCTCCGGAGCGGGCGCTCCCACACGATCGCGGTCGTCATGGTCTCGGCCAACCTTAAAGCTCCGCAGGAACGGGTGCAGTTTCTGGCACAGTGCGCGATTCAGGCCGGTTATCAACTGGTGGCGATCGATCTCGACTGGTTCAAGCGGGACGAAGCGGCGGCCCGGCAATACCTTCTCGACTCCACGGCGGAAGGGGTGGTGTTCTGCAACGTCAACAGCAAGGAAGGCAGCGCCTGGCTTGATCTGCTTCGCGACCGCGCCATGCCTTTCATCCACCTGAGCAGCGTCGGCTTCGAGGCCGGGGACCGCGTTCATGCCGATATTGCGGAAGCCTACCTGCGGATGACCGAACATCATCTCGAAATGGGAGCGCGCCGCCCGCTGCTGCTGCTTTCCGCCCGGGACCCCGGTTATACGGGCGCGTTTTCCGCCAGCATCACCGACCGGGTGGACGGGTTTGCCCGCGCGATCCTCGCCGCCGGAGGCAAGCTGACCGCGGATGATTTCCCGGTCAGCCGCTTTTTTCCGGGAAAGAAGCCTTCGAACCGAACTGCAAAGCGTGATCTGGTGGGGCAGATCGTCCATTCCGAAAGGCGGCCTCCCGTGCGGGATGCCTTTGAAATGGGGTACGCCCAGGCCGACCGCTTCATCCGGGAAAAACGGGAATTTGACGCCCTGATCTGCTCCAACGACGAACTCGCTTCCGGGGCCATGGCGGCCTGCATGCACCACGGAGTGCCGGTGCCGGAAAAAGTGCGCATCTCCGGCGGAGACAATGCCCGCTACAGCCGGTTTGGAGCCGTGCCGCTCACCACCATCGTGCAACCGTCGCTTGAGATGGTGGAATGGAGCGTCCGGCGGATCGTGGAGCTGATTGAAAACGCGGGCTCACCTCAAAAGTACCAGCACCGGGTCTTTCCCTGCAAGCTGATCTGCCGCCAATCCACCACCGGCCTGCGCACGCCGGAAGCCTCCATCCCCTTATGAAAAAAGCCGTTCCCTTCAAACTTCGGTCGTGCCTCCTCGCCATGGCGACGAGCCTTCTTCCCGGCATCGCCGCGGCCCAGACCAACTGGGTAGCCAACCCGTCCGACGCCTGGTGGCATAACCCGGCGAACTGGAGCAATGGCGTGCCGACCTCATCGGCCGATGCCAATATCAACCGGTCGACGGGCGTGATCCTCAACACCTCCGGCGAGCAGGCAAACCGTCTCTACCTCGGCATCAGCGGAAGCGGGGAACGAACCGTGCTGACGGTCGCCTCTTCGGGCAGCCTCTCAGTGATCGAAAGCGGCAGGCTCAGTCTGGGCAACGGCACCGGCAGCCTGAATGCTTCGCTGATCATCGACGGCGGCTCGGTCTCCGCCGTGGGAAGGGTCTATCTCGGTCGCTATGCGGGGAGCGACACGATGCTGACCCTCAAAAATGGGGGCACGCTTTCCGCCGGCACCATCGGGCTTTCCAATGATGCGAATCAGAAGACCGTCCTTCATATCGGAGGGGAGACGACGGCGCAGGCCCCCGGCTGGGCGGATGTCACCAGCGTCACGGGAGAGACCGCCGGAGCCAATAGCGTCAACACCCTGAATTTCAACCATACCTCGACCCGCTACCAGTTTACCCGGCTCAGTACGGGGGGCGATGATGTCCGGATTCGCGGGCGGGTCATCGTCAATCTGAAAGCGGGAACCACCGTGCTTGCCGCTGGCAATGACTATACGGAGACGACCACGGTGGAGGCCGGAGCCCGGTTGCTGGCCAACTACCAGACCTCAAGCGCTTCCTTCAGTTCCACCGGAACGGGCGGCGTGGCGGTCAACCAGGGGGGAATCCTCGGCGGGATTGGCTATATCGGCGGGGATACCGTGGTCGACGGATGGCTCAAGCCGGGCGACTACGATGCCGGAGCCGCGCTTCCCTCGCTGGCCACGCTGAAATTCAACCGATCGCTGACGTTGGGAGCGGGTAGCGAAACGGAGATTTTTCTCAACGGAACCGTACGCGGTGAAACTTATGGCGGACTTGATGTGGCGGGGGATCTCCTGCTCGGAGGGACCCTCCGGATTCAACTCGGCGGAGAGTTTGATCTGGAAGCAGAGGAAAGCCTGACCTTCCGGCTTTTCGAGGTCGCCGGGGATTTTAATGGAACCTTTGCCGCCTACGAACTTCCCGAAGTATGGAACGGAGTGGCGTTGCAGTGGGACGTTTCCGGAGTTTCGAGTGAGGGCGAACTGAAAGTCACCGCCGTCCCCGAACCTTCAACCTGGGTCGCACTCGGGAGCGGAGCGGCCCTCCTCTTCCTCGCCCGTCGCCGCCGGCTCACGGCGTAACCCCCCGGAGGGAAGGAGATCGCATGGCTCCGGACACACCATCCATCACGGAAGCGGAAGGGTTCACGACCCTGGAACTGGTGGCGACTCTCACGGCTGTGGCGGTGCTGGCGGCGCTCCTTTTCCCGGTATTCGGGATGATGAGACGACGCTCGGAAGAGGTGCGGTGCATGAGCAACCTCAAAGGGGTGGGAAACTCTCTTTTCGCCTATGTGGCCGACCATCGCGGAAAGCTGCTGCCGCGTTACGCCGGCGATGTGGCGGCCTCGGAACCCAAAGGGTGGCCTTACCGCCTGATTTCGATGGGTTACGTCACCGATCCCCGAATCCTTTTCTGCCCCTCCTACTTTCCCAGAAACGTGGAGGAGGCGCATTACAAGCCGACGAACAGCAACGCTTCCCAGACTTACGGAATGCGCCTCTGGGTGGTTCCGGGGCAGAAGTACGTCAAGGAAAACCAGGAAGCCCACAAACCGTTGAGCGCCATCCGGGAGCCGTCGGATTTTTTTCTCGTGGCGGATAGCTATTGGGTCGCTGAAAACTGGCGTTCGCAAGGTTACGGGATCACCCCCTCCAAGGCGAAATCGGAGCAGGCGGTGCATCTCCGCCATGGCGGAAAGGCGAATGCGCTCTTTGCCGACGGTCGCGTTGAGGCCAAGCCCGGCGACTATTTCCGGGATCTCAGCAGGATCGACCGGCAGGCGATCTATGCGGAAGCGCCGGACCGGACCTTCACTATCATCGAGGGAGATGCCGCCCTTCCGGCCCCGGTTCCTTAATTTTTTATGATGATCAAGAGCTTGCTTTGTTTGCTGGCGTGCGTGGCTTTGGCTGCGGGAAATGAAGTCGACCCCACGGCCCGGATGAAAGAGCTGGTGCCGGATGTGGAGCGCTCGTTGAAAACCGACCGGACCTATCTTTTCAGCCGCTCGCAATGGAAATACGGGCTTCAGCGCGATGACTACCTGAGCTTCTGGATCGACCGCCCCCTGCGCGTCGACCCTTCGTTGCGCGCCGCCGATGGAGCGACCCTCCACGGGCTCTCCTCCGCCTCGTTTGTCAAAACGCGCGACACGGTGCTGGCATACGGGCTCGATGGGCTGGCATTTTTTCCCGAGACCTCGGGGCGGATGGCCGTTTTTGATCAGGCCGCCCGGAATCCCAACGAAGCTTTCAGGCTTTTGAGCGAATTAACAGGGGAGAACTACGGCACCAGCAAGCTCGAAGCGCTCCAGAAAGCATTGCAGGCCCCGGCCTCGTTCCGCATCGGAAACCGGCTGGTGGTGACTTCCTACGGCGCGGACCAGAAGACGCCGGAGGAGTGGAAAGCGATTCTGGCGCGCCTGAAAGCGGAAGTCGGCGACACGTTTCTCTTCCTTCCTTCGCTGACGCGCTTTGGAAACGAGCCGATCTTCGTCTGGCAGGAGAAATTCCACGCCGGGAGCGTCACCCGGGAAGATGTCGGGACGATTCGCCGGAGCCTGCGGGAATGGCTGAGAGTAGGCGACGGGCTTCACTTTCCGCTGGCCGCGCTGATCAAGACCCGGGAGCGGAAGTTCGACGATCTTTTTTACCGCGAGTTTCTGGTAAGGCTGACCAAAAGCGTGCTGGCCGAGCCGGAGTTTCAGGAGAAATACCTCGGGCTCTCGGCGCTGGTGGGGCACGAGAACGTCACCCGGCTTGGCTATACCCACAGCAGCGACGGGACGCGCACCCTCCGCCGTTCCATGGAAGCGGCGCTGGCGGCGCAGCCGGAGATCCTGAACATCCCCGAGTGGGATGAACAAAACGAAAACACCAGCCTGCGGCCGACGATCCATAACGGAACTTCTTCGCAGCGGATCATGCGTTACTATGCCGCCCAAATCCGGGGAATCGACCTGAGACCGATTCCCGGGGATCGCGTCGAACTCCCCAATCTGGTGATGAGCTACCGGAAAACGCTGATGCTGGGGGAAAAAGTGGAGGTCGAGCTTCTCAACGTGCCCGACGGCTCGGGCAAGGGTAGCTATACGGTGCGGCTCACGCTGGAGGATGAGACCGGGAAAGTGCTCCACCGCTCGCAGGAACTGGCGTTTGAGCGCGAAAAGCTGGAGGAACACCGCATCACCCTTCCGAGCGAGACCTTCAACGAAGCGGTGGCGCTGGTGCCAAGGCTGGAAGTGCGTGAGAACGACCGCCGGACGGTGTACGACCGGGGGTGGCACCATCTGGCGCTGCGGCCAAGCTGGAACTGGGACTACAAATGGGTCAAACAGCCGCTGCGCGATCTGATGACACCGGAGGAAGTCGCTTTCGAGGTCGGCCCGCCGGGGGACGACGGCGTGCGGAAGGTTTCGGCCAGCTACCGGGGCGAGGAACCGCTGGCCTATCTGGAAGTCCTGGATGAAGACGACACCGTCTGCCTGCATGGCGCGGGCGACCCGTGGAGGGAGGACGCGGAACAGGTGATTTTAAGTCTCTACTGGCAGGCGGAGACCCCCGGCTCCCAGGCGCCGGTGCTGGAGGGAAGCCTCTCCCTGCGGCATGCGGAAGGCCGGTGGCTGGTGCCTGAGGGTGGGGCCGTGCTGAAGGGGCAGAAGCTGGAGCGCCTGACCGCCAGCCTCAAACCGCAACGGGTCCTGATCGCGCTGCCGCGGAGCGCCGTGGACGACGCGGAACTCGAGATCCGGCTGCCGGGCGTCCATGAAGGGCGGATCGCGGTGGCGAAAATCATGAGGGAAGGGATGTTCGGGTTCGACGGTCCGGGCCGTCTGAGTCTGGTGATCAGCCGTTACCTGCGGCAATACAGGATGCCGCTCCACCTCGGGAAAAAGGAAGGTTCGCTGGCGGTCCCGCTCCATCCCGACCTCCCGTTCTCGATCCTGCATCTTCAGGCGGTGGCGAAATCAGGGCGAATTTTCCGTGGCCGACCGGTGTGCGTCGGAACGCCCACGGGTGAAAGAAAAACGATCACCGTCTATTCCGATACCGCGCAGCGGCCCGTGGAGATCAGCGTCGACGCCGCAAGAGTACCGCGGCTTCGCTACCCTTTTGACGGGGTGAAAGGAACGGTCCTGGAGACGGCGGCGGGAAGAACGCTTTCGGGCATTCTGGGGGATCGGACGACGCTGGTGGTGGAGCGCGGCGGCGCACAGTCGGGCGATGGCACCCCGTTTTTTCGGGGAAGCGGCTACCCTGAAAACGCGTCGCATGCCGCGCCGCAGTGGAGCGTCGACGCGGAGGGTCGCCGGGTATTGAAGTTTGATGGGGAGGGCCGTTTCATCACGCTACCCCAAGGGGCGATCCCCCGGCGCGCCGCCTTTACGGTCGCCATGGAGATCAAACCGGAGAAAGCCGAAGGCCGCGAGGTGTTGATCGCCAATCGCGCGCGCTATCCCGGCACCGTCACGATCTACCGTGAAAACGAATGGCTCAAAGCCGATTTTCTCAACGAACGCGGCGAATCGGTCGCCAATGCGCCGCTCGGGGTGAAGCTCCCCGCCGGAAAGTGGGCAAAACTGGTCATTTCCTATGATCAGGCGCAGTTGCAGGCGAGCGTGGATGGCCAACCCGGCCGCGTGGTGGCAATCGGCGGGCCGGGCAGCTATGATACCGTCAGCGTGGTGGGCGGTTTTGGCCGCGACTGGTTTACCGGCGAGATCCGGAGCTTTGAGATTGATCACGGGGTGGCTGAAATCGCTCCGGAACGGAAGGAAACGCCATGAAAGATTCGGCCTTTTCCAAGATCGAAGAAATGGATCGCCATTTCAAAAGTCTCCCACCCTCCGAGGGATTGGTATGGAAGGATGCCTTTGAACCGTGTTTCAACCTCGGGGGACACGGCTGGAGCAAGGAGGCGGTCGCCCACCGTTCGTTCCGGAGATTGCCGGAGAGGGCGCTTCCACAATGCCCGGAGGCGGTTCGGCAGATTTCGCTCGCGCCGGCGGGCGTTTATCTGGCGTTTGCGACCGATGCTTCCGAGATAGCCGTGCGCATCTGCAACCGCGATACCGTCGTCATGGCGCACATGCCGCTGACGGGCAGCGCGGGGGCGGAACTCTACACGCGCGACGCCGCCCGGCGGTGGGTGCCGCTGGCCACCGCCGTCCCCTCCGTTGAAAACCGGCGCTTTGAACGGCGGCTGATCCGGGAGGTCCGCCGGGGCGTTCAGGAGTACCGGCTCTACCTTCCTCTTTACAAGTGCGTGGAGGAGGTCAGTCTCGGGTTTTCCCCCGGGGCCGTGGTTTTGCCGGGCCTGGAGGCGACCGAAAAGAAGCCGATCGTCTTTTATGGAACTTCCATCACGCAAGGCGGCTGCGCCAACACGGCGGGGAGCGATTTTGTCTCCCTGGTCGGCAGGTTGATGGAAGCCAACACCCTCAATCTCGGCTTTTCCGGCAATGGAAAGGGGGAGGCGGTGATAGCACGTCTGGTCAGCGAACTCGATGCACAGATTTATGTGCTCAACTACGACGCCAACTGCACGCCGGAGGGCTTTGAGCAGACGCTGCCGGAGTTTGTGCGCATCCTCAGGGCAGACCACCCGCAGACGCCGATCGTCCTCCTTGGAACCGTCGGGCTCAACGGCGCGTGGTGGGACGCGCCGCTGCGCGCCTTGTTGACGAAACGGCGCGATGCCATGATGCGTTACTACCTGAAGGCAAAGGAAGCAGGGGACGCCAACCTCCACTTTATCGACGGAGAAGGGTTGTTGCCCTCCGGCCTGAGCGGTGCTTTCGTCGATGGCTCCCACCCGACGAGCGGCGGCTTTTTCACAATGGCGCAACGGCTCGTGCCGCATCTGGAACTGATCCGCGCGTGGGAGCCGTGAAACCTTCCCCCCCGGCGCGGTCTCGGGCGCGTCACGCCCCGCTCCATTTTTTTAATTTAGAATAATTCTTGATCTAAAAGAAAACCGGAGCCATAGTCCTGTCTCCTCCTTCTTGAAGGGAGCAGACTGATTTTCCATGGCATCCGATTCCCAGCAGCATCCCTCTTCCCCTGCGGAAGAGGCTCCGGCCCGACGCCGGAGAAGCGCGCCCCGCCGGTCCGTCCGGCAGGGGGCGGCTCCTGCGTTGCGCAAGGGCAAGGCGTCGCACCACGGGGACCGCTACGGCGACGCCATGGCGCGTTGCGGCATCCGGCTCACCCCGCAGCGCCGTCATGTCTACGAGGCACTCATGGAACAGCGCGACCACCCGACCGCGCTCGATGTCTTCATGCGCGTGAAGGCCAAGGTGCCGTCGATCTCGCTCGCCACGGTCTACAACTGTCTGGAAGCCCTTTCCGACTCGGGGTTGATCAAGCCGGTCCACCTCGACCGCGGTTCCTCCCGTTATTGTCCCAACCCCGTACCCCACGGGCATTTTTTCTGCGACCAGTGCGGCGCCGTCATGGACGTGCCGCTTCACGGGTCGCTCGAAAAGAACTGGGAGGTCCCCTCCAGGACGGTGATCTCCCAGGCTGAAATCACCCTGCGCGGCCTTTGCCCCGAATGCGCCCCGGACGGGGCGGCCTGAAAGCGTTCCTGGAAAAAAAGCATCTGTTTTACCTCTTTCTATGAAGTCACTCGTCATCAAAGATCTCTCCGTCAACATCGGCGACCGAAAAATCGTCGACGGCCTTTCGCTCGAAATCGAACGCGGCAAGGTCCACGCCATCATGGGCCCCAACGGCTCGGGCAAAAGCACGCTGGCCAAGGTCATCGCCGGGCATCCCGACTATGAAGTCACCGGCGGCGAAGTTTTGATGGATGGCGAAAATATCCTGGAATGGGAAGCCGACGAACGCGCCCGCAAGGGGATCTTCCTCGCCTTCCAGTACCCGGTGGAAATCCCGGGCGTCACCATCGCCAACTTCCTGCGCGCCGCGCTTCAGGCCCGCCTTCCCAAGGGCGAGGAACTCGAAGCCGTCGCCTATTACCACGACCTCTACGCCAAGATGGACCGGCTGGAGATCGACCGCAGCTTTACCTCGCGCTCCGTCAACGAAGGATTTTCCGGCGGGGAAAAGAAGCGCTTTGAAATCCTCCAGATGGCGATGCTCAATCCGAGCTACGGCATTCTCGACGAAACCGACTCCGGCCTCGACATCGACGCCCTCAAGATCGTTTCCCAGGGGGTCAACGCCCTTCGCGGCGAGAACCTCGGCATCCTGCTGATCACCCACTACCAGCGCCTGCTCAACTACATCGTCCCCGACGTGGTCCACGTCATGATGAACGGGCGCATCGCCATGACCGGCGGCAAGGAACTCGCCCTCGAACTCGAAGAAAAGGGATACGACTGGATCGGCAAGGAAGCACAGCCCGCCGGCGTTTAAGCCCCCCGGGGCGCAACAGGCCCGCCCTTTTTTGAAAGAACGGGGCGGATGGTTTAACTTTTAACGTATTTTTCCAAAGTTATGGCAGAAGCAATCACGCAGCTTGATATTGACCGGAGCGTCGGGGATTTTTCCTACCCCGAGCAACATGCGTACGACGCCGGCATCGGGTTGACCAAGGATACCATTCACTACATTTGCGACGTCAAGGGCGAGGCGGACTGGATTCGCGAATTCCGCCTCAAGGCGCTCGAGACGTTCGAGAAAAAGGAACTGCCGACCCATTGGGCGACCGAAGACCTCAAGGCGATCAACTTCGACAAGATCCGCTACTACCTCGCCAACGCCCAGCGCTCCAACAAGTCGTGGGAAGATGTCCCCGAAGACGTCAAGCAGACCTTTGAACGGCTCGGCATCCCGGAACAGGAGCGCAAGTTCCTCGCCGGGGTCGAAGCGCAGTTTGACTCCGAGTCGGTCTACTCCAACATCAAAAAGGCGGTCGGCGAACAGGGGGTCATCTTTGTCGGCTCCACCGAGGGGTTGATGCAGCACCCGGAAATCTTCCGCAAATGGTTCGGCAAGATCATCCCGACCGGCGACAACAAGTTCAGCGCGCTCAACTCGGCCGTCTTCAGCGGCGGCTCGTTCATCTACATCCCGCCCGGCGTGAAGGTCAAACACCCGCTTCAGGCGTACTTCCGCATCAACGCCGAAAACTTCGGCCAGTTTGAGCGGACCCTCATCATCGCCGACGAAGGCTCCGAAGTGATGTACATGGAAGGGTGTACCGCGCCGAAGTTCGACACCGCGACGCTTCACTCCGCCGTGGTCGAACTGGTCGCGCTCAAGGGGGCCAAGATCCAGTACGTCACCGTCCAGAACTGGAGCAGCAACGTCTTCAACCTCGTCACCAAGCGGGCGATCGCCCACGAGGAGGCGGAGGTGCGCTGGATCGACTGCAACATCGGTTCGAGGCTGACCATGAAGTACCCGGGCGTCGTCCTCAAGGGGCGCAAGGCGCGCGGCGAGGTCATCTCCATCGCGCTCGCCAGCAACGGCCAGCATCAGGACACCGGCGCGAAGATGATCCACGCGGCGGACGAAACGACTTCCAACATCGTTTCCAAGTCGATCTCCGTCGGCTCGGGCCGTTCGAGCTACCGGGGGCTGGTCCACGTGCCGCGCCACCTGAAGAACTGCAAGAACAACACCGAGTGCGACGCCCTGCTGATCAACCCGACCAGCCGGACCGACACCTACCCCGCCATCACCGTGCGCGGTACGGGCAACACCACGCAGCACGAGGCGAGCGTCAGCCAGGTCAGCGCCGAACAGATCTTTTACATGCAGCAGCGCGGCCTCTCCGAAGCCGAGGCGATGAGCCTTTCGGTCAACGGGTTTGTCAACGATCTCGTCCGCGAGTTCCCGATGGAATACTCCGTCGAACTCAAGCGCCTGATCGATCTGGAAATGGAAGGCTCCGTCGGCTGACCCGGGCCTTCCTGTTTTTTACCACCAGCCATTATTTTAGTTTTTCCAAAGCTTTCATGAGTACCGGTATCGCATTGACCCACGCTATGTCGTCCCCAGACCGTGCAGAAAACAGTTCACCCGCCGCCGGAGCCGTGCCCGACTGGTTCGAGGCGCTCCAGGCCGAGGGGCGGCAACGCTTCGAGAGTCTCCCGATGCCGACCCGTCGCAACGAAGCGTGGCGGTTTACCGACCTCAAGGAGGTCGACCTCACCCCCTACGGCGCGGCCAAGCCGCTGCCCGAAAGCGAGTGGAAACCGCTGGTCGCCCGTTCCAAGGAGCTGGAAAAAACCGCCGGGCGGATGGTCTTTGCCAATGACGTGCTCGTGGAGCGCGAAATCCTGAGTGAAAGCCTCCGGCAGAAGGGAGTCATCTGGAAACCGCTCGACCAGGCTGCCATCGACCATCCCGAGCTGTTCCGGAAACACTTCATGGCGCACGGGGCGGCCCTCGGGTCGGAAAAGTTTGCCGCGCTCCACCAGGCGTCGGTCCGCAGCGGCACCTTTCTCTACGTGCCGCGCGGGGTGACGATCGATTTGCCGATCGAGGTCTTCCACTGGCTCTCCGGTGAAAACGCCTCCACCTTCCCGCACACGCTGCTCATCGCCGAAGCCAACAGCAAGGTGACCCTGATCGACTACTTTCTCGCAGCCGACCCGGAAGCGCCCGGGCTTTCGATCGGGGTGAACGATCTCCACCTCGCCGAAGGGGCGCAGCTCAACTACATCTGCCTCCAGGAATGGAGCAGCCGGGCGCGGGCGTTCCAGATCAACAACACCGTCGTCGCCGCCAACGCCACCGCCAAGAGCCTCAACGTCAATCTCGGCGGCGCCTACGCCCGTACCGAAAGCCTGAGCAAGCTGATGGGCGAGGGGGCACGCAGCGACATGTTGAGCGTCACCGTCGCCAAGGGCGAACAGGAGTTTGACCAGCGCACGCTCCAGGACCACTACGCCCCCGGCGCGTACAGCGACCTGCTGTACAAAAACTCGCTTGACGACCGGGCGCGGACCATCTTCGCCGGGTTGATCAAGGTCGAACTCGGCGCTCACCGCACCGACGCCTACCAGAAGGTGCGCAACCTGATGTTGAGCGACGAGGCGGAAGCCAACTCCGCTCCCGGGCTGGAGATTCTGGCCGACGATGTCCGCTGCACCCACGGGGCCACGGCGGGCGAGATCGACCGCGAAGAGCTTTTCTACCTCGCCGCACGCGGGATCGGTCGCGACCAGGCGCAGCGCCTCATCGTCCACGGCTTTTTGAAGGAAGCGATCAATCGCCTCGAAGATCCCGCGATCATCGACCTGCTCGCCCGGCGCGTGGCAAAAAAGTTCGGCGTGAGCGTCTAGGCCTGGAGGGCGGGCCTCCGCGCCCGCCGCGGGGTTTGAGGTTGCCCGGGAAATAACGGGTGAACCCCGAGTCCAACGCCGCAGTCGACGGAGGTCATCCCTCCAAGGCGGCTGCGGGAGTCGATATCTGGCCCGGAAAGGGAACCCTTTTCCGGGCGTTTTCGCGTTTTCCCTGATGGGCGGCGCGGTTTTTCCCCTTTTTTTGAGCACGCAGGCGGGTCATTCCGTTCGTATTCCCTCTTTTTAAGACCCCCTTTTCTCCCTTCTTATGAAACCACGCCTGAACTACTACCCGCTCGCGCCCGCTTCGGTCAAACAACTCGCCGCCGTCAACAAAACCTTCGAAACGTTCTCGATTCCCGCCGCCTTGCGGGCGTTGATCGAACTCCGCGTTTCCCAGTTGAACGGGTGCGCGTATTGCGTCGACATGCACTCGCGGCAGGCGCGGCGGCTGGGAGAACTTCAGCGTCGGCTCGATGCGCTCCCCGTCTGGCGGGAATCGCCCTTCTTTGACGAACGCGAGCGGGCGCTCCTCGCCTGGACCGAGGCATTGACCTTTGTCGCCGAAACCCACGCGCCGGACGATCTTTACGAAGCTTTAAGCGAACACTTTTCCGGGCAGGAGATCGTTGAAGTGAGCCTGATCATCTCCGTCATGAACGCCTGGAACCGGATGGGCATCGGCTTCCGCAAGCTGCCCGAGGACGTCAAGTCACACGCATAACGCCGTTCACGGCCGCCGGCGGGGCGTTTCGTTCCGCAACCGGAAGAAAGCGTCGGAACGCCGCTTCATCCGGCTGCCGGGTGAGGGGCACCCTCCCGTACGGCGTGGCGATCTCCCACCTCAGCGGCATCTCCGCGTTCAGGAGCCGGGCCTCGACCGCCACGCCGTCGCCGGTCGCCGTGGCATGGAGCAGGCGGGCCGCAAGCCACGGCAGAAACTCCAGCAGCGGGGCGACCGTGTTGCTGGAGACGGTATGAGTGGCCGGGGCATGAAGCGTGTTGAGGTAGCTCTCGCGCCACGCCTGCAAATAAACCGGCTGGTCGTAGCGCAGGGCGCAGTAGCCGAGCAGCCGCGCCAGCGTTTCCTGGTGCCACCGTTCCTGCGTCGGCAGCGCTCGCGAATGGCCCGGGCCGAGGGGGAACTCCCGTTCGCCCAAATAGGCGTGTTCGTACGACCAGGTGGTGCGGCCATCCCGTTCCCACCGCTCGGCAAGGAGCCAGTCGGCAAACCGCCGGACGCAATTCTGGAGCTGCGGCTCGTCCGGGTCGATTTCAAGGTAGTCGAGCACGCCGTTGAGGCCGAGCAGCCCCATCCACGGCTTGGCGAGGTAACCGGCCCGCTGGTGCAGCCCGGTGCCCCCTCCCTGATCCCCGAAGCTGCCGCACGCCTCCTGCGAACACGCGAGGGTCAACGCTCCTTCACGAGCAATCTCCTTGTAAAAGGCGTCGCCGAAGTAGCGGTAAAGCAGCACCGCCCCGCGCACGTAGCAGACATCGCGCCCGACCGCATGGCGGGGCCACGAGTTGAGGTGTTGCCAATGGGCATTGGAGACCACGGCGCGCGCCGTTTCCAGCAGGTACGGCACCCCGGTCTCCAGATAGGCGGCGAGGGTCCCCTGCATCCGGTTCATCGGCAGGGAGAAGGAGTGTGGCCCGAACCCGTGCATCCGCACCAGCTTGGCAGCGTGGTCGACGGCGACATCGGTAAAATGCCACGCGGAACGGAGCGCCCGCTCGTAGTCTTCGCCGCACCCGGTCCGCCACGCGTCGAGGAACTGGGCGTAGGGCATCTCGCCATCCCACCCCGCTTCGTGGCGGACGCCGCCCGGCGTTTCCCACGCCGTTTCGAGATAGCGCGGCACCGCCCCTTCCTCAAAACCACACGCCACCGAGCTGGTGCGGACCCATTCGCGCGCCTCGTCCATCGCGGTTTCCCATTCGCAGGTGACCGGCAGGAGCGCCGCCGGGGTGAACTCTTCGCAAAGCCCGTACCACCACGCCGGGGGAAGGTAGCGCGCCACGGTGGGCGACTGTCCGGAAAGGCTGAACGAAAACCGGAGCGTGCGCGCCATGCCGCGCGGGAAATGTTTCGCTTCGGGGCGGAAAAGAAACGGGTCGCCGGTCTTTTGCTCGGCGGCGGCTCCACCGAACAGCTCCACCCCGGCATAAGGCTGCCAGACGAGAAAGGAACCCTCCTCGTCCCACCGCCCCGGCTGTTGCGGGGTGGCAAGGCGCGCGGCGTCGCCGAAGTCAAAGCTCACCCCGCCGAGCTTCAGGAGCGAAGGCGTGCCGCACCAGCGTTCTCCCGGCCTCCACATGGCGGGAGCGCCCGGTCCGCTCCGGAAACCGACGACCGGCACCACGTCGTCGAGCGCCAGCCCGTCATCGAAGAACCGGCTGTTGATCGTGTGCGCAAAGACCTCGCAGACCCCGTTGGCATGAAGGCGGAGGTAGAGCCTGCCGTTGAGCCAGTTGTGGCGATGGAGAAACGCCGAAGAGGCCCTTTCCGGCGAGCCGCCCGGCAACCGGGAGGTGATGCGATGGGGGATCGCCCCGCCCATCTCCACCGTCAGGCATTCCGGGGATTGGTCGAGCACCACCAGGCGGCATGCCTCCCACCAATGGACTTCGCCCTCCGTCCGCAGCCCGAGAGCGATGCCGAGGCTCGCCCGGGGCGTGGTCACCTGAAGGTAATGACGCTCCCAATAGTCGAAGCGGTGCGGGCTTTTTTCCAGAAGCTCCATGCTCACCTTCGGCAGCGAACCGGAAGAGCCGCCTCCCCGCCCGGAAAGCGGCACCTCCTCCGGAGCCGGGCCGTCGCCCTGCGCCGTCAGCAGAAGCCGCCGCGGGAAATCAGTGCCCGGCCACCGGCCGAGCGGTGCCACATGGGTCGGACGCCCGCCCAGGGAAAGAGGGAGCGGTTCCTGTTTGGGCCACGGAAGCGACACCGTCCAAAGCCCCGCCTCCCGGGCCGCCCCGCAACGGTGAAGGGAAAGCGAGGGCAGAAAACGACGCCAGTCGTCGGGATCGCGGGAAGGGAAAAAGGGTCCTGAGACGGGCAACCGGTGGGCAGGCATGGGCATGAGGAAAAGATAACGGACGAAAGATTCGTTCAAGGATCGCCCAAAAATTCTTACGTGAGAATTATCCTTGACGCAAGGCGTTTTCCGGATATTCTCACGTAAGAATGACGCCCGCCACCACTCCCCAAACCAAGGCCAGACGCCCCCTGAAACCGACCGGAAAGCGGAGCGCCGTGCCTGCCGTGGAGGAGTCGGCCCTGCGGCCCGAAACCGCAGCGGCCACCGGTCGCAGCACGCGCGTCACGCAAAAGACCATCGCCACGGCCCTTGGGCTTTCGCCGAGCACCGTCGGGCTCGTCCTCGGTTCCTGCACCACCCGCGAAGGGAAAAAACTGGCCCCGGAAACCGTTGCGAGGATCGAAGCCAAGGCGCGCGAGCTTGGCTACCATCCCAACCGCGCCGCCCAGTCGATCCGCACCGGCCGGAGCAACCTGATCGGAGTGGTCCACTTCGGCGGGGTGACGGAGATCGGCCTCCGTGCCAACCGTGCGCTGGCGAGCGAGATCGCCGCCTGCGGCTACCGCCACCTCGCCGTCGATCTGAGCTGGCACGGCAACTGTGTCGACCGCGCTCTGCGCGAACTGATCCAGGCGGGGGTGGAGGCGGTCGTCGTCTCCCTGATCACCGAAGCCTTTCAGGCGGAACATACGGAGATGTTGCTCAAGGCCGGGATTCCGGTCATCTCCGTCAATGGCGATCCCCGCATGAACATGCCGCTCGTCTGCGACGACGTGGAGAACGCCTTCGCCGCGTTGACCACCCACGCCCGTGAAGAGGGGCACCAAAAACTGCTTCTGGTCATCCACGACGCCGTCAACCGGCCGATGAAGATGCGCCAGGCCGGGTTCGAGCATGGCCTGAAAGGAGAGCGGGTGGTGGTTTTTGAAAATGAAGCCGCCTTTGACACCGGCTGGCCGGAAGTCCGCGCGACCCCCGGCACGGTCGGCACCGTGGTGCGAATCCCGCACAAGCACCAGGGCAACGAGTTCCGCCACGATCTTTACCGGATGGTCCTCCGTCTTGCCAAAGCGGGGGAATTGCCCGACGCCCTCTTCTGCACCAGCGATTCCGCCGCCTTCGGGGTTTTTGCGGCGGCGGCGGAGTGCGGCGTGCGCATCCCTGAAGACCTCGCCGTCATCGGGTGGGGCAACTACGACTACGGAAGCTACCCCGCCTATTCGCTGACCACCGTCAACCCCAACATCGAACGCTCCTGCCGCGCCGCCATCGGACAACTGGTCGACCACCTCCGCGACAGCGCCTCCCCGATGGAAGACCGCCTCTTCGAAGGTGAACTGATCGTCCGCAACTCCTCCGGGCGCCGCTCCGCTCCACGCCCCGCGCTTCCAAGCTTATGAAACCGACCCTCCCCTCCGTCCCTGCCATGAAAAGCCTGATCTTCCTGCTGGCGATGCTTCTCTTCGCGGCGCTTAACGCCCCCACCGCCGGAGCGGCTGTCCTCAAAGAGCCGTTTGCTACGCCGGTCGGCGACGTGCCTCCCAACTGGAAAACCGTCAAACGCAATGGCACCACCGCCGTGGTCGGGATCGAAAGCTGGAACGGCGGGACCGACTACGGCCTGCTGATCTCCCGCCCCGACAGCGGCGGCAGCAACGCCAACGCGGCGGTGTTCTATACCGGGACAATGGAAGGTATTTCCGAAGGTGTCATGAGCGACTTCAGCGGGTCGGTCACTCTTGTCCTGGGGGCCGGCTATGCGCGGACCGACTCCAGCCGGGGCGTGGTGTTGCGCGCCCAGTCAACGAGCGGCTACGGTTTCCCGGGCTATTACCTGGCCTTCACTTCCAACAAGCTCTTTCTCTCCAGAGACCCGGTTTCCCATTCGGACA
Source organism: Chthoniobacteraceae bacterium (assembly GCA_035555975.1). Lineage (GTDB taxonomy): Bacteria > Verrucomicrobiota > Verrucomicrobiia > Chthoniobacterales > Chthoniobacteraceae > DATMFV01. The sequence continues at coordinate 30,348 of DATMFV010000099.1, forward strand.
ATGGCGTCGGGTTGACGTCGGTCCCCCTCAGCGGCCTTCAGGAGCAACATGCCTACCGGCTTGATTTCTCCATCGTGGGGAGCACCGTCAACGGAACGCTCTACGACGGTTCCACCGTGGTTGCGACCCTGAACTACGATCTTTCTCCCGATGGAGAAAGCTACTATACCAAAGGGAGCTTTGGCCTGAGGGGCGGCTACCAGGGGTATGTTGAAAGCTATTTTTCCGACCTGACCCTCACCCCCGCGCCGATCCCCGAACCGGCCCCGCTGGCGCTGCTCGCCTCCGGCCTGCTCGCCCTCGGTCTCTGGAGGAAGCGTTGATCGATGATCTCCAGGCCGGTTTCCTGATGACACCGCACGCCCTTGATGCAAGGGTCATCGCAGCGCTGCACGACGGATCTTCCCTCCGTCCCGAAATCCGGCAAATGCTACCCTGAATATGATGAAAGGTTCCTCCCTCCGATTCCCTGCACCGGCGCGGCCTCCCCGCCTTTGCTCCGGCGCGTTTACCGTGGTCGAACTGATGATCGTCATCGGGATCGTCGCCGTGCTCATGTTGCTCGCCGTGGCGAGCGTGGGAAAGGCAAAGGAGCGTGCGCAGACGGTGCGCTGCGTCCAGAACCTCCGGGTGCTCGGTACGGCTTTTGCCGCTTACGCCGGGGAACATCAGCAGACGATCTACCTGAACACCGAAAAATTCGGCACCGGGGCCACCGTACAGTGGTTGCGTTATTTTCTCGGTTTGACCGACGGCCGCCACAACCGTGGCACCGGCGGCCCGGTCTACCTGAACGACCCCAACACCGCGGTCTGCCCAAGCTATGCCCCTTTCAGCTACAAGCCGAAGCCGAGCGACACCGTGGGCTATACCTATGGAGCGGCCTCCCGGGACAAGAGCGATCCCTATGCCAAGCCGCTGCCCGACGGGAAGGATGTTTCGCGGGTCATCCATCTCGCCAGCCTCGATTCCCCCTCCACCTACTGGCTCCTGACTGATAGCTATAGCCAGACCCTGGACCGGCAGATTTTTACCATCAGCGCTTCTGCGGCAACGGCGCGGGGCGTTCATTTCCGCCATGGCGGGCGTGCCAATGTCCTTTTTGCCGACGGCCACGTTGCCGCGCTGGATCTGAAGCAGTTTAGTGAATTTCCCTATAATGCACGTTCGTTTGGCTATGATGAGAGACAAAACCTTATTGAAACCAAAACGGCTCCTTAGCCTGGCGATTTTTCTTTTTTGGATCATGGCAACGGGTAATTTTTCTTCCGGCGCAGAGGACCGCGCACCTTTCCTGCTGGTCGAGGCGGGCAGGGCGAAGGCGGTCATCGTCACCGCGGACCATCCGACGCCGGTGGAACAGGAAGCGGTGGAGGAACTCAACGAATGGGTCGGAAAGATCACCGGAGCGACGCTTCCCGTCGTCACCGCGTCAGCACGGCGCGCTTCGGGGGATGCGACGCCGTACGTCGCCATCGGCCGCCATGCGCTGACCCGTGAAGCCTCGAAGGCAATCGCATCGCTCGCCCCGGAGTCGGCAAGGGTCGTCATCACACCCGAAACGGTGTTGCTGGTCGGCAACGATACGCCGCCCCAAGGGGCTGATCTGGAGTGGCGGGGGACGTACTATGCCGTGCGCGAGCTGGTGGAAAAGCGCCTCGGTGTCCGGCTGGTCTGGCCCGGGCGCGGCGGTGAAGTCTACCGGCGCACGAAAACCGTAGCGCTTCCCTGCGGGCAGTGGAACTGGGAGCCGAAACTGACCCTTTCGCGCTGGATGCGCGGGAGCTACTCCGAACGGCTCCGGGAACAGATGGAGGCGCTCCTTCCCATTGATATTGACGACGAGGCGTGGGCCGCGCTCCGTAGCGACCAGGAGCAGTGGCTCAAGCGCCATCGGATGAACCAGCCATCGTACGTGAAGTTTGGCCACGCTTTCACCGGCTGGTGGGAACGTTTTTCGAAGCTGCACCCCGACTGGTTTGCCCGCCCGCCCGCGGGGATCAGCCAGCGCGGGGGAAGGGGGGTCAAGCTCAACGTCTCGCACCCCGGCGTCGCGCAGCAGATTCTTGAGGACTGGAAGCTTCAGCGACAGCAATCCCCGCTGGAGTCCACCTTTCTGACCGTCTGCCCCAACGACAGCCGCGGGTATTGCACCCGGCCCGAAAACCGCGCCTGGGACCCTCCGGCCACCCGTGCGATGACCGACGGCGAGGTCTGGAGCAGCGACAAGGCGGTGGTGACCGACCGCTATGTCCGGTTCGCCAACCTCATCGCCCGCCGCGCCGCTGCGATCGACCCGGAAGTGACCGTCACCACCTATGCCTACCGCAACTATCGCAAGCCGCCGGTGGAAGTGGAGGTCGACCCTCACGTCCTGATCGCCTACGTCGGCGGGGAGGGGTATTACCCGGACGAACGCTTCATCGTCGACGAATGGAAGGCCTGGGCCGCCAAGGGCGCGACGCTTTACTGGCGTCCCAACCTGTTGCAGGCCGGGCACGGGATGCCGTACCTCTACGCCGGCCAGTTGCGCGACGATTTTGCCGTGTTCCTTGAGAACCGGATGCTCGGGACCAACTTCGACAGCATCACCGGCAACTGGGGCGGCCAGGGGCTCAACTACTACGTCGCCGCGCAGATGCACTTCCGCCCCGAAGCACGCTACGAAACCCTTCTCGACGAGTATGTCTCCGCCTTCGGCCCTGCTTCGGAGACCGTGAAAGCCTACCTGCGCTATTTCGAGGAAGCGACCCGCAAAGGCCCCGGGCTGTTGCGCGACCACCGGCTCGTCTCGCGTGAAACGTGGGGCGGCTGGTGGCAGGGGTTCATCCGGCTGGTGCCGTTGTTCATGACGCAGGAGCGCATCCGCCACGGCAGGGAGCTGCTTTCCCGGGCGCAGGAAGAGGTCGCCGGGCAGGCGCCGGTCTTCGGGGAACGGGTCGCCTTCCTGCGGCGGAGCCTGGAGCATTCCGCGTTGATGGCGGAGGTCTTTTCACAGGTCGACTTTACCCGCTCCCCCGGTTCCAACCGGGCGGTGCTGGCCAAACTCTGGAAGGCGCGCCTCGCCGCCCTGAACGATCTCTCCATCCCATCCGTACGGCTTTTGCTGGAAGAACAGCGCCAGTTCGGCCTGTGGGATGCCTTTCGCCCCGCAGTCCGGCAGGCCCGGAACATTCGGCTGACCAGCGGGTGGACGATCAAGGCCGATCCCGAGGGGCGCGGCCTGAAGGAAAACTGGGCCGCCTCCCCGGCTTCACAGGAGGGTTGGGAACCGGTGAGCGTCGGGATGCCGTGGGCGCAAACCGCCGCCGGGAAAGCCATTCTGGCCGACACCCGCTTTCCCGAAAGCCGCAAGACCGTCTGGTACCGGCGCGAGATCGAGCTTCCCGAACTCGACGACACCAGCCAGCGGCTCGCCCTTCGGTTCGGCGCGGTCGATGCGGAGGTGAAGGTCTGGGTCGGCGGCACGCTCCTGCTGGAACGCACCTACCCGCACGACGGCGACTACGACTCATGGAAAGCCCCGTTCGAGGTCGATCTCTCCGCCCTCGCCACCGGCGGCCGGCGGGTGTCGCTCGTCATCCGCGTCATCAGCGACCGGACCAACGGCGGCATCACCGGCCCGGTCGAACTCGTCTTCTGATCAGTGAAAGGGCGAGATGTAGATCCGCATCAGGTTGACCCGGCCCTTGTTGAAATACCACCGCTCCTCCAGGTCAAACGAGCGTTCTTTGTCGATGTAACGCAGCCAGGTGGAGCGGCCCGGGTAGTTCGGGTCGTAGGTCAGAAATTCGACGTTCCCGCCGGCGAGGTGCTTGTAGCCGTAAATGACGATGGCGTGGTTCATCTTCGGGAACCGGGTCAGGTAAACCGCCTGGAGTTCCCCCCGGTCGAGCGCGCGGATGATCCGCTCCTTCGCCAGTTCCTGCCCCCGCCTCGGGAAAACAAAAAGGCCGACGCGGAAATTGCCGAAACGGAGGTAGGTCAGCCGCCACGAACCGAGCGTCTCCTGTAGCAGCGCCTTGTGATCAGCGGAAAAATCCCAGAGATTGCCGTAACCGGGGATCGCGACCGACCGGCGCGCGCCGGAGTACCAGGTCGGGATGCGAAAGAGCCGCTTGAGCACCCGCGCATACTCCCGCTGCGTCAGGCGCGGCTGCCCGGGCTCGAACCGGGCAAATTTGGCAAACTGCAACGTCGCCCGGCAGAGCAGGAAACAGGCATGGGCAAAGTTCGGCTCCCTGTCGCGGCGGCGCGAGATGATCTCCCCGTTTTCATCCGTCAGATACTCGCGCACCGTGTCGTTGGCAAAGGCGAAGGCGTCGCGGCGGGGGTCAAACCCGGTCCGGCCCAGGTGCGGCCCATCCGCGGTTGCCCGCGCGGCGGAGGGGCCGCTTTGAACCGGGAGCGCCCCCCCGAGCAGCAGCAGGAGGCAACAGCCGATCCGTTGCCACCGTGCGGCGGCGCGAGCGGCAAGGTCAAAAGCGGTCGCGGGTCGAAGCGTCGTCATCGGACAAAGAGAAGGGAGAGCCAAGCCGGAAATCGGTAAAATGGCAAGATCGCCCATTGGTCTCCACCCCAATCGCGGCTCGTCCCCGCCCGTGCCGTCCCCTTTTTTTGAAACGCCGCACCGGCTCGCCGGATGCGATTCCCTTCTCTAGCCTGCATGATTCATGCAGGCGGTCCGGTAAGTGCTTCTCATGAAGAAGTTCCTTCGCTTTTTGCTTCAACCGGGCCACGATTGCCATTTAAAGAACACCGTCAAAAGACGTACCAGCACCGTTTGTTTCCATGTCCCAGGCCATCCCCGACCAGCAAGCCATCGAAGAGCAACTCGCCCACCTGATCCGCGAGCGTCTGCTCGACCTGCCTGACGGCTTTGCTTCCGACACCAATCTCTACGAGGCCGGGCTCGACTCGATGGGGATCATGCACCTGCTTCTGGCGATTGAGGATGGTTTCGGCATCCTGCTGCCGGAAGCCGATGTTTCGGAGAAAAACTTCTGCACCCTGGCGAATCTTTCGAGGCTGTTGCGAACCCTTCTGGCCCGGCAATGACGCAAACGGGGCGATACGGGGTCGTCGTGGCGGGCGGGGGGAGCGCCGGGCTGGCGGCAGCCCTTGCATCGGCCCGTTCGGGGGTCCGCACCCTCCTGCTGGAACGCCACGGCTCGCTGGGCGGGATGGCGACCGCCGCGCTGGTGCATTCCATCTGCGGCCTCTATCGCCTGCGCGAAGCCCCGGGGGCGGTGCTCGCCCATCGCGGGTTCCCCGGCGAATTTGCCGCCCGGCTCACCGCTGCCGGAGGGGCCACGGGACCGGTGCGGATCGGGCGGGTCGATGTCCTCCTGACCCAGCCGACGCTCTTTGCCGCCCTGGCCGACCAACTGACCGCGGCGGAGCCGAACCTGACCGTCCGTTTTCATACCGAAGTGACCGGCGTGAGCCGCGACTCCTGCGGTCGCCTGGAACGGATCGCGACCTTCTGCCGGGGGCGGCAGGAGAGCTTTGAAGCGGCTTCGTGGGTCGATGCCACCGGCGACGCCACCCTCGCCGCCCTGGCCGGGGCACCGTGCGAAATCGCGCCGACGCTCCAGCGCCCCGCGCTGATTTTCGCGCTCGGCGGGGTGGAGACCGAAGTGCTCCACGGCAGCGGGCGGATGCAGCTTGGCCGGGCGATTGCGGCGGCGGTCCGCAGCGGCGAACTCGCCCCCGGGTTGCTTGGCGTCCACGTCCGCCCGACCGCCCGCTGCGGCGAGCTGATGGTCACGATCGACCTCGACGATCCGCCCGGGGGGCCGCCGTTTGACCCGCTATCCCCCGCCTCTTTAAGCCGCATGGAGCGTTACGGCCGGGAGTTGGCGGTCGCCCTGACCACTTTTCTGACCAGGGAACGCGACGGTTTTGCCGCCGCCTACCTTGCGGCTTTCCCTGCACGCGTCGGCATCCGCGAGAGCCGCCGGATCGTCGGGGAAACGCGGATCGAAACAGGGGATCTTCTCCGGGGGGCCACTTTTGACGACGCCGTCGCCCTCTCGACCTGGCCGATCGAACTGCGCGAAGCGAGCACCGGCCCGCGCTTGCGTTTTCCCGAGGGGGACCGCCCGTGCGAGATCCCGCTCCGGGCGCTCAAGGCGAGGGGAGCCCCCAACCTCTGGGCGGCGGGGCGCTGCCTCTCCAGCAGCCACGAGGCGCAGGCGGCGCTGCGGGTGATCGGCACCTGTCTGGCCACCGGCGAAATGGCCGGGCTCGCGGCGGCGATGCAGGCCCGGGGGGAACATTTGAGTGCATCCACCCTTTGCGCTGCCCGCGAACTGGTGGCGGGCTTGTTTTCTTCATTTTCCCCCTCCTCAAAACCATGAACATCGTCGACCTTCTTTTTGACCCCGCACGCCGCGACCGGGTGGCTTTGATTGACGAAACCGGCACCTACACCTATGGCCGGTTGCAGGAGGCGGTCGGGAAGGCGTGCGCCCTCCTGGAGGCGGCCGGGCTGCCGCAGCGCAGGCCGGGGCATGTCGCGCGGGTCGGGCTGGCCTGTCCCAACGGGGTCGATCATGTCATCTTTGCGCTGGCGATTTTGCGCTCCGGCGGCTGCCTGGTGCCGATCGCCGGGGAACTTGCCGCGCAGGAACGCGAAACGCTGGTGCGGACCGTCGGGCTCGATGCCGTGATCGTCAGCGACCGGATGCCGTGGCTCGAACGGCGCGGCGAACCGGGGCGCATGATCCCGCTGCCGACCTTGAGGGCCGCCCTCTTCGTCGATCTCCCGCGCCCGGCGACGCGGGACTGGGACGAAGCCGAACTCGCCGCGCTCAACCCCGCCTTCATCCGCTTCAGTTCCGGGACGACGGGACGGGCCAAGGGGGTGATCCTGTCGCACGAAAGCCTGCTCGCCCGCATCGAAACGGCCAACCGCCGGCTCGCCATCGGCCCGCAGGAACGGATCATCTGGGTCTTGTCGATGGCGCATCATTTCGCCGTCTCCATCATGCTTTATCTCGTCAAGGGGGCGGCGACCGTGATCGTCAAAAGCCACCTCGCCGAAGCGGTGCTCGACGCGGGCCGCGAACATGGCGGGACGATCTTCTACGGCTCCCCGTTTCACCATTCGCTTCTCGCCGCCGAGCCGTCGGGCCGTTCGTGGCCGACGCTGCGGCTCGCCATCTCCACCGCGGCCCCGCTTCCGGCCCCGACCGCCGCAGCGTTTCACGAGCGCTTCGGCGTCGCGCTCTCGCAGGCGCTCGGGATGATCGAAATCGGCCTCCCGTTCATCAACGACAACCCCGGCAAACCGGCCTCCATCGGTTCCCCGCTGGAAGGGATCGAGGCGAGCCTGCGTGATCCCGGGAAAGGAACGCTCATCCCCGCCTGCGATGTCGGCGAGCTTTGGGTGCGGTGCGAAGGGATGTTCGACGCCTACCTCACCCCATGGCAGCGGCGGTGCGACCTTCTGGCTTCCGGCGGCTGGTTCCGCACCGGCGACCTCGCGCGGCAGGATGCGGACGGGGCGCTCTATCTGGTCGGCCGCTGCAAGACGGTGATCAATGTCGGCGGGATGAAATGCTTTCCCGAAGAGATCGAAGCCGTCCTTCAGGAGCACCCCGGCGTCTGGGGAGCACGGGTCTACGCCCTGGAGCATCCCCGGTTCGGCAACGTACCGGCGGCGGAGATCGTCGCCGCCTTCGGCGCGGCCCCGACCATCGCGGAACTGATCGCGCTCTGCCGCAGTTCCCTGGCGAGTTACAAGATCCCGGTGCAATTCCGGTTCGTGGCGGAACTCCCCCGGACCGCCAGCGGAAAAGTCCGCCGGGAGACGGCCTCTATTTGATTTCCAGGCCCGGCTTGTGGATGGCGGGCGCGAGGTCGGCGATGAAATCCTTGATCATCGCCTCGGTCTCCTTTTCGTCGAGCCCGAACGGCTGCAACCCCTTGCTGATGCGGGAGATGACCATCACAAACGCCCACGGCTGGTTTTCACCCCGCAGGAGGCGGTCGCGGTTGTCGGCCCAGTGCCGCCCGAAGTGGGAGTCGGTCGTGTGCCGTGCGCCGACAAACCAGTAGTAGTCGAGACTGGTCTCCTCGATTTCCTTCTGGTTGGGGAGCGTGAGGGTGCGCCGGTTGAAAAGACGGGTCATCGTCAGGTGGCGGCCATCTTTCATCTCGGCCTCGTCAGGGTAGGAATTGAGGATCGTGTACCCCTGGGCCGGAAGGCAGAATTCCGGCTTGTGAATGCTGACATTCATATCCTGCCCTGCCAGGACGATGGAGACATAGATATGCTGCCCGCGACCATTGGTGTACGACTTGCGCTCAAAGGTGGTGTCGGCCCCCAGAAGCTGGCGCTCCCTGAGCGAGACCTCTTCGTCCGAACCGACCCAGTCGCCGACAAAAAGCGGCAGGTCCATTTTGACCCCCGGCTCGGAGCGGGAAGTATGGACCGGGAGGACCCAGATCAGGCTGTAACCACCGGCGATGATGCAAAGCAGGGTGAGAAGACGGGTTGGCATGGAATCAAAGGACCGGCTGAAAATTGTCCGGAAGGAAAGAGCGCCTTCCGGGGATCAGGCGGCAGGCTGCCGCTTTCGGTTGAAGAACGGAAGGTTGAGGAACTTGGCGAAGAGCAGCATCGCCACCACGGCAATCGGGAAAAAGACGTAACCGGAGTAGTCGTGATACATGCCCGAGGCAAACTCGGGATCGTAATACTTGGCGACCAGCACGACGGTGAAGATCCGGCCGATGTTCCCGATCACGGCAAACCCGACCGAACAGGCGAAGATCAGCAGTTTCTTCCACATCCGGTCCTGCGTGAGGTAGACGTAGACGGTCGTCAGCATGACCATCGCCGCCAGCGAGCGGATGCCGCTGCACCCCTCGGCGATCTCGAAGTTGAAGGTGTTGTCGGTGGCGGTCAGGGTGGTTCCGACGGCGCGAATGCCGATGTCGAAGAAGCGTGCCAGAAAACCGACGACGTCGGTGATCACAAACTGGAGTTGAAAGGTTTTCTCCTCCAGTTGAGCCAGCGGAAGCAGGAAAAAGAGGAGAAAACTCGGGAAAACGAAATGCCGGGCCGCCTCTTTTCCCCAGGCGAACAGGACGCTTCCATAGAGCAGGAACGGAAAGCTGATGATGATGAAACGGGGCTGGACGGTCCGCACCGAAGCGATAAAGAGCAGGATGGCGAAGCCAAGCGGAAGCAGGCCCCAGTTGGACCCCTTGGCGCGGATTGCCGCGAGGTCGTAGCGTTTGAGCCAGAGCAGGCCGAGGACGATCCACGGGATCAACCGGCAATGTCCGTAGGGACCTTCGGGGTCCCAGTTCACCCAGGCCCAGCGGCTGAAGGAAAAAGTCCCGAGAAAAAAGAGGTTCAGTCCATAGAGGTAAACCGTCAGGACCCCCGCGATTGCCAGCAGGCTGAAGAGTTGAACCGGCGAGCGGCGACACCAGGCCCCGAAAGCTTTCAGGTCGTCGACGAAATTGAAGTCGAAAGGGTCGGGACGGGAACGGGCGGCGCTCCCGTCGGAGGCGGTTCCGGGGGCGGCTGGTGACGGCGCATTCTTTTCCGGAGGAGAGGCCTCCGGTGGGGACAAATCGGCCATAAGGTGCCACCTTAACGTACTTTGGACATCTTGCAAATATTCGTTTCGCCGGGTTGAACCGACGGCTGTCGCGCCATTTTGGACTGTTGTTCGCAGTACGTTTGCTCTATGTCAGGCGGGGTATGAAATTACGTTTTGCTTTTGCCGGGTTCCGCCACGGCCACATCTTTTCGCTCCTGGCCGCCGCCCGGGAAAACCCTTCCATCGAAGTCGTCGCGCTTTGTGAAGAAGACGAAGCGACCCGCGCCCAACTGGTGGCCGACGGGAAGCTCACCCCTACCCATACCTCCATCGCCGCGATGCTCGCGGAGACGGAGTGCGATGTCGTCGCCGTCGGCGATTACTATGGCAAGCGGGGCCGCATCGTGATCGACGCCCTCAAGGCCGGCAAACATGTCATCAGCGACAAGCCGCTCTGCACTTCGCTCGAAGAACTCGCCGAGATCGAACAGCTCGCCCGGGAAAAGAACCTCCAGGTCGGCCTGCAACTCGACCTGCGCGACGCCGGGTCGATGATCGCCCTGCGCGATGTGATCGCCTCGGGCGAGATCGGCGAGGTCGTCACCGTCAACATCACCGGGCAGCACCCGCTCAGTCTCGGCGTTCGCCCGGCATGGTACTTCGTTCCCGGCGCGCACGGCGGGACCATCAACGACATCGGCATCCACGCCTTTGACATCATCCCGTGGCTGACCGGGCACCCGGTGGAAAAAGTGCTCGCCGCCCGTTCCTGGAACGCCAAGGCGACCGAATTCCCTCACTTTGAAGACAGCGCGCAACTCCTCGCCCGCCTCACCAACGGCGGCGGCGTGCTGGCCGACTTCTCCTACCTTGCGCCGACGCTCTGCGGGTTTGGCGAGCCGAACTACTGGCAGATCACCTGCCACGGCCTCAAAGGGGTCGCCTCCACCAACTACAACGCCGACCAGGTCCGCGTCGTCACCGACACCGACGCCGCGCCGCGCTACCTGCCGAAAGCCGAAGCCGCGCAGAGCCGCTACCTTGCCGACTTCCTCCTCTGCATCGAGGGGCGTTCGGACGAAGCGGCGCTGACGACCGAAAGCATCCTGAGCGTCACCCGGCAGGCGCTCGAAGCGCAGGCCGCCGCCGTCGGGTAAATTCCCGTCGTTTTCGGGGACTCTATCAAACCGCCATCCCGTCGGCCACCCATTGCGGGTGGTTGAGGATGGCGGCTTCAAACCGGGCGCGCTCCTCCGGCGGCAGCCCCCCGGGGTAACGTGCCTGGGAACGTTCCCAGCGTTCCAGCCATTCGCGGGGGAGGAGGGGGTAACGCCGCCCGGCCTCGCCTGCGGCCGCTTCGGGCGTCAGCGCCACCGTCGTCTCCTGCTTGATCCCGACCGCGCACCCGTGCGCGACATGGAAGCCGACGCTCAGGAGGGTCGCGCGGACTGCGGTCGAACAACTGTAGGTGAAAAACTCCGCCGGGCGGCCCTTGCAGGCAGCCAGAACGCACCGGAACACCTCCTGCGTCCATTGGTGCCGTGCGGTCTTGCTGGAGAAGAGATCGAAAAAGATCACGTCGGGAGCCGCCGGGGCGTGCGCCATCGTCTCGAGAAAATCGCCGGAAACCAGCGTCCATTGCAACCCGGGATGCTGCTTGGAATGCCACGCTCCTTTTTCAAGAATCCCCGCCGGACCGCTGTGGCCCAGGTAGGTAAAGAGATTGATATGAAGGAGCGCGAGCCGGAGCGAGTCGAGATCGTTCTCGAAACTGACCAGGTGCATCGGCCGCACCGACCCGTGCCGCGCGGCGGCTTCCTCGTAAGCCGTGATCGCCGCCATCGCATTCGCCCCCGCGCCAAGACCGACATCCCAGATCACCAGCGGTTCCTCGCCCCCTGCGGCGAGTCGCCCGGCGAGGTCGGGCTGCCGGGCATAGAGCGCCTGCGCCTCTTCAAAGGGAGGGGTGCGCCCGTGCATGATCTCGCCCGAAGGGAGATGCCGGATGCTCCCGAACCCTTCGCGTGCGATGTGGACTTCGTACTCGCCCAGCGTCGTCGGGCGGCGCTTCTTCGGCTTGGAGCGCTGGATCGGGAAGTCGATATCCTCCGCATGCAGGAAGCTCCGTTTCTCGTGGTAAAGCGGCAGGAAGCGGTCCTCCAGGATGCTGGCGCGGATCTCCCGCATCAACTGATGGTAGAAATGAAGGTTGTGAATCCCGAGCAACTGCCAGCCGAGCGTCTCGCCCGTCTTGGTCAGGTGGTGGAGGTAGGCGCGCGGGTAGCGTTGGCAGGTCGCACAGCCGCAGAGCGGGTCGAGCGGATCATCCGAAAACCGGTAGACCCCGCGCCGCAGTTGCAAAAACCCGCGCGAGGTGAACGCCCCGCCGCGCTGGGCGAGCTGCGTCGGCATGATGCAGTCAAACATATCGACTCCGCGATGGACCGCTTCGAGCAGGTCGAGCGGCGTGCCGACCCCCATCAGGTAACGCGGCTTGTCGTGCGGCATCAGCTCGGCGGTAAACTCGCAGAGGTCTTCGCGCTCCGCCTTGGTCTCGCCGACCGCCAGCCCGCCGATCGCCAGCCCGTCAAAGGGCATCCCGCTCAACACCGCCGCGCTCTCCCTGCGCAACCTTTTATGGAGCGCCCCCTGCACAATCCCGAACATCGACGCGCGGCTTTCGCCCCGGGCCGCAAGGCTGCGCGCCGCCCACCGGTGGGTGATCCCGAGCGCCTCCCGCGCCGCGGCTTCGTCCGCCGTCGAGGGGATGCACTGGTCGAGCACCATCATGATGTCGCTCCCGATCGCCTTCTGCATGGCGATGCTGCTCTCCGGGCTAAGAAGGATGTTGCGCCCGTCGATGTAGCTGCGAAAGGTCGCCCCCTCTTCGGTGATGGAGCGCGAATGCGGCAGCGAAAAGATCTGGAACCCGCCGGAATCGGTCAGCACCGAGCGGTTCCACCGCATCAGCCGGTGAATGCCGCCGATCCGCTCAAACACCTCCGCGCCGGGCCGCAGGAGGAGGTGGTAGGTGTTGGCGAGGAGGATCTGCGCCCCGGCTTCCTCCAGCGAGTGGGTCAACTGCGCCTTCACCGTCGCCTGCGTGCCGACCGGCATGAAGAGCGGCGTTTCGACCCGGTTGTGAAGCGTGGTGAAGGTCGCCGCACGCGCGCGCGAGCCGGTGGCCACTTTCTGGAGCTGAAATGAAAGACGGGATTCGCAGGGCATGAGAGAGGAAAATTTAACCGGCCTCGCCCTCCGGCGTCTTCGGTTGCAGGAACCGCCGCCGTGCGCCGAACGGCGTCGGCGTGCGCCGGGTGACGATATGGGCCTTGAACGCCTGGAGAAAACGGGCTTCGCCTTCGGTGTTGGCGATGAAGATCATCTGCCCGCCCGGGGGGAGGATGGTCGCCGCGTCGGGGTTGATCGAAAGGGTCTCGCCGACCCGCAGCGCCACGATGTTGCACCCGGCCACCCGGGTCAGCGCCGCTTCCGCGAGGCTTTTTCCCGCGAGGGAATCGGGGATGTCGGTTTCGCAGACGTTCAACCCCTCGGCCAGCATCAGCACCCCGGTCCCCTGGAGCAGTTCCAGGATCGCCATCGCCCCCATGGAAGCGTAGGAGAGGACAAAATCGGCCCCGGCGCGGTGAAGCGTCGAGATGTTGCGCTCCAGCGTGGACCGGCTGATGATCTGCACATCGGGCCGCAGCCGCCGACAGTAGAGCGTCAGGTAGATGTTGATGTCGTCATCATGCGCCGTGATGATGATCGCCGGGGTATCGGCGAGCCCCGCGCGCTCCAGCGTCGCCACCTCCGCCGCGTTGCCGTGGATGTAATGTTCATCGCGGATGCGCTCCGCCTTCTGTTCGACGATCTTGTACGGCACCTCGCGCTCCTTGAGCGCCCGGGCCGTCGCCCGCCCGACACGCCCCCCGCCGATGATGATCACCGCCCCGTGGCTGACGTGGTAGATGCAGAAAAGCTCGTTGTAGCGGTCGATCTGGCTCTGCGACCCGGCGAGCAGCAGGACGGAGTGGGCGTCGATCACGCTGTCGCCCGTCGCCGGTTCAAACGCCCCCCGCTTCCAGAGGCCGACCACGCTCACCCCCGCCAGTTCGCGCAAACGGCTCTGCGCCAGGTTTTTGCCGACCAGCGGCGTCCCGGCGGCGGTCGCCTCCGCGATCAGCAGCCCGTCAAACCGGCCCACCAGGTGCGCCGTCGCGTCGACCCCGCTCACCCGCCGCGCATTGGCCTCCCCCATCAGCTCGGGGAGTTCGAGCACGTGGGTGCTCCCGGCGAGGGTGAGGATGTCGACCGACTCCGCCGAATCCGCCGTGGTCACAATCGGCGTATGGGCGGTCACTTCCCGCGCGGTGAAGGAGATGTTCGTGTTGGTCATGTCCCTGCCGGTGGCGGCGATCAGGGCCGCCTGCCCGGCCCGGGCGGCGTGGTAGGTCTCCAGCCGGTCGGGCGCGCCGAAGACCACCTTGAACCCCATGTCGTAGAGCCGCAGCGCCTCCGCCAGGTCGCCGACGATCAGCGCGTAGTCGTACCCGTACTTGTCGAGCCGGGTGATCAGCGCCGAGGAGACCGGGTCGAAATTGGTCAGAAGGACATGCCCCGAGAGCGTATTGGGAAGCCGCCGTGGGGCGCGCGCCTCCGCCTGCGCCTTCATCCACGGCGCGTAAAAGAACTCGATGAAGGTAAACGGCAGGAGGATCAGCAGAAAGATCGTCCCCGAGACCACCACCAGCATCGAAAACGCCCGGCCCAGGTCGCTCGTGAAGGTGATGTCGCCAAACCCGAGCGTGCTCATCACCGTCAAGGTCCAGTAAAAACCGGTAAACCAGCTATACTCGCGCCCTTCCAGCGCCATCAGGAGATGGAAGAGAAGGCTGTAGATGACCACCAGCCCCGCCAGCACCCCGAGAAACCGGAGCAGCAGCCGGACATTGCGCTCCCCGCCGCCCGCGTGCAGCAGCGTGGTAAACTGTGAGGTGAGAGATTTCATGCGCCTGGGGCGAACCGGGTGTGAACCGCACACGTTCGTGGCAGAACCGGGCGGGAGTCAAGATTTCCCCGTTGCGCAAGCCGACTTCAACTGTTGGGCGGCACCGCATCGAGCGCCTCCTGGATGATCCTGTGCCGCTCGCCCGCATCCTTCCACCGGGCCTGGACCTCCGGCTCCAGCGTATGGAGCGGGTCGAAGTAGAGGAAACGCACCCCCGGCTTGACGCTCGGGCTGGTGAAGACCGCGACGCCCGTCGACCGGTTGTAGTATTCGAAGGAGTGCCCGTCGCGCTTGCCGCCGCCGCCCATCGTGTCGACCACAAAGGCCGGGGTGTTGAACCCGGCGGTCGTGCCGCGCACATGTTTCTCGATATTAAGGCCGGAAGCGAGCGTCGTCCGCAGATCCTCCACCCCGGGGACCATGTCGTGGAAGTAGACATAGTACGGGTGGATGTTGATATGGCTCAAGCGCCGGACAAGAAGCTGCATCGTCGCCGGGTGATCGTTCACCCCGCGCTGCATCACCGTCTGGCAGCGGACGGTGATCCCCCGTTCCGTCATCCGGTTGAGCGCGGCGCGGGTGATCGCGGTGATCTCGTTGGGGTGGTTGAAATGGGTGTGGACCACCACATCCTTGTGCAGGGAGCGACCGCGTTCGACGACCCGCGTCAGCGCGTCAAACCAGGCATGGTCGGAAAGGATCTTTTGCGGGATCACCGCCAGCCCCTTGGTCGCGTAGCGGATGCGGCGGATCTGCGGCATCGCCAGCAGCCGTTCGCCGATCAGCTTCACATGGTCGGCGCGGAGGTTGTAGGTGTCGCCCCCGCTGACGACGATATCCTCCAGCTCGGGCCGCGAGGCGATGTATTCAAACATCCGCTCCCACCGGGCGAGATTGGCATGGAGTTTAAGCTTTTCGACCTCCTCGGTATCGCCGCCGACGGCGTAGCTCCGCGTGCAGTAGCGGCAGTAGACGGGGCACGAGTCGATCGCGAGAAAGAGCGCCTTGTCGCGGTAACGGTGGGTCAGCCCCGGCACCGGCGAGTCGCCCTGCTCGTTGAGGCTGTCGAGCTTCATCATCGGGTGGTCGGGCCGTTGCTGGGAGCGGACCGGCAGGAACTGCGTCCGGATCGGGTCGTGGTACGGATCGCTCCAGTCGATGAGGCTCAGGAGGTAGGGGGAGATGCGCAACGCCATCGGCGCACGGCTGATCCCGGCGGCGAGGTCGTCGAAAAACGAGTCGGGCGCCAGCGGACCGAGAAGCTCCCGCAACTGGTGCAGGTTGGTGACCGAGTGGCGGTTCTGAAACTGGTGGGTCTGAAATTGTGCGGCTTCGACCTCCCGGAAACCGGGGATGACGCGCCAGAATTCATCTTCGCGAAGAGCGCGGTGGTCGAAGCCGGACCTGGAGACAGGGTCTTCGGGGGCGGGGCCGTCGGCAGACGGAACGGGCGGATCGACATGCTGGGTGTCGAGCAGGGGCAAGGTAGCCATGGGGCTGGACAATTCTAAGAAGAGAAGGTTGTTGGAAAGAGAATCGCAGGGCAACTCCTTTCTGGCGGAGTTGCCCCCTTTTTTAATGAACGTAGCCTGTCGCGGCTTTACGCTTTTCCGCCGTAACTGACGTAATCGTCGAGGTCGAGGAGGTCAAACCAGGTGCCGACATCGCTCCGCTGCGGGGCAACGCCTTCGTGCAGCTTCTGGAAAAAGGCGCGGCTTTCGGCATCCTTGGAGACCCGCGCCTCCTCCAGCGCCGACCAGAGGGTGATGTCGTATTCCGAGCGCTGGTGCGGCGCGTTTTCCTCAATCCACGCCAGCAGTTCGCCGTCGCCTTTTCCCTTGGCGACCTCGGCCTTGAGCGCTTCGGGGTCGACGCCGGTGAAGGTCAAAAACCGCTGGTCGAGCGGACAGGCGTAGTTGTACTCGCCGTTCTTACCGGCAAGCAGCGCCCGGCATTTGTCGAGCATCCGCGGCAGGATGACGTAACCGCCGAGGCGGACACGGGGGCTGCGGGGTGGGAATTGGGTGAGATCGTTGGATGGATGGTTGGACATAAAGCTGGTTTGGTTCCTTTCGGGTGATTTCAGGGTCCGAAAAAGAGTGATTCTCTCACAAAAGGCCCTTCCTGGCGATTGTCAACCCGCTCTTTCCCAGGGAAGGAAGCTCTTTCCGGGTTGAAATCGCACCTTTTCCCGCGATCAGGCGCACCTGTTTTTGCCGGCCCGCCGGTTTTCGGGGAGCGCGGCCCCCCGGGAAAAAAGGCATTGCAAAGGGGTGGCCCACCTTTTAACTTATCTGGCCCTGCAAACGCTATGGCTGACCTCGAAAATAAATATGCGGATAATGTCTCTGGTCCCTTTTACGTCGACGACCAGTGCATTGACTGTGATCTGTGCCGTGAAACCGCCCCGGCCAATTTCACCCGCAACGATGACGGTGGACACTCTTACGTCTTCAAACAGCCTGAAAACGAGGAGGAGGAAGCCCTCTGCCGCGAAGCGATGGAAGGGTGCCCGGTGGAAGCGATCGGCGACGACGGCGGCGACGCCTGAGGACTGTGACCCGTCGGGAGCCCCGGGAAAAAGTGGCTTCTTTTTACGAAGAAGGGTATCCTCTCCGGTGAGATGACGCCTTACCTTCGAGCCCGGGTTCTGGCCGAATGGCGCGGCTACCTTGAACCGCCGCCACGGCCCGACCGCGTGATGACCATTGCCACCGGCGTCGAGCGGCTCATGAAGTCGCTCGGTCTGGGCGAACGCCTCCGGCAGGAGGAAGTCCTGCGCGCGTGGGAGGGGATCGTCGGCCCGTTCATCGCTTCGCACTCCCAGCCGACCCATTTGCAGGCGGGCGTCCTGACCGTCCGCGTGCTCCAGCCGACCATGCACTATGAGCTTGATCGTGTCTGGAAAAGAAAGATTCTTGAAAAACTGCGCGCCGAGTTTGGCGCGCGAACCGTCCGCGAAATCCGCTTCCGGATCGGCTGACCCACCCTTTTCTCCCATGTTCCAGAAAAAGCCCGCCCCCGATGTCATTGAAATCCGCAGCCTGGAGGTGATGAGCCGCATCGGCGTCCCGGACGAGGAGCGCGTCGCCCCGCAGCGCCTCACCATCTCGCTCGTCATCCAGCCCAACCTCAGCTTCACCGCGATGGACGACCGGATCGACCAGACCGTCGATTACGCCGCCGTCTGCGAGAGCGTCAAGGCCACCGCCGCCCGCCGCCCCCGTCGCCTGATCGAAACCCTCGCCGAAGAGATCGCGACCGACCTCCTCGGCGCTTACCCGATCTGGCGGCTTTCCGTCGAAATCCGCAAGTTCATCCTGCCCGAAACCGAATATGTCGCCGTGCGGATCGAGCGGCCTTCGGTGTGATATGATGACGCTTGGTGTGTTTTTAAGGATACCGAAGGTATCCCAGCAAAGTAGCCGGGGGTTGAGCGAAGCGACACCCCCGGAACCCGGGTTTCCCCAATGCCCGATCCCAACGGGATCGCAGCCGTTTTCAAACGCGATGCGCCCATCCTCATCGGCTGGCACCCTTCCAGGGTGCAATCAGAGAGGAGCCACCCATTCCGGGGGTATCGCTGTTGCTCAACCCCCGGCTGCCCCGCTGGGATCCTTTCAGGATCCTTTTCGGAACCCCCCGATACTTCCTCTCCACCCATGAAAAACCGCCTCATCGTCGCCGCCAGCGAGACCGATCCCGACCTTCTCTACGCCACCCGTTTTTTCGCGCCCGATCCGTTCGTCTGGCTGGAGAAAAAAGGGCGCACGCTGGTGATGCTCAACGATTTGGAGATCGACCGGGGCCGCCAACAGGCGCAGGTGGACGAAGTCGTCCCGCAGAGCGAAGTCGCCCGCCGCGCGGGTCTCGGCGAGCGAGCATCCTTCGGGGAATGCCTGCTAGCCCTCCTCAAGCAACAACGGGTGCGCAGCGCCGTCGTTCCCGCCGGCTTCCCGTTCGGGCTCGCGGCGGAATTGATGAAGGGGGGCATCGCGCTCGAACCGCTCCCGGGCCTTTTCTTTCCGGAGCGCGAGTTCAAGAACGCGGAGGAACTGCGCGCCATGCGCCGGGCGCTCGCCATCACCGAAGCCGGGATGGGGCGTGCGATGGAAGTCTTGAGCGCCGCGACCATCGGTCCCCGCAAACGGCTCCAATGGGGTGGTCGGGCGCTCACCTCGGAACGGCTGCGCGCGGAAATTGACTCCGCCGTGCTCCATGCCGGGGGGCAACCGGCCAACACCATCGTCGCCGGGGGCAACCAGGCGTGCGATCCCCACGAACGGGGCCACGGGCCGCTGCTCGCCGACAGCCTGATCGTCCTCGACATCTTCCCGCGCGATGCAAAGAGCGGCTATTACGGCGACATGACGCGAACCGTCGTGCGCGGCCGGGCGAGCGACGCCCAGCGGCAACTCTGGGAGACGGTGCTCGAAGCGCAACAGGCCGTCATTCGCAAAATGAAGCCGGGAGCCGACGGCGAGGCGATCCACCGCGATGTCGTCGGATTTTTCCGCGAGCGCGGCTACCCGACCCGGCAGGAAAACGGGCGCTGGACCGGCTTTTTCCACGGCACCGGCCACGGCCTCGGCCTGGAGATCCACGAGCCGCCCCGCTTCGCCCGCACCCGCATGAAACCGGGGCAGGT
Organism: Chthoniobacteraceae bacterium; assembly: GCA_035555975.1. Taxonomy (GTDB): domain Bacteria; phylum Verrucomicrobiota; class Verrucomicrobiia; order Chthoniobacterales; family Chthoniobacteraceae; genus DATMFV01. The sequence goes on from DATMFV010000099.1 coordinate 49,570, forward strand.
GATCACCGTCGAACCGGGTCTCTACTACCCCGGCCTGGGCGGCGTGCGGATCGAGGATGTCGCCACCATCACCGAAAGCGGCGCGCGCCTCCTGAGCCGGTTCGAAAAACGGCTCGAACTGTAAAGGCCAACGCGAATGGCGCGGGATCCCGAAAAACCGCGTCAATGTACGCAAAAGAGCGCATTTTGGGATTAGAGTTTTAACTACCACTCTCTTTTTCTCCCATTTTCTCTAATTTTTTTCCCCTTGGCAGCCTTTTCCCTTGCTCCGGCCTCGGGATCGGGTTCACCATACCGATGTCGCCGGGAATGACCCGATGGCACACGCAGAACATAACATACCAATAACTCCAGATTATAAATAGAGAGGTTTAGGCTATGCTTCAAAAATTGAACAAAAAGCACCAAGGTTTCACGCTCGTTGAAATCATGATCGTGGTGGCGATCATCGCCCTCCTGTCGGCGATCGCCGTCCCCAACTTCCTCCGTGCGCGTGAGCGTTCGCAGGCAACGCGGATTCTCGAAGAACTCCGCACCATTGAAGGGGCGAAGGATCAGTATGCGCTGGAAAACAACGTCGGCCGGGGCGGAGAGGCGCCTTGGGCTTCGCTTAGGCAGTACCTCAAGCCGGGTACGGCTCTGGAAAGCCAGACAGAGTCTCCCAAGGATCTCATCGGCAATGCGATCACGATCGGGGATGTCGGGGTGCCCCCCTATGTCCATGCAGACACCATCGACGCTTTCAAGGAATCCGTGGATAAGGACACCTTCTGGCAGCATTACGTTGCCGGTGAAGGCACCACCACCGAAGGCACCACCGAAGGCGAAGGCGAGGGTTAATCCCTCCATCTCCGGAAAAGCGTAAGCTTTCCAGAAAACACTTCAACAAAACTCCAGCTTCTCTTATTGAGAGGCTGGAGTTTTTTTTCTTTCGCCAAATGACTTCCGCCGTTCCACACACCGCCCGGGTTTCTCGCCGCATTCCGGTGGAAACCTTGATTTTGATGCTGCTTCTGGTCATAAAGAGCGTCTGCCATTCCCAAACCTCTCCCGCGCCCATGCAGCTTAGTGACATCCGCAAACGAATCGACGCCGTAGACGCCCGCCTCCTCGACCTGCTCAACGAACGGGCGGAACTGGTGCACGAAGTGGGCGAGGTCAAACGCCGCGACGGCTCGTCGATCTTCGCGCCCGAGCGGGAGGAAAAACTTCTCCGTTCGCTCGACGAACGCAACCAGGCGATCGGCGGGCGGCTCCCTTCCAAGGCGGTCCGCGCGATCTACCGCGAGATCATGTCGGCCTCCTACGCGCTGGAGAAGGGGTTGACCATCGCCTACTTCGGCCCGCCCGGCACCTACACCCACGAAGCCGCCCGCAACAAGTTCGGCGCGAGCGTGGAATACCAGCCGCACGCCAGCATCGGCGAAGTCTTCCAGGCCGTGGCGCGCCACCGGGCCGATTTCGGCGTGGTCCCGATCGAAAACTCGACGGAAGGAAGCGTCTCCCACACGCTCGACAGTTGGCTCGATTCCGACCTGAAAATTTGCGGTCAGGTGCTCCTCAAGATCGAGCACAACCTTCTTTCCAACTCGCCGCGCGAGTCGATCCGCAAGATTTACTCCCACCCGCAGTCGCTCGGCCAATGCCGCCAGTGGCTCCACCAGCATTTTCCCGACGCAGAACTGGTCGAAGCCGCCAGCAATACCCGCGCCGCCCAGCTCGCCGCAGCGGAGGAGGGGAGCGCCGCCATCGCCGGAAAGGCAGCCGCCGACCTCTACCACCTCAAGGTGCTGGAGACCGGCATTCAGGATCTCGCCAACAACACGACCCGGTTTCTGGTCATCGGCCATTACCTCTGCCCCCCTTCGGGCAACGACCGGACTTCGCTCATGTTCTCGCTGCACGACCAGAGCGGCGCGCTTTTTTCCGTGCTGGAGCCGTTCAAGGAACTCGGCGTCTCCATCAGCAAGATCGAAAGCCGCCCCTCCAAGCGTAAGGCGTGGGAATATTTCTTTTTTGTCGACCTCGAAGGCCACGCCAGCGACCCCGTTCTGGCCGAAGCACTCGCGCGCGTCTCGCAGCGGACGCTCTTCATGAAAAATCTCGGCAGTTATCCGAAGACGGAGTAGCGCCGGGTTTGGGTGAGGGGAGCGACGCGATCTCTTGACGATCCGGCTTGCGCTTTGCCCTCCGGTTTTCCAGAATGCTCCCGCCGGTCTCCCCGGTTTTTCGTCCAACGTCGTTATGAAAAACGCCTTTTTTGCCTTATGCGCCGTCGTCGCCACCCTGCTGATGACCGGTTGCCAGACCACGGCCCCTTCCGCGCAGACCGAGCATGCCCGTCTTCAGATGATGGAGGCGATCCGCAACGAACCGCCGGGGGATTACTTCATCGGCCGGCGTTATTACAAGGAGGATTACAAGTTCTGGGGGTACATCCGCCGCCCCGGCCAGCCATGGTCGACCGCCCGGCTGGTGATGATGAACGAACATCAGCACCTCGCCCCGGACCGCGAAGCCGGGATACTCGGTTCCGACAACGGCGTCGAGTACCGGTTGAGCGGCAGCTTCTCGGGCGATATGGTCTACGAGCCGCCAAGCAACGCGATCTACCCGGAATTTGTGCTCAAGGGGTACGAGGTGATTTCGCGCACCCCCGCGCCGATCTTCCGGCAACAGGCCGCCGCGCTCGACCCGAAACGGCGCGTCATTCTCGCTCCGTTGTAGCCAACGCCGCAGGCTCACCCGGGTCTGATCCGACGTATTCTTCTAAAAGAGGAATTTCCCTCATCCTGCCGGTCACCCATGCCCGGTAGATGGGTTTTTTTTAACTTCCTTCCCGTTTTATGAAAAAGCTCCAACTTCTGACCATCCTCGGTCTCACCTTTCTGGTGACCGGGTGCGACACCCTCCTCATCGAAGAGGATTACGGCTATTATGAACCGGCCTACTACGGCCCGAACGAGGTCATCTACGTCTCCAGCGGCAGGTACTACACCTACCACAAGGGCAAAAAGGTCTATTACAAGGACCAGAAGAAGGCCGGCAAGTATTACAAGTCGCGCTCGTCCTCGAGCACGCACCACCATCACTACTACTCCGAACCGAAGCCGACGCCCAAGCCGTACTACCACGATTCGCACAAGTACGATTCCCGGAAGTACGATTCGAAGAAGTACGATTCGAAGAAGTATGACTCCCGGTCATCCTCCTCTTCTTCGAAGAAACACGATTCCAGGAAGTACGACTCGAAAAAGTACGATTCCAAGAAATACGACTCCAAGAAGAAGGAGTCCAAGCCGAAGGACGACGGTCGCAAGACTTCCGCGGGCCGCATGTATTAGGGCCTGTTAACCCAACGACTTAAATCGGCGTAAAAGGCTATTTTCCCGTGTTTCGCAGTCGCTTCGGGGGGCATCCTGCGTTACGATCCTCCCCAGAATGGAGTTATTGACGATCCCCCTGCTTCGACGCGCCGCACAGTCGCAACCGGCGGTCGCCCGTGTCCACGCGCAGGTGCAGAGCGTGACGGAGAAGGCGACCCGCGACGGCAAACCGTTCCGGGAACTGGTGATGGGCGATGCCGAGGGAAAACTGACCCTGCGCGCCTGGAGCGATTCGCCCGGCTTCGCCCTCTGCGCGGAACTGAACCAGGGCGAGTTTCTGGAAATCGAAGGCGAATTTTCGACCCATCCTGCCTTCGGGCTGGAGGCGCGCCAATGGAGCTGCCGCCCGCTGGAACCGGCGGAGGTGGAAGCCCTGCTGGGCGGTTCGCCCGAGATCAAGGAGAAGCAGGAGCGCGACTTTGAAACGATCACGCAACTGGTGGCCTCCATCGGCGACCCGCGCCTTCGCGGCGTCTGCGAGCTTTTCCTGGCCGACCTGGGCGAACGTTTCCGCCGCGCCGCCGCCGCACGGACCTACCACCACGCGCGCCGGGGCGGCTTGGTCGAGCATGTCGCGCAGATGATGCGCTCCGCCGATCATGTCACGCAGGTCTACACCACCCTCAACCGCGATCTCCTGCTCGCCGGGGTGTTTTTTCACGATGTCGGCAAGCTCTGGGAAAACTGCCCGGAAGCGCGCGGCTTCGGCATCCCGTACGACGAAAAGGGGGAGTTGATCGGCCACATCACCATCGGCGTCGAAATTCTCAACACCTTCTGGCGCAGGCTTTTAGCGAGCGAGGAAGCCGCCGCGTGGCGCGAGCTTCACCCGGCGAGCGAAGAGGTGCGCACGCATTTGATCCACCTGATCGTCGCCCACCACGGCGAAGTCGCCTTTGGTTCGCCGATCGTCCCGAAAACTCCGGAGGCTTACGCGCTTCATTGGATTGACAATCTCGACGCAAAGCTTGAAATGGTCTTTGCCGCCTACGCGAACGGGCTGCCGTTGACGGAGCAGATCACCGAACGGGTCCGCCCCCTGCCGGGAAATCTCGTCCGCCCGCTGGCGCGGTTTGAACCCCCCGATGCAACCCCCGCCGCCTGATTTTTTATTTCCATGGGAACGTTTCGTGAACTGACTTCTTTGCGGGTCCACCTCGACCAACTGGTCTACGCCCCCGATCTGGAAGCCCCTTCGGACCGGCCCCACCCGTTTGTCTATGGCATCACGATCGAAAACGAGTCGGAGGAGACGATCACGATCAAAGGCCGCAAATGGGTGGTGACCGACGTGCGGGGGAACAAGATCGTCGTCGAGGGGGACGGCGTCGTCGGCAAGTTCCCGCGCCTCGCTCCCGGGGAGCGGTTTTCTTTCAACTCGTACCACGTCATCGGCTGCGACAGCATCGCGGAAGGGGCGTTTATCGGCATCAACGACCAGGGGGAACCGGTGATCACCCGCATCCCCCGCTTCGCCATGAACGTACCGTGTTGAGGACGTTGCAGACACCGCCGCCGGTCGCCTTGAGCATCGCCGGTTCCGACAACAGCGCCGGGGCCGGGATTCAGGCCGACCTGAAGACCTTCACCTCCCTCGGCGCTTACGGGTTGACGGCGGTGACCTGCGTGGTCGCCGAAGTCCCCGGGCAGGTCAACGCGATCGCGACGATCCCGCCCGAAGTGGTGGCCGAACAGGTGCGTCTTTCCTTCGTGGCCTTTCCCGTGGCGGCGCTCAAAACCGGGATGCTCCATTCCCGCGCCGTCATCGCGGCGGTCGTCGACACGCTGGCGCAACTCCGGAGCGAAAAAAGAGGGGAACCGTTTCCGGCGCTGGTGGTCGATCCCGTGATGGTCGCCACCAGCGGCGCGGCCTTGCTGGAGCCGGACGCCGTGGAAGCGTACCGGACCGACCTTCTCCCGCAGGCGACGCTGGTGACCCCCAACCTTGACGAAGCCGCCGTCCTCGCCGGGCGTCCGCTCGACTCGGCGCAAGCGATGGAGGAGGCCGGGCACGAACTTTGCGCCCGCTACGGCACCGCGTTCCTGCTCAAAGGGGGGCATCTGAAAGGGGAGCAGGCGCTCGATCTCCTGATCACCCCCGACGGCCGGGTGGAAACGTTTTCGGGCCCCCGCGTCGAAGGCGTGGCGACCCACGGGACCGGCTGCACCTTTTCGGCAGCCATCACGGCCGGGCTCGCCCGCGGGCTTTCGCTCTCCGAAGCGGTGGCTCTGGGCAAACGGTTTGTCTCGGCATCGATCGCCGCCACCTGGCGCTGGCAACGGCCGGAAGGAATGACCACCGACGCGCTCTGCCACACCGCCTGCCGCGAGGAGCCGTGTTGAAAAAATGGGAGTTGACGAGCCGGTAAAAAATGGAAATTGCGTCGCACCCCGACCTCCCGTACCGTGAACCACGTTTGAAGTTTGTTCCTCCACGCCGGGTCGTTGCGGCCTCTGCCGTTTCGGTTTTGTTCCACCTGACCCTCTTCGGGCTGCTCGCCCTTTTTTCGGGCGGGAGCTACTCCCTGCCGACATTGGCGCTGGAGGAGGGGACCTCTGCCGAACCGCTGGTCTTTGAGATCGAGGCCCCCTTGCCGGAGGCGACGCCCGAACCGATCCCGGAGCCAACGCCGGAGCCGCTGCTGGCCGCCGCCGAACCGGTAACGACGCCCGCGCCGACCTTACCGGCGGCGGAACCGCCGCAGCCGCTGCGGACCGCGCTCGACCCCGAGCATCTTAAAGAATCGACCCAAGCGCCGGAAAATCCCGTCTTCGTCGCTTCCCACCATTCCCGCGCGACCGCCCCGGAGCGTCCGGAGGCTCCGGCGCCCCCCTCTCCGGAAGCGGAACCCGGCGGGGAAGCCGTGGCCGCGCCGTTCCAGGCCGCGCCAGAGCCTGCACCCCGGGCCGGAGCGGACGACGAAGTCGGCATCGACGCCATCGGCGACTGGAAAAAGGCGGTCGGCAACCGGATCGGCAGCCGTTGGAATGATTTTCGTGAATCGCAGGCGCGATTGTTGGCGGTCGGCAGCGTGCGTGTTAGATTTGCCATCGACGCGAAGGGCGACGTTTCCAGCCTGAAGATCGTCTCTTCGAGCGCTTCGGAAGCCAACGCCGAGTATGCCCTTCGCGCCATCCGGGAGGCGGATCTCCCCCCGATCCCGCCCGAACGCCTCGCCCGCGTCCCCGGCGGCCGCATTGAAATCGAATTTACCTTCACCATCTTCCCCAACCGATGACCATTTTAGCCTTTTCCATGACCCAGTTTTTTGTGCACGGCGGGTTCTTCATGTACCTGCTGGTGATCTGTTCCCTGGTGGCGGTGACCACCATGGTGCTTCGCGGCTGGGCCTTGCAGCGCGACCGGGTGATCCCGCCGGTCATCTGGCAGGAGATCGAGTCGCTTTCGCCCGGGGAAAACCGGCGGGCGCTCTCCCGGCTGGTGGAGCTGGTCGAGCAGAACGACTCGCCGCTCGCCCGGATCACGCAGGTCTGCCTGCGCCATATCGAATGGCCCCGGAGCGAAAACGTCGAAGCGGTGCAGACCCGGGCCAAGCGGGAGGTGATCGGGATGGACTCCGGGCTCGTCGTGCTGGAAGTCATCGTCGGGATCGCGCCGCTCATCGGGCTGCTCGGGGCGGTTTCGGGGCTCGTAACGGTGTTTGCCAGCCTCGGCACCAGCGAGTCGATCTCCGACCCGCGCGGGCTGGCGCTCGGCATTTCCGAAGCGCTCAACACCACCATCGCGGGGCTGGCGATCGCGATCCCGAGCCTGGTCGCCTATTGTTACTTCACCAAAAAGGTTGAGGCGCTCAGCGCCGAGATGGAGGCGATTTTGAGCGAACTGCTCGCCAAGTGCTACTCGCGCAAAAGCCGTTTCGGCCCCGGGCGCGCGACGGTCTCCACGGCCGCAGCCACGTCGGAAACCGGCACGCCGACCGCCTGAAGGGGGCCTTCTTTTTTCCCGCGATGAATTTCTATACCCGCAAACGGCGGACGCCGACCGTCATCATCGTCGCGCTGATCGACATTTTCATCATCCTGCTCATTTTCGTGATCGTGACTTCCACCTTCAAACGGGAGCAACCCGCCGTGGTCCTGAAACTCCCCGAAGCCGGGCGGGCGATCAGCACCACCCGCGCCGTCGAGAGCGAGCCGCCCGTGGCGATCACCGTTTCGAGCGAAGGAATCATCTTTCTCAACGAAAACGAAGTCGCCGCGGAAGCGTTGACCGAAGCGCTCCGCCCGATCGCCGCCTCCGGCCAGCCGATCGCCCTGCGCGCCGACACCAACGCCCCCTTCGGAAAGGTGATTCGTGTCATGGATGCCTTGAAAGAGGCGGGCGTGAAAGGTAGTTTGCCCGCGTTTACCGAACTGAAACCTTAAAGAAAACCCCTTTTTATTGTGGAGATTGTAACCTACGGCAACCCGGTCCTCCGGGCCAAAGGCGCGCGGATTGAGGAGATCACCGACGAAGTCCGTCAACTGGCGGAAGCGATGATCGAAACCATGCGCGAGGCGAACGGCGTCGGGCTCGCCGCACAGCAGGTCGGCCAGGCATTGCAGTTGACGGTGATCGACGTCAGCGTCGCCGAAGACCGCCCGAGCACGATGTGGATCGATGGGAAAGAGGTCGATGTTGCCGACTACAGCCCGATGATCCTGATCAACCCGGAACTGGAACTTGGGGGGGAACGCGAAATCGATGCCGAAGGGTGTTTGAGCTTCCCGAGGCTCGTCGCCGACGTGCAGCGGGCGGCAACCGTCAAGGCGCGCGCCCGGCTCCTGAGCGGCGAGGAGATCGAGTTTGAAGCGGGCGGCCTGCTGGCGCGCGCCTTGCAGCACGAGGTCGACCACCTCCACGGCATCCTCTTTATTGATCGCGTCAGTTCCGCGACCAAGGCGAGCCTTGCCGGAAAGCTCAAGCGGCTTCAGAAGAACCGGTAGTTGTTTGAGTTTTGCGGGGCGGTGTGTCATGATGAGGGAGACGACCTTGGTTTTTCCCACCTGAACTTTCCCCTCCCCATGAAACGTCTCCTGTTTTTTCCGATGGCGCTGGCCGCCGGGCTGCTGCTGGCGGCACCCGGGCTTCAGGCGCAGCCATCGTCCCTTTTGAGCGAAGCGCAACGGGCCTATGCCTCCGGCGACTACGCGCAGGCAAAGCTTCAGTTTGAACTGATCCTGGCGCAGGACCCGAACCATATCGTCGCCAAAAATTATATGAAAATGATCGCCGCCGCGCAGAAGCAGGGCCGCGCCGGTTCCGCCTTGCAGCAGCAACTGCGGGGCGTGGTGATCCCGAACGTCGATTTCCGCGAGGCGACCCTGGAGGCTTCCCTCGATTTTCTGCGCCAGCAGATCGAAAAGAGCGCCGACCTTAAAACCAGCTTCGTCCTCCAGCCGGGGGTCGACCCGGCACGGACGATCACCCTGCGGCTCGCCAATGTCCCGGTGACGGAGGTGCTCCGGTATATCGGCGATCTCGCCCAGGTCCGCTTCTCGGTCGACCAGTACGCGATCTCGGTGCATCCCCGTACGGCGGAAACCGATGCACCCGCTGCCGCCCCGGCGGCTCCCTGAACCGACACGATGAAACAGTTCCTGATCGTCGGTCTCGGCGGCGGCATCGGTTCCATGGTCCGTTACGGGGTGGCCCGGTGGATGCTCGTTGCCGGGGCGCAACCCTTTTTCCCGTGGGCCACTTTCGCCGTGAACGTCAGCGGCTGTCTGGTCATCGGCGTGCTCGCCGGGCTGGCGGACCGCTTTCATCTTTTTTCCGAAAACGCCACGCTCCTCCTTTTCACCGGCCTGCTCGGCGGTTTCACCACCTTCTCCTCCTTCGGCCTGGAAGCCATGTTCCTGATGCGCCGCGGCGAATGGGGCTGGGCCGCGCTCTACGTAGCGGGAAGCCTCCTCTTCGGCCTGCTCGCCGTCTGGCTCGGGATGAAAGCGGTCGAAGCCTGGCCGGGGTAGGGAGGGATCAAAGACCGGCCAGACCACCGGCCATTTTCTTTGTGGTGATCCCGGATTCCCGGGATAATCCGAGGATCAGGGAGAGTTGCATCTCGCTTGGTTTGAGCATGATACGCTATTTGTATCCAGGCTGGAACATCCGTTTGACACCGGCCGGACCACCGGCCAAAATGAAGTCGTGGTAGCGCATCGCGAACTTTATGGCAGCCCAACGGCGATGGAGCCGCTCTTTCCGTCGTATGCTGCCGGGCACCTGAAAGAACTCATTTTTTCATAGCCCCGAGAGTTCTCCGCTGAAACTTCGATGCCAGGCTGCGATGCCTGGAAAATCTGAAAACCACGCTGTAACGCTTCAACCTGATGAGGCGGTGGAGGACGGCCATTCTAACCAGATAAGCGCAAAACTCCGCAGAGACATGGTTCATGTTCAGCGTTGAGCTTCGAACATCCTCAAAAAGGCATCCCGTCACAAAGCCGCCCTGAATACGGTTTTTTGTTGCCATCAATGAATGAAGATACCTTCTCACCAAGGACCGCCCATATCCATCATGCTCCTGCAGGTGATCAAGATTGGCCTGAAGCATCCTTGCCAGATTTTTGGGACCATAAAAACTCACCCCATCTACCTGTGAAAGCGGCAGTTCCTTCCTGTATCCCGCAGATAATCTCTCCAGATTAGCCCGGACTGCTCTATACATCCATGTTGATACCATTTTATCCATTTGAACTTTCCAGGCTATGGATCAGCGCCGCCGCCTTTCCCTGAAGCGCCTTGTCGCCGGAGAGGCATTTTTCAAAACGCTTGAGGAGGTGGGTGATCGCGCTGCCGTCCCTGTAGCCGAGCGATCGGGCAACATCGGTTTTCCTTTCTCCCCCGTGGTAGACCCGCAGCCATGCCTTCCATCGGACATCATCCTCCTTCGCCGCAAGGGCGGTGACGGCCCCGACGGCCCGGTCGTGCCTGATCGGGTGGCGCGGCTTTTGTTCGTCCTGGCCCGGTTTTTCTTCCAGTCTCTCCAGAACGCGGTTTCGCATCGCTTCGCTTCCCAGGATCAACCCCCGGTAGAGGTCGGCAAAAATGTCGCGGGTGCCGTTTTCAAAGCCGTCCTGAATAAACTCCCGGTAACCTTTCCGGGCCTGATCGGGATCGCCGCCAAAAAGCTCCAGCCACTCCATGGAGAGCCACGCGGGAGCCGGTTTATCGCCGTCGTAGAAGCGATGGCTGCTCCATGGGTAGTCATCCAGCGCCACCCACCGTTCGCGGGGGACTGCGGCGGTTTGGTCGTGCGGCCGCACGGGGATAAGGTGAAGGTGGCGCAGCAGTTCCGCGGCATACCGTTGAGCCTCCACCAGATGCGCCTTGAAACGCCCTTGAAAAAGGTGCCCGCGGCGGTCGTGTCGGCGATTGAAGCGGATCGTGTAGGTGGTTTGCAGCCAGCCGATCGACTGGCTCAGGTTCCCCCGGGGCGTCCGGATCAGCAGATGGTAATGGTTGGGCATCAGGCAATAGCCGTGCACCTGCAACCCGTGCTCTTCGACCGCCCTTGCCAGCGTTGAAAGAAACTGCTTCCGATCGGCATCGTCGCGAAAAATCTCCCTTCGATCATTGCCGCGCGCAGCGACGTGATACGCCGCACCTTGATATTCGATTCTGACCGGTCGCGCCATGTGCCATGGTCCATACCGAAAGGTATCCGGGGCGTCAAGTTTCAAGAGTTGACCCCGGGGTGTGGAACGGCCTATTTTCCGGTGCCCCTCCATGATCCAAAAAGCCGCCTTCACGCCCGCTCCCGCCAAACCGCCTTCCTCCGGCGGGAGCACCCCGTTTCGGTTCGACCCCCGGCGCGGCGACGCTTCCTTCACCCTCGACGACCTTGACGGCGCGGCCGCCTTTGCGGAGCCCGGGCGTTGGAACTACTTCACCATCCTTTTCATCCGGGAGGGGCGCGGCTGGTTGGCGGCGGAGGCGCTCCGGCATCGCTACGACGGCCCGGCGCTCCTGTTTTTCAACCCGTACCAGACGTTTCACCTCATTCGCGAAGCCCCTCACGCCGGAACGGCAATCCGGTTTCACGCCAACTTCTTCTGCCTGGAAGCCCACCACGAGGCGGTCGGCTGCAACGGCGTCCTGTTCAACGACATCTACGGCCTGCCGCTGGTGAAACTCCCCGGGGACGCCGACGTGGCGGAGGTGGCCGGGCTGCTGGAAAGCATGGCTCGGGAACGGGAGGGCGGGGGGCTCGCCAGCCCCGAACTCCTGATTTCCTACCTCAAGGTATTGCTGATCAAGGCGACGCGGCTCAAGCTCGACCAGCAGGGGGAGGGCATCTGGTTTCCCGGTCACGGGGAGGCGCACCCCTCGGTGGCCCGCCGCTTCCAGCACCTGGTGGAGGAGCATTACCGCGCCCTCCACCGGCCACACGCGTACGCGGCGTTGCTGGAGATCACCCCGAAGCGACTCGGCAAGCTCGTCAAAGAGCATTTCCACAAGACGCCGACCGAACTGATCCGCGAACGGCTCCTCAAGGAAGGCAAATGGCAGTTGCTGCACACGCACCGCCCGGTCCGGGAGATTGCCGCCAGCCTCGGTTTTGATGATGAGTTCTACTTCAGCCGCCTTTTCCGGCGCGCCGTCGGTGCGTCGCCGAGTGCCTTCCGGGAATACGAGAGGCTGATCCGCCCCGGGGGCAATGCGTCCATGTAGGGTTGGCCGTCCGTCCATTCCCACCGCCCCGGAAGCGGGTTATCGTGGCTCATGCGTTCATTTTTTCAACTTGCGGCGCGCGCCGACCGTCCCGGGATCGCGCTCACCCGCCTGGGGCTGATCGTCGTCCTCCTCTGGATCGGCGGGCTCAAGGCCTTCAGGTACGAGGCGGACGGGATCGTCCCCTTCGTCGCCAACAGCCCGACAATGAGCTTCTTTTACAAATTCCCCGCCCCGGAATACCGCAACCATATGAACCCCGAGGGGAAACTCGTCCCGGAAAACCGGCAGTGGCACGAGGAGAACCGCACCTACCTTTTCTCCTACGGGCTTGGGAGCGTGATCGTCGCCTACGGCCTGATGCTCTGCTGCCACCCGTGGCGGCCCGGCATCGCCGCCGTCGGCAGTTTTCTGGTGATCATCATGTCGCTGGTGACGCTCTCCTTTCTGATCACCACGCCGGAAACCTGGGTCCCCGCACTGGGCGATGCCGAGCACGGTTTCCCGTACCTGAGCGGCAGGGGGCGGCTAGTCATCAAGGACGCCATCATGCTCGGGGCCGCCATGGTGACGATGGCCGACTCCGCGCGGGTTTACCTGAAAAGAGCGGCTCGCCCCAACACTTAAGCTTCCATTCTAAAAAAACCGGATTGACACGATCCGGTCATGGCTGTATCTCTGATACTGTATCACGAGCGTAGCAGTACTTCTCTCCTTCCATGCACCGTCCCCAGTCCACCGTCACCGGCCCCAAAGCCCGGATCGTCCGCACCGCCATCCTTGAAATGCTCCGCACGCAGGGGATCAAGGCGGGGGAAAAGATCGCTTCGGAGCGCGATCTCGCCGCCGGGCTCGGTTTCAACCACCAGACCGTCCGCCGGGCGCTGGCGGATCTCGTGGCCGACGGCGTTCTGGAAAAGCGGGCGCGGCAGGGGAACTTCGTGCGCGAGGTCGCCCGCCCGACGCCGCTCGCGATCGCCTTTCCGCCGTACCTACTCAAGGAACATACCTCGCGCCCTTCGACCCGGCTCATCTTCGACGGGATCAACGACACGATCGACCCCGCCCGGTTTTCCCTCACCTCGCTCTCCTACCGGTACGAATACTTCCTCGAAGATATTGTCCGCTTTGTCGAAGCGCGGGAGATCAGGGGGTTGTTCCTGGTCGGCGCTTCGCAGATCCGGCCCGAGGAGGTCCGCCGGATCATGGATTACGGGGTCAAGCTGGTGCTTTTGACCCAGCACGCGGCGCTGGCCGCCCTCGGGATCAGCTCCTTTTACTACGATCCCTCGCTCGCCTTTGCCCAGATCCTTGCCGGGCTGGCGGAACGGGGGCACCGCCAGATCGCCGTCTTCCGGCATCCCTTTCCCGCCCGGCCGGAGATGAACGCCATCTTTGAAGACGCCTGCGAACGGCACGGTTTTGGCGACCCGCGCAAGGTCGAGGCGATCCTCCCCGACACGCCCGAGCCGTCGGCGGAGCGCTTTGCCGCCGTCTTCGAACGCCGGCCGCGCCCTACGGCCATCGTCGTGCCCGATGAAATCATCGCCATCCGCGTCTTCCAGGAGGCGTACCGGCGGCGGCTGTTCATCCCCGATGACTTTTCGCTCGCCGCCTATTCCGACAACGCCCCGGGCGTCTTCCCTGTCCCTCTCAGCGCTCCCGACACCCCCTACTGGCACCACCAGATGGTTTCCATGGCGACCCGCCACCTGATGGACGCTCTCGAAGGAAAGCCGCAGGAAGTCGTCCGCTACCCGGTCGGCGGCGGCGTCCTCTGGCGCGAATCGGTCGCCAACCTCACCCCTGCCTGATCTCATCCCAACTCCTGCTCTCACCATGAAAACACCCCCGCTGCTCGCCTGTACCGCCCTGCTTCTCCTCCAGAGCGCCCTTTTCGCCCAGGATCTTTACTGGAACCCGCAAGGCGGCTCGACCGACTGGAACACCACGGCCCAGAACTGGAGTGAAACCGAGGTCCCTTCCGCCTGGCAGGGGTGGCCCGCCATCTCCGGTTACACCGGCATCGCCCGTTTTACGGCCAACGGCGGGGAGGTCAACGTCGGCGACGGCCTGTTTACAGGGGGGCTCGCCTTTGAAACTCCCGGGGTCGCCCTCTCCTCTGCGGCAGAATCCACTTTGACCCTTGCCGGGAGCGCTCCGGAGATCGAGGTTGCCACGGGCCTCACCGCCACCCTCGGGGCCAACCTGCGCCTGATGAGCCAGAGCAAGACCTTCACCAAAACCGGCGCCGGTACGCTGGAGATCACCTACTCCCACGGCACGGACAAATACCTCGGCCCGGTCAGTTCCACGACGCAGGGGGCCAAAATCACCATCGCCGAAGGGACGCTGCGGGTGACCGGCAACGGGCTCAACAACACCTGGGTCGATCTCTCCGTCGCCTCCGGTGCGACCCTCGCGGTCAACAGCACCCTCAATGTCGGCACCCTTACCGGTTCCGGGGCGGTCTCCAACAGCACCGGGACGGCCTACACGCTCCAGATCCGCGGTCTGGACCAGTCGTTTTCGGGGGTGGTTTCGGGGAACCTCAACTTTTCGAAGATCAACTCTCCGGACACCTTTACCTTTTCGGGTTCGCAGTCGAACACCTACAGCGGAAACACCACCGTCAACGTCGGGGAATTGATCCTGGCCAAAACCGGTGGGGCCGTTGCCGTTGCCGGGACGCAGATCATCCTCGGTGCCAACAACAACACGGGGCTGGCGCAGCTCACCCTCGCCGGGGAGGGGCAGATCGCCTCCACCGTGGACCTCTCCTTCGTCGAAGGCAACCGCCGCACCGCACGCTTCGCGCTGGAGGGGCATTCCGCCACGCTGGGCACGCTGATCCTCGGCAACCTCGGCGCAAACGGAAGCTTTACGATCGATTTCGGCATGAATGAAACCGCCCAGCTTCTCTCCTTCGCCGCGCTTTCAACCGCAGGCACCGGCGACCTGAACCTCCTCAACTTCGGCGATAACGACGAGTTGCGCTTCCTCGCCGACCCGACGGCGGGCCTCGGGCAGCTTTTCATCAACGGCCTCGATGTCACCGCCGTGGACCGGGGCGAATACTGGACGGTTGCCCCGATCCCCGAACCGCGCGCGCTGCTCGGGGTCGGCGCTCTGTTGCTCGTCCTGGCGCTCAGGAACCGGAGGCTTCATGCCTGAAACCCCACGGTGCAGGCGCAGCCGGGGGTTCACCCTCGTTGAACTGCTGCTCGCGATCGGGGTGCTGGCCCTGCTGGCGGTGCTGGTCTCCGGCATGATGGGGCGGCTTCGCGAACGGGGTCGGACGACCCAGTGCGCCAGCAACCTGCGGCAGCTCGGGGTCTACGTGCTCACCTACGCCCAGGAGAACAACGGGCTGCTCCCGCCCGTCCTCGGCTGGCCCGACGAGAAGAACCGCCGCCCTTCGTGGTACAACGCGCTCGATGCGGCGGGGATTCTCCCGGTCTACGGGCAACTCGGCTGGAGCGGCAAGGAGGTGAGCATCGCCCGCTGCCCGGCGCGTCCCTTCAAGGCGGCCCATTCAAAGATCAAATCGGTCGACGGGCATTACCACTACGGCATGAACAACGCCCCCGGCGGCATGGACACCATGCTTTCGCCCGATCACCCCGGCCAGAAGCTCCAGAACCTCCCCAGCCCCGCCGGAACCTTCCTGCTGACCGAGTCCGACGCCGAGATCTGGGTCGGCCGCATCCGTGGAGAGGCGATGAAGGTCAACCACGCCGCCTACCCGCACCAAGGCGGCGCCAACCTCTTCTTTGCCGACGGCCACCTTGAATGGCGTCCCGGCCCGCTGCCTGAGCTGACCTCCTCCACCGCCCGCCCGCCCGAACCGTGGTGGGGGGAGTAACCGCTTGCCTTCATGAGCCGCCTTTTGTTCCTGCTATCCTCCCTGTTGTTTCTTTTGCTTTCGATGCCGACACCGGTCGCCGCCGGAAGCTACGTGCTGGGTGAACAACCTTCCGGCGAAGCATGGCAGAACGGCCTGAAGATCACCGGGCTGGTCGATCGCCACGGCCGCCTCGTCTCGCGACAGGGGAGCTTCACCCTCCTGCGCACTGCGGACGCGCTCCATTTCCGCATCGAAACCGAGCTGCCGCCCAAGGGCGAACTCCTCGCCCGGGTCCATCCCGGCCGGGGCAACAGCAATGCCGTGGCGCTCGACGACACGGTGGAAATCTGGCTCTCGCCGATGACGGAGGCGAAGGAGCCGCCGGTTTACCAGTTGATGACCAACGCGCTCGGCGCGCTCTACGCGCTGCGCCATTCAAAGACCGCGACCGTCGCCGTCGCCGACTGGCAACCCGGGGCAAGCGTCACCCACGCGCAGGAGAACGGGCGGTGGATCGCCACCGTGCGGATTCCGTTGGCCTCTCTTCAGGTCGACCCGGCCCGCCTGCCGGGGGTTCTTTTCCGCATCGTACGCAACTGGCGGCAGCCGGTGCAGACGAGCGCTTCGGAAGCGTTTGCCGAAGGGGGCGGTTTTTCCAATCGCGAGACGATGAGCCGCCTCCGTTTTGTCTCCGGCGCTCCGGTGATCGCACTGGAACGCATTCTGGGCGAAGGGCGCAGGGGGCTCGACCTCCGGCTCGCCCTGCATGCCGCCCCGCCCCGGGTGCTGGAAGTCGCGGCGTCGCTGGAGTCGACCACCAATGTCGCCCCCCGGGTCAGCAACGAGACGTTTGATTTCGCCAAAACCGGCACGCAACGCTTTCTCATGGAAAAGCGGCTGGAAAGCGACACGGTTTTCCACGCGAAACTGAGCGTCCGCCCGCCTGACGGCTCCGTGGCGCTCTTTGAACGGACTTTTTCCCTTGATACCGGCCCTGCCGCCGACGGGTGGGCCGTGCTCCAGCCCGGGGAGGCGTCGCGCTACCAGTTCGCCTACCTTCCGTACCACCGCCGGCTCCTCCTTCAGACCACGGAGCGCCCGGCCGGACCGGTCGGAGTCGCGCTTTCGAAGGGGGAAGAGGCTGCTCTGGTTTCCTCCACCCTTGCCCCGGAAGCGTGGGTCGCCATCTCCCGCTCGGGCCAGACCGGCTGGGTGGCGGAGGTCGCCCTCCCCGAACTCGCCACCGGCAGCTACACCGTGGCGCTTTCTAGCCCGGCGTTGAAGGAGCCCGAGCGCCACCCGCTCGAGGTCGAACGTTTCGAGTGGGAAAAGAACGCCATCGGCACCGAACCGGTTCCGCCGCCGCCGTTCACCCCGGTCCGGGCGGAAGGGGAAAAGATCGCCCTGCTCCTGCGGGAGTATACGCTGAACGGAGCGGGATTCTGGCGCACCGTCACCGCCGAGGGCCGCCCCCTCCTCGCCGCTCCCGTCGGCATGAGCGCCACCCTTGATGGCCGGGAGGTTTCGGAGCTTGAATCCGTCGAGCAGCATCTGGAGCGGCAGAACGGGGTCGAAAGCAGCCACTTTTCACGCTGGAAACTCGGGGGCGCGCTGGAAGGCGAAACCCGGACCACCGTCGCCTTTGACGGGCTGGTCACCACCACCATCACCCTTCCGGCCCAGCCGGGCGTCACCGTGCAACGGCTCTCGCTGCGCCTCCCGGTGGCCGACGGCGAAGTCCGCTACCTGCATCAGGTCGGCGCAGGCATCCGGGGGAACTACGCCGGGGCGGTCCCGAAAGGGAAGGGGCGCGTCTGGAGCAATCTCGACGCCATGTCGTACGGCTACCCGGACCGCTTCATCCCGTACCTCTGGGTCGGCGGCATCCGGCGCGGGATCGCCGTCATGGCTGATTCCGCCAACGGCTGGGCGATCGGCGAAGGGGAGCCGTCCCTCACTCTCGAGCGGGAAGGGGAGGCGCTCGTCGTCGGGCTGCATCTGATCTCCCGCCCGGTCGGGCTTGAGCAACCCCGCACCGTCACCCTTTGCTGGCAGGCGACGCCGGTCAAGGAGAAGCCGCAGGCATGGCGGCGCTACTCGATGGGCGGGCCGTTCCCGGGGGCGGAGGCGGTCACCATCCACGGCTCCGGCCTTTACTGGGGAGCCCTCAGCAGCTTTGGCGATGTCTACCCGCGCGGGCGCGATTTTCGCTACCTGGAAGCGATCGCCCGCGAGCGGGAGGCGGGGGCCGACGTCAGCGCGTCTTTCATCGAAACGTGGAATCAGGGTTACGAAGGTCTCCCCCGGGAGGATCGCTACCGGGAGCATGTCCGCACCGGTTTCCGCAACGCCCAGCAGGCGCGTTTCCTGATCCCGTACACCAACGCCCGGGGAGCGCGGGAGACGATGCCGGAGTTTCTCGCCTTTCAGGATGAATGGGTGCGGCAGGGGTTCACCGCGCGGCGTTGGTCGGACGATCACTTCGGAGAGATCAAGACCGACCCGGCCGGAAGCTTTCAGGATTTCGCCCTCTGGTACTTCCGGAAGATGAAGGAGGTCGGCTACGCTGCGGGCATCTACTTCGACAACGCCTACCTGGTCGCTTCGCACAACCCGTGGTCGGTCTACCAGGCGGCGCGCGCGTATGGGCCGGAGGCGCGGCCTTCGGTCGGCCTGGATGATCTGCGCGACTATTTCCTGCGCACCTACCGGCTCTTTTCCGGTCCGGACGGGCAGCGCCCGCTCAACATCTTTCACATGACCAACGCGGCGATCGTCCCGCATTTAAGCTTCGCCACGCTACAACTCGACTGGGAGATGAAGTACGGCTCGGAAGATTTTCAGGACCGGTTTGATGAGGATTACATCTTTGCCTCCTCGCTCGGGGAACAGTCGGGGACGATTCCCGTGGTCCTGAGCGGCATCCATCCTTCCGCCGCCAAGAGCGCCGAATGGCTGACGCGCACCCTTTTTGCCACCACCGCTGTCTATGAACTGAAAGTCTGGCCGACGTTCAAGATCGACAAACCGTCGTGGCAACGCTGGCAGGAGATTCTTTACGCCTTCGGCTACGGCGCGCCGGAGACCAAGGTTTACCGCTTCTGGGAAGAGCCGCCCTTTGCGCTCAACCGTCCCGACGCCCGGGCGCTCGTGATGGAACGCGACGGGAAGTTCCTCTGCGTCCTCTCCGACTTCGGCAACGGCGGCGAGACCACCCTGTCGCTCGACGCCCGCCTGCTCGGGGAATCGACCCGCTTCAAGGCGACCGACGCGGAGACCGGCAAGGCCGTCCGCTTCGGAGGCGGGAAGGTGACCCTCCCGCTCGCCCGCCATGACTTCTGTCTTCTTTTGATCGAACCCGAAACCGCGCCATGATCCGCCTGCTCGCCTGCTGTTGCCTCCTGTTGGGAGGGGTGTTTTCCGCCGCCGCTTCGTCGATGGAAGCGCTCGCCCCGGTCATGGAATCGGCGGTGCTCTACCACGACTTTGCCCGCGGGGAAAGTGATCCGCTCATCGGCGCTTTCAACGGTCGGCTCACCTCCGGCGCGGAAATCGTCGCTGCGAAGGAAGGGAAGGCGCTCCGGACGCGCGGGGGCGGCGTGCTGGAGACGCACGACGACCTGCCCGACCTGACCCGCCCCGGGTCGCTCTCCTTCTGGGTTTCGCCCCGGGGATGGGAGTGGGGGGATGAACGCCCCTACAACCGTCTCTTGAGTTTCTCGGGAGCCGAGGGGGCGTCGATCCAGATCACCCGCGTCGGCCTGTTGCGGCGGCCGGGGGAAGCGGTGGCGCGGCTCGACCGCCTGCTGCTCCTCTTCCACCGCTTGCCGGGCGAAGCCGCCAACCGGCACATCTCGCTCGGGGCGACCGACGAAACCACCTGGGTCGACGGGAGCTGGCACCTCTTTGTCTTGAGCTGGAACGGCGCGGCGTGGTCGCTCTCCGTCGATGCCGGGCCGCCGAAGCGGATCAGCCTCTCGCGTCCCCTTGATGCCGATACCCTCGATCGTTTTGCGCTCGGCGGAAGCGAGGAGCCGACCCTTTTCCGGCATCTCGCGCTTTATCGGAAGGAACTCAACGAAGAGGAGATCGCCACCCTCTACCAACACCAGCACCCGTAAAGGGAGAAAAAATTTGGGGTCAACTCTTTAGGCTTCAGGTCGTATTCGCTTGAAACCCGTCTTGAGAAAAGGAATGCTTCCTTTGAATCAGCCACAAAATAGGAAAAGGAAGGACATAACATGACCGGTCATTGGCGGGATCGCGCGGCTACCCTCTTTCAGTGTCAGAATCAGCCGGCAACTTCCAGCCGCAGCATGGTAGTGAGCAATCATCCGCTGGCTTCGAGCGCCGGTGCCGAGATGCTCGCGGCAGGCGGCAACGCCATTGATGCCGCGATGGCAGCGCTGTTTACGCTGACGGTGGTCGAACCGATGATGGTCGGCATCATCGGCGGCGGCATGGCGCATATTCGCACCGCCGATGGCCGCCACCGCTTCATCGACGGCCAAAGCTCCGTGCCGTTTTCGGTTCGTCCCGACGCTTACCAGGCGAAGCCGGGTGTGCCGCACGACGTCTTCGACACGGTTGGCGACGAAAACCTCAATGGCCCGAAAGCCGTTGCGACGCCGGGTTCGCTGAAGGCGTGGTGCGAGACCTTGCGCCGGTTCGGCACCATGAGCCTTGCCGAGGTGATGCAGCCCGCAATCAAGCATGCCTCACGCGGCTATGTGGCGACGCCCTATCTGCACGAGTGCATCCTCGAAAGCGCCGCCGAGATGCGCAAGGACAAGGCGATCTCGGCGATCTATCTGCCGGAGGGTGAGCCGCTCAAAGCCGGGGAGCGGGTGGTGCAATCGGAATATGCGGAGACGTTGAAGTACCTTTCGCAGCATGGCGAAGCGGCTTTGTATCAGGGACCGCTCGGCGACATCCTCGTCGACTACATGAAAGCGCATGGCGGCTTCATCACCCGGGAGGATCTCGCCGGTTACAAGACCATTGAGCGCGAGCCGATCCGCTGCGACTATCGCGGCTGGCAAATTCTGGGACCGCCGCCGCCTGCGGCGTCGGGCGTACACATCGCGCAGATGCTCAACATCCTCGAAGGGTACGATCTCGCCGGACTCGGTTTTGGCTCTGCGGAAACGATCCATTACCTCGCCGAAGTCCTCAAGATCGCCTTCGCCGATCGTACGGCGGCAAGCGGCGATCCGGATTTCGTCAACGTACCGGTCGAGCGGCTGATTTCGAAGGCCTATGCGGAGGAGCGCCGCCGCGCGATCTCGCCGGAGCGTGCGCAGTCATGGAGTGCCGGCAGGGCGCAACTTGAAGGCGCTCATACCACGCATCTGACGGCGGCGGATGCGTTTGGCAACGTGGTTGCGACCACGCAGACCATCAATAATCTGTTCGGCGCCAAGATCCTGGTTCCCGGCCTCGGCACGGTGCTCAACAATTATATGTACCTTTACGATCCGCGCCCGGGCCGCGCGCTGTCGCTGGCACCGGGCAAACGCGTGACCACCTCGATGTCACCGATGATGGCGCTTCGCGACGGCAAGCTGGTTTATGCGCTCGGCTTGCCGGGCGGAAAGAAAATTTTTCCCAGCGCCATGCAGGCGCTGATCAATCTGATCGACCACGGCATGAGCCTGCAGGAAGCGGTCGAAGCGCCCCGGGTCTGGACCGAGGGCAATGCCCTCGAAGTCGAGTCGGCGGTGCCGGAAAGCGTGCGTGCCAGGCTTGCAGCAAGGGGTCACAAGGTGGAGGTGGTGCCGACGATCGCCGGTGGCATGAATGCGATCGAGTTCCACGACGACGGTCGAATGTCGGGCGCGGCCTGCTGGCGCGCCGACGGCACGCCGATCGGCATGGCTGGCGGGCTCGCACGTGCGGGTGTGCGGTTCGGGTTGGCGTAAAGGGCTCAAAGCCTTGGCTGGTGAGGACCGCCCCCGTCACCCGGAAAGCTTCACACCTTCGGCCAGATATTCATGGCCAGAGAGCGAAAATTTCTCACACGATGGAAAGTCAGGCAATCCGCATCATGATGATGTCCGGAGTTCAGGGAGCTTCGCGACAGAATCGCCAGATCTTCTCCGTCAACGTGGACTGACGGATACATGAACGATTGTGTCAGTTTCTCCGCCGCGGCAATGCAACCGGCCGGAAACCAGTTGAGCGCGTCGCAGGCATACCACAGCATCAGAAACCGCCGGTCACTGACTCCCGGGGGATGCTTGAACGGGTACGGGTCCTCCACCCATCCCTGTGTGTTGGCCGCGATGTTGGATGCCATCCAGAACAGTTTCGATGGCTCATCATAAATGATGTAAAACTTGCACTGCCCGCCGGGAAGCGCCGAGAGCTGTGTGAAGGCAAAGTTTAATTCACCCTGCTCGTCGGTCAGGTCAAACACCGCGGCCATATTGGCCGTTCCCTGCCGGTCGATGATCGCGCGTGATAAAACTCTCAGTTTTCCGTTAATCCGGATCACGTTGCCCTCCAGGCAACGGTTGGAAGGGCCTGGAAAAAGCCCCGGGTTCAATTCCTTTGGAATCGGCATTTCCACCAGTTGGGAAATCCTCCAGGCAGCGGCATGGAGAGGGCCTTTGGCCAAATCGCAGCAAATCACCGCCGGTTTCTGACAGATTTCGCTGACGGAAAAATACAATTTACCATCCCAAACGGCCATCTGGGTCTGGTGCAGGCAATACCAGGTGGGCGTCTCTCCACCGTCCGCAGCCGTGATGATCTCTATCGGCTGCGTCCAGTTTTTCCCTTCGTCCCCGCTCGCCAATATCCAGACTTTTCCCCGATGGGTTCTGGGGCCCACGAGCATATAAAGCGTGCCCTCATAAACAAAAAGGGCGGACTCCACCACCTCCTGGAACGGCAAAAAACAAACCGTTTCCCACGTTTCGCCATGATCCCCGCTTCGGGCAACGACGATTCCGTCGGCAATAGGCCCCTTCCCGGATCTGAGCCGCCGTACCCGATTGCCGACAGCGACAAAGCGTCCGCCCGGAAGCAGGGCGAATCCGTTGCTATAAAAGAGCGGATAGCTGTTTTCGTCCCCCTCGGGCACCGTGGCTACCGTCGTGAAATTTTGCGCCAACGCGCGTACAAACCCGCCGTGTTCACTCATCAATTCACCTTTCCTGTTTAGGGCGTGTTTACGAATTTAAGTGAGAGGCGACTAAAAGCCGCTTTTTGGCCCAAAATGGGTTTCCTCGGGCGTCCGAATCTCGATTCGGCCTTCCTCGAAAGCCCCATTTTTGCCTCAAAAATCGTTCTTTTATTCATCCT
>DATMFV010000100.1:0-145912 GCA_035555975.1 Chthoniobacteraceae bacterium
GGGCCAACCTCTCCAGGGCCAACCTCTCCAGGGCCAACCTCTACGCCATCAAGGGCGACTTCTTCGAAATCCTCCTCAACGCCCCCGCCGAAGTCGCCGGGCTCAAGGCCGCGCTGATCGCCGGCGAAGTGGACGGCTCTACTTACTTCGGGGATTGTTGTTGCCTTGTCGGAACACTCGCTCGTGTTTCCGGCGTCGCGCACGATGACATTCCCGGCATCACACCAGACGCCAGCCGCCCGGCAGAACGCTGGTTCCTCGCGATCCGCAAGGGCAACACGCCGGAAAACAATGCCGTTGCAAAGCTCACCCTGGAATGGATCGAAGAGTTCCAGGCGAAAATCGGGCACGCCGTCAAGGTGCATCAACCAAAGGAAGCCTAACCGTGTCAAACCTTCTACCAATCGAGCGCGCCCTCGCCCATCTTGACGCGCTCCCGCTCGACTACGATCTTGCCAAGGCTCGCGCGCTGATAGTCGGCTACGATCTCCGGTGGCGAGGAAAGTACGCGGGCTACGCTGTGATCAGCGTGGAAGAGGAGTTCCGTTTTCCGCTCCTCAACCCGCAGACCGAAGGCATGTCGAAGACCTTCGACGAAGGCGGAAAGATCGACGCGGTTTTGCAGCATCGCGCCAGTGATCGCTA
This sequence comes from Chthoniobacteraceae bacterium, assembly GCA_035555975.1. Classification (GTDB taxonomy): domain Bacteria; phylum Verrucomicrobiota; class Verrucomicrobiia; order Chthoniobacterales; family Chthoniobacteraceae; genus DATMFV01. The sequence goes on from DATMFV010000100.1 coordinate 646, forward strand.
CCTTGTGCTTGAGCACAAGACAACGTCGGAGTCCGTCGCACCGGATAGCGACTATTGGCACCGCCTCGCAATGGACACGCAAAGCAGCAAGTACATTCTCGCCCTCAAGCAAAGGGGCCTGGACGTCGGAAACCTGCTTCATGACGTGATCAAAAAGCCTGGATCGCGCCCCCGACAGATTCCAACCCTGGACAGCGACGGCGTGAAGATCGTGCTCGATGCCAACGGCGAGCGGGTGCGGACAAAGGATGGAAAAAAGTGGCGTGAGAGCGCCAGCCCGGCAGACGGTTACGTCTTGCAATCGCAGACCGAAACCCCGGAAGAATACGGCGCACGGCTCGAAGAAGAGATTACGGGCGATCTTGATGCCTACTTCGCGCAACGTGAGGTTCCCCGCCTTGACGCTGACCTCCTGGAATACATGGGTGATGCCTGGGCGCAATCCCAGCAAATACTTCACTACCGCCGGGGAAACCTCTGGCCCAGGAACCCGAGCGCGTGCTCGATGTTCGGCCAGTGTGAGTTCTACGAACTTTGCACCGGGCGGGCATCGGTCGACGGTATCCGCTACCGTCAAAAGGCGCGGAAGCATAGCGAACTGGAAATGGAAGAGGGAGAGAAAGAGCTTCTGACAAACTCCCGTTTGACGGCTCTCCGCAAGTGCGCCAGATACCACTATCACCGCTACGAAAATCCGATCGAGCCGACCAAGGAAGAGAGCGAAGCCCTTCGGTTCGGAACGCTCATGCACAAGGCGTTTGAAATTTATTTCAGGTCGATGATGATCGACTAACAGCTTTTGATCCGGTCATGGGTAAATAGTGCGCCGCTGGCAAAACGGTAGTTATTTTCATCCACCCGCCCCGTAACCAAATAAAAGCAGGGCACCGGATCAATCCCATCACTACAAAGAAAGGAGGGTATCTATATGTAAGCTCAACTCAACGTGTGTTGATTTCATGACCCATAGAACCTTGCCGGTGGGTGGTTAAACCGGACCTTTTCAAAATGCGAGCGGCGGCGTGGGCGGAGCAACACGCAAACCGAAAATATGACGGCAACCTATGCCGAGGAAGAAAGGAGTGTCCCCGCTATCGGCTTTGTGCGGGAGACCTGTCTAGCGGTACTAACCGTGGCCGGTTCGACTCCGGCCCGCTCGCACCCTTTTAATCCACCAAACCAACAGAACAGAAAACACCATGTCTATTACAGCAACCCAACTTAAATACGCTAGGGAGCGAATCTACCAGATCGCTGAAACGAAGACCCGGCAATTCATCAACGCGCTTCCGCCAGTTCCTGATTTCGACAACGAAATTGAAAAACGCATTGACTCTGGCACGGCGAAGCTTCGCGCCAAAGAGGCCATTCTTAGCGCTTATCAACGGTCGGGCCGTCGCTATATCGAAATCGAAAAGGTGTTCGATTTCGGAGACCTCAAAGAACGATGCCAGGCTGCCAACAACCTGCATCAATCGCAGAGGGAAGAAATCAAGCGGAAGGTTTCCCGTCGCGCAAACCGCATCATCGACGATCTCGTCACCGGCAAGCAAACCGACTTAAGCATCGCCATTGATGCGATGCTTAAACTTAACAGCGTCGACGTGAGCGGCGAAGGAGGCGAAGAGTAATGAGCTACCTTTCCAAGATCAAAAAAGGAGTCGTCGACCTGCCGCCGCGCGTGGTTCTCTCCGGGCCGGAAGGCATCGGGAAATCTACCTTCGGCGCGAACGCTCCCGATCCGCTGTTCATTGCAGCCGAAGACGGCTTGACCGGGCTTGAGCACATCAACCGGTTCACGCCGGGCGACTACAAGGAACTCGTCGGTTTCCTGGACGACATCGAAGCCGCCGCAACGGTAGCGTTTAAGACGCTGGTACTTGACACCGCTGACTGGCTCGAACGCTTGATTCAGGGCCATTGCTGCAAGCGCGACAAAAAGGCTAACATCGAAGCCTACGGTTACGGGAAAGGCTATAACATTGTCTTGCCGGAACTGGTCGATTTGCTGGCAAAGCTCGATAGCATCCGGCACAAGCACAAAATCGCGATCATCATTCTTTCGCACGTCCATATCAAGAATCACACGCCTCCCGGCGGCGATCCGTTCGACCGGTACGAAATGAAGGGTCACAAACATTTCACAGGCATCCTCCGCGAATGGCCGGATGCTTGCCTCTTCGCCGTCTATGAAACCTTCAAGACCGAAGATAGCGATGGTCACAAGAAGGTAATCGGCGGGGACCGGATCATGCACACAAGCTGGGCACCTGGCTGGGATGCGAAGAACCGTTACAACCTGCCGGAAACCCTCCCTCTCGATAAGGATCGCGGCTTCTTCGCTTTCCTGGAGGCGGTCGACGAGCATCGCAACCAGCCGGTCGCTGAACCTACCGAAGATGAGCTTCGGCACAAAATTGTCAACCTGGCTCCGCTCGCAACCTACAAGGACGAAGAGGAGAAGCAGAAAACAATCAACTGGCTGGCCACTATTGAAACTCAACCCAAAGACAAGCTTAAACAGGTCTTGAAGTGGCTGCAAAACCTTGTCGACAAAGAATAAATCATCATGAGCAAATACATTGATGCAGTCGGGAAATTCCGCTGCAAAGTCACCGAACCCGAAGCCGGTTGGCTCGGGGAGAGCGAAAAGGGAACCCCCTACATTCAGATTCCCGTTGTCGTGGACGAAGAAGGGAGCGACCAGAACGGAAACACCGGCGTTTACTATGCCTACCTTTCCGACAAGACGATTGACCGCACCGTCAAAGACCTTAACGAAGTCTTCGGCTGGGACGGCGATCTTAACGCCCTGGCCGGCGGTCAACAAACCTTTGCCGGCATGGAGTGCTCTATTGTCACCGAAAGCGATGAGTACGAAGGTAAGGAGAAAATCAAGATCAAGTTCTTGAACTCTCCCAACCGCGCGGCTGAGCGCCTTTCGCAAGACAAGGTGAGCAGCTTGATTGCTCGCCTCAACAGTCGAACGAAAGCCGTTGCTAAAGCGGCTGGCAGCGCCGCCCCGGCGAAGCCCGCCGCAAAAACTCCCCAGAAGCCCGCGCCCGAAAAGGTCGACGCGCCCTTCTGATCAATCAACCACAAGAAACCAGTATAGCTAAATGAGCACTGAATTGCCTACCAGCACGATTGAACGTAAGAACCTGGAATACAGGTTCACCAACGACGAGCTTCTTCATATTGCGAAGAAGGCCGCCGAAGAACAGACCCGTCTCAAGTCCCTTGAGGAATCGAAGAAGATGGTCATGGACGAATGGAAGGCGAAGCTTTCCGCGTGCCAGGCCGAAATCACCAACCTTTCGAACAAGGTCACTTCTGGAATCGAGTACCGGGACTATGATTGTCCGGTCACGTACAACGACCCGAAGAAAGGCATGAAGACCTGCCGCCATCCAGACACCGGAGAGGTCGTCTACGTCAAGGAAATGACTCAAGGCGAGGTCGACAAGACCTCACAAGCCGTCATGGACTTCGACGACGAGCCCGATGCCCCGGCCACCGAAGACAAGAACGCCGATGCCGTCGATGCGGAATTTACGACGATCAATGAGTTTCCCGCGTTGGTGGAGTCGACGGAAAGCGAACCCGAACCCGAAGCGCCGGAACCGGAGACCCCGGAAGGAAAAGCCGCGCCGAAGAAGCCGAAGGCCAAGCGCACCCGGAAGCCGAAAGCGAAGGCCGACGCCGACCCCGCACCGGAAGAAGACGAGCCCGAAGACGTTTCGTCCGCCTCTACGAAGGTCGAGCCCATCGACGAAGAACCCGAAGACCTCGACGAAAGCCCGTCCGCCCCGTTCTAACCAATCGCACCACCCCGGCAAGGTCCGATCCCTTGCCCTCTCCATCCCTATGATTCAATTTTTTATTCCCGGCCCGCCTCCCCGCGTCACGAAGCAGATGAAGAAAACCATCTTCGCCCGTGGCCGCGTGATGCACATCGACACGCCCGAACTCAAGGAAGCCACATCATTCCTTCAAGAGAAAATGCTACCCTTTCGCCCGCGCACACCGCTCGCCGGCCCGGTCAAGCTGATTGTTGTATGGGTCTTCCCGCACCTTAAAGGCGTGGGTAAGGCGACCCGCGAGAGCATTATCTACAAAGACACCGCGCCCGACCTGGGCAACATGGAAAAGCTCTTCGCTGACGTGATGGAAGACATGGGCTTCTTTGCGAATGACGGCCAGGTCTCAACCGAAGGCCTGGTGAAAGTGTGGGGGCCGACACCCGGAATCGCCGTGTCAGCCCATGAAATTAAAGGCCCGGTCGAAGAATGGGTCACCGACTTGATTCAGGAGGTTGCACGATGAATCTTTCAGTTCCTTACCGTTACCTTAAAGCACTCGCCTGTCTCTGCCGGAAGGACAAATGCCGACCGGCCCTTAGCGGGATACTGATCGAGATTGCCGAACCGAACGTGTTTCTTGTTGCTACGGATGGGATGCGATTGGGGGTTATCTCGATGCCGATTGGAAGCGTAGCGCTCAAGCTGAACAAGAAAGACGAGCGGAGAACGTTCATTGTGCCGCTCTCCGTTGTTGATCGGCTTCATCAACTGGATGGCTATTCACCAATAGCTATGATTGTCATCAAAAAGATGGATGTTTCAATCTCGATAGGCGATCGTTCTGGAGATGATGGGTGCGCAAGTTTCGGAAAGCTGATCGATGGGGGCTTCCCGTATTGGCGTCAAGTGTTTGCTCCGTTTGAGGTTGAGCCGCTGGGGAGCGCGATAGTCGACCCGATCCTTGTTCGTGGTTTTGGGAAGGTCGGAACCATCCTTAAAATTGGAGAACAGGCGCGAGGGATGATCTTTTCAAAGCTCAAGCGTCATGAGCATTGGGAGCACACCGATACGAACCAAGGCCAAACCCCGGTTGTCATCCGGTTTACCCATGAACCGAACTTCGTCGGCTTGTTGATGCCAATGAAGTCCGAAGGGATGAACGTTGGTGCCATTGCAGCATTGCCGTACTGGGTCAAATCCGGCCAGGCCGACCGGGCCACTGAAGGCTACACCGAACGGTGGGGTGATCGCGACTGGATCGTGCCGCCGGGCGCTCGAATCCTCCACCTCAAGCGGCAAGAGTGGATTCCGGCAGGTGGGATCGGAGAACTATCGGGTCGGGGCATTCTTTACCGGATTCCCGCCGACGTGGAAAGCGAGGTGACGAAGTGAGCAAACCGAAGCATACGTCGGGGCCGTTGGAAATCCGGCCCTCCCTAACCGGGAGCGGAAGAAGCTTCGTTATCTCTAAGAACGGGATGCGCATCGCCCTGTTCGAGCATGAGGCGGACGCTACCCTCTTCGCCTCCGCGCCGGAGATGCTGGAGGCATTGAAGGCTCTTGTTGGCTGCATCGAGGAAACCGACGTGGACGGGATGACCTGTCACGCGGAGCCGATGACTACAGCGTTTGATGCTATTGCCAAAGCAGAAGGAAAGGAGGGGAATTAATGCAAGCAGGAGATAAAGTTAAGTGGGTAGTCACAAAGAGAGGCGTCCGCACAATCGACTTCAGCACACGGTACGGCACGGTACTGGAAATCTCGGGTGACTACGCTCGGGTCAAATTGAGAAACAACCACGTGCGACGAGTAGCCCTGCGTTCTCTCCGCTTGGAGAATGAGCGCGGAGCATTGACAGAGATGCTTATGGGAAAGGAGCAGTCATGATTTGCCCATCTTGTGACAGCAATGACGAAGATTGCTTCGAGTGCAACGGGTACGGGTGGGTCTGCGATGACTGCGGGGAAGCCACCAACGAAACCGGCATGGACATCTGCGACGAATGCCACATCCAAAAGCAGAAATCGGAAGGGGGCGTCGCGTGAGGGGAGCTAAAGCACAAGTTCTGATTTTCGAACCGAGTCTAACCCATTCCGTATGGACGGACTTCTGCTCTCGCCATCGCACAATGAAGGGCCTTGTCGAGGCTCTTCGAAAGGGCGTTCGCTCGGGTGAATATGTTGGCTATCGGCTGATCACCGTCCACGAAGAGCATATCGGCATAACGTGGGGGAAGAAGTCAACGTGAGTGAAGACGACGCACCTAAAGCGCCGCCAGTTACCCGCTTGCATCAATTCAAGGTCGGCATAGCAAAACAGCGCCGTGATGAATACGGCGATGTCCTGGCCGCCTGTAACCGATGGCTAGATCAACGCGGCATCTTGAACAATCTACCCAAAAACAACAACTGGCTTTTTGAACGTGGAAAAAACAGCAAGAGACTACCAAAACGAGGGGATTGATTGGCTTTCGCAAACCTTTCGCGGCATCCTCAAATGCCCGGCGGGGGGCGGGAAGACCTTCATTGCGGCTTCTGGTATTGATCGAGTTGCGCGAGGCCACCAGCGCCAGCGTAAGGCGCGGATCACATGGCTTGCGAACACGCGGGAACAGGTCGAGCAAGCAGAGGAAGCCCTCGCCCTGTTCCCGGCAATCAACCAGCTTTGCCGGGTTCGCGTAGCGTGCTGGCAATCCATGCCGGACCTGACCGACGAAGACCTTGTCGTTGTCGACGAGTGCCACCACGCGGGAGCGCCGACGCTTGGCGCGCTGGTGGCAACCTCGCCACGGGCACGGTGGGGATTGTCGGCTACGCCGTTCGGGAGCGATCCAGAGAAGAACCTCGCGTTGATGGCGCTCTTTGAACACCAGATGTTCGAGATTGACCGGGCGCGGATCGTCGACGGCGGCCACCTGACAAAAGCGCGGGTGCATTTCCATAGCGATACAGACCCCGGCATCGCGGAAATCATCGACGAGGCGGTTCCTCGGTTGCTAGAGGAGCGCATGAAGCGGTTTCGCTACCTGGACGAAGCCGAACAGCGCCAGCGCATCAAGTGGCAACTCTGTCAGACGCACGGGATCGTTCGCAACTACGTTCGTAACCGGCGGGTGATCTCGCTCGCCGGCCAGGGCGACGCGGCCCTTGTGCTTGTCGGCACGGTCGACCACGGCGGGATGCTCGCGGAAGAGATCAAAGGCGCGGTTGTCTGTCATTCCAAGATGGGCGCGAAGCGCCGCCGGGAAGCCATTGCTGCGTTCCGGGACGGCTCCCTTCGCTGCATGATCGCGACTTCCCTTGCCGACGAAGGGTTAGACGTTCCCCGCGCCTCTACGTTGATTCTCGCTTGCGCCGGCAGGTCGACGACAAAGGTTGAGCAGCGGACCGGGCGCGTGCTTCGGACCTTTGCCGGGAAGGAACACGGGATCATTCACGATTTCGAGGACCGGCAACACTCGATGTTGCATTCGCAATACAAGAGCCGTCTAAGGCTATATAAAAAACTTGGGTACGAAATTCTATGAGCGATCTTCATGAACCGAAGGCAACGCACGGCCTTATCAAATACAGAACAATGATGGTTGTCGTTATCGACCACGCTGAAACCTCGAAGCACGCGAAGACCATTCGGGAGAAGGCTGGTTTGAGTATTCGCGAAGTAGCGCGGCGCATGAGTGTTCGACCAAAGCATATTTCCGACCTCGAAGCGGGCAACCGGCTTTGGTCGAGAAGTAAAGCTATCCTGTTTGAGAACGCGCTCAAGCGCGGAAGGAACCAAACGAAGAAGTCGAAAGCATAGCATGAACCTTTCAGAAGAACAAACCAGCGTCATCGACGACATCAAAGCCGGGAAAAACATCCTCGTCACAGGATCGGCGGGAACCGGCAAGTCAACTCTCTTGCGGGTCGTCAGGGATGAACTCGAAATCCCGGTCACCGCGTCAACCGGCATCGCCGCCGTGAACGTCGGCGGTCGCACGATTCATTCATGGGCCGGGCTCGGGCTCGCGAAAGATTCCGTAAAAGACCTCGTTACGAACATGCGGTCCGATCCTTTTGACCGCATCCGAAAGACGAAGATACTAGCGATTGATGAAGTGTCGATGATCAGCGCCGAGCTTTTCGAGAAGATCGACCACGTTTTTCGAATGGTGCGCCGGGATACTTTTCCCTTTGGCGGGATGCAGATCATTCTCTTCGGGGATTTCTTGCAGTTGCCACCAGTCCAGAAGGGCGCGGAAGACCTGATTAAACGGGGCGTGTTCCCGTTTGAAACCGATTCGTGGCAACAGGCGAAGTTCAAAACGCACATTCTTTCGAAGGTGTTTCGCCAGGCCGATGCCCGGTTTTCGTCGATCCTGAATAAGATTCGTTTCGGTGATGTCGCGCCCGACGTGTCGGCGCTCCTGAACGAACGCTACCTTGCGAAAGATGAGAACCCGAACCTTGAACCGGTCGTTGTCCATACGCACAACCTCAACGTTGATGCCATCAACGAACGCCGCCTTGCCACGGTGGAGGGCGAAGAGCGAACTTTCTTCGCCGACGACTACGGCGAGCCTAGCGCGGTGAACATGCTAGACAAGAACTGTCTCGCGCCGAAAGTGTTGCGCTTGAAAGCTGGCGCTCAAGTCATGCTCTTGACCAACATCAACACAGAGGCGGGCCTTGCGAATGGGAGCGTCGGCACCGTGGTTGAGTTCAACGACGGGATCAACGGGCCGCTGGTCAAGGTGTTTTTCAACAACGGCGAGACGTACAGCGTCGGGTTGCACAAGTGGCAGATCAAAGAGGGCAAAGACGTCATTGCGACGCGCTCACAGATCCCGCTACGCCTCGCCTGGGCGATCACGGCGCACAAGAGCCAGGGCATGACGCTCGACAAGATTCAGGTCCACTTAGGGAAATGCTTTGAGTTCGGGCAAGCGTACGTCGCGTTAAGCCGTGCCAGGACTACCGAAGGCTTGTTCATTGCGGACGGAAGCAGAGACTCTATCAAGGCGCACCCAAGCGCCATTGAGTTTTACCGTTCCAATCTATGAATACATCATCTCACGCAAGAAAAGTATACGCGGCCATGCCGACTAAGCGGAGAAAGAAGTTGTGGACTTCGATCTTAAAAGGAAAGTGTGAGTTCAAATTTATCAGGGATTTTCTCGTGTCCGAGGGCAAGCTCTTTAAGTCTGAATCTGTGATAATGCACGTTCCGAGCGGGATATGGAGGGGATTCAACATGCCTTACCAAGTGGCAGTAGAGAGGCTTGAAAGCACTACACAGGGAGATGATGAACTGATCTCTACAATCTTTGAAGTTTGAGCGCGCATGAGTGATTTCCTTTCTAAACTGACAGAAGCTAGAAACCGGGGTTTTACCCTTGATCGAGTCATGCGGGAGCTTGGGTACGGCGACTACATCCAAAGATCGTGCAAAAGCCCGTTCCGTGACGAGAAAACGCCGTCATGGGGTATTTACTATGACGACAAAGGCATAATGAAGTTTAAGGATTTCACCACGGACGAAAGCGGTGACGAAATCGACTTCATTGCAATGGATAAAGGATGTTCGTCGCAAGAGGCCCAGGACATCTATTTCCGCATGGCGGGCGTTGAAGCGCCTTCCGGGGATCGGCCCCTTGCCCAAAAAAGACGATCCCCCATATCAATTCCCCCAAAGCCAGAATCGCCCCTGCGTAAATACGAACCTGAACTTGCGCCGTTCGACTGGAAGAAATGCGTCGCCGCGCTGACCCCTGAAAAGATCGAAGGGCTTGCTGGTTGGCGTGGCTTTTCAACAAAGTTCGTTGAATGGCTCAAATCCCAAGAGTTGATCGGGATGCACGACATTTACCCTGCTACTCCCGTCATTAAAGACGGCGTCGTGATCGGTTGCCAGTACCGCACAACCGATGGCGACCGATACGTCAACGCCACTCCCGGCGAGAAGACACCGGCAATGCCGTTGATCATCGGCAAGCCGGATGCGCAGGTTTTGCTTGCGATGGAAAGCCCATGGGATGCGTTCGCTTTCATGGAGGGCCTGGGCTTCCATCACACGAACGGAAATAACGTGGTTTGCCTGGCGGTAACCCGATCGGCCAGCAATTACAAACGCTTGAAGGCCGTCCTCGAAGAACGCGCGAAATCGAACGCACCGGGCGACGTGATTCTTGTCGGGCAAAATGATCCGCCCCGCAAGGACGGTAAGCCTACGGGGCATGACACGCTCGAAAAGGGATTGCGGGAGCTTTGCGAGGAAACCGGGCTAACGCTCAAGTTGGCGATGCCTCCGGAACATGTCAAAGATTACAATGATTGGTGGCGAGAAGCGCCAGACATTGGGGATTTCGTGGCTCCCATCGAAGCGGCGAAAACCAAAACGAACAGCAGCTTATCAAATCAGGAGCTTAAAAACATCATGGCGTCTACATTCAACGATGACGACAATTTCTTTGGCGACCGCGTGCTTGCGGAAGGCCAACCGGCAACAATCCTCGGCCCGGGCGGTGTCGGTAAGTCGCGGCTGGTTATGCAGATGGCCATTTGCATGATTCTCGGAAAGCCGTTCCTGGGAATCCAGACGCACGCGATGCACAAGCATTGGCTCTTTATCCAAACAGAAAACAGCACGCGCCGCCTACAGCACGATTTGAAGGGCATCATCAAAGGTCTGGGCATTACCGACAGAGAAGTTGATGTTCTCAACGATCACATGATCTTCCACACTATCGAGCATGATCATGATTGTTTCCTGGCTTTGAATAACCCGGATGAATTTGCGCAAGTGCAACTTCTGATCACCGATTTCAACCCGGATTTCGTCGTGTTCGATCCGCTCAACACGTTCACAACCGGCAACCTCAACGAAGATACTGACATGCGCGAGGTTTGCTCGCTCATCACAAAGGCCACCAAGCGCGGAAAGGCAAAGCGCGTCCCGATCGTGGTTCATCACTCCCTTACTGGTAAAGCAGGAGCGCAAAAGGCAACTGGCTGGGATAAAGCCAGCTACGGGCGCAACTCAAAGATTCTCCAAGCGTGGACCCGTTCGCAGATCAATATTGCTCCACGCGATCCCGACGACAACACGAAGCTGCTCATCACGTGCGGCAAGAACAACAACGGTGCGCCGTTCCCAGACATCGGTGTTTACTTCGATGAAGACGAATGGATTTATAAGGTTGATGAGGATTACGATCCCCAGGAGTTTCAGGAAGCCGTAGGAAATGCCAGAAAGAGCAAAAAGACGAAGCAAGAACCCGCTGAAATCATTCGTTTGTTTGATGATAAGATATATGGCGTTGATCTTATACCATTGGTTCAAGAGCACTATAAGTGCAGTCAGTCAACGGCGTATAGAACTTTAAAGCAAGCCACAAAAGACGGATTTATCAGCAAGGAAGGTGATGGGAATACCGCCCTTTACCGGAAGGTCAAATGACAGGAAACGCCGCCTTAAAAGTGCCGATTCTCATTCTCATTCTCAAAAAATCTATGACAATGACAATTGAGAATCGCCGCCGTATCCCGGTTCGATTATCATTCTCACACGCCATCCCTTTAGGGGGCGTGAGAATGGGAATCGGAACGGGGCCTGCGGAACTCAGATTTTCAAGCAAACGTGAAGATTCCTTGATTCTGAAAAACTACGTGGAATTCGCAGATTTCGGTCTCGACCAGTTGACAGGAGGAGATGGGTGTAGTTTAAGTCGCTGCATGCAGAAACCTCCTGGCAGTTATGTTGAAGACTTTGCGCTATCAATAGATGGCCCAGAATCCGAAGATGAAAATGCGGCATATCGAAGGGGATATATTGATGCTTGCCGTGATTCTCTTCGTATTATGAATAACTGGGCTTTAACTGTTGTGCAGTCACCTCGGCCAATGGTTGCCACATGGCAAATTGCAAGCGCCCTTGGCCTCTCTGTTGCAGTCGGGAAGTCTGATTCGGAAATCGCCTCAATTTGCGGAGTCGCATCTCGCGCTTGCATCAGCAAGGGACGAATCATCTTTCAACGGGCCAACAACATCAAGCCGCTTCCGTCCCAAAAATCTACCGATGCTCGGAAAGCGTACAGCCTGAAAAGATCATGAAGGAAACCAAACTTGAAATTGCCGAGCCGTCGCCCGAAGTTGACCGAATCAACGCGTGCTATGGCGAGTTCTTGAAGCTTGGCAAGCGCAACGCAAGCGGATTGATTGAGCAGATCAACAAGGCCCGAGAAACCGGCATCTTGCTTCAAGGTGCAAAAGCAAAATGCAGACACGGGGAGTGGAAGCTCCGGTTTAAGACGTACAAGGGCAAAGGTAGAACGAATTCTACCTTTGAGTTTGATTACTCGACCGCCTGCAACTTCATGAGGGTTGCTAAAGCCCTCCCTGAGCCGATCATCCGACTTCCCGAAGGCATTCGGGTATTGACTGACATCTACCGTGGCATGGGAGCGTTGCCAGACCCCGAAGAACGGGCGGGAAGTCGACCGCGCCTTGAGTACGTTAGCCGGGCATCGAAGCGGGTCAATGAGCTTGTGGTGATCATTTCGAAGTGGCGTGAGACCAAGCCGCTTGAGCAGTGGACCGCACAGGAGCGTGAAACGATCAAGGATCAGATCAAGCCGATCGCGGAGCTTTACCGGGAATTGGAAGAGGAGTCACCGTGCCTACAAAGTGGAATGACGAGCTTGAAAATTCTCAAAAATGAGGAGGGGGTCCCCCTCAAGGAATCTATTTGAGGGGGTCATGGAGTCAGGAGGTCCAGCCAGCGCCCCGGGCTTTTTCCGTGAGACCTTCCGCGAAAAATTAAATCACAAATTAAATCCATGCCGCCGACGAAATCCAAAGCAGCGACGATGAAGCGTTCGCCGGGCCGACCGCGCGATGCTTCGAAGCTGGCCTTCAATTCCTTGAAGGCTGCGGCTGCTCACATCGGCGGCGAATGTACGGTCGAGCTTTTGAAGGCGGCAAAGAAAGCCGGGTGCCCCGCTTTTCGTAACGGGCGGATTTACGTCGCGGAGCTTTCGGCCTGGTTGGAGAAAAACAAGGTCGATCCCGGCGCTGTCCAGGGAAAAGAAGAATGGCAAATCCAGAAGCTCCAGGAAGAGACGCGACGGCTCCGCAGGGTGAATGACGTTGATGACGGGAAGCTGGTCAGTATCGAAGAGGTGCGCGAGATCAACGCCCGGATCGATGCCGACATCATCCGCGCCTTGCTGGAATCTTTCGGGGACGCGCTTCTGCTCAAGATGGAAGGGGCGTCCTTCGCGCAACGAAAGGTTCTGATCACCGAAGCAATCGACCGGGTGCTGGACAAGGTACACAAACCCAATGGCGAAGATGCACGTACTGGAAAAGGCCAGGCGTAGCAGCTACGCCCCACGCGACCGGCGCACGTTGGAGCAATGGGCAAAGGGGGTAAAGCTCCCATCCGCCTACGCCATCAACGGGCCGTTTGATCTCTCAATCTCCCCGTGGCTCAGGCGTCAGTGGGAGGCGCTTGACGATCCGCTTGTGCGCGAGGTGACGTGCGTTGCCGCCGTTCGCACCGGCAAAACCCTTGGGGCCGACCTCTTTTTCGCAAAGGAGATCGCCACCAATAGCGTCCCGATGATGTTCAACATCGGGAACGAAGATGACGCGAAGGAGCACGCGAAAACTCGCTTCCTTCCCCTGCTTCGGTCGATCCCGTCCGTCTGCGGAAAGTTCACGTCAAACCGGCACGACGTTACGGATACGATGATCCGGTTTATCGACGGGAACTATATCATCATCCAGGGCCTTCGGAACCCCAATAACTTCGACTCGAAAGGCATCTGCAACCTCGTCAACGACGAGCCGCACAAAGCCCCGAAGGGGAATATCTCCAAAGCCAAGAGCCGCACCGACGACTTTCGACACAAGTGCAAAGTCCTTAATATCTCGCAGGGCGGCGAGGTTAATGACGACATGGATGTTCTCTATCGCAAGGGGACGATGGAAGTTTTTGGGTTCAAGTGCCCGTCGTGCGGCCAGCTTCAGCCGTTCGAATGGCGGGACGCCGCCGGGGAGTTCCGGCTCAAATGGGACAAGGACGAAACCACCTGCCCCGGGGGTCGATGGGACTACGATGCGATGGCGAAGACCATCCGCTACGAGTGCGGGAACCCGGAGTGCGACAAGGTGTTTCGCGACACGCCTGAAGACCGCCGGGAGCAAACTTATGATTGCGGGCAATACCTTCCACCGGCGAACCCTATCGCGCCCCGCGACACAGCGTCGGTCAATTGGAACCAGCTTTGCGTGCCGTGGATTCCTTGGCGGGAAATCGTCATCGACTGGATCGAAGCGATGGAAGCCATGCAGCTTGGCGACTACACCAAGCTGAAGAACTTCATCCAGCGGCGACTTGCCCAACCGTACGAAGAGACGGAAATCAGGATCGACGGCGACGATCACGAGCCAGAGAGCGATTACGAGATAGATGATCCATGGCCCGACGAAGCGCATCGCTTCATGGCCTGCGACCGGCAGGAAAAGGGCGGCATCCATTTCGTTTGCGGGATTCGCGCCTTCGCGCAAGACGGGCGCTCCCGGCTTCTCTGGGCCGGGCGACTGGAAAGCTATGAGGACATCCATATCAAGGCGTCAGAGTACGGCTTGAGCGGCCCCCGCGTCGCCATTGACTCCGGACACGAGTCAGCGGAGGTCTACGCCGCTTGCGCGAAATACGCATGGATTAGCTTTCTGGGTTCCGACGAATCGAGTTGGGGGCACCCAGATCCAACCGGGCACGGATACATTCAAAAGCCGGTCTCACGCTTCAAGAAGGTCTATGTCGGGATTGGCACCCGGCAACAGGCAAAGAATAATTTTTGCTACCATTTCCTTTGGTCGAACCCCTACTTCAAGGATGTTTGCCACCGGAGAATTTTCGGGAAAGGAATCGAGTGGGGAGTACCTGCCGGAATCACAGAGGTCAGCAAATATATCGACCCAAACTCCGACCCGGAGCGCCCGCGCTACACTTCCTACTGGCCGCAGATGCGCAGCAACCAGAAGATCATCAAGCGCGACAAGGTGACCGGAGCTGAGAAAGCTGTATGGACCCGCATCGGGAACCGTCACGATCACTACCTTGACGTTGAGCGGATGCTCCTTGTCCATGCCTTCAATGCCGGATGCTTCGGTTACGAAGCGGGCGCGTAACGGTTGACACCGCGCCTTCTCTTGATGGCGCAACCAAAGGGAATCTTCGTCGGCCTGACCGGCGATCAAATCAACGCGATCCGCGAAAAGGCGGTCCTTCTCATCATGGAGGGCAAAACCACCATGTCGGGGAGCGTGGCGGGTCAGTCGTTTTCAAAGCAGTTGGCGCTTCCGCTCGATCAGATCCTCCTGGAGTGCAACTACGCTTCGGAGCTTCTTTCCAATCGCCCCCGCCCCCGCCGCGTGCTGACCAATTTCAATCGCGCCCTCCGATGAAACGCCAGGCTCCTGTCATCAATCGTTCGTGGCTGGCTCGCACGGTCGATAGCGCTTTCGAAGCCTTCGCCCCGGGCCTCGCCCTCAAGCGTGCCAGCGCTCGCGACATGCTGGCTTACCGCGCCGCCCGAATCACCCGCGCCAGAGAATCCGCCCCTCGTACAAGCAACCACCCGGACGGCCCGAAGACGCAACGCGACCGGGTGACGCTGATGTTTGAGGCCCGCGACCTTGCGGATAACGTCGGGTTCGTCAAGGGGCATCTCCGGAAGGTCCAACTCTATGGAGCGGGAACCCTGACCTATGAACCCGACACCGGCGACGACGGCATGGATTCCGAAATTCGGGAATATCTCGACTGGTGGTATACCCTCGCTCATGTCGGCCTCGACCATCACTTCAATCGGCTGATTCAGATTTCTTTGATCGGCATGACGCGCGACTGCGATTCCATGCTGGTTTGGTACCGGGACGAAGACGCCCTTCGCCTGCAGCTGATCGAAGCCGACCAAGTTGGCGAGCTTTACAGCTTTTCCCAGCGTTCCGACTATGTTTCCGGCGTCTACCTCAACCCGGACGGCACTCGCGCCGGGTATCGCGTCTACGAGCGCATGGGCGACATGCAGTATATCAACCCGGAGTTCATCCCGGTTGAGAACACGCTGTTTTTCTACGATCCCATGCGGTCGAGCAAGCGCGGGATTACCGCCTATGACGCCGCGATTGAAAACATTCGGGACAAGTTCGAGGTCCTCGACTTCGAGAAGAACGCGGTCAAGAAGCTCTCCACCTACGATGTCGTCACCTACACCGAGCGCGGGCGACCGGAGGGCTTTGACTATGACAAGCGGGTCCAGGATGAAGGCGGCGCGTCCGCGTCGTTGATCCGGCACGCTGAAGCCGGTGCCACTGAGTTTATGGGCGTCGGCGAGAAGTTCGAGGTCATCAACCCGAACCGGCCAAGCTCTTCCTTTCAGGGCTTCCTGAAAATGCTCGACGTCGAGTCGTGCGCCAACCTGAATCTTCCTTACGGCTTCCTGGTCGACCCATCCGAACCGGGCGGCGTCGCGGCCCGTATCATCGCGCACGTGGCAAACCGTGAGTTTGAGCGCATCCAGCGTGACATCCTCCTCCCAAAGCTCAACCTGATCCGTGACATCGTTCTCGGCGACGCCATCGAGCGCGGCGACATCTCCCGGCATGCGAACTTCCGGCGCGGCCTCTGGATGTTCCCCCCGCCGCCGACCGCCGACATTCAACGCGAAAGCGACATCGGCATCAAAGAGGCCCGCGCCGGCCTCTCTACCTACACTGAACAGTACGCTATCTACGGACAGAACCGGAAACGTCAATGGGAGATTCGCAAGCAGGAAATCATCGACAAGCATCGCCTCGCCTGGGAAGCGCAGAAGGCCCTTGAGGAGCAGGGAATCCCCGCCACCATCTCCCCGGAGGAGATCGCCTCCATGAGCGACAACCCGGCGAACAACGGCCAGCCAGCGGTTGACACGGACCCCTTCAGTAAATGAAGCGACCGCAGCTTACCCAATTCCAAGCCTTGCCGGGCGGCGATTCCGTGGATGCCGATGCCGGTATCATCAAAGGCGTTTCCGTCATGACGATCGGCCCCGCCCTCGGGCACGGGATGGACATCGACGAGAAGGGATTGAAACAGTGCCTCGCCGCTTGCCTCGCGAAAGGCGATGAAGGCGTCAAGCTGGTCATCAACCACGAATCCGGGTTTTCGGAAATCGTCGGTGTGGTGAAGGATTTCCGCATCGAAGGTGATCAGCTCAAGGGCGACGCCCATCTCCTGGATAGCCATCCGCAGCGGGCGCACATCCTCGAAGTCGCTTCCAAGATGCCGAAAAACTTCGGCCTTTCCGTTGAGACCTACGGGAAGCATGAGCCTGTTTCGAACACCAAACGCAAACTTTACCGGTGCGAGCAAATCGACGCAATCGCACTGGTTCCCACCCCGGCGGCAAATGCCAACGGCCTCTTGTCGGTTGACACCCCACCTAAAGAAATGGACGAAGAAAAAATCGCTGAAATTGTCGGCACCGCCGTTGCGGATGCCATCGCCCCCATCGACGAGCGCCTGAAAAAGCTCGAAGAGGCCGATCCCGAAAATAAGCCTGAGGAAAACCTCGAAGGCGACGAAAAGAAGGAGGAGGAAAAGCTCGCAAAGCTCGCCGCCAACGTCGCCGCCGCCGCCGTCACGAAGTTTGCTTCCACCCTCGGAATCTCGAAAAACAAGGAAGCAGGCGCGCCGGACATCCAGCGCGGCAAGCTGACCAAGTTCGAAGCCAAGGTCGAGGAGCTGGTCAAGGCCGGTGTCCGCAACCCGCACGCCGCCGCCGTCACGAAATACCCGGAACTCTACAATGAGTATCGGATCGGCCTGGAAAGGGGGGGCAACTAACCATGGGCACCTCCACCAGGATCGAAGGCGGTTTCCGCACGATCACCGTCGGCTCATCTGCCGTTGATGCCTACCTTCGCGTTAAGCTCGGCACGGACGGAAAGCACACGGTCTGCAGCGCGACTGACTTTGGCGACGCCATTACCGATGAGCCCATCGTCGCAAACGGCACCGGCACGGCTCGTTTCGTCAATGCCCCAGGCCAACAGTTCGGAATCGCTTCCGGCGCTGTTGCCACCGCTGGCCTGAAACTGTATGCCGCCGCTGACGGCAAGGTCTCCACCACTCAATCGACGACCGAGCCGCTGGTCGGAATCTCCGAGGAAGCCGCCGCCAACGGAGAAGTTGTCACCTACACTTCGGCTGCAAACACCGCCGTCACCATCGATAACGGTTAACGAAGGTTTACACTATGGCATTTCGTTCCAATATTTCCGCCGCGCCCAGGGAAGAGATTTCCGCTGCGATCGTTGAAGGGGCCAGCCTCAATACTCAACTGATCTGGCAGGATGTCCTTCCTCCTCTCGGTCTCAACCAGCGCACCGCGCATCTTCCGAAGCTCACCATTGCGGGCGCGGAACTGATGCGGATCATCGACGGCCTCAGGGCGGATGGTGCCGACTACCCCCGCATGACGGCCACCATCGGCGATTTCACCCTGAACCCGGCGATCCGTGGTCAGGAAATCGGCATCCCGCTGGAGGCAGAGATGGATTACGCCCATCTCTTCAGCCTGGAGACCTTCTACGCCCGCCAGCTTGGCCAGCATAAGCTTTCGCTCACGCTGGAGTATTACACTGCGCAGACGATCTTCTCGACCGGCAACTTCGGCTCCGCGACGAACTCGTCGGTTGCCTATACCACTGGAAACCTCGATACGATTTCGCTGGTCGCCGACATCCTCGCTGCCCTTAACCGGGTGCGCAATGCCGGGGAGGAGCCTGATATGGTCATCATTCCTGCGCTGGTTCTGGAGCGTTGCTCCCAGGGCAAGCTCGTCAAGGAGTGGGTGGCCGGTCAGCTTGCCGCCGGTTCGGAGGTCACCGCTACCGCTCTGGAAAGCGCGATCAACAAGCAGGGCTACCAGGTCAAGGTCAAGGTCGGGCGCGCCATGTACAACAGCGCCGCCAAGGGTAAGAAAACCCTCACCCGCATCTGGTCGAATGACTACATCTGGGTCGGTCGCGCCGGATACAAGAACGTCGCCGGGGACGCCGGAATCCCGATCCTTGACGGCGTCGGCGCAACCGCCTTCTGGGAGCCGTACGGCCTCTTTGTCGGCGAGACCTACGAAGACAAGCCGAAGGACCAACAGGTTGTTCGCGGGAAGGTTTCGGGTAATCCGAGCGTCTTCAACGCCAACGCCGGAACGTTGATCGCCACTCAATACGCCTGATCATGAGCGACAAAAAGACTTCACCCACACAACCCGCCACCCCTCCCAAGGAAGCGCCCAGAGACGTCTTCTACGTCTACAGCCGCGACGGCGCGCTCTACTCCCTGGAGATCAATCCCCAGAACCCCTACGGGAAAACGCACCGCGCGACTACCGAAGGGCACACCTGGGAGGGGACGGCGGCGGAGTTCAAGCGCGACTTCGATCGCGTCGACTGATCGCCTTTCTGCATAGGCATAGGGCCGGGCCGGAATGGGGTTTCCCTGAGTTTACCCATTCCGGCCCTTTTTCTGTATGAGCACTGACTTTCACAATTTCATGCGCGCCGGTTTTCATGAGGCCGCTCAAACTTTCTCTTCCACCGACGACGCCGAGGTCATCCGGCACAAGGGGAAGGTCGCTACCGTCGTCGGCGGATCGCTCAATGCCGCCGAGGAAATGAAAAACGCCGGCATCCAGCCGGAGTTCGACCGCGTGGCCGTTGTGCTCGATGACGAGTTCGACACCCTCGGTGCGGCCATTGAAAGCGAGGTCGAAATCGGCGGCATGAAGCTGGAGATTAAAGCCATCTCCCGGTGCGCCCCGTTCGTCACCCTTGGCCTGAAGGAGATTCGATGAAGATCGACCTTGAGATGAAAGGGTTCTCCCGAATGGTCGAGTCCCTTTCAAAGCTCTCTGGTCGCGACTATGAAGATGTCCTTTTGGATCAGGTTGGCCAGCTCTTGAGGGTTTGTATCCAAAAGACCTATCGAGCCGAAAAGGGATCGCTCGCGAAGGTAGCATCGGTTCAAAACCATAACGCTAGACCCAAGGATGGCCCGAAGCTGACCGGCTACAAGCGGTCGGGTAGCAAGGAGTGGTTGGTAGACCCGGGAAAGAAAAGCCTCTTTTCGAAAAGGCAGGTCGCTATCTACAAAGCCAGCATGAGAATGCCGGATGCCCAATGGGCGAAGGTCTTGCAGTTACGAGCCATCCTTGAGGCGAGGCATGTTGAGCCCAACGTTGCCGAAGGCTCGCGCGGGCTTTCGGCTCAATCCTGGTATCAAATCGCTCAGGAACTCGGCTCCCTCTGCGAAGAACGGGCAAAGGCCCCCGGCTACATCAAGAAAGCGAAGTCCTTCATGGGTAAGCAGCCGTCGCGCGTCGGTCGGGGGCGAAAGCTCAATGAGGGTTCTTCGCTGGTCATCGAGATCAGAAACTCAAGCTCCCGCCTCGTCAAAGGGCCATCCCCAGGCTTCAAGGGAGACAAAAGCGCCCTGATGGGCCGGAAGATTCTCGCGTGGGCGATGCGCATCCGCGTTTCCGCTTTCATCCGCGAGCTTCGCGCCGGTGTCTTCGAAGACCTCGAAGTCCGCGCCAAACGCTACCCCGGAATTTTCACAAAATGATTGCACCATCTATTGACGACCTCTACCGCGTCGAAGACGACGTAGAAAAAGCCATCAAGTCGATCCTCGAACGGGACGGAATCGCGCCTGTCTACGTCCAGCAGGATAGCGAGGTTTTGACCTCCCCCCGGGTCGAAGTCCAGTTACAGCTCGGAGCGGCGACCGGCCACAAACATATCGACCGGCAGAAACGGGTCTGGATCGACGCATGGAACGGCACACTGGTTTTCCAGATCGTCACCCGCCGGAAGGATGAAAAGACCAAGCTCGACCCATTCCACTCGAAGTGGCGGGCCGCCATCCGTCGTATCATGCAGGGGTGCGCCGGGAGCATCACGACGCACGATCTACCTTACCACGGCCTCCCGAAGATTACGGAACAAGGCACTACGCCGAAGGTGGAGAGCGAGGATAAAGTCGACATCTCCGAGGTCGCTTTTTCCGTCCTGGTCTGCATCCGTCCCAGCGCCTGGCCGTGACGCTGGTTGACACGGGGGCCTTGGTATATGGCAGACCCCGAAGGTGTTTACAATGACGGCGACATTCCTTATGGCTCCCAAATCGTGACCATTGGCGCGCAAAGCTACATTGCGTCCAATATCAGTTTTGAGGAAGGAAGCAACAATGTCGATTCCAACAATCATGTCGGCGTTCCGCGCGGCCAGGTGCTCACCGCAACCATTCCGACCGGCTCCGCTGAGTTGCAGCTTCAAGACAGCAGCCAGGCCCCGCCCGCACGATTTTCCACGTTCACCCTGACCGACGTCGGCGGCGGCACCCAGCTTGTGGTTATCAGCAAGGTGGGGCGCGCCTGGGATGCGGGCGGCGAAACGAAAGTTTCTATCGATATCCGCAAGGTTCTCAATCCCCCGGGCAACCCCGAAACCTGATGCACATCCCCGGCCTCCAGGAGGCCATCGAGCGCGAGGCCCGAATCAGGGCCTCCGCTTGCTGGCCGGGTTACACTACCGAGCTTTGCGGCGTTCCCGTGCGAATCATGACGTTGCGGGATTTGCTGTTCCTCGATCTCGCGCGAAACCCCTTCGTTTGCGGGGGCGTCCCGACCGCCGAAGACATCGCGCAATTCCTCTGGATCATCTCCCCGGAGTTCGGCGCGTTCCGGGATCGCGCCTTCTGGGTGTTTGACCGACCCCGATGGAGCGAGAACCGCGCCAGACGCCGCTTCACGCGGTCTTTGCGTCATATCCCTACCGGTGAGGCCATCGAAGCCATTCAGACCTACCTGGAGGAAATCTTCCTCGACACGCCACCATCGGCCAGAGGTGCCGACAACGAAGCGCCGTTGATGCACTTCTTCGCCTCCCTGGTTTCCGCCGTCGCCATCGCGTTCGGATGGTCCCGGGATACGATCGAGCGCCTTCCGATGCCCCTCCTCTACCAGTACACCCGGTTCATCCGCGACCACGAGGCCGCCCGCGCCGGTGTCAGCATTCCCGCCATGTCAAAATTCCGGGACCGTGCGAAAAGCGCCGCCCTCCGCGCCCACGCCGCCCAAAAGAAAAAATGAGTTCCGAAGCCATCATCGCTAAACTTGGTCTTGATACCAAGGATTTCCAAAAAGACCTCAACGGCAGCGTTGCGTCGGTCCTGAAGGCGCATACGCAAATGATGCGAGCCGCCAAGGGGCAACAGTCCACCACTGACCGGCTCGGGACTTCGATTCGATCCGCTGGGAAGGAGTGGATGCGGGCTGGAATTGCTACCTTTACAGGGCCGCTGCTTGGAGTGATGGCCATCGGCTCGCTTTGGGAGGGCGTCAAAGCGGCGAAAGAGTTGGACCGAGAACTCGACAAGGTTCTCAAGATCAAGGATGCAAAATTCTCCTCGATTTCCGACCTTCAAAACCAGCTACAGAGCGTTGACGGGTTGCTTCAGAAGATCAATACCCATCTGGGGAGCACCATGCAGCGGAGCGCCAACGACCTGAAAGATAGGTTTGAGGCGCTTTTCAACGTCATCTCCAACCCGGTTGGAGCTTGGAACGGTGAAATTAAGATGGACAATACCAATGTCCGGCTTGCGAAGCAGGAAGGCGATCTAAAAAGGGATCAGCTTAAGCTTGAGGAGCAGATCGCGAACAAGCAGCTTAGTCAAATTGGAAATCAGACCATCGCGCTTACGGTTTCGGAAAGGGCGGCAGAGTTTGCAGAGGCCAAGCGTAAATATGATGAGATGCTCGGAGCGGCAGCTGGAAAGGCCCCGGAGGTCAAACAAGCTATGGAATCAAGCGCAAAAGCTCAGTATCGAAATGAACTCCAGCAGATTGTTCAGAAGCATGATTTCATGGAAGAAGAATTGCGTCTTCAAAATGAAATCAGCAAGCTCCAAGGGAGCGCATCCCAACGGTCCATCGCGGCTACTCGTCTGGAGATCGCCATGCTTCAAAAGCGGCTGGAGACACACAAAGATATTCTTAGCGCTGAGGCAAGGAATCGTCTTACGGTTCAAATCAATCAGAAATCCCGTCAGCTTCACGACGCTCAGGTTGAGCGAGCTGGCATGACCCCTCAGGAGGTCGAAGCGGAAAAGGCGCAAGAACGGGACCGTCGACGTGCCGTGCGGGTTTTTGAAAGCCGGGAAAGGGGTCGCCAGCAGAATGGAGAGGCGAACAGTAGCGACGAAAACCGCGATGCCCGGTTCGCCGCTGCGAAGAAACCGGTTTCCCTCCAGCCAGCCGGGCTATCTCTTCGTGATCAGGTAAATAGCCAGTTCGCTCAAAAGCCGCTTGTGCATCAGGTTAATAAATCAGCCGCTTCTCTAGCAGGAAAAGATCAGAAGATGTCCAATGCAACTGACAATAAAATTGAACAGCTCCTTACCGAGCTAAATAAAACTGTCAAGGATCGTCTCGGAGTGATGCGCTAACCCATGGCCAACGCCTTCTACGACGGAGATTTCACGGTCGCCCAGCCTCAGGGGCCGGACGTGATCAGCTTTGACCCGGAGCTTCGGTGTCATTTCCTGCGGCGCACCATGCGTCAGCGGGCGGCCAGCTTCGAGAAGATGGGCATCGGGGTCAGCATCGCGACCGACTTCTACCTCTACAAAGAGACCGAAGGCCGGAACGTCGGTGCGGACCTTCTCGAATGGGACCGGCTCGCGATGGAGCTTCCGCCGCCGCGCATCATGCCGGAGGGGTATGTTCACAGCTACCAGTTTCTTTCGTTGGGCGATGAGCCGATCGTTGAAGCGCAAATCCCGGTCACCAGCCACGTCTACTACAGCTATTCCCATGTCGAAGACCCGACGACGATCGAAACGCTTTCCGCTCGCCGGTATATCCTGATCGGCTCGGTCGTCTACAGGGTCGGCGATCTTAACGTGATCGAATCCGGCCCCGATGAAGGTTGGTTCCTTGCAGAGGATTCCGTCATCCGGAACATCCGGGGCAACGTCTGGGAGCATGCCAAACGTTACGTGCCGCCCTTTGACCCAACCATGGTTACCTGATATGGCGAACAACAAGATAAATCCTTTGGAAAAGGGCGACTCCGGACGCACGATGATGCACACGGCGACCGCCAACGAGGTGATCGCCGCCATCAACCGGCTGCTTTCGTTGCAGATCAAGCCGGAGGGTGCGGGGCGCGTGATTATCTCGGATGCTAATATCGTGATTGAGTTGAAGGGAGGGAGGCTTAATGCCGAAACCTTTGCACTTGATGTTTGGCTTTCGGGGGCACCTGCCAAACTGAATGTTTACGCTGACGGGCCTCCGGTTTCTTAATTATGGCTTACGTGCTCGCTCCCAGTATTTTCCGATTTGTTGAAACGTCCAATGATTCCCTTGTTGGGCGTGGAACAAGTTACCCTTTTGGATACACTCTGGAAGAGCTTGGCCTTTTATGGAGAGTAAAGAGGTTCCGAACGAACTTCGATATCAATATTGACATCACGACGGAATTCCCGAACTACATCCAAAGATCTGTTTTTAGCGGAGCTTACAGTGAAGCTTCTCCGTGGCCGTATCGGATAAATACATGGAATCCTGCGTGGGATGAACGCTGGCTGGCTCACTCAAGAATCCTCCACAACTACGCGAGGAAAATGTTTGAAGGCGGGTGGAAAATCTATCGCGATGGTGTTTTGTACAGTGAGAGCGATGCCAAGGTTGGTCTTTGGAATGACAATCCCACGAATCGAGCTAAGTTAGATGTATTCTTTGATGGATATTTGATTAATGGCCTAGTTTACCCCAGGATGGTGTTTGATTGCGAGGTATGGATTTCATCAAATTCGTTTTATCGCATCGGATATCTTACTTATTCTACCGGTGATATCTTGTCTGATAACATCCTGTTTTCTAATCCTATTGATCCCAGCGAGACCACCCCGCTTTATGTGGATTCTTCTCTTTCAGGATCGCCATCGAATGCATTGCTAAAGATTCTTCCTGAAGAATACTACCAATACGACCCCGGCGACACCGACCCCTACCCCGGAAAGGACGGTTCCGGCCCCATCTACGACTCTGCAACCGGCGCGCAGCTCCGCAACCCCTTCGCGATCGTCAAGCGCGGCGACGGCACCTTCTACAACCCCAACTACGTTGCGCCGTGAGTTGACACCAACCCTTTGATAAATGGCACTCGTCAAAATTAACCTGAGCGATATCTTTGGGGAAGGCTTCTCTTCCCGGGTCGTATTCGCGCCGCTTGAAACCCCGTGGATCAACGGCGACTGGTCGCTGGTCGCCACCAAGACGACCGAAGTCGTCACCAACAGCGCCGGTCTGGCAGACGTGACCCTTCTTGCGGGCCAGTACCGCGTCACGTTTCCCCGATACACTGAGGACGTGCTCACCATCGGCGTTCCCGACGACGGCGGGGAATATGACTTCGCCCTCTTGATCAACGCTGGGGGGACGAATATCCCGACTCCTCCGCATTGGCAAGGGCCGCAGGGCGAGGCTGCAACGATCGCGATCGACTCTACCGAAACCCTCGCGCCGGGAGAAAGCGCTACCGTAGAGAACATTGGCGACGAGAACAATGCCGCCTTGAAGTTTGGTATCCCGAAGGGCGACAAGGGGGTTGACGGCAATGCGGCCACGATCAGCGTGGATTCCGTGGAGACCGTCGAGCCAGGCCAGCCCGCTGAAGTTACAAATATCGGCACGGAATCGGCTGCGGCGCTCAAATTCAAGATTCCGCGAGGGGAAGATGGTGATCCCGGCAAGGACTACACCCGCGCACACGAAGCATTGACCGGCACCGCCATCGATCTATCCAGCGGCAGCGATATCATCTACTACGCTACCCTCTCCGGGGCGGTCACCTACACCTTTGACGGTGCAGCCAACGGCACGATTGCCCTGATCCGGTTTTCCAACACCGGGGGGCACGCCGTCACCTGGCCGGGTACGGTACAGTGGATGATGGGAGTTCCGCCGCCCGACGTGTTGCCTGATGGCTGCATGGTTATGCTGATCGTCATCAACGGCGTTGTTATCGGGGGGTGGGCATGATCCCAGTGGTTAATATCTTGCGGTCACGATGGGACGTAGATGCGCTTGACTATATTCGTCGGTCTGCGGCGGCTGATGGTCAGCCGGCCACGGCGGAGCGACTGATGGCAGTCAACGATCTGGTTAAGACGCTCAAGTCTACGCCTTCACCTCTCCCGGGCGTCAGCAACTGGGATGCGATGAAAGCAACGTGCCTGCTCGCCGGGCCGCAGACGCTGGCAGGAGCGCTGATCCCGTTACGCGGACCTGCGCCCACCAACATCAATTTCGTTTCAGGGGATTACCATCCTGTGAATGGGTTGAAGGGCAACGGATCGAGTAAGACGCTGCTCACAAACTACACCAACGACGGAACCGCAATAGATCAACACGTTTCGGTGTTTTGTTCGACGGTCTTTGCTGATTCGGGCAACAACACGAATTACATTGGAAACGTATCAGGATCGGAGGGAGTCACCAGAATTGTAAACACTGGCGATGCTATAAGTTTCAGATTGATTGATTGGGGCGGTAAAAACAATATACCATACCCTGCTGCTCCCAACAACCGAGGATTTCTGGGCCTCTCCAGTATCCCTAATCAGTCGAGCCAAGTTGCTTATGCCCTCCCAAATTCAGATGGAATAGGAACAAGAACGAATTACGCCATCTACAACACTCCTTTCTACGTATATAGCAACAGCACCGGAAATTTTTCTGCGGCTCAGCTTTCTTTTTTCAGCGTCGGTAAAACTGTTGATCTGATCGCCATGCGTTCGGCTCTCAACGCTTACATGGAGGCGATCGCATGACTCCGGAAGAAATTGATCTTTTACGCGACCTCTCGGCTCCGCTGGTGGAAAATCCGTTGCCGTGGAGCGAGCTTTCAAGCGAACAACAGTCGGCTTTCCGGCTGCTGATGCCTGATGCCGATACCGGGTTCACGGAGGAGCAACGCACGTGGATCAACCTTTGGTGGTTGCCGGTGAGTGCCGAGCAGGCGGCGGACATAAAAGCAAAGGCCCCCACGGGCAATCAGTATCCGGGACGGGAGGATATCCACGGCGACCTATTCGTCAGCGTTGACCTGCTCTCCGATGCACTCGACGGCGGGCGGCTGGCGGCGCTGCTGCCGATCCTGGAAACCCTGCCGCTGACCTACAAACCGCCGGAAGAATGGCCGCAACCAATACCTGAAGAACAACCATGAGCAGAGACGAACACGAGAAAATCGACGTGTTAATCGAGCGGATCGACAACCTCTCCGAACGTCTGGAACGGTTTGAGATGATCGCTGAAAAGCAGTTTGTCACGCGCGCGGAGTTCTGGCCGGTGAGGGCCTTGGTGTACGGGTGCGTGAGCATCGTGCTTGTTGCCGTGGTCAGCGCTGCGGTGACCCTTGTTGTAAGAGTGGGTTAAATCTATGAAAGCGATTTTTCTTATTTCGTTTTTTGCCCTGGCCGGTTGTAGCTCGCTGCCGGAATCAGCCCCCCGTCCAGCGGATGCCGCCGGGGCCGCAGGGCGGCAGATTGCGAGCGCCCGCGAAAGCAACGCCGCCGCGCGCCAGGCGGCGGCCAGCGTGCGGGATGAAGTCGCCAAGGCACAGACCAGTGCGGAGGCCATCTCTCGCCTGGCTGATCGTCTTATCGGAAAGGAGCCGACGCCATGAAGTTCGTTTTCCTGATGCTGATGCTGGCCACTGCAGGGGGCGCTGACTTGACCCGGGAAGAGGTTCGGGCCATCGGCGGCCAGATCAAGCAGCTCGCCCGCGAACAGGAGGCTTCTCTCCAAAATGCCCGGCGGCAGATCAACCGGCTGACCGTCCGGCTCGATGCGCAGGGCGACGCCCTGGAGTCGGCTAACGCCGCCGTGGAGCGCCACAAGCAGGAAGCCGCCAAGCTGACCGAGATGTTCGAGGGATCGGAGCGCCGCCGGGCGGAACTGGAAAAGAAGAGCCTTGAACAGGCGGCGGAGATCAAGACCCTCGCCGCCTCTAACCGGAAGCTCAGAACCTACATCGCCGGGTTCGTCGCGCTCCTGGTGTTCCTGGCCATCAAGTCCATCGTCGACAAGTTCGGCCTCGTGCTCCCGTTCTGGTGGCGGTGGTTGATCCCTGCCGCCGGTGCCGGAGCGGTCTTCACCATCATTTTCCTGATTTTATGAAACGCATCGTTCAATACGTCCTCTACTGGCGGGAAATCTACGTCTTCATCCCGCTGGCGGTCGCCTCCCTCTGGTGGCATCAGTGGATTTACGCCTCCCTCATGGGTGGCCGGTCGTCGGTTGATCCCCCCACCGACCTGATCAACATCTCCCGATCCCTATATTTCATTTTTTTGATGGGGGCGATTGTCGGCCTCTTCCAAAAGCATCTCTTTGGGTACCGCAGCAAAGGGGGTGCTCCACGACTGCGGGATGACATCTACGACACATGCGTTACCATCTTCCTTTTCGTTTTCGTGCTGGTCTGCTTCCGCTCGCTCTGATCGGCCTTCTGGCCGGGTGCGGTCCGAAGAAAGAGCCACTTGAACCCCGGACTCCTGATCCCACTCCAACGCCGACGCCGGTCTACGCCCTTCCGGACACCACGGTTCTTCTCTCCCCGAAGGGTTACCAACTGATCCTCGACTTCGAAGTCGGCGGCGGCAGGGCCTACTACTCGAAGTTCCTTGCCCGGCCTACGGTACCCCCGGCGCAGTCGGGTTTGACCATCGGCGTCGGTTACGATTGCGGCCACTACTCGAAGCCGGTCATCCTCCGGGACTGGGATCGATTGCCGAAGCCGCAGCCCGCCCGACTCTCGGAGGCCGCCGGGAAAAAACAAGCCGCCGCCCGGGCGGTGTTGGCGAAGGTCAAGGACATCCTGATCCCTTGGGCGGACGCCGAAGCCGTCTTTAATGACGTGACGCTCGCGCAATACTACGCGCTGGCGAAGTCGGCCTATCCCGGCCTTGAAGCCCTCCACCCCGACGCCCAGGCCGTACTCGTCTCGCTCGTCTTCAACCGGGGGAGCGGCATGGTCGGCGCGAGCCGGGCGGAGATGCGCAACATCAAACCGCTGGTTCTCAAGCGGGACTATCATGGGATCGCCGCTGAAATCCGCAGCATGAAACGGCTCTGGCCGAACATCAAGGGGTTGCTCCGCCACCGGGAAGCCGAAGCCACGCTGATGGAGGCTTGC
Organism: Chthoniobacteraceae bacterium; assembly: GCA_035555975.1. GTDB lineage: Bacteria > Verrucomicrobiota > Verrucomicrobiia > Chthoniobacterales > Chthoniobacteraceae > DATMFV01. Next base: position 29,763 of record DATMFV010000100.1, read on the forward strand.
GGGTGAGGCGAGGGGTGTAAATCCCATTTGAACAGATTTGAAGGATGCGCGCCAAAAAAGGCCCTAAAATCGTCATAAAACGCCGATTTCCCGAAAAACCCACCTAGGAAGGCCCTAAAAATAGCCGCTTTTCAGGGGTTCGAGTCCCACCCAACCCACCATAGCCCACCTCCCGACTCTCAGGCGATGATGGTATCTCTGCAGTGGAGGGTGCGCAGGTTCGTCATGGTCATGCCCCCGGTTACTCTCCTTTAATTTCCTCAGCCAATCTTATCGGCCAGTCTGGTTCGTTGAAGAAATCGGGTTTCTCAGCCCGATAGCGTGCTGTACGCTTGAGGAACTCTTCGTTTTCCGGGGTTCCTGCCCTGCCGATTTCCGGGAGCCGTTCGACGGCATGACGTTGAGCGAGTTCAGGATATTCTCTATAAATGGCAAGTTTGGCTTGTCGTGCCTGTTCTCGCTCTTCTTTAATTCGTTTTTGTGCCGCTTGCCTGATTCTTTGCAGCTTTGCTTCTCTTTCTTGTTCGGCTTGCAGTTTTTCCTGATCTTTTCGGAGCATTTCAGCCAATTTCCCCCCGTTTTCTTTTTCCCATTGGTCGCTTTTGTCTTTCAAGGTTTTTGCTATTTCCTGGATGTTGTCAAAATGGAAGACCCCTGTCTTTGCTGCCAAGTCCTCACTGGTTGTAGTAAAAACCAGAGATTGATATCCGTTTGACGTTGATAGGTTATCATTTGATAATAATATTTTTCCGGGAGCGTTAATCGCTACAAACCAGAAATATAATTCCTCCTCGTCGCCCACCAGTCTTTTACCTCTGGCAACCAGTACATACTCGCCCGATTTTATATCATTGAAGAAAAATTTTCCATCAGCATCGGATTTCTCGGAAGCTTTAGGGCGAGGCATTCCGTCCAGGTAGTAAAACCCGGATTTTAAACACAAACTTGCTGATAAGACAGATAGGAGCCGGGCTCGAACTTTATCAAGGAGATCGGATTTTTCATAATAATCAGACACAAGTTGCTTTCGGTCTGGATCATTAAAGGGAATATCCAAGGGCTCTTTGGCTTTCGCATATAGAGCCTCAAGGACTCTTTTTCGGTTTGTCCATTCATCGGCTAACTCTTCAAGATTGGCTTTGATTGCAGCGGCTTGATTTATTTTGGTTGCTATATGATTTACCACAACATCCTTGTCGTATAAATTCACTCGAATCAGGGGGAGCTTTATGGCGGTTCCTCCTTTTGTAGCAATAAAGATTTGTCCTTCAATTTCGCTTCCGGAAATCAAGGGAGGCATGCCTATGAGCGCGACGGCGATGATCAGAAACAATTTCATTTTCCTTCCTTTTCTTTCATTGCCTTTGTTTACTTTTTCCCCGGCGCTGCGGTCAATCCCACGATGTTCCCTGACGTGTTTTTACAAGGATGTTCCTGTAACACTCCGGGGCCGCCATGTCTCGTATCGGAGCGTACCGCGAACCGGAAGGGCGAACAAGCGCCTCCCCCGAATCCTCTCTTTCGGCGGAATCTTGTCGCGTTGGGGCCGGTTTTCGCGTATCGGTCATCGCTTCTACGCTTGATTTGCCGTCCGTCGCCTTTACCTTATCAACTCCATGCTAGGATCGACCGCTTTTCCTTCTTCTTCGCCTTTAAGCCAGCGCCGGGAACCCGCCCGCGAACTGGCACCTGCCGATACGTTTGCGCGCCGTCACATCGGTTCGGATGCGACGGAGACGGCGGCGATGCTCGGGGCGCTCGGGCTTGATTCGCTCGAAGCGCTGATCGACAAGACCGTTCCCGCCGACATCCGCCTGCCGGGGCCGCTGGCGCTTCCCGAAGGGCAGGGGGAACATGCCACGCTGGCGGAACTCCGTGCGCTCGCCGCCCGGAACCGGGTGTTCCGCTCGTACATCGGCATGGGGTATTACGACACGATCACCCCGCCGGTGATCCAGCGCAATATCCTCGAAAATCCCGGCTGGTACACCGCCTACACGCCTTACCAGGCGGAGATCTCGCAGGGCCGCCTGGAGGCGCTCCTTAATTACCAGACGATGGTCACCGAGCTGACCAGGCTCGACATCGCCAACGCTTCGCTGCTCGACGAAGGGACGGCGGCGGCGGAAGCGATGGCGATGAGCTTTGCCCTGCGCAAGAACAAGGAGGCGGCGACCTTTTTTGTTTCGCAGCAGTGCCACCCGCAGACGATCGATGTCGTGACGACCCGCGCCGAGCCGCTCGGCATCCGCGTGGTCGTGGGCGACGAAACCGCGTGGGACTTTGACGCCGCCACCGGGGCCGACGCCCCCTTTGGACTTCTTTTGCAATACCCCGGGACCGACGGGCGCGTGGTCGACTACACCGCGCTGATCGCCAAAGCGCACGAACACCGGGCGCTGGTGACGGTCGCCGCCGATCTCCTCGCGCTGACGCTGCTCAAGCCGCCGGGCGAGCAGGGAGCCGACATCGCCGTCGGCACCACCCAGCGCTTCGGCGTCCCGCTCGGCTACGGGGGACCGCATGCCGCCTACTTTGCCACGCGCGACGCGATGAAACGGCAGATGCCCGGGCGTCTGGTCGGGGTCTCGCGCGATGCCGACGGCCGTCCCGCCTACCGGCTGGCGCTCCAGACGCGCGAACAACATATCCGCCGCGACAAGGCGACCAGCAACATCTGCACGGCCCAGGTGCTCCTTGCCGTCATCGCTTCGATGTACGCCGTCTACCACGGGCCGGACGGGTTGCGCCAGATCGCGGAGCGGGTCAACCTCTACGCCTCGGTGCTGGCCGCCGGGTTGCGCCGCCTCGGCTGGAAAGTGAGCGACGCGCCGTTTTTCGACACCGTCCGCGTCGATCTCGGCGAGATTTCCGCTTCGGAGATCGTTCGCCTGGCCCGGGCGCGGCAGGTCAACCTCCGCGTGCTCGATGAGCGGACGATCACCCTCTCCGTGGATGAAACCACCGACGATCTCGACGATCTTTTCGCCATCTTCAACGGCGGCAACGACGCCGGGTTCGACCTGGCGGAACTCGCCGGAACGCTCCCGCCGCCGGTGGCCGGCGACCCGCTGCGCCGCACGAGCGATTACCTGACCCATCCGGTCTTTCACCGGCACCATACCGAGACGGAGATGCTCCGTTACCTCCGCCGCCTGGAGGCGAAGGATCTCTCGCTGACGACTTCGATGATCCCGCTCGGCTCATGCACGATGAAGCTCAACGCCACGAGCGAGATGCTTCCGATCACCTGGCCCGAGTTCTCGAAACTCCACCCGTTTGCGCCGCTCGACCAGGCGCAGGGGTATGCGGAGATGTTCCGCCAGTTGGAAGGGTGGCTCGCTGAGATCACCGGTTTCAGCGCGGTTTCGCTTCAGCCCAACGCCGGTTCCGCCGGGGAATACGCCGGGTTGCTCGCCATCCGCGCCTACCACGCCAGCCGCGGGGAGACCCGGCGCAATGTCTGCCTGATCCCGCAATCCGCCCACGGCACCAACCCGGCGAGCGCGGTGATGGCCGGGTTCAAGGTGGTCCCGATCCGTTGCAACGAAGCGGGCGACATCGACGTGGCCGACCTGAAGGCGCGCGCGCAGCAGTACGCCGACACGCTCGGGCTCCTGATGATCACCTACCCGAGCACCCACGGCGTCTTTGAAGCGTCGGTGCGCGAAATCTGCCAGACGGTTCACGCCCACGGCGGCCAGGTTTACATGGACGGGGCGAACATGAACGCCCAGGTCGGCCTGACCAGCCCGGGGTTCATCGGGGCGGATGTCTGCCACCTCAACCTGCACAAGACTTTCTGCATCCCGCACGGCGGCGGCGGGCCCGGCGTCGGGCCGATCGGCGTCGCCAGCCACCTGGTTCCGTTCCTGCCGTCGCACCGGGTGCTCGCAGCCGACGGCGACGCGGCGCAGGCGCACCATGCCGTGGCTTCGGCGCCGTGGGGGAGCGCCTCGATCCTTCTGATTTCATGGGTCTACATCCGCCTCATGGGGGGCGAAGCGTTGCGGGAGGCGACCGCCCTGGCGATCCTGCATGCCAACTACATCGCCCACCGGCTCGGGCAAGCCTACCCGGTCCTCTACAAGGGGAGCGAAGGGTATGTGGCGCACGAGTGCATTCTCGACCTGCGCGATTTCAAGACGGAGACCGGGGTCGAGGTCGAGGACGTCGCCAAACGGCTGATCGACTACGGCTTCCATGCGCCGACCATGTCGTGGCCGGTTGCCGGGACGTTGATGATCGAGCCGACCGAGAGCGAGTCAAAGGACGAGATCGACCGTTTCTGCGACGCCATGCTCCTGATCCGCGCCGAGATGGAGGCGATCGGCAAGGGGGAACTCGATCGCGAAGACAATCCGCTCAAGAACGCGCCCCATACGGCGTTGAATCTGGTGGCCGAGCCGTGGCCGCACGCCTACCCCCGGGAGCAGGCTGTTTTTCCCGCCCCGTGGACGAAGGAGGCGAAGTTCTGGCCTTCGGTCCGCCGGATCGACAATGTCTATGGCGACCGCCATCTCGTCTGTTCGTGTGTCGGCATGGAAGCCTATGGTGAAGAAGAAGCGTAAGCGTTTACTTCGTGTCTCAATCGCCCGTACTTCCCGTTGAACGGCGAACGCCTCCGGGGAAACCGGCTGCCTTGGAGGCGGCCTGTCCTCCCCGGCATTTCCGGGAGCGGCGCGTGGGAGGGGCGACGGCGTAGCGGGGGTCTTCAAAACTTGTGGCTGACCATCTCGACACCCTCTGCTTCGCCGTTGTTCTGCTGGCCGGTTTCAGCATCAAGTATGGTTGCCTGGTTCGCCGCGATTACCGCCGTTTCCTCTGGGTGGATGCGGTCGGCCTGCTCCTTTGCCTCCTTTGCACCTGGGGGTTGATGGTCAAGCTTCTGGAACGGGAGTCGCGCGGGATCGACACGGTGATGGCGCAACTCCTGCCGCTCTATGCCGCCGAACTCGAGGAGATGGAGCACGCCCGGCTGCCGCTCGCCCTCGGGCGCGACGACCCCGCCGCCGCGCCGTTTGTGCAGGTTTACGAGCGGTGGCAGCACCTCAACCCGATGATCGAGGCGTTTGACACCTACCGGCAACTCGACAACGGGGAACTGCGCCGCGTCATGGACCCGGCGGCCCGGGGTGAACCGCTCCCGCCGCTTCCGGTCGAGATGGTCGAAGCCTTTGACGGCAATGCCGGGCGCGACCGGCTTCCCGCCCGCCCGCCCGGGACGCCCTTCCTGCGGGCCTGGTATCCGCTGCGCGACGTGGAGGGCCGGGTGGAGGCCGCCCTGCTCATCTCCTTTGACGCCTCCGGCTGGTACCAGACCATGCACCAGTCGCGGCTGCGCATTCTCGGGATCATGAGCGTCATTGCGCTGCTGCTGGCGGCTTCGACCTCGCTCCTCGCGGGTCAGGAAGGGTATCGGCTCGAGAAGCGGGAATCCGAGCGGGCATTGCGCCGGTCGCAATCGCGGCTCGCGCTTCATCTCTGCCAGACGCCGCTGGCCGCCATTGAGTGGGACCTCCGGTTCCGGGTCCGGGAATGGAACCCCTCCGCGGAGCGGATCTACGGCTACAGCGCGAAGGAGGCGCTCGGCAAAAGCTGCTACGAACTGATGGCGAGGGAGAGCGACCGGGAGAAGATCGAGGAGCTTCAGAGGGAGCTTCTGGAAAACAGCGAACTGGTGCGGACCCGCTCGACGGTGATGGAGTCGCGGACCCGCTCCGGGCGCACCATCCTTTGCGAATATTTCCACACCGTGCTGATCGGGGCCGACGGTGAAGCGACCGGCATCGCCACCCTTTGTCAGGACATCACCGAACGCCGCCGGATGGAGGAGAAACTGCGCCAGTCGCAGAAAATGAAGACGATCGGCAACTTCGCCGCAATGATCGCCCATGATTTCAACAACATCCTCTCCATTATCCAGGGGCACAACGACCTGATCCTGATGACGCAGCGCCTCCCGGAGGAGGCCGCGCGTTCCGCCGGGGAAGTCGGCCACGCGGTCCGCAAGGCAAGCCACCTCACCCGGCAACTCCTTACTTTTTCGCGTCGGCGGGAACTGGCGCTCGAGCCGGTGGAGGTGGCGCTGCTGATCGAGGAGGTGGTCCATTCCACCGCGCCGACGCTGGGGGCCGCGATCACCGTAAAGACCGGGGTGGCCGAGGGGTTGCCGGCGATCCCGGGCGATGCCGCGCTGCTGGAGCAGGCGCTGGTGAACCTCGTCCTCAACGCGCGCGATGCCATGCCTTCGGGCGGCACTCTTTTTCTCAAGGCCGCCCTGCGGGAGATCGCCCTGGAGCAGGCCGCCCCGCTCGGCCGGGCGCGCGAAGGGCGGTTTGTGGAGATCGCCGTACAGGATACCGGCAGCGGCATCCCGCTGGAACGGCAGAAGGAGGTGTTTGAACCGTTTTTCACCACGAAAAGCGCCAGCAGCGGAACGGGCCTCGGGCTTGCCGCAGCCTACGGCACCATCCAGCAGCACCATGGCTGGATCGAACTGACCAGCGCTCCCGGTGTCGGCACCACCTTCTGCGTCGTCCTGCCGGTTTCTTCGGAGGGTTTCGCTTCGGCTTGAAGTCCGCGCTCCGCTTCGTTTACGTTTTGAAGGTTGATGCTCCCATCCTTCCTTTCCCGCCGCTGGTTGTTGATCGTGCCGTTGTTCATGCTTTCTTCGTTGAGCGTCCCCGCCGACCCGGTCGGCGACGCCATTGCGAAGGCGGACCGCCAACCGGCGCGTGAAGCATTGGCGACCCTGCTGGAAGCGGGGAAGGGGACGCCGCCGCGGGCCGACCTGCTGGCGGAGATCTCCCTGAGCTGGTCGGATTGCGCCGACCTGGAGAGCGACGCCGGGAAGAAGGCTGAAGCGAAAAAAGCGGCGGAGAAAGCCGTCGCCATCGCGGACCAGGCCGTTTCGCTCGACGACCGCAACGCCCGGGCCCACCTCGCCGTGGCCGTGGCCGCCGGGAAAATGACCGACTTTGTCGGCAACTCCGCCAAGATGAAGCTTTCCCGCAAGATCCACGACGAAGCGCAGCGGACCATCGCTCTCGACCCGAAACAATACCTCGCCTACGAAATCCTGGGACGCTGGGAGTACGGCTTCGCCACGCTCAACCCGGTCCTGCGCATGGCCGCCAAGGTCGCCTTCGGTGAAATTCCCGACGCTTCGCTGGAAAAGGCGGCGGGTTATCTCGAAAAGGCGACCGCGCTCGCACCAGGGAAGATCAGCCCCCACCACCAGTTGGCCCTGGTCTACAAGGCGCTCGGCAATGCACCAAAAGCCCGCGCCGCCTGGCAGAAAGTCGCCGCCCTTCCTGCGGAAGACGCGGAGGATGAGGCCGCGAAAAAAGAGGCTGCGGCGGCATTGCGGCGGTAAGCGTTGGTCCGGCATCGAGCCTTGAGCGGTCAAGCTCCGTGGAGCAAACGCCAGATTGACTTATTGACGCTCATCTGGAGATGATGGAGTTGCGCGCGACAAACAACCTCCACCGGTCATCCATGATACAAACCTTGGTCAAAGCGGCACGAACGTTCACAGGGCCTTTGGTATTTCCAAAAAGACTGCCCCGGGATTTTGGAGGGGAGAAGATCTATGTCACCACCCGCTCCGATATCCGGCTGTTGGCGCCAGGTTTGCAACGATCTGCCGGAGATCTCTTTTGGGCCGTGAGGAATTATGTGACTCCAGGGTCTGTGGTATGGGATATCGGGAGCAACCTGGGGATTCTGACCTTTTGCTCTGCGATGAAAGTGGGAAAGGAGGGGGAGGTGTATTCGCTGGAAGCAGATCCCCGCTATGCCGACCTGCAATCACGCACCCTGCGAGGTTTTTCACGCGAAGCGGGCAAGGTTTCCATTCTCTGCGCCGCCGTAGCGAACCAGCCCGGAATCCTGGACCTGGTCATCCCAAAGAAAGGTCATGCACGAAACCATCTCGTTACCGTGGAAGGGAACTCGGTCGGAGATGCCGATATCACCAAGCAGGTCGTGACGCTTACATTGGACTGGCTTTTAAAGTATTGGAGCCCTCCGGCTTTTATCAAGATTGATGTTGAAGGTGCGGAAGAGATGGCAGTCCAGGGCGGGGTTGATCTGTTCTCCACAGTAAGGCCAAAGGGGTATATTGAATGCTCTCCCCGGAATGCCGATTCGCTGACCCGTTTCTTTACCGATCTTGACTATGCTTTCTATGCTCTCGGCCCCAACGGAGAAGAGAATCCTATCGACAGGTTTGCCTTCAATACGGTCGTCCGACCAAGGGAGCACGGACGGGTGGATGCAGGTAACGGTGCCATAAGAGCACGATGAGGACACGATAAAGGCGTTGGGCGATGCGGCCGGCCTTTCTTTTTATGCGCGCGGCTCGCCGCCGTGGTCGTCGCCGTTGATCACCTGGCGGGCGTTCGGGTCGGGTTCGGGCATCAGGCCGAAGCGGTCGGTCTCGGGCGCTTCCGTCTCGGAGGCGGCGAGGCCGGGGCCGACCTCGAAGGCCGGTTCACCTTCGTTTTCCGCTACGGCGGGCGCGTCGGCTTCCTCCTCTTCCTCGACCTCCGGCGCGTTGGCGGCGGCTTCGCACAATAGGTGGTAACTCCGCTCGACCTGTTCGCGGGCGGCCTCCACCTTCAGTTTCTGGAGCCCGAGCCGATGGAACTTTTTGGCCACTTCGGGGGTGCCGTTTTCAAAGGCGGTCTCCATCCCTTCGAGGTAGGCGAGCAGTTCCTCCGGGTGGTTGCGGACGATCGTCAAATATTGGTCGAGCGCCTCGTCGTAACGGCCCTGTTCCCGGTAGACGCCGGTCAGCACATAATCGGGCGGCGGGATTTCCCGGTTGGAGGGGAAGAAGAGGCTGGAGAAAAACGCCTGGATCGGGAGCGATCCCCAGTGGATCAGTTCCGGGGCGATCAGGATACACCCGCCGACAACGGCTGCCACCGGGATGAAGGTCTTGTCATAGGAGAGGCCGGTCACCTCCGTCCAGAAGGTGACGGTAAACAGCAGGCATGCCAGCACCCACCGGGCCAGAGCGAGGATGGTACGGGTTTTCATGAGGTTGGAGGAGGTGTCAAAAAGGGGGTTCCTACACGATCAAGTTCGCGGCAAAGGGGGTCGGCGGGTCTCTCGTAATCGGTTTGGCCGGTTTTTACGACCGTTTTTCTTTCCTTCGGCTCCTCGTTCGGCCGGTCGGCCAGCCGATCGCGTCCGGGCAGCTCTCCACGGTTCCCGGTCGCTCCTTCAAAGAACCATGAATGGGAGCATCCTATCGGTTTTTCGATGGAAAAGGAAGAAGAAGGTTGCGGGGGGGCGGGGAGCCGCCTGCGCCGCCCGCCTCCCGGCAGGGGCAACGGGGGAAAAGCCGTAAGGAATACCTTCAGGTCGCATGAAGAGATTGCCTTATGCCGCGGGAAGGGTTACAAATAGGGCGTTTTTTCCTCGAAAACATCATGCCAACGTACGACTACCAGTGTGAAAAATGTGACCGGACCTTCGAAGTCTTTCAGTCGATGAAAGACCCGCACCTGACCCAATGCACCCAGCCGGGATGCGACGGGAAGGTCCGGCGACTGCTTGGCACCGGCGCGGGGCTGATTTTCAAGGGATCGGGTTTCTACATCACCGACTACCGCTCCGACCAATACAAGCAGGCGGCGAAAAAGGACGCCCCGTCGGCTTCTTCGGGTTCGTCCTCGTCCGGATCTTCATCCCCGGGTGCCTCCACCGGGAGCGGTTCCTCTTCCGCTCCGGCCCCGACATCGACGCCCACCGCAAAACCGTAGGTTTTTTCTTTTTTTTAGACCCGCGCCATGGCTCTTCCCTCCCTTACCTGTCCGGAATGTGGTCACCTCAACGAGGGAGAGCGCATTTATTGCCACAACTGCGGGGTCAAGCTCGACCGTTCGGCGGTGATCGCCGAAGAGCAGAAACAGAGGGAGACAGCGGTCCCGGCGGAAAAAACGCAGGAGCGGGTCCGGAAACTGATCAACCCGAACGCGGGCAAATCGACCTACGGGGTCGGCAATTTCATCAGCGCCGCCATCCGTACGCTTCTGCTGGCTGCGCTGGTGGCGCTGCTGATCACCGTGCTGCTGCCACCCGCCGAAGTGCCGCCGATGCCGGACCTCGCGGCGGGCAAGCCGTTGCCGACGCTGGTCCAGACCCTTGTCAACGCACCGCCCAACATGCGCCTCGTCCTCAAGGAGAGCGACATCAACGATTTTCTCCGCGCGACGGTGCGGATGGGCAAGGCCGAAGGGTTGCTCGCCAACGCGGTGGAGTTTCAGCGGGTCTATGCCGCGATCGACCCGGAGGGGCTTCAACTCACCCTGCAACGCGCCCTCTATGGTTATCCGGTCTATGTCGGCGCGAAGTACCGGCTGGAAATTACCGGCGGGAAGCTGATGGTGACCCAGGTGGGGGCCAACATCGGTCGCCTGACCGTTCCGGCGGCGGCCTACCCGTATTTTGACAGATTTCTCGGTTCCGTCTGGGAGACTTTCAAGGACGAGCGTGAACAGATGAACCACCTCGGCAAGATCGAGACGGCGGAGGATGAACTGATCCTCTACTCCCCGAGCGTCCGTGCCGCGCCCGCTGCCAACGGCGGTCCCGCTTCCGCGACGGAAACCGGCCCGACCGCTTCCGGGTCGCACAAGGGGCGGTTCAACCCCAACGAAGGCAAAGCGCCGCTGGGGCATCCCGCCGGGAGCAAGCCGGTCGGGTTCGGTGATGACGATGATTGAGGTTTTTTTAAGCGTTCCCCCTCCCTGATGAGCTTTGCCCCTGTTTCCCTGATGTTTCACCGCCCCGGCAGATCGTGTCGGTTGGGCCGCCGGGCATTGTTGGTCGCGGTGATGGCCGGGCTTTCGCCGATCCCGGGGCATGGGGCCACGCCGCTGCCGCCGCCGTCGGTCGATCCGCTGCCGCCGCGGCTTCTCTCCTACCGCGACCGGAGCGTGAGCCGTTCCGGGCAGTTCATCATCTATTGTCCGGACGCCGGGCTGCGCATCGCCGTCACCGGGTTTGTCGAGACCGCCAAGGAGGCCGTGCTGGAATCGCTCGGAACGCGCGATTACTGGAAGCTGCCGATCGTCGTCACGATGACGCGGCCCCGCACGACCGATCCCGATCGCCCCTTGAGCCGTGTGCAACTCATCCATACCGAGGAGGGGAACAAGATCGAGATCAATCTGGTGATCCGCGAGGAACAGTTCCGCGAGGCGCGCTTTCCCCAACAGGTCATCCGCGCGGTGCTCATGGAGATGGCGTACCGCAGCGATCCTCCCGACGCGGGGGAGGTTTATCACGAACCGCCGGGCTGGCTGGTGGAGGGGTTGACTGAACGCCTCTATTCGCGGACCTCCACCGTGGAGCCCAACGCCGCCCTCTTCCGGCAACTGATCCAGACCGGCAAGCTGCCGCCGATCGCCGATTTCCTTTCCAGCAACCTGGAGGTGATGGACTCCACTTCCCGCGCGGTCTATGCGGAGTGTTCCTACAGCCTGCTGGAAATGCTCATCGCCCTGCCCGGGGGGAAGGCGAGCCTCTACCGGATGGTGCAGGAGGTGAGCCGGGAAAAACTCGACCCCGCCGGGCGGCTGCTCAAGTGTTTCCCTCAACTGGGCGGCAGCGAGACATCGCTGGAAAAGTGGTGGACGCTCGGCATCGCCCGTTTTTCCACCTCCGACCGTTACGCCGGGCTTTCCGTGGAGGAGACCGATCTGCTCCTCAAGCCGCTGCTGGAGATCGAGGTCGTCACCGACGTGAAAAAGGGGGTCCGCAAGCAGTATCAGCTTGCCGACTACAAGCAATACCTGCGGCACCGCGCCTGTGAGGCGGCGCTCTATTCCCGGATCAACGCCCTGGCCGCCCTGCTTCCCAAGGCGCACCCGCTCCTGCGCCCCGTCGTTCAGGAGTATTACGAACTGACCCTGAAACTCGCCAGCCGCAAGACGAAGGGGGTCGACAAGGCGCTCGCGGCGATTGATGCCTACCGCGCCACGGTCGTCGAACGGACCGACAAGATCATCGACTACCTCAACTGGTACGAAGCGACCCAGATGCCCGAACTCAGCGGCGCATTCGAGAGCTACCTGCGCACCGCCAAAAAGCTCGAGAGCGACGACGCTACGCCGAAGCGCTACGACGCGCTTTCGCGGTATGTCGACCAGGTGCAGCGGGAGTTTGAGTGACGCCGGGGGCCTCCCGGAAATCGTCTATTTCTTTTTCTTCAACAGGTAATCGCCGTTTACCTGCACCTGGGCGGGGGTCATCCGTTGGATATGCCCGTCCAGGAAAAGGTAGAGACCGGCTCCGTCAAAACGTTCGGAAAGATTGGCGTGGTAAAGATTGGCATTGGCTGCGGCATCGGCCGACATGGGCACGCCGTTTTTCTGCTTTTCGGCATTGGTGCCGATGATGATCGTGCTTGCCGGGTAGGGGACTTCGGTGATGCGGCTGCCGTAGCCGGAGGTGCCTTCCGTATTGGTGGGGGTATAGCCGAAGTATTTGTGGTTCCAGCCATACCCGACGGAGATGCCCTGCCCCCGGGCGGGGTCCTTCTTTGGCGGCAGAAGCGGGCGGGCCGGGCAGGTCTGCCATTCGGGACGCGGGGCCTGCCGGTCGCGTCTTTGTGCGAGATAGTCAGGCCCTTCGAGATAGTAGGCCAGGGCATCAAACCAGTAGAGTCTCACGCCCGGCAGGCCGGGGGAACTGGCAAACCCGGCGGCTTCAGGAAGGCGGCCATTGCGATCGGTGAGATACAGGTTCAATGCCGTGCCGATCATTTCCAGATGGCGGGTGCTCTTCGCCAGCTTTCCCTGCGCCGCGACCTTGATGCTGACCGCCAGACAAAGGTAGGCAAGGACCGCCATCAGGGTGATGGTGATCAACAGCTCCACGACGGTAAACGCCGCCGGTAATCTCCGGTATTTGAAAATCATGGCCAATCCTTAACTTGAAACATGAAGAGGCGGGATCACGGTTCCATCGTCGGCGCGTGGCTGCGGAACGGTTGGCGCCGGGAGAACCGCGCGCGGAGCAGGAATGCGCCGATGCCGACGATGAAAAGCATCGCTGCGGAAGAGGGTTCGGGGATGGCTTCGGCGTAGAAGTTGTCGAACATCATCTGCCGCTGGACCGCATTGGAACGGGCATAGAGCCCGAAGACGCCGCCGGAATAGCTGGAGTCATCAATGGAGATGGATGCGATTTCGGTCTGGCCCGAAGGGTCGTACAACGTCGCTGTCAACTGATCTCCGACCACGGTAAAGTCGAGGAGGTAGTAGGCATACTGAGTGAGGCTGACGTTGACGGAGGCGAGCACTTCGCCGCGCGAAAAGCCCGAGGGGCTTTTGGTGATGACCAGCGAATTCTGGGAACTGTACCGGCTCAGTCCCGCGAAGTACCCCACCGGGTCAACGGCGGAACGGTCCTGCACGCGTGCCAGAAGCCCGATGTTCTGGTTATTGCCTTGTTGCGGCCACTGGAGCAGCGTGCGGGCGGTGGCATTGCTCATGACCCCGTCGGTGACGCCCTCGAGATCGCCATGCCAGTAGGCGATCCCGGTGCCCGACTGTTCCGTGGAGGTATAGACCAGTTGCCCGGTTCCGTTCAGTGCCATGGTCCCCTTTTCCTTGAGTTTGATGCTCCAGTCATCCGGAAGGGCACCGGTATCGCCGGAGAAGTCGGTTTGATAGATGATCTGGGCTTCAACGGCGGCGGGCGCCGCCATCATCCATAGCGTTCCCAACGCCAGCAGGCGCAAATAACGCGCCATGCGGGAGGAGGGGCGACAGCGCTTCATGCCGCAGTCATCCATGGCAGCGGGCTCGATCGAAGAGAGGGAGGGTGTGGTCATGAGGGTGGTGATCGGTTGTTTTTAATGGGGGTGTAGCTATCTGGCGGAGCGGGTAGCGATCTCTTCCAGGACCTGGAGAATCTTTTCGCGGTGGAGGTCGGGGGCTTCCTGTCCGGAGGAGACCCTCCAGTCGCGGTTGTCGATGGCGGTCCACCCTCCGAAGCAATCGGCGATGGCGTCATCGCTCAAGAGTTCCTCCGCCTTTTGTTTCAGCCCGGGGGGAGCCGTCGGGAGCGCCTCGTCCAGCATCCGGAAGTATTCATAGTCGAGCACCCCCTCGCGCACCGCCTGCCACTGGAGCGTGTCGGTGACGTCGTCCCGGCTGAAAAAGGCGGGCGCATAGCAGAGGCCGTTGGCATTTTCATACGCGTTCCAGTTGCTGGCGAGGCCCCCGGTGCTGCCGAACGACCAGAAGCCGACGCCTTGAATGCGCAGCGGCCAGCCCGACCACGGGAGCATCCGGTAATAGTGATTGGGATCGGTATGAGGGGCGAGCGCGGAGCAGAGGTAGAGTTCCAGCGCCTTGCCTTCCTTGCGCTTGCCCCGATAAAACTCCAGCGCCTTTCTGCCCCCCTGGACCAGTTGGCGGGCGTTGGGGGAGAGGACATCGGGCAGGTCGAAGACTTCGGGGACCGGCGCATTCTGCGGTGCGACGCGGGTGGGATTGCACCAGAGGGTCAGCTCCGGCGCGGCTTTTCTGACAGCCGCCGCCCAGAGGGTGAACAGCCGGTCCCGGTCGTCGGTATGCGGTTCGTCCACGAGGTGCAGGTTCAATACGCCCGGTTTCAGGCCCCGGGAGGCGGCGTGGTCGGCCACCGCTCTCGCCCATTGGGCGACGCGGGGCTCAAACCCGGGCGAGTCGATCCGGACTCCGCCGATCTGGCGTGTGACGTTGACGAAGACGAGGTAACGGGCGGCGTCGGGCCAAAGCTCGAGCCATTGGTCAAAGAGGGTGAAGTTGAGGTTTTCCGTGATCAGTTTCCCGGCGGCGTCGAAATCGTCCGGGCCGGGCATCGGGAGGTCCGAGAACTTGCCCCAGGGGCTGTCGACGCCGTGGGAGCGCATCAGGCGAAGGGCGGCCTGCCGGTTTTGCGGCGTGATGGCGTGATACCCTCTACCGTTGACGTAGTCCCACATCCCGAGGTGCAGCCCCGGCTTGCGCATTTTGACGGGGGAGAGGTCGACCTCCAGCCGGACCGGGAGGTCGGCCGTTCCGGTTCCGCGGATTGCCGCCTTGAACTCGTGCCGCCCCGGCGGGAGTTTCGAGCCGTCGAGGTTGACTAGGACTTTCATCGTCAGCCCCGGCGGGATGGAAAACCGCCACCCGTCGCCGGTCTTTTCGGCGGGGAGGAGCGCGGTGGCCACCGGCTCCAGTTGAGGCGTATCGGTCCAGGGGCAATAGGCGACATCGAGCGCATCGGCGGGCTGCTCCAGGGAGAGGGTGACGGTCGCGGCCTCGGGCGAGGCGTTGGTGACCAGGAAGAGGTCGGCGCGGGTTTCGCCGCTCATCTGCCGGTAGCGAAGCGTGATCGGCTCCTGCCGGGTGAGTTCCGGCGCGGCGAGCCAGCCGAGGTAGCCGTTGCGGTGGATCTTCGACAGGAACAGGGGCGGGTAGCCTTGTTTTTCCAGCAACTCTCCGTGAATCGCGAGCAGCTTCTCCTGGGTGGCGTTGATCGGGATGACGGTGGAGAACCCCGAAAGATTGCCGCCGGGAGGCTGGGCGCACGCCGCCGCCAGCGCTTCGAGTTTCCCGTTCAACCGGTTTTTGTCGGTGGCGGCAAGGGACGAAGCGTGAATCGCCTCGCCAATGGCGTCGTAATCGAGTTTGAGCCGGCGCAAGGTGTGGAGGGCGACCTGATCGCGGTAGATGAACTCGCGCATGGCCGCCAGGTTGCCGACCACCGGCAGGGAGGGGGCCGCTTTTCCGGAGGGTCCTTCATAGAAGGCGATCTCGTCGGCAAAAAAGCAGAGGGAGCCGCCCACCGGAATGCAGAGGGCGACATGCCGCCCGCGAGCCTTGAGCCCGTCGGCCACAAAGCGATGTTCGGAATAGCTCATCGAGGGGGGAAGCCCATGCCGGAGAGAACCCGAGATGACTTCCCCGGCGTAAGACCAGGTCTTGCCGTCCGGGCTGACGAAGAAGCCAATGGCAGCGGGCCACGCCACGTTGGAGGAACCTGCGGCGGAACTGACCATGACGCCTTCGATCTCTTTTTCTTCCCCGAGATCGAACGAGATCACGATCGGCCGCCTCGGGTTGGCCCAGCCGACGGTCTGCTTCTGGACCCAGAGGGTTTCGTTGGGTTTTCCGGTCGATTCCGCTCCGGCAAAGAAGCCGTCGGTCAACTGGAGGGCGTCGCCGGGGTCTTTGCAGAGCTGGTAATTGGGAGCGGGGTCGAAGGTGGCCCGGAGCCCGGCTGCAAGGTTGTTTCTTTCAGGCAGAGGGACGGCGTCGGCGCAGGCCGAAACATTCCAGAGGGCGAGAGAGAGGATGGGGAGAAGGAGGAGTTTCTTCATTTTGGGGAGACGGTTTCCTCCATGGCGGCGGAGGCGGGGGGCGTGTTGCGGGCGACGGATGAACAGGGCGCTTCAGCCGCGCTTTCGCGACGGACCAGCTCTGCCGTGACGACGGCATCGCCCGTATTGAGGTGGTTGTTTATCCGGTTAAGCATCAGGTCCAGACCGATGCGCGCGATTTCCTTTGCGTCATATTCCACGGCGGTCAGCGGAAACGCGCCGTCGTTGCCCGCGCCGAGGATGCCGACGCTGATGACCGAGAGATCCTCCGGGCAATGCAGGTGTTTGCGGCGCATGGTCGAGAGGAGTTTCCAGGCGACGCGGTGGTTGCTGGTCATCACGGCGCTGCCGCGCTCCGGCCAGTCGAGGTACGATTCGATGTAGCGCAGCAGGAGGTCTTCATCCCGGGAGGGCGAAAGACCGTGTTGCTGGATGTGGGGATCGGTATTTCCCATTTCCGGCACGAGGGAAAAGACCCGGGCATCGAGGTTCATCCTCCGGGAGAGGTCGCGATTCAGAAGCGGGGCATAGCGTTGCGGCATCTCCGCGTTGCTGAAGCGGGGGTGGAGAATATCGAGCCGCCGGTGCCCGAGCCTGGCAAATTCTTCCATGACGAGGGTGGACGCCTGCTGGCGATCCTTGACCACTCTCCCCGCGATCGATGGCAGGCCGGTCCCCCCCAGGTCGGAAAGGAGGACGATCGGCACCTTGACGCCGTCGAGCCATTTGGCGAGCGGCAGATCCTGGTAGCTGCTTCGCGCCGGGTAGAGCAGAATGCCGTCCACGCGCGATTTGGCGAGTTGCCTCAGCGCTTTCTCCTCCTCGTCCACCGACCAGCGGTGGAACTGGATCAGAAGCTGGTAGTTTCGGTTCGACGCCTCCTGGTTGAGCGCGTCGAGAATGGCCGCGTAGTACGGGTCGATGGCCATCGGGAGCACGACGCCCAGCACCGAGGTCCGCCCCAGGGAGAGCGATTTGGCGAGCTGATTGGGCACGTAGCCCATTTCGCGCGCGATCTCCTGAATCCGCTGCCGCGTCAGCTCCGGCAGCCGGGGGTTGCCGTTGAGCGCCATGGAGACGGTCGCCTTGGTGCATTGGGCTCTCGCCGCAATCTCACGGATGCGAACGGGCTGGGATGAGGGGATCTGCGCATCTTTTGTCATCGGGGGCGACTCTACTGTTTACCCGGTTAAACAAGCAAGCCTTTTTTCTTCCCCTTCTCCGGCGCGCGAGTGGTTTCGCCGGGCCGGAAAGCGTTTTTTTCCGGTGACCGGGACCCGGGTTTTTACAGTCCGTCGCCGCCATAAGGCGCGAGCAGGCTCTTGATCTTCCGTTCGTACGAGTCGAACGGATCGGCCATTGCCAGCGGGGCTTCTTCTTCGACGATGAGCGAGTCCCAGTTGATGACGTACGAGAGCCGGGGGTGGGCGATGAGGTGGTCGATCGCCAGGCCCCGGCCGTAGGCGCGGGTGGTGGTCGGCGGGAGTTGCAGCGCCACGGGCCAGCGGGCGGCGGCGTTCCATTCCGCGATCCGTTTGCCCGGTTTGAGGGAGAAGAAGAGGCCCGCTTCGGGGTCGATGTTGTGGTACTCCAGGTCGAGGCTTCGCAGCCACGGGTCGCTCCACGAAAGGTTTTCCGATTCGCGAAAAAGGTTGAGCAGCCACCGTTTGGAGATCCAGTCGACGCCGCCGATCAGCAGTTCGGGGTGGGCGTCGAGGGCTTCGATTGCTTCGAGGACGAACTGCCAGTTGTCGAGCACCCAGTCGCTCTCTTCGTCGGCCCCGCCGAGGTGTTTGCGGGCCTGGGCGAGGAAGGCGTACTGGATGTCGAGCGCGTCGCGGGTCCGCCCGTCGGCCATCAGGACCGCGCCGCGCCCGGTTCCCGTGTGCGAGATCTGGCGCGTGGCGGTCACGGCGTCGTTGAGGACCACCTCGCGCGGGGCCCACCCTTTCTCCAGCAGGGTCAGGACCATGGAGGTGGTCCCGATCTTGAGCGCGGTGGCAAACGGGCTCATGTTCGAGTCGCCCACCAGCAGGTGGAGCCGCCGGTAGAGGCGGTGGTCGGCGAGCGGTTCGTCCCGGGCGTTGATGATCGCGCGGTTGAACTGCACCCACTGGTAGATGTCGTTGACGATATGGTCGGCCCGCTGGGAAAGCTGGAAGTCGACGCTCTGGTTGGAAGGCGTTTCGAGTTCAAAGGAGAGGGGATTGGTCTGGCCGACCCGGCCCGCGCCGGAAAAAATCTGCCGGGTGGCCAGAAAACTGAGCAGCGCCCCGAGCGTCTCGCTCGTAAAGGCGATGTCGCGCCGCATCAGGTAGTTTTCATGGCAGCCGAAGGTCGCGCCGGTTTCGTGGTCGACGTTGTTCTTGATGAACGCCACCCGTTTCTGCGCCCCGAGCGCCTTGACGGCCTGCTGGACGAGCGTGTCGCCCGCGACATCGTAGGCAACCATGTCGCGCAGCGTGTTGCACTCGGGCGAAGCATACTCGAGGTGCCCCATGTCGACGTAGAGCCGCCCGCCGTTGAGGAGAAAGCCGCCGTTGCCGGGGGGCTCCTCGTAATCGCGGTAGTGGAGGTCGATCGCCCCGAGCTTCATCTTCTTGAAGAGATGATTCTTGATGCGGATCGGCCACGAGTCGGCGTTGCCCTGTCCGGTTTCGTCGGAAACCAGGCAGCCATATTCTGTTTCGATGCCTGCGATGCGGTTCACGGTTGAAGAAAGAAAAGAAGTTTCTTTCCCGGAGTATCGCGCTTGGCGGCGGCGGTGGCTCCCATGGGGGGAAAAGCCCCCTTCCTGCCGCGCAGGAAAACAGGCATCAGGGGGCGGCGCTACCCCTCCCCTTCCCGGATGAAAAGGCGGCGGAATTTTTCCCGGAACGCTCCGCCCATCAGGAAAAGGCTGGCGACGAAGCTCAAATCCGCCAGGGCGAGGGGCTATCGCTTCCGTGCGACATTTTCCGCCATCACGGTGACGATTTCGTGCATGATGGCGCTGACATGGAGCGCGGTGACCTGCGACGGGTCGAGGTGCGGGACGAAACAGACGACATCGCCGCCGATGACATCCATCCCCCGGAAACTGCGCAGGATCTGCTGCATTTCCCGCATGGTGAGGCCCCCGACTTCGGGGTCGGCCACGGCGGGTGCGTCGCTCAGGGTCATGACGTCGAGGTCGACCGTGACAAAGACCGGCCCGTCGCCGATCACCCGGGCGATTTCCGCGATCGCGGCGGGAATGCCGATCTCCTCGATTTCGGACAGCGTCAGCATCCGGTAACCGGCGTCGCGGGAAAAGCCGTCCATCTGCGGGTGGACCATCGGCCCGTTGAGCCCGATGTGGACATAGCGCGAGGGATCGATGAGCCCCTCTTCCAGCCCGAGCCGGAAGCCGTTGCCCGGGTGGCAATGCACCCCGGCGGAATCGCCGTAGCTGTCGGTGTGGGAGTCAAAGTGAATGATGCCGACCGGCCCCTTTCGGCGGGAGTTGGGCCCGGCAATGGCGCGCAGCACGGGCAGGGTGCAGGCGTGGTCGCCCCCGACCGTGAACGGGATCGCCCCGGCGGCGTCCATCCGGGCGTAGAATTTTTCAACGTCGAGGACCGCCCGGTCGGCGATCGTGGGGGTGTTCAGCGGGACATCGCCGAAGTCGCGAATGCGGGCCAGTTCGAAGGGATTGATGCCGAATTCGCGATGGCTGCGGTGGTACGCCTGCGAGCGGTGGCGTACGGCGCGGGGGGCGAGGTATTGGGTGCGCTCGATCGGGTTGACCGCCAGCGGCAGCCCGGCCAGGGCGATGTCGGCCTTGGAGAAATCGCTCTCCAGTTCGCAGCCGAGCAGCTTGGGAATGCCGCTCCAGTAAAAAAATCCTTCCAGCAGTTGCAGGGCTTCCTGCGCATCGGGGTTAAAGCTCATAACGGGGTAAAAAAAGGTGGAAACCGGCGTCCCGGATGCACCGGGGAAAAATGAACCCCGTTCCATGCACCGGAGTGACGAACGCCCCGTGAAGATGCGCTTTGCCCCGAAAGTTGCCAATCCCCACGCATGGGGGTGCCCGCCTCCGGAAAAACGCTACCGCGCTTCGTAGAGAATGCGGGCGCACTGCTCGCAGTGGGTGACTTCCAGCGCCGCCTTGACCTTGAGCGCGGTCTGCGTGGTCAGCTTCATGTGGCACCCCTGGCAGACTTCGTTCTCCAGCGCGACGACCGCCTGGCCCTCCTTGGTGGCAAAGAGCCGCTGGTAGATGTTGAGGAGGTCTTCGTCGAGCGGCTCGGTCAGGGCCGGGCGCCCCGCTTCGAGTTGCTGGAGCTGCCCCTCCACCGAGGTGATTTTCGCTTCCAGGTTGGCGATCTGCTGCGCGACGGCGGCCTCCGCTTCGGCGGCCTGTTTTTCGGCCGCGGCAACTTCGGGACCCATCGCTTCGATCGCTTCCATGACTTCGAGTTCCTGGTCTTCAAGATCGACGATCAGTTTTTCGAAGTGAGCGATCTGCGTGGTAAACCCCTGATACTCGTCGTTCTTGCGCGTCTGCATCTGCTGCGTCTTGAAGCGGCCGATCTGTTCGCGCTTGGCCTCCGCTTCGCCTTGCAACGTCTTTTTGCGGACTTCGAGTTCGCGCAGCCGCTGCTTGGTGGAGGCCGCCCCTTCCCTGGCGGCGGCGAGCCGTGTTTCGAGCCCCTTGCGCTCGATGGGAGCGTGCCGAAGCTCGTTCTTCAAGGCTCGAATTCGTTGATCGCGATCCTGCAGGACGAGAAGCTGTTCGATTTCGGCAAGCATGGCTGGCACCGTAAGGCGTCGGGGGGAATGAAGTCAACGTTCCTCACCGGGAAAAATGAAGTGACCTCCCGCTTGCTTTTAGGGGGCGACTTCCGCTACCTTGTCCGCCATTGTGAAAGCCCGGCTCTCCCAGTTTTTTTGTACGCGCAGGAATCTCGTTGATCGGGCTCAACGGGTGGCCGAAGCAAGCGAGAAGGCGGTCGAAAGGGCGCTCCCCGCGCCGGTGGTCCCCCGGCCCGCGATGGCGCTGACCCAGGCCCGTTGCGGCGAACCGTTGCGGATCGTCGGCCTGCGGCCCGGTTCGGCGGCGTGCATGCGCCTGCGCGAGATGGGTTTCTGCGAATCGGCGGAAGTCTGCAAGGTGGTTGACGGCACGGCGTTGATCTGCGTTCTTCAGGGGGTCCGCATGGCGATCGGGCGCAACCTCGGGGCGGACGTCCTTGTGGAGCGCATCAGCCCTGCTGAAACCATTTGTTGAAACTTCCATGAAATCGACCGCTCCGCTTCCATCGCTTGAAACGCAACCCGCCACCCGGCTCAGCGAACTGGCCGTGGGGGAACGGGGAAAAGTGACCGGGTTTGACGCCGCTTCCTACGACCCGGGCCGCCTGCTGGAGATGGGGGTGACGCAGGGGGCGACGATCGAAGCCGTCCGGGTCGCCCCGCTCGGCGATCCGATCGATTTCAAGGTGCGCGGCTACCACCTCTCGCTGCGCCGCAGGGAAGCGACCGCCATCTATATCGAACGGCTTTAGAAGCCGGTTTTTCAAGTCCATTTTCAGATCCATGAGTTCCGTTCAGAGTCCGCAGAGTGTCCGCCACATCGCCATCGCCGGAAATCCCAACTGCGGCAAGAGCACCCTTTTCAATGCGTTGACCGGCCTGCGCCAGAAGGTCGGCAACTACCCCGGCGTCACCGTCGAACGGAAGGTGGGCCGTTTTCACGGGAGCCACGGGGAGCCGATGGCGCTGCTCGACCTCCCGGGGAGCTACAGCCTGCAGGTCCGCTCGCCCGACGAAGCGGTCTCCCGCGACGTGTTGCTGGGCCGCCAGCCCGACACGCCCCGGCCCGAGGCGCTCATCGCCGTGGTCGATGCCTCCAACCTGGAGCGCAACCTTTACCTCGTCGCCCAGTTGCTCGACCTGCAACTGCCGACGATCCTCGCGCTCAACATGATCGATGTCGCCGAGCAGAACGGCATCCGCATCGATGTCGAGGGGTTGAGCCGGGAACTCGGCATCCCGGTCATCCCGATGATCGCTTCCAAGGGGGTGGGGCTCGTGGAACTCAAGCAGGCCCTTTCCAGGGCGACGCTTTCCGCGCCGGCCATCCGCCCGCCGATGCCGGAGGCGATGGAGAACGAGGCGCTGGAACTGGCGCGCAAGCTCAACGTGCCCGAGGAGGTCGCCTTCCCCGAAGCGGTCCTGCTGCTGACACTCGGCAACGAAGCCCTCGCCACCCTCGCGGAGAACGACCCCGGGACGATCACCGAAACCGTTGCCGCTCAGGGCCGCCTGCGCGAACAGGGGGTCGAACCGCTTTCCACGCTGATTGAGGCGCGCTATGCCTGGATCGGCGATCTCTGCGCCCGGGTGGTCAAGCGGCTCGGGGGGGAGAACGCCGCCTTGAGCGTTTCCGACCGGCTCGACCGTTACCTGACCCACCGTTACTGGGGGTGGGCCGCCTTCATTGGCGCGATGGCGTTGATGTTTGTCTGCATTTTCTATGTGGCGCAGGGGCCGATGGACTGGATCGACGCCGGGATCGCCGCTTCGCAGGATTGGGTCCAGAACACCCTGCCCGAAGGGGAGGTGCGCGATCTCCTTTCCGATGGTGCGATCGCAGGGGTCGGCGGCGTGGTGATGTTCCTGCCGCAGATTCTGATCCTTTTCTTCTTCCTCGGCCTGCTGGAGGATAGCGGCTACATGGCGCGCGCCGCGTTTTTGATGGACCGCGTGATGTCGTCGGTCGGCCTGCACGGGAAGTCGTTCATCCCGCTTCTGAGCAGCGTTGCCTGCGCGATTCCCGGCATTATGGCGACGCGGACGATCGAAAACGAGAAGGACCGGCTGGCGACGATCCTCGTTGCGCCGCTCATGAGTTGTTCGGCCCGCATCCCCGTCTACAGCCTGATGATCGCCGTGCTGCTGCCCGCCTCTTCCGCGTGGGCGAAGGCGGCGATCGCCATTTCGATGTACGCGCTCGGCACCTTTACGGCGTTTGGCATGGCGTGGCTCTTCAAGAAGACGCTTCTCAAAGGGGAGACGCCGATGCTGCTGCTCGAACTCCCGCCCTACCGGTTGCCGTCGATGCGCTCGGTCATCACCCGGATGCTGGAGCGCGGCGGCATCTTCGTGCGCCGGGCCGGGACGGTCATTCTGGCGCTTTCGATCCTCCTCTGGGCGCTGGCGAGCTACCCGAAGCCGTCGCAAGCTGATGCGGACGAAGGGTTGGCGCTCGCCAACAGCTACGCCGGCCGTCTCGGGCACCTGATCGAGCCGACCATCGCCCCGCTCGGGTACGACTGGAAGATCGGCATCGGCCTGATCGCCTCGTTCGCCGCCCGGGAAGCGTTTGTCGGCACGATGGGGATCGTCTACAACGTCGAGGGAGAGGTCGACGAAGACGCCACCCCGCTTCAGGAGACGATGCGCAAGGAGGTTCACGCCGACGGCACGCCGGTCTACACCCCGCTCGTCTGCATCGGCCTGATGGTCTTCTACGTCCTGGCGATGCAGTGCATCAGCACCGTCGCCATCGTCCGCCGCGAGACCAACTCGTGGCGCTGGCCGCTCTTCCAGATCGCCTACATGACGGCGCTGGCGTGGGCGGGAGCGTTCATCGTCTACCAGGGCGGGCGGCTGCTCGGGTTCCAGTAGTTCATGGAGGGTCGGCCTCCGCGCCGACCGCGGCGTTGGACTTCGCTCGCGCCCTGTCCCCGCTTCCGCCCCAAGGCGTGAAGTGAATGACGTTAAACCTTCGCCAGCGAACGGCCCTTTTTGCCCATCTGCGGCATCGACCATTCATCGAGGGCCACCAGCGGAACATGGGTGAGCGGTTCGTCCAGCGGTTTTCCCGCCAGAAGCGTCAGCAGTTTTTCGCCGAGGTGGATCGCACATTCCTTCGGGTCGGCTTCAAGACGCGAGATCGGGAAGGGACAGAGAAGCGGGATGCCCTTGTTGGTCCGCACGACGAGCCGAAGCTCTTCGGGCACGGCGATGCCGAGTTCCGGAATGGCCGGAATGACGCTTTTGAAAAGGAGGTCGTCCGAGATGATCACGCCTTGCGGCTTCTCCGTTTCCGCCCGCCAGAGTTCGCGGAATTTTTCCCATCCGGCACCCTCCTCGCACGGGTTTCCATCATGCCGGACCCATGAAAGCCGGGTTTCCATCCCGAGGCGTTCGATCTCCCGGCACAGGTTGGCCAGATGCGGAGCGGGATCGACGGCGTGGCCAAACCAGCCGACAAAGCCGACGGTGCGGCACCCCTGGGCGCGGAGCATTTCCAGTGAACGTGGGAGGTAGTCCGCGACAAATTCGCACCGGTTGGCGTAACCTTCCATGTGTCCGAAGGCGACCACCGGGAGTTGCTGGCGTTCCACT
The DNA here is from genome assembly GCA_035555975.1 of Chthoniobacteraceae bacterium. Classification (GTDB taxonomy): domain Bacteria; phylum Verrucomicrobiota; class Verrucomicrobiia; order Chthoniobacterales; family Chthoniobacteraceae; genus DATMFV01. Next base: position 54,511 of record DATMFV010000100.1, read on the forward strand.
TCGTCGAGCCATTGTCGCGACGGCTGGGCAAGCAGCGCCGCCACGCCGGAGATCTTGCCCTCTTTGAGATCAATGAGGAACTCCGGGCTGTTCAGGTCGGGCTTCTGGACACCCGGCGGGTTGTTGCCGACGTAGAGCCGACTGCCGACGCCCTCCCCGGCCAGATGTTCGCGAAGGGTCTGTGCCATGCGAAGGTAGACCGGGGAACTCTGCGGATGGGAAACATCCTGGTCGATCAGGATTGCCACATGCCCGGTGTTTGCCGCAGGCGCACCTTCGGAGACAAACGTCCCCCGGCCTGCGTGGCGTTCGATCATGTTTTCGGACGCGAGGATGCGCAACGCTTCACGGATCGTCACCACGCTGACGGAAAATCTCGCGGCCATCGCATGCTCCGGCTCCAGCCGACTGCCGGGGGAAAGCCGGGCGATTTCGCCACGGAGGTGCGTCAGGACCTGTTGGTAGAGCGGGGTTTTGACGGGTTTGAAGGGGTGTGGCACAGGGGAAATCTCGGTTTTTTTGAAAAAAGATAGCGTTCGTTCTTGCACCGGCAAGCGAAAACGCTACTCTCCAAACAGCAATTATTATAATAATAGCGAATTGCGTTTCATTCAACCCCCTTTGATGCCTCGTTATGGACCCCGCCAAACTTCTCCGCTACGTTGTGGTTTCCCTCGCCGCCGTTTCCGTCTCGCTCTCTTCCATGCACGGGGCCGTGCTTGCCGCCTATCATGCCGAACCGGTCACGGAGGGCGGGTCGATTCTCGCGCCGGATCAGTTGGATGCCAACTGGGGGCGGCTCGGCAACGGCGCGTCGCAGGTCACGCCGGTCTGGGATGCCGGAGGCGTGGCAGCGTGGCGCATCGACAATCTCAGCCCGGCCGACAATGGCGCCACCACCAACTACCGGATGAACCTGAACGCCGCCGATCTCTCCTCCCCCGAGGGTTGGACGGCTACGGCGGTCTTGCGTGTCCCCCTTGCGCCGGGGGACGGGGCAAATGTTTCGATCAATATCAATGACGGCATCAGCGGCTGGCGTGTCGGGCTTTACAACAACTCCGCAGATGGAAGCTGGCTCTACCGGATGGGTACGGCGGATACCTTGATCGTCAAGCTCGCGGAGGTCGACCTCTCCGGGTATGTCACGCTTCAGATTTATTTCGACCACGATGATCAGACGATGCAGGTTTTCCTGAACGGGCAGGCGATCGGCGCGCCGGTGGCGAGGAGCGGGGTCTACACTGTGCCGACGAACCGGGTGAACCTGATCTGGGGGGATGCCGACGCATCGCCGCGCCCTTACCGGACCGACAGCTATTGGCATTCGGTGGAGTTGGTGACGGGATACGCCGTGATCCCCGAACCGCACGCTCTTTCGCTGCTCGCGGCGGGGGGCTTAGGGTGGCTGGGGCTGGCGTATCGGCGCAAAAAGAGGGAAGCGCTCTGAGCGGCTGCTTGTGCGATGAAACCGACTTCCGGCTGCTCTTGCGCCGCGCGATCACGCGGGTTTTCCATAACGGAAATGCTTTTGGCGATCCTCTTGACAGCCGTCCTGATGGCCCTGCTGATCGCGGCGGTGGGTCAGGTGCGCCGGAAAGCGGCCTCCCAGCGTTGTTTGAGCAACCTGCGCCAGATCGGGGTGGCGATGATCGACTACACGCAGGACCACCGGGTTTTTCCCTATTACATCAGCAATACGACGCGCTGGATGGATGGCAGCGCTGATCCGGCTTCGTTTTTCGCCGGGCCGTACCTGAACGAGCCCGACCGTCGCAGTACGAGCGCGGCGCCCGGTGTGAGTGCCGGGAAAGGAGGCGTGTTCGATTGCCCGGCGATCACCGCACAGGAGAAGGAAGGGCGCGGCCCGGCACCGTGGCCGACCGATTCGTTTGATTACGCGATGAACCTGACGCTCTGCGGGCGTCCGCCGGTCTGGGTGCGGACGCCGTCTCGAACGGTGGTCGTGACCGAAGGCGGGCACTCGGGGCGGATCAAGGCGCGCTGGACCCATGGCCTGACCTACACCCCGTTCCAGAGTTTCAACCCCGGCGGTACGGCGTGGGATTACCAGCCGACGCTGCCGCTCATCGCGGTCCATGCCGGAAAGGCGCACTTTTTCTTTGCCGACGGCCACATCGGCCTGCACGCCCAGAGTGAAACCGACGAAGGGTGGTATGACGGCCGTTGATCCTTTTTTATGATATTGCGTTTTTCCCAGAAATGGCTGCTTGCCGCCGTGGCGGCGCTCCCTCTTTTTATCCATCCCTTGAAGGCCTCGACCGAAGGGTACGAGCCGACCCGCCGGATCGGGTTCCATACCGACGGGCACGGCGTGACCCCCTTCGGCGATCCGTTGCCCCTCGTGCGCCGGGTGACGGATGGGCAGACACAAAAACATCTGCTGCGCATGGAGGCGACGGCGGCGGGGAGCCCCGTCGGCCTGCGGGTGCCGCTCCCGGTGACGGGCGGCCCGAGGCTGGTCAAGGTCGCCACCGCGTTGCAGGGTCGGGGGAGCGCGCTGTTGACCCTCCGCTCGGGTGACGGCGCGGTGACCAGCCGTCCTTTGCCGCTTCAGGGCCATCGGCGGTGGGACAGCTTCTACTACCGGGTCGATCGCCACGGGGAGGAACTGGTGGCCGAACTGACCCTGCCGAATCCCCGGGAGGGCGATTATGTGGAGGTTTCCAGCATCGACCTGCGGACGAAAGCGGTGGCCGAAGCGGGCGATCTTCCGGTCCCCCCGCGCTTTTACGAAGCGGGGGATTGGATCGACCCCGCCTCCACGGCAACCCGTGTGGAGAACTGGTCCGGAGGAGTTTTATTGACAAGCCGCACCTCGCTCGAAGCGCTGCCGATGCCGCAGACCTCGCGTCCTTTGACGCTTTATGTCGAATACCGCTCCCCGGAGGGCGACGCGACGCTGGAACGGATCGCCACCGACGGGAGCAGTCGGCAGGTATCCGGAGCGTCGCAGCTTCCCCGGGCGGAGGCGTGGCAGTGGCACCGGGTGCCCGGCATCAACCCCCGGCTCCTGGGAAAATCGCTGACCCTCCGGTGGACGCCGCCGCAGGGTGGAGCGCTGGAGATCCACCGGATCGTCGTCACCAGTGAAGCGGAGCTTCCACCGGCGCAACTGGAGGCGGTGGCACCGGTGTTGCCCCCCGCGCCTCTGGTGGCTGCCGCCCCAAGCGCGAAGCGGCACGACCTCCGGGCCCGGTTGGAGGAAGGGCCGTGGAAAGGAGCCACCGCGTTTGGCGATTTCCGGGTGTCCGGGAGCCGACGGGCACCTACCGGGGCTACGACGGTCCGCTTCTCTTATGACGGGGAGAAGCTCTACGTCCGTTTTGATTGCGAGGAGCCGATCCTCCGCAGCGTGGAGCAACGCACCCATGAGTTTCGCACCACGGCGACGGAGCCGGATGGCCCGGTGCAGGAGGACGACGGCTGTTTTCTCGCGTTCCGTTCGCGCGAGGGGGAAGTGTTGTTCTTCCGGATCAACGCCCGGGGGGTGATCCGCGACAGCCGCCAGCGGGGGGAGTCGGTCGATGTTCGCTGGAACGCCGGGGCGGAGGCGCTCGGGCGTATTGGGGAGGGGCGCTATACCGTGGTCGCCGCCATCCCGCTCCATGCGCTTGGGCTGGACGCGCACGTCGGCCAGGTTCCGATGTCGGTGGGTCGAAACGCGGTGGCCCGGAGCGAGGTGACGACCTGGAACGCCGGGGCGGACCCGGAGTCACCCGCAGGCTGGGGGACGCTCGTCTTTGATCACGGGAGCCGTCGCGCCGCTTTTTCTCCCAAGCTGCCGGAGACGATTTCCGTGGGGGAAAATGGATTCCGGATGGCTTCCGGGGAGGTGTCCACTTCGGGTTTGGTTTACACAAGTTTCAGAGAAGGCGAGCACCGGAGCCGTCAGATCGTCGTCGTGTCGGCGGGGATGTCGGAGGCGCGGCTGGAAGTGCCGCGGGCGCTCGGCCAGCGTGTGGTGGAGCCTTCCGTGACGCTGCTGGCCGACGACCTCACGCCGCTTTACCGCTCGCCGCTCCACCCGGTCACCGTTGCCATGCCTTCGGTCACGCTTCGGCTCCGGAAAACGGGGGCGTACGTGGTCCGGATGAAGGGTCGTGAGGAAGCGAACGGGAACGCCGGGGATCAACCGGTGGAGATCACGCTCCCCTTGAAGACGGGGGCCAACGAGGTGGAAATCTCCATGGAACAGCCGACGGGTACGGCGGTGATCGAAGGCCCCGGTTTCGACGCCGGTTCGATTCAATGGACCACGGAACCGGACGGGAAGGCCGTACGCAAACGGACCACGCTGCTTTTGGAGCAAACGCGGGTCTGGCCCCGACCGGAACCGGCGATCTACTTCGCACGGGACGCCGCCCAGCAGGTGCCGTTTCTATTTGAAACCGCCGAGGGGCGGGAAGGGTGGAAGCTCCATGTGGCGCTCCCCCGCGGGTTCGAGTGGGTGGGCGCTTCCTCGCTGTGGGCGTGGCGCTCGGAGTTGCACCCCCGTTTCGTGACCCGGGAGACGGGGCGGCGGAAGATCGGGGGGGAGGAGTACACGATGCTCGAAATCGCCGCCGACCGGAGACTGCCGAAGAAGGGCGACACGCCGCGGCTTGCGCAGGCGCTTTCCCTCTGGCTCGTCCTTCGCCCCACTTCGCAGGCGAGCGCGAGCGGGGAGATTTACTACTGGAGCACCGGCGAGGGAGGACGCGTGACCGAAGCGCGTCGTTCCTTCCCGGTAAGGGTGCTGGCGGAGCCGCTCGCGGGCGGACAACTCGCAAAGAGCCTCTGGCAGCTCTGGGGACCGCTGGAGCAGTTGGATGACGACGCCGTGCGGGAAGCCCTGCTGGCGATGACGCGGCGCGCCGGGATCAACCTCTACGAAATCGGTCACGTCGGCATCACGCCGGGGCGTTTCAGGGAAAAGGGAATCCCGGCCACCCTGCGGATGCATTTTCTCAATGGCAGCCTCTTTTTCGGCCCCTACCTGGGCAAACACCCGGAGCAGTGCCTCGTCAATTACGATGGAAAGATCGACCACAGCCGCGTCTGCACCTCGGCGCTGCTCCAGGAGGCGTGGCCGGAAGCGGAGCGATTGATGCAGGCGCAGATCGCGGCGTTTCGCCCGCAGGCGGTGCTTTACGATTACGAGTTTTCCCCGCTCTACCGGGGCAGGATGCATACCTGCTACTGTCCGCGCTGCCTGGCGGCGTTCCGGAGCGCGGCGGCGCTGCCCGAAAGCGTCCGGCTCGATGCCCCGGTCATCAACGAAAAATATGCGCGGCCATGGGTCGACTTCATGGCGCGACAGACCGCGCGCATTTTCGGGAAGATGAAGGCGTCGGTCAAAGCCGTCGATCCGAAGATCCGTTTCGAAGTTTACAGCGGTTACCAGACGGAAGACAACCCGAGCCGCTACGGCGTCGACTGGGCGTACGTCGGAGCCGCCGGGGCCGTCGATCAGGCGGGGATGGGGTATGGCCGTCCGCTGGAGGCGATCCGCGCGACGAAGAAGGCGCTCCCGGGTGTTTTCCTCCTTTTCGGGGAGATCATCGAACCGTACCGGCCCGTCGATGACATCCCTTCCCGCCAGACGACTCCGGCGCGGCTCCTTCGGCGGATGCTCGATTCGCAGGGGGGCGTGCTGATCTACGAAATGAGCGCGATGGACGCGCGAAGCTGGAGGGCCGTGGCGGAAACGACGCGGCTGCTCGCCCGTTATGAAACGGTTCTCATGGAAGGCGCGCAGGAGGAAATCCCGGGAATCGGCGAGAGCGAAGGGTGCCGGGTGGCCCACGGAGGAACGGCGCTCTACTGTCTGATGAACGATTCGCCGCTGGAAAAACGGTGGCGACTGCCGGAAGCGGCGCTTGCGGGCGGGCGGGAATTTTACTCGGGCGAGCCGCTCGACGGAGAGGGGTGGCTCGTCGTGCCGCCCGGGGAGAGCCGTGTGGTGGTGGTGGAGAAGGAAGCCGGAAACCGGAAAGGATCGCTGTAATGGAGCTGGTTTTTGAATCGCGCAGTAACTTTTCCGGATTCAGCGGAGCGTTGCAGTTGGTGCAGTGGGAGCCGGAGGTTCACCCCGAGCCGGTGCTGCTGCCTGATACGCCGGTCGATCGCCTCAATGTTTCCGCCTACGGGTCGGTGATCCGCGATGGGGGGCTTTTGCGGATGTGGTACCAGGCGACGCCGGAGGGGTGGGACTTCAACCACGACGTGCTCTGGGTGGCTTGTGCGGAGTCTCACGATGGCTGCCATTGGCAAAAGCGCAAGCTGGGCATCGTGGATCATCCCTCGGGCGACAACCATCTCTGCGATCTCGGGTTGCATTCGCCTTCGGTGTTCATCGACCCGGGGAGTGCGCCAGACGAGCGTTACCGCGCGATCGGTTGCGGGCGGCCGGGGCCGGGATCGCGTGGGCACCGCTACGGCTATTACAGTGCCGTCTCCGCTGACGGGCTCCGGTGGCGCTTTCCCGACCGTGAACCGCAGTGGGAGGGGGGCGACGTGATCACCAGCGTTTACCATCCCGGGCGCGGCGGCGCGGTGATCGCGCTCAAGCGGCAGTTCTGGATCAACCGGCTGATGCGGCGCTGCGTTCACGTGGCGGAGTACCGCGACGGCGTTTATGGCGAACACCACGGGGCGCTTTATCCCGATGAATACGACGATCTCGCCGCCATGCAGCGCGGCTCCATCTCCGGCGATTACTATGGCATGGCGATGATGCCGGCGGGGAACGGCACGGTGGGGTTCTTATGGAATTTCCGGCATCGCTACCCGTATTCCGAGGGGATTCTGCTGGGAAACCACGGCTCCTGTGATGTGACGCTCGTTTATCAGGAAAAACCGGGCGGAAAATGGCTGCACCTTCCCGGGCGCCCCGACTTTATCAGCCATCGCCAGCTTGACTGGACCGGGTGTGGCTGGATTCACACGGCCTCCGCCCCGGTGGAGGTGGGCGACGAGCATCGTCTTTATTTTTCCGGCCGGAACTACGAACACGGGTTTGGACGGGGTGCGGAGGGGGGCAGATTCCGGGAGTGGATTCGCAGGGAGGGACGCAGCGGCATCACCTTTGCCCGGTGGCCGAAGGATCGGCTCTTCGGGTTTGAGACGCCCCGGCAGGCTTCCTTCCGGGTGGAGGCGCCGGTGGAGGGCGCGAGTGCGGTGGAGATCCATCTCAACTACCGGGCGCGCCAAGGGGGACGCGTCCGGGTGGGGGTGGAAGGCGTGGAGGGTCGCGCGGTGGAGGATGGCTGCGACCTTGCCGGAGACGCCGTCAGGGAACGGGTCGTGTGGCGTTCCGGGGCGGTGGTGCCGATTGCCAAAGGGGCGCAAAGCCTTCATTTCACCATCGAACTGGAGATGGCGGCGGTTTACGCTTACGAGATCGTCCCGGTCTGAGCCGCGGAAAGCCGCATTCCATGGTCGGGGAGGAGGATCGGCACCTCGTTTTGCACGACGTAGCCGACCTGCCCGTCGCTGCGCAGGAGCACCGCTTCTATCGGTTCGGCGAGGTTGATTTGCAGGCGACCGGTTTCAGCGGCTTCGCACGGAAGCGGCCCGGTTTTGCGATTGGCATCGAGCCGGTCGGCGAAAGACTGCGGGGCGAGGCTTAACGGCTGGCGGTTGACCGGACAGCGCAGGAGCGGCACGAGGCGCTGCCATGCGGGCGGGGCGGTGGTTTCGCCGGGCATACCGCGTTTTCTAGTAAATAAACCCGTTGGAGCGAACCCGCACGCTCGCCTCCTGCCCCGGGTGTTGCAGGCTGCCTTCGAAGACTTCGGCGACGTAGAGCGTATGGTCGCCCGTGGTCATTTTTCCGGCGACCTTGCATGCCAGAAACGCCGAAGCCTCCGCGAGTTGCGGGATGCCGAAGAGATTTTCGACCAATTCGTGCCCTTCGAACGGGTCGTGATCCCCCACGCGCGAGAACGACCGGAGCAGGCCCCGGTTTTCCTTGCTCAAGGCGTGCAGTCCGAAGAGCCCGTGGCCGTCGAGCGCCTGGCTCAAGAGCCGTGTCGAGCCGACGGCGATCGAGATCATCGGCGGCTCGAAGCTGCATTGTTCGACAAAGCTGCACAACATCCCCGCGTGGCGCTCCCCGATGGCCGCCGTCGCGATATAAAGACCGCTGACGACTTTTCCAAGGGCGGGCGAGATGCGTTCCCGTTCCTGGGAAGCCTGAAGAGCGTCGGCGTCGGTGGACATCTTTTGAAGTAAAGGAGCGTACGCGGGGTCGGGCGGGTTTTTAGTATTTCGGCATGGTCGGGTCAACCTCGTCGGCCCACGCCTCGATGCCCCCTTCCACGTTGAGCACTTTGCTAAAACCCGCTTCCTGAAGGAGCTTGAGCGCCCTGGCGCTGCGCCCGCCGACCTTGCAGTAGAGGACGATCTCGTCCGCACTGTCGAGTTCGCTCATCCGCGATGGGAACTCGGAGAGCGGGATCAGCGTCGAGCCTTCGATGTTGCAGATGTCGTATTCAAACGCTTCGCGCACGTCGATCAACTGGAAGGCCTCGTTGCGGTCCCGCTTGGCTTTGAGTTCCTGGGCGGTGATGACCGGCACCGGTTCCTCTTCAGCTTCGGCGGCGGCCGCCTGCGGGATGCCGCAGAACTGGTCGTAGTCGATCGGTGCGGTGATCGTCGGGTGTTCGCCGCAGACGGGGCACTTCGGGTCGCGCCGCAGCTTGTACTCCTTGTACTTCATCTTGAGCGCGTCGTAGTGGACGAGCCGGCCGATGAGCGGATCGCCGATCCCCATGATCAGCTTGATCGCCTCGGTCGCCTGCATCAGCCCGACCGAGCCGGGCAGGATGCCGAGCACGCCCCCTTCGGCGCAGCTTGGCACCATCCCGGGAGGCGGCGGTTCCGGGAACATGCACCGGTAGCACCCGCCCCCGAGATGAGGCGCAAAAACCGTACACTGGCCGTCGAAACGGAAAATGGAGCCGTAGATGTTCGGGATCTTTAAGAAAACGCAGATGTCGTTGGAGAGGTAGCGGGTCGGGAAATTGTCGGTCCCGTCGATGACGATGTCGTACCCCTTGATGATCTCCATCCCGTTTTCCGCGCGGATGATCGTGTCGTAGAGATCGACCTGCACGTTCGGGTTGATGTTGCGCACGGCGTCGCGGGCGGAGTTGAGCTTTTTGCGGCCGACATCCTTGGTCCCGTGGAGGACCTGGCGCTGGAGGTTCGAGAAATCGACCACGTCGGCGTCGACCATGCCGATCCGGCCGATCCCGGCGGCGGCGAGGTAGAGCGCGATCGGCGAGCCGAGCCCTCCCGCACCAATGCAGAGGACGCTGGCGGCTTTGAGACGACGCTGCCCGTCGAGCGTCACTTCCGGCATGATCAGGTGCCGGGAGTAGCGGGCGATTTCGTCGTTGGTAAACTCGATGCGCTCCAGACGGGCTGGATCAATAATGCTCTTGGCCATAGGAAAAGAGATTCATCCTAAAACGTGCGGCGGAAAATGCAAGCCGTCGGTTTTGCGGTGCGACGGAAAAGGGATGTCACCCCGTTTTCATGGCATGCAGGCTGGCGTGCCCGTTCGGGGAAACCGTACAGGGAACGCTTTCCAGGCGGGTCAACCCGTCTCCGGTAAACCGCCAGCGGGGCCGGTAGCCGAGTTCGGCGTAGAGCGCGGGGTCGATGAAGTTCTGGTCGCTCCCGGAGACGATCGGGTAGACGCCAAAGGGGATCGCCACCTCCAGGGCGCACTCCACGCCGTGGGCGATGTCTTCGACATGCACCGGCAGCCGGCGCTTGGAGGGATCGTGAATCCATTGTTCGTCCCACGGGATGAAGGAGCGGTACGGCTGCCCCAGGCGCAGGCAGATGACGGTCATGGTTTCCCCCTGTTCCGGGAAGCGACAGGCGTAGCTCCGGCCCGCCGCTTCGCCAAACAGCTTGGAAGCGGCGTAGATGTCGTAAGGCTGGTCGGGCGTGCCGGGGCCGATCCGTTCCAGCCGGGGTGCGCCGGTGATCGTCGAGAGGCTGGAAAGATAGATGAACCGTGGCGTCGCCGCCCGCATCGCCGCTTCAAAGAGGTAATAGGCGACGCGGATGTTGATTTCCAGGCATTGCTCGAAATAGCGGCGGCGGGCCTCCGGGTCGTCCATGTCGATGCCGCGGTAGGGCGCGATCACGCCATTGATCACCGCATCAAAGGGCCGCCCCTCCCGGTCGCCACCCGCCACGAGCGCCCGTGCGCTCTCCCAGTCGGTGACATCGACATCGCGGACCGGCGTCCCGTGGACTTCCCCTCCTCCCTTGGCGGCCAGGGTGAGCCGGTGGCGCTGGCAGAGGTAGGGTACGAGCTGGCGTCCGACCGTTCCGGTGGCGCCGACGAAGAGAAGATTCATGAGGTGATAAGGACGACGGTTAGCGGTGGGAAATCTGGTACGCTTCGAGGTAGCGAAACGGTTTCCGCTTGGGCGGGTACTTCCCGGTCCGGGCGCTGTAGATCCCCCCGAAGGTGAGGCGCTTGCGGGCGGGCGGCTCGAAACGGGTCAGGTAAAGCACCTTTTCGGGAAGTTGCAGGATCACTTTTTTGAGCGTCAACGGGTAATGGACGCGGCCATCCCCGTCCCATTTCCACTGGCTGTTGGATGGCCAGTGGTAGCCTTCCCCGGGGTATTGCCCCGGCAGGGGAAAGGCGACATGGCGCCAGCCGTCGAAATTGATCCGGCTCAGGCTCCACGGGTCTTCGGTGTTCCAGTCCGACCTCATGCCGGGCTCGAAAGCCTGTGCGGCGTCGCGGCCGATCCAGTCGGCCATCCACTCCGCCTTTCCCTGCTGGGCCTGTGCGCCGATGGAGGTCCAGCGTTGGCCGGAGGCATCCTCCAGCTCGAAGATCAGCCGCCCCCAGCCGGAGTTTCCGTTCACCATGATGCCGATTTCGTCCGGCTCGCCGGGGAGGGGAAGCCCCCGGGCATGCTCCAGTTCCGCGTACATCGGCATGGTGGCCCTGCCCTCCTGCGGCACCATCGGCGTGACGTGGAGCACCGGTTTTCCATCATGTTTTTCGCCATCTCCGGTTTCAAGGGCCAGCCCGCCTTTGCGCCGGGGTGTCAGCGGATTGTAGTTTTCCAGCAACGGATTGCGCGCCTCAAGCAGCCGCCAGCCGTGCTCTCCAAGCGTGGCAAGGGAACCGAGGAACGCCGCCCCCTGCGGAGGCCGGTCGGCCCCGGGGTGTTCCGGCTCGCCCGCTTCCACGCGGGCGATGCGCACTCCCGCAGCCAGGAGGAGGTAAGCCGGGGAGGCGGAGGCGCGAAGTTGCAGCCGCCCCTCCCGGTCGCGGGCGAGCGGCACGGTCTCGCCCTGCGGGGTGATCCATTGCGCCCCGCCGCTCCCTTCCAGCCAGAGGTGCAGGGTCCGTTCGCCGCGCACGACCCAGAAGGGGAGGACCTGGCTGCCGGAGGGGGAGGTAAACCGCATCAGGTAAAGGCTGTCGCTGCCGGTCGGCACGAAGTCGCGGTAGGCGACGTCGTCGAGCGCCCGGGTCAGCGTGGCGAGCGCAAGGGCCGCCGGTTTGGGCATCGGGTGGGGGCGACCGGTGAAATGCCCTGAACTCCCCCAGTTGCCCAGCGCATAGCTATTACCATAATCGTAGAGACCGCCGCCGGAGATTTTCGGCACCCTCCAGGCGAGCGCATGCAGCCGGTGGCGGACGATATAGTCGGCATGCGTTCGCAGGCTCAGGTTGCCGGGGTTGGTGGAAGGGTAGTGAACTTCCCACCCCTGCGCCACCGGCTTGTCGGGGTAGCCATAGGCGTCGAGCATCTGCCGGTCCATCCAGAGCGAGGCGTTGCTGCCGATCGTATCGGGAGGCTGCGTTTCGGGCGGGCGGGAGAAGGAGCCGCATTCGTTGCCCGCCGCGTCAAAGCTTTCCGCCGGAAGCCCGGAGCGGTAAAGTTCTTCGCGCACCCCGAGGTTGCCGTTACCGATCAGCAGCCGGACTTCCGGGTGCTCCTTGCGAAACCATGCGGCGCTTTCCGTGATCAGGCGGCGCAGCAGTGCGAGGCGTTCCTGTTCCTCCGGGTCGAGGCGGTAGCGGGGGCCGTCCACAAAAAGATCCGGCACCCGCATGGAATGGGCTGCGGAGATGGAGTCCTCATGCAGCAACATCACCCACGGAATCAGGTCGGGGTGCTCCCGCAGATGCCGGGTGAACTTTTCCGCCAGCGATTCGCCGCGCCGGAGATTGGCCGGTCGCCACGAGAACTCGCATCCGTTGACCAGCCCATGCTTCTTGCGGAGTTCGTACGGAATCGCCTGCCCGTCTCCGAGGACGTCGGCATGGCGGATGCCGAGCCGGTTGAAAAGCCGGGCCGACATCTCCGGATCGCGCGGGGAGAAGTGGACCCCGTTGCGGCCCGCGCCGAGCCCGAAGGGCGGGGGGTTCCGGCGACGATCGGGCGGCAGGAGCATCCACGACCCGTTGCGCCCCGGAAGCGCGCCCGCTTCGGCATCGCGAAGTTCCAGGCGGTAGGCATGGTAGCCAGGCGCCTGTGTCGGCAGCGGGACGGTCAACCGGACGCTCGCCCCGGGCTCCACGACGCCTTCCTCCTGCCGGGGCGGATGGTCGCCGCTGGTGAGGGAGAGGCGGAAGCGCCGCGGCTGCGTGGTGATGTTGGTCAGCCGGACGTGGAGTTCGGCCTTTTCGGGCTGCACAAAGGTCGCGGCCGGAGCCGGGGTGGTCACCTCCATCTGGAGCGGAGATTTTTCCAGCGTCAGCGCGCGGACCTTGACTTCGCACGGTGTTCCCAGCGGCATCCAGCGAAAGCGGGAGGGATCGGGCAGGCGTCGCGCCAGCCGGATTTCCTTGGTCAACTCCAGGTCGAGAAGATCCCCTTCGACATCCTGCGAAAAAGCTTCCGTCACGGGAATGCGGACGGTTTGCGCCCCGCCGCCCTGTTCTGTAGCGGCTTGCCCGGAGAAGTCGTACCGCAAAACCTGGCTTTGCACGCCGGCACCGCCGATCCACCGGCCGATGCGAAGCGTGAAACGGCGGCCTGCCTCCGGTGGCTTGGGAGCTTCCACCAGAAAATGCGCCGCCAGGTAGTCGGCGCGCGGCACCTGCATCCGGTAGAGCTTCAGGCGGCCCTCGGGATCGGGGGCCGGTTCCTGGCTGTCGTAGTCATCATAGGAACCGCCGAAATCGGCCTTCCACCCCGGCCAACCCGCCTGTTGCAGGTCGAGCGCCGCGCCGGGGACGACGCGGAAGGGGATCGCGCCATGCATTTCCTCCGCCGCCGACCCGGCAGGGGCATCGAGCGGAAGATCGACCGGCACGAACCGGGACGGCTCGCCCGCGACCGGCAAAAGGGACGCCGTGAGATGGATCATAAGAAACAGGAGAAATCGCTTCATTGACAAAGGAGGGGAGCCGCCTGGAACCAAGCGGATGCTACCAATACCGTTCATCGGTCGGCATGGAAGGAAAGCTCTCGATCCGGTTATCCAGAAGAAGGTAGTGAATCCGCCCGGAATGGCGGGCGAAGTGGGCGGAAGGGGTGCTGATCCCGGAAAGCCCTTTTCCGTCGAAGAGAAGGATCTTGGAGGGGAGGCACGCCTTCCGGTTGAGCCTCCGCTCGGGCTGGTTGGCGTTGGCTGTCAGGAATGCCCGCGAGTTGGCTCCAAAGTCGGTGCCCCAGGTCATCCGGTTGCGCCGGAAGGTTTCATCCGACGCCCCGGGGAAGGTGGCCGGGCAGTAGAAAACGTCGTCGTTGCCGCCCTGAGTGCTGGAACGATAGATCTCGCTCTGCTTGAGGGGGCGCGTCCAGACCTGCTTGGTGTCGCTCACATAGCCGGGAGGGAGGTAATCGTTCTGGTCGTTGGCGTAGAGGTGGATGTACATCCCCATCTGGCGAAGGTGATGGACGCATCCCGCCTCTTTCGCCTTGTCGCGAAGCCGGGAAGCAACCGAGATGGAGAGCGCCAGCAACACCGAAACGACCCCGACGACGACCAGCAGTTCCACCAGGGAAAACGCCCGCGCTTCCCTGCCGCAAGAAGCCGCCATCTCCCCCCGGGCGCTCTCTTTTTTGACAGGCATGGCGTGAGGTTGGGGAGGGAAAAGATTCAGGCGGTTTTCCGGCGGCGGTAGAGGATCAGGCAGACGGCGAGCCCCGCCAGCAGGAGGCCCTTCGGCTCGGGAATGACGGTGACGTTGCTGAGATAGAGCGTTCCCGCGCTGGCGTCGTGCATCAGGGCGTCGTAACTCACCAGTTCCGCTCCCCGGAAGGTAAAGCCGGTGATCCCGGGCGTCCCGATCAGGTCGCCGTCGTAGCGGAAGAGCACCAGATCGTCCCCGTTGGTCCACGAAGCGCCCTTGACGTCGAGGGTCAGGTGAAATTCCCCCAGAAGCAGATCGCCCTGCGAGACGACTTCGCCTGCTCCGTCGCCGAAGCCGAGGGTCAGGCGCGCGCCGTCTTCAAATTCGAGGCTCCCGGTTTCCAGCCGGAAGGTGTCGACGTTGAGTTCCGACCCGTCGTAGAGCTTGCCCGCCCCTTCGGTGATCAGGTCGCGAAGCAGCCGGACTTTGCCCTGTTCCAGGCCGTGGGCGGTGGTTCGGGAGCCGATCCCGATCGCGGTGGTCAACCCTTCACGGGCGATGGAGACGGTTTGTTCCACTCCGCCCCCGACAAAGAGGAGGCTGCCATTGCCGTAATCGTCGGTCGTGTTCGTGTCGAGAAAGTCTCCACCCACGGCAAGCGGCGAGCGCCCGCTGATCAGGGCGATGCGTGCCCCCTGGTGGATCGTGACATTGCCGCGCACGAGGCGGTACGGAATGGAGGGGGCGGCGTCGAAGGCGAGTTCCACTTCGGTTTTGATCCCGCTCGTATCCCCGACGATCAGGTTCGACAAGGCATTGTCACCCCGGCCCCTCAGGTAGAGATAGCGGGGCGTCTGCGTCGAGCCGAGTTCGAAGGCGAGGTGCAGGGTCGAAGCGTCCGACCAGCGATAGCCGTCAAACCGGTTGGAGTTGGCGGTGGTGATGCGGACGGTGACATCGTCCTCGATCCGGACATCATTCGCGCTGCTGTTGGAAAAGATCTGCGCCAGGGAATAGAGGCCCCCGGTCGTGCCGGTGGAGCGCACGGTATAGTATTGAGCCCCGGCAAGGTTGGAGTAGGTGAGGGGGATTTCGACATTGAGATGATGTCCCTGAAGGTCGATGACCTGCCGCGTGGCGTCGCCGGTGGTGTTGGTGATCGAGGCCGACGGGGTGCGCAGCGGGCTGGAGGTGCCGATCGTCTCGAGATGCAGGTCGCCGCCGAGTTTCAGGATGGAACGCCCGGTGGCGGAGGTCTGCTCCAGCCAGAAATTGGCAAGCCTCAGTTCGCCCGAAGTGGTGATGGTCCGCTCGCCCGTCGCGTTCCCGATGAAAGCTCCGTAGCGGTCGCTCCCGTTGTCGTGAGGATAGTCCGCCGTGTCCCAGTTGGCCGCCGCCTCCCATAAAAAGTTGCCCGCGCCACCCCCGGTCCATTCCGAGCGGATTTCGGCCGCCCCGGCGGAGGCAAGAAGAAGGGGAAGCGTTCCGGCAAGGGAGAGCAGGCGCAGGCGTGCGGGAAGAGTGAAGGGAGGAAGTTTCATGGGGAAAATGGAGGTGAACCGTGAAGCGGACCTGCCGCGGTTGGACAAAACTCACTCGGAATCATATCAAGAGTCAATCTTTAAAAGACAGAAACCTATCTTTTTGATCTTGATCGGAACCCTCTTTTCCTTATGGTGGGGCCATGCCTTCGTGTTGCCCCCCGTCTGCCCCGCGTCCTTCAGAAAAGGTTCTGGAGTTTTTCTGGGAGCAGCTCTGGCCCGCCCATACCCTCTCGGGCAAGCGTCTGCCGACCATCCGCGAGATCGCCCGGCATCTGGAAGTGAGCACCTCGACCGTGCAGACGGTCTTTGCCCAACTGGCGAAGGAGGGCCATCTTACCATGACGATGGGGCGGGGCACCTTTCTGAGCACCCCCGGGCCGGAGGAGACGGAAACGATCGCTTCTGCGACGGCGACGCCCGTCGCGCCGGTCCTGACCGTGGCGGCGTGGGAAGAGGAACTGGCCAAACCAAAGATGACCTGGGCCAAGGGCGTCGGCGCGGGCATCCTTCATGAAACGGCGAAGAACGCCGCCGGGCTGACGGTGAAGATGTTTTTCGTCGACCGGTTGGGGGCCGATCCCCAAAGCGCAGTGGAGGAGGCCGACCGCGCACAGGCGGCAATCGTGTTTCCCCACCTCGACAGCAACGCTCCGTTGATCGCCGCGTTCCGCAAACAGAAAAAGCCGATCGTCTATATCAACGCTCCTTCGCCCACGGCGACGTGCAACTTCGTCGGGCCGGATTTTTTTCACGCCGCCCACGCCATCGGCCGGGTCTGGAAGGAGGCGGGTCGCCGCCATGCGGTGTTGCTTTTTCACCGTGAACTGATGGAGAACGCGCAATGCGCCGCCATGCTCGCCGGGGTGACCGCGGCCTTCGGCCCCGACTCCAGCGCGCACGGCCTGGAACTCAGCTACCGGACCTTCCCCAACGGCATCCCGACCGGGCTCGACGCCTGTCTGGAACGCCTTTTCGCCGGCCCCACGCCGCCTGATGCGATCTACACCTCGGTCGACAACCTCGCCGAAGCCACCTTGCAGTGGCTGCTTCGCCGCAAGTTCCGCGTGCCGGAGGAGGTCAGCGTGATCTGCGGCACGGGGGTCTACCCTTCAGACGCCTTTTCGCTCCCGTGTACGACGGTGCAGACGCCCTTTGAAGAGATCGGCAGGGAAGCCGTGAAGATGGCTGCCACGCTGATGGAAAACGGGAACCGGCCGTTGCCCGGCGTCTGGCTGAAAGTCGGGCTGCATCTTCGCCAGACCACCACGGACCAAGAGAACCGACACCTCGCCCAATGCTTCGAGGCATTGTAAGAAAGGGCGCTTTCGGCTTTTGGCTGTGCGCGCTTTACCTCGCCTGCCTGGCGGCGGGTGCTTCGGCCGCTTCGGTGCCCAACCTGGTTCAGGACCCCTCTTTTGAATCGGGTCTGAGCCCCTGGCTGGAAACCGATCGCGCCCGGCCGCTGCATGCGGAGGTTTACCCGAGCGCACAGGCTCCGGACGGGCGACGGGTGCTGGCAGCGAGCGGCTGGGACGACCGGGGAGGGGCGCTCCTCTCCCCGCCGATCGTACTGGACGGGACGGAGTACGCGGTCAGCCTCGATCTGCGGAACCTCGACGCCGGGGAGGCGCAAGTGGAGGTGTTGCTCGTTGACGAAGGGGGGAAGCGAGCGCTCGCGACGCTGGGGGTGGCGCGGTTGACGGCGGAGCGTGGCTGGGTCTCGCTGCGCGGCCATGGCGAACTCGCCCCCGCCGATGCGCCGCGCAAGGGACGGCTCGCCCTTCGTTTTCAAGGTGGCCCGGCGAAGGTCGAGATCGACCGGCTGGGACTTTTTCCCGGAGCCGTCGCGCCGGAGGTGAGCCATCCCGTGGTGGTCCGGACCTTCGCCGCGCTGGAACTGGCCGCAGGGCGCGGGTGGCAGCGGGCGGAGGCTCCCGAAGGGTATTACACCGACGCTCCGTTGAGCGCCGCCCTCCTCTCGGGAGCGGCGCGCCTGCCCGAAGGGGAGGAGGCCGAAGGAGCCGCGACGGTGGAGATCCCCGCGCACGGCGGCGGTTCGTACCGTTTGTGGATGCGGTTTCTCACGACCAAAGGGATGCCCGGTTCCTTCACGGTGGAGCTGCAACAGGAAGGCGTGACCCTCGCCGCTGAAGAAATCGACGCGGCCGATCCCCGGTTCGGCGCTCCATGGAGCTGGCACTGGATCTCCCTTTCCGGCGTGTTGCAGCCGGGAACGGCCCGCGTTCTCCTCAAGCGTCCCGCCGCCTCCTCCGCCCGGACGGCGCGCCTGGTCGATTTCTTTCTCCTTACCAACCTGAGCGATTACCGCCCGCTCGATGCCGACTTCCGCCCCGCCTGTTACGTCCGCTTCACCCCGGACGGAGAGGGCGATGCTCCCTATTGTCTCTTTTTCACGGTACACCGCCCCCGGGGACCGCATTATTACCGGACACCCGGGATGCTTACCCGGGCCGGGTTTTCACGCGGGTACACCGTTCCGCGCGACCGGCGGCAATGGCTGCACCAGGGAAAGCCGGGCCCGTGGGTGCGGCTCGACGACGAGTTGTTGCCGGACTCGCGCGTACGCGGCAACCTGCTCCATATCACCGCGACCCGGGGCACCCACCTGGCGGGGTGGGTGGGTGAACGTTTCCGCGGCCTGCTGGAGTTTGCCACGGGCGAAGAGCGGACGGTTTATCAGAGCATTGAGGTCGATCAGCAGGGAGCGCGCCTCTTCTGTACCGCGCGGCTCACCGGAGGGGTTTACGCCATCCGGAGCGCCACGGACTACCTGCGGGCCAGCCGGGAAGCCGTGGCGTCGTTGCCTGCGGCCCAACCCGCCCTCCCGCAGCCGCAGGTCGAAGTATTGACTTCCCTCCACCTTGAGGAGGGGCGGGACGATGCCGACCTGATCGCGGGCGAGGTGGCCGTGCTGCGGCGTCTTGGCATCTACAACACCAACCGGAGCCTGGCCCCTCCGGCCCGGGCGGAAGCGTTTCAGGAAAAAATGGGCCTGCTGCCGGTGTTCCGCGCAGAGGGGACGCTTCGGGCGCTCGACGGCTCGCAAAACACGCCCGACTTCGCCGCGATGGACGCTCATTTCCGGGAAACCGCGCATGAAATGGAGCCGATTCTCGATAAGGTGCGTCGGATCAAGCTGATGGACGAGCCGCAGGCGATGAGCTACGAGGAGCTGGCCGCCTCGCCCGCTTCCCAGGCCGCTTTCCGGGAGTGGATCAAGGGAAAACCGTTCCCTTCCGCCGAACCGCCCCGGCTCGTGCTTCCCGGGGAGAAGGAACGCCACCCGGAACTCTTCTACTACACGGGACTCTTTCGCCTGGAGACTTTCGCCAGCTACCTCAAGGCCGCGAGCGCCAGCGCCCACCGCCATTTTCCTCCGCACGCGCTGACCTATGCCAACCTCGCCCCGGCCTTTGCCCGTACCTGGGTGGAGACGGGGCAGGACCCGTTCCTGATTTACCGCGACCACGGCCTCGGCCTCCTCTGGAGCGAAGACTGGATCGGAAACGGCGCGAGTCTCCAGCAGCTTTCCGACTACCTGGCGCTCTACCGCGCCGCCGCCCGGCCGGGCGGGCAGCCGCTCGGCGGTTACTGTGTGGTGACCTCCGCAGGAAACGCCACCCGGCTCCGCCTCAATGCCTACCAATGGCTGGCGGCGGGCGCTCGCGTGCTCCATTTCTATTCGTACGGACCTTCCTACTCCGGCGTCGACAGTTGGGCGGGCCGATACGATCTCTACCCCGCCGTTGGAGCGCTGGGCCGGGAGATCCGTGCGCTGGATGGCGATTTGAAAGGGTTGGTGCGCCGCCCCGCCCGGGTGGCCATCCTCTTCAACCGGACCGCCGGGATCTGGGAGGGGGCCGCTTCCCTGACGGAAATGGATGCGCGCTTCATCCATTGGGCGCTGGCTCATCTCGGCTACGACGCCGATTTTCTTCCCGAGGAGGATCTCCACGCCCTTTCCCGTTACCGTGTCCTGTATCTCAACGGCGTGCAACTCCGCCGCGACGCCGCCGGGACCATTGCGCGGTGGGTGGAAGCGGGCGGCACGGTGGTCGGCACGGCCGGTGCGGGCACGCGCGATGAATGGAACCGCCCGCTTGAGCGGCTGGAGGAAGTATTTGGGATCACCGGCAGCGCTTTGGAAGTGCGTGAGCGCCTGGGGCAGCCCCGTTTTGCCGCGCGCGACCTGTCGCCCCTCGGTCGCGTTGACGCCGTTGGAGAAGCGGCGCCTGGCTGGGAGCGCCGGGGCCTGGTGGAGGCCTTGGAGCCGGCAGGGAAGGCGCGCATCACCCTGCAAACTCCAGAAGGGGAACCTGCGGGGGTGGCGGCCCGGTACGGGAAGGGAGCGGCGCACCGTTGGGGCGCGTTGCCCGGCTTGGCCTACCTTGTGGAGGCGATGGAAGCCTCCCCTTCCGGTGCCGCCGAGCGTCTTCCGCACGGTTACCGCCGGGAACTGGCCCGATGGATCGCCGCGCCGGTAGCGCGGGCCGGGGTCGAGCCGGTCGCCGTCTCTTCCGCGCCTCTGGCCACGGTGGTGCGGTGGGATCACCCGGCAAGCCCTTCGCCCCGTTCGCTTTTTTACGTCATCGACTTCAGCGGCCGGCCCGCGCCGGAGTTCGAGATGGTGGTCTCCGGCGCTTTCACCCGGGCGCGTTCGCCCCGTGGTACGCAGATCACTCTCCAGCCGTTGCCCGAAGGCCGTACCCGCGTCCGCTTTCCGCTCGACGTTGCCGACGCCGTTGTCCTTGAGCCTTGAGGCGGCGTCCCGAAGGGGGGGAAATGCTTTGTCATCAGATGGGTGAAATGATAAAATTTCGTCATGGATGACCCTGACATCCCCTCCGCTCCCCCCATTCCCCGGATGTTGCCCTGGTCGGACTGGACGATCGTGCGGTGTGGGTTGAGCTGGGTTTATGACGGGTTGGTCAACCCGCGTTACCGGGTTCTCCGGGAGTATCTTCCCGAGCAGGCCGCCATCCTGATCCGACAGGGAAGCATGGAAGTCGCCGGCCGCGAGGGAAAGGTGACCGGCAAGGTCGGAGAGTGGATTTTTCTCAACGAGGGGTTTATTCAACGGCGGTTTTCCAAAGATGCCCGGATTCTGTCCATCCGCTTTCACTGGAGATGGCCGGGCGGCCAGCCGCTCTTTGAATGGCCGCTTGCCGTCTGCCTCGCCTCGGCGGCTTTTCCCCGGCTGGAGACGGAGGGCGCGCGGCTGGAGAAAGCGGTCCGCGAGCGCTATTGCGGCGGGCACCTCACGCTGCCGGGCGCCATGGGCGATCTGGATAGCTACCTTGAAGTGCAGCATTTCTTCATGGCCTGGCTTCAAGCCTATGCCGCATCGCTCTCCGGGCAGGGTTATCCCATTACCCGTTGTGAGATTGGCGATCCGCGCATTCTTCAGGCGGTGCGGATTCTGGATCACCAGCCGTTGGAGCACCCGTTGCGGGAGGCGGGGCTGGCGGCACAGGTCCATCTCAGCCCGGGACAGTTGAACCGCCTCTTTGGCCAGCAGTTCGGGCTTTCCCCTTTCCGGTATCTCGAACGGCGGCGGTTTGCGGAAGCCATGGCGCGGCTGCGCGGCTCCGACACGCCGCTCAAGCGGATCGCCCTGGAACTGGGCTTTAACTCGCTCTCCCACTTTTCATCGTGGTTCCGGCGAAAGACGCAGGTTTCCCCGAACGAGTTTCGCAAGACCGGCCCTTCGGCGTGAAAACGCTCTATGCCGCCCGACGGCGGGAGACCCGGCGGAGCGCGATCAGCGAGAAACAGCCCGCGAGGCCAAGGATGACCGTGGAGGGCTCGGGAATGGCGACAATCTGTACTGAGTTGAGAAAGCCGCGGCTTTCCGACCCGGCCCCGTCGGAGACCAGCACCAGATATTGACCCGCCGCCAGGTCGACGGTGATCTTCCCGTAGCTGCCGCCTTCCATCCAGGGCGTGTTTGCGGTGATCAACGTGGTGGCGTCCGGAGTCAGCCCGCCGGTGTCAAAGGTGCTGACATCGCCCGTTGCTGCGGCGTAAAAATTCATCGGACTCTGGTCGGAGATACGGGTGTTGGTGTTCAGGCCGACGACATAAATTTCATAGGTTCCCGCGGTCACCCCCCCGATCTTGAGCGCGACCTGGTTGTTCTGGCTTCCCACGTTGCCCCGGTAGATGCCGTCCCGACCGACGGAAGTGCCTGCAAAGACGCCGGTGCCGATCTGCGTGCCAAGGGCGTTGCTGTGGGTCGGGAGCGACGAGAAGTCGACCACCGTACTGTTCGGGGAACTTCCCAGCGTCAACGTGACGCCTGTAGCCGCGCTCCCGTCGGAATAAACCAGCGAGGCGGGGTTGGTGATTTCGATCTTGTTCCAGGCGGTGTCCGAAAACGAGGTGTTGACGGTGTGATACGGGCTGTTTGTCTGGTCGGCGGGAGCCACGGTCGTAGGGCCAAAGTCGAGCATGAGCACCGATGCGGACGCGGCGATGGGCAGGAGGAACAACACAGCCAAAGCCGTCACCAATGGGGTCCCGATCCGGGAGATGGAGAGGTGATTCATGGGGAGTAGGGTATCTTTCATTCAAGATCGTTCCATTTCAAACGATTGCAAATTTTGTTCAAAGCGTTGCAAAATTTCCGGATTACTCGGCGGCGGGCAGCCACCATCGCCGGGCGACCGCCTCCGACTTTGAGCAAAGATCGTGCTCCGGCTTGACCGGTTCGATGTGCCCGTCGCAGAAGAGAACGTTGTTGCCCGGGGGATGGACCTGTTTCATCCAGGCGTAGTAATCATAGGGGGTGTAAAGCATCGCTGTCTTGGGGCCGAACTTGCCGGTCGCGATCTGGCAGCTTTCAATGAGATAGACCTTGCGGGCCGGGTGGAGGATCGCGCTCATCGGGATGCCGTAGATTTCGCTGCCGTCGGCGCTTTCCCGGCGCAGATGCGAATTGATCGGGTAGCCCGTATTGACCGCGCCGGCATATCCTTTTGTCTTGAACAGCCTGACCTGGTCCCGGTTCTCCGGGCAGGCCCAGACGGGGGAAGTCACCTTGTCATAACCCAGCCCGGTCCCGAGGCCGCCGATGTAGGTATCGATCGCCGGGGGCCAGAGGCTCAGGCCCTTGGGGACTTTCGGCATCACGCTGCCGTTGTGTTCCGCAGCATAGGCAAACAGGCCCGAACTGATGGCCCGGAGATTGGAGATGCACTGTGCGGCATTGGCTTTGTCCCGGAAGCCCTGCGCATACGACATGACAAGAAGGGCCAGGATGCCGATGACGGCAACACCAAGAAGAAGCTCCAGCAAGGTAAAGGCGCGCCGGTCGTTCATAGGCGCTCCTCCGGGAGCGCAAGCTCCAGATAGTTGTCGAGAAAGAAAAACACGCCGCCATCCGGGACGCCCGATATTTTTCGTCCGTCGGTGCAACGGTTTCGGATCAGGGTGAACGCTACATGATCCCTCGCGTTGATCTTTCCCAGCGGGATTTCGAAAAAGACTTTCCAGTGCCGTTCAAAGCGCCGGGTTTCCACGCGGTAGCCTCCCTCCCAGTTCCAGTTCCAGCGGTTTGCCTTGCTCTCCGCAGCGCAATGGCCGCCGGAGATGCTGATGAGGATATGGTAGCAAAGCGAAGCGTCGCTGCCGTCGCGCAGAAAAATTTCCACGTTCTCGCTTTCGTCGTAGACGGCTTTGGCTGCGTTGCCGGGGCGATCCGCCACGCACGCCATCTTCGGCTCGCCGCATTCGATGACGATTGCGAGCCGCCCGCCGCCCGCGTAAAGGCGGGCCGTGGTCCGGCCTTCCTGCGGCCTGGTTTTAAGGGCGTGATCCAGAAAAACCAGCCCGGCGGCGTCGGCTGCGGGGTTGTCCCGGTCGCGCGCGAAGGCTTCCATCGGAAGCAGGGCGGCGCGGGAGGGAAGCTCCCTCGCTTCGCGTCGCTGCCGGAGGATTTCCACCCACCCTTCAAAGAGTTGCGTTTCGCTTGCGACCGCGTCGCGGTGCGGGCCGCAGGCCAGCCGGGCGGCCTGCGCCAGAAGCCCGCGCCCTTCCCGCACCAGTTCCGGCGACATCAGCCGTTCCAGATCGTCCCCCATGTGGCGCAGACAGCCGTTCATGTTTTCGACGGCGCGCTCCCACAAGGCGAGCAGGGAGCGCATCGGAGCCGCCGCCGCGCCGTAGCGCCGGGCGGTGTAGTCATCCAGAAGGGCATCCATGGAAAGGGTGCGGTCGTAAAGCAGCCTGGCCAGGAGATAAAGCGGGAGATGACCCGCCGCAAAGTCCCCGGCATTGGCGGCCCGAGGCGAGACTTCCGAAAGGTAGCCGTCGATTCCGAGCCGGGCATGGGTTTGGAGGTCGCGCCCGATCACCCGCCATTGCGGCTGCGGCAGGCCGTTCCAACGGTGGAAAAGGTAGTCATAGATATAGACATGCCGGATTTTCCGGCGCAAGCCCTTCAGCCGGGCGTAAAGCTTTTGATTGGTGGGGCAGCGCTCGTCGCTGATCGCGTGGCGATGGCAACGAAAGGTGGTGCAGCTCACCAGCAGGTTGGAAGGGGGCTTTTCAAGAGCGAGGTGGAAATCGCCGAAGTTGGCATAGGAATAATGGCCGACCAGCACGCCCGGGTGGCTCGCCGCCAGTTCTCCGCAGACGGCTTCCAGAAAGCGGGCGACCCGCCCGTTGACCTTTCCTTCCCGGCGGTCGCTTTCCGAGTCGAGCGCGAGGCAGTCGCCGCATTCACACCATCCCAGCCCGTCGTTGGGGCAGATGCCGACGACGGCAGCGCCGGGGTGGGCGTCGAGAAACGCGCGGACTTCGCTTAAAAGCGCGGCCCGCATCGCCTTGTTGGAGAGGCAGAGCTGTCCCCCTTCCTCGTGTCGGACTCTTTTGCCGTCAATGAGCGAAAAGAACCCGGGGTGGGTTTCGAAATATTTGCGGTCCGCGATCCAGTGGCTATAGCTATGCACCGTGGTATCGGGGGCGATGCCCTGGCGTTTCAGGGCCTCTTCCACCCGCGAAAGGTGGGGGATGTGGGTCAGCTTCCGGTTCATCCGTTGGAAGCTCATCCATTGCGCCATGGTTTCGTCGTACTGGTCGGGAACGCCGCACAGGTGCAGGCCGCGGTACGGGAACGACGGCGCCCGGGTTTCTTCCAGCGCCGGGAGGCGGATCGGCAGCTTCGGGAGGAGCGGTTCGCCAAAGGGGTCGTACCAGCGTACGCCAAGGTGCTCAAGGAGGGCCATCAACCCGCACCGGACTCCTTCGGGTTCGGAGGCTTCCAGCACGACGCCGCAATCGGTGCTCTTGAGGCAATACCCGCCCGCGGCGAGGGGGGCGGCCGCCTTTCGCACGGCGACCGGCCACGCGGCCCCCTCTTCGCGGCGCAGGCCGAGCCGTACCAGAAAGCCTTCCGTCACCGCCGTCGCTTCCGCGATCTGCGGATCGGCGGGGAAATCGACCTCCAGCGAAAAGGAGGTATCGGCTGTCAGCACCGTTGCGGGAAGCTTTTTCGGGTGGGAGGAGAGGGTGGTCATGATGGATCAGGAGCCGGGGGGAACGCAGGGGCTTCACGGCCTCCCCTGGGAAAGGTGTCGGCTTTTGAGCGCATCGCCGACTTTGTAGAGCGCGGGCTGGTGGAAGGCGATGGTGTGGCCGCTGGGTTGAGCCGGGGCATTGAGGAGGATGGCCATGGAGCGCGCTTCTTCGGGGACGCTGAAAACCACGGAGACCTCCTGCCAGTCGCCGTTGGGCGGCGGGCATTCCTGGTCGACCGGGGGCTGCGCCAGCCACCGGCCATCGGCATCTTTCCAGCGGACCAGCAGGCTGCCCGGTTCATCGCCCTTCGCCTGCCGGACCGCCAGGCGAATCCGGTAACGCTCTCCGGGCCGGACGGCCCGATGGCGAAGGTAGCAACCCTTGTAGTCGTTCTGTCCGATGAGCATGGCCGGGCGGCCATCAGGGGTTCCCTCCGTGGAGACATCAAACCGCGTCACCGAACGCGGGAATTTCCAGGTATACCATCCCGGGAAAACGTCGCTGATCTTTTCCCAGTCTTCGGGGATGGAGCCCGCGTTTTCGCCCTTCTGGAAGAAGAGGTTTTGCGGCCCTTCGGCGATCTGTTGTTTCTCCTGCAAATGGCTTTCAATCAGGAAACGGACCTCGGCGGAGCGGACGCGGGCCAGCTCGCTTTTCAGGAAGGCGTCCGAGCCTTCCCCCAGTTGCCGGTCGGTCAGATGCAGGAACCGGTCAACGGCGATTTCCAGTTCCGGGCGCAGCCCGATCCGTTCCACCGACTTGAAGCTCCGGAGATCGCCCCGGGAAAAGATGGCCTCTTCCTCCTCCGGCGAAAGGTGGTAGTCTTTGATCTCCTGAAAGGTGGCATAGGCGGCGGCGACCGGTCGATCCCAGCCATCCTCCCCGGCCTTGAGTTTTTCGACCTGGCGGACCAGAAGATGGGCACGGACATACTTTTCCGACAGGCTCCATAGCTTGTCAAAAAGCTCCAGGCGTTGACCATGGGGGTTCTCTCCCGCGAGGGAACGCGCTTCCCCGATCAGGCGGCGGATCTTTTCGAGATCGGCTTCCGTGTAATTCTCCAGTTGCCTGCGGTTTTTCCAGTCGGCAAAGGGAAAGAGCGGGTTCTCCTTGCGGGAATAGACCGCTTCCAGGTGTTCGAAGAGGCGCTGCATCGGCACCGCCGCCGGTCCGTAAAAGTTCTGGAAATAGTCCGCCAGCAGCGCGTCCACGGAAGCGTTCAGATCCCACGCCACTTCATTGAGGACGTATTGCCGTGCGCCGTCGAAGTACCAGGAGAGGATATACGATTCGACCCAGAGGCTTTTGAGCCCATGTTGCCGGGCGTATTCGTTCCAGTGATCGGCCATCAGGTGAGGGTAGTGTCGCGGGACGACCTGGCCGCTTCCATAGAGGTAGTCATAGAGGCCGAACTGCCTGGCCCCGGCTTTTCGCCACGCTTCGATGTCGCCGAGACGCCCTTTCTTGATATTGGTGACTTCGACCAGCAGGTTGTCTTCCAGCGTGATCCCTTTTGGCGGGCTGGCCGCGCCGGCGTAGGCGATGAAGGCGACGTATTTTCCCGGAAACGCTTTTTTGGCCAGTTTTGCCGTGGCGTTGTAGAAGGGGATGTACTGGTTGTGGAAGGTTTCCTTGAGGCGGGTGCATTCAGGGCAGCGGCAATCGCCGCCGCCGTCGTTGACCCCGAGCGGAAAACCGAGCGCCTGCGGGTTCTGTGCAAAGTAATCCCTGGCCCATTCGATGACCAGGCCGGGAAGGTCGGGGTTGCTGACGCACGGCTGCCAGGTGCCGTGTTGTTTTTCATCGGGGATGAAGCGCTTGCCGTCGTACATCGGGAAGTACTCGGGATGATCCCGGGCATACCTGGCCGGGGAGATGATCTTGCCGAGAACATGGGTGGCATTGAGCGTGGTGCGCCAGCTTCGGGTGAAGCCGAAATTGCCCTTGTGCAGCCCGGCATTGGTATAGGAGGGAATATCGGGCTCTTCCCGGAGATCGAGCTTTTCGGGGAGGGAAAGGACGGCCTGTTTCGGAATCACCTCGCCGAGCCGGCCCGGCGCGAAGAAACGGTAGCCGATCCGGCGCTTGAGCAGGTCGTAAACGGCGTAGAGATCGGCATGGCGGTTGTTTCCGGCGAGGACGAGGTGGTTTGCGTCAACCAGCTTCAGGTAATAGCCAAACGGGTGCAGGGAGGCAAAATCGAGCCCGAGGGTTTCCACATACGGGGTCCGCCCGATGTGGATCTGCAACAGGGGCGTTTCGGTTTGAGGCTCGCGGGAGAGCGGTTTTTTGCCCAGGGAGGCCTCGAGGTAACGGGAAAGGGTCTCCGCAGCCTCGTGACTTTGGTCCGCGGCAACCAGCACGATCGGGAGTTCGCCGGTTCCCACCTTTGCATGGGCGGTGTCGGCAACCTTCCGGCGCAGGGAGGCTTCCAACGTCATTTTCGGACCGAAGAGGGCTTCGGGGTCGGGCGGGGAGGCGAGCGCCGCGCGGAGGAAGTTCGCCACCATGGTATGCAGCGAACGGGTCGCTTCGCTTTCCCGCTCCTCCGGGCTCTGCGATTTTCTGGCAAGGTCGGCGGCAAGGTAGATCACGCCCCCCTTGCCGACCCGATGAACCAGAACGCGGGCCCGCTCGGGCGTGCCGACCAGGGAACGGGCGGTGGTCAGTTGCGTCAACCCCGGTTCCGGCTCATCGGCGAACCAGGCCGGGTCGCCAAGGTGGGCGAGGGCGGGGTGGCCGGGGTCGAGCACCTGCCCGGAGAGGCGGCCATAGAAATACCTTCGCGCCCCGAGCCACTTTTCCGCCCGGCTCAGGTCCATGGTCTTTTCCGGATCGCCCGCCATGCCCCCGATGGCGAGGGTGTTGATCAGGAGGACGCCCCCGTTGCGGAGGTAGTGATGGACGGCTTCATGTTGCTCCCCGGTGAGAGGGCGGGGCCGCGCTTCGGTGATGATCACCAGCCGATACGGTTCAAAAGCATCGACCGGGACGGTATCGGGCGTCTCCCCTTCGGGCAGGAGGGCGGCCTCCACCTCGAAGTCGCGTTCCAGCAAGGTTTTCCACGCTTTCGCCCGCCAACCCCAGACGCCGACTTCCTGCGCCGGAGCGTGCATCGCAAAAAGGAGAAACAACACAGCAAAAGCCGCCGCCAATGGAGTCCCGGTTCGGGAGATGGGGAGGTGATTCACAAGGTACAGGGTAGCCTTCTTTCACGGGCGCTCCATGCCAAAGGGTTGCAAATTCCGCTCAAAGCGTTGCAAAAACGCCGGGAAACGCCGCAGCGCACCGCCGGGGCACGGTTTTGGCCCTTATCCCCAGCGCAATGCCTCGATCGGGTCGAGCCGCGATGCCTTGAAGGCCGGGTAGAGGCCGGAGAGGATGCCGATGGCGACGGCGAAGCCGAAGGCGATGGAGACGGCGGTGAGCGTGATGACCGGCGCGTTTTCCGCAGGCGAAATCAGCACGAGGAATTTCAGCACGCCGAGCGAGGTGAGCAGCCCGAGCAGGCCGCCGATCACCCCGATGACCGCGCTTTCGACGACGATCTGCACGAAAATGTCGCGTTGTCGCGCCCCGATCGCCCGGCGCACGCCGATTTCCCGAATCCGTTCGGTAATGCTGGCGAGCATGATGTTGGTGATCCCGATGCCCCCGACCAGCAGGCTGATCCCGGCGATCAGGCTGCCGCTGATCCGCGTCGCGCGGACGGAACTCTCGATGTTCTCGAACCATTCCTCCCGCGTGTCGAACCCGAAGTCGTCGATGCCCCGGTGCGTCCGGTTCAGGACGGTGCGGACCTGTTCGAGCGAATCCTCGAAACGGTGGAGGTCGAGGACGCGCACGGCGAGCTGGTCGAGCTTGTAATTCGGGCTGCCGTCGGCGTTCTGGGCGCTTTTGAAGTCGTAAAACATCGTGCTGATCGGGATGACGACGGCGTTGTTCTTCCGGCTGAACGGGTCGTAGTGTCGCGAACTGCGCCGGTGCCCCCGGCGGTTGGCGCGCTCCCGGTTGGCTTCGGTGATCCCGGCTTCCCTCCGGCGCTTGGCGGAGTCGCTTTCAAAGAAGGGGAACGTCCCGACCACGGTGAACGGGATGTGGTTGATGGAGACCACTTCGCCGACCGGGTTGAACCCTTCGTCCTCCTGCGGCCAGAGTTCTTCGACCACGGTCGCGCCCAGGACGACGACGCGGTGGGAGTGGTCGAGATCAAGCTGGCAGAGCATCCGCCCGTGTTCGATTTCGAACTTTCCGCTCTCCATGAAGTTGGGCACGGTCCCGGTGACGCGGACCCGTTCGGTCAGGTTCAGGCGGGAGAGGGCGGCGCTCTGGTACGATTCGGGGACGACGAGATCGACCAGCGGCGCACCCCGTTCGAGCGCCTCAACGTCGAGCATCGTCCGCCCCGGCGAAAGGAAGGCGATTTCCTGCACTTCCTGCGAAGGATCTTTCGGGTCGATGGAGACCCGTTCCACGCCGCCGTTGGCTTCGAGCCGTTCGCGCATGCCGACGGCGATCCCTTCGGTCAGCGCGAACATCGAAAGGAGGCTCGCCACGCCGAGGATGACGCCGAGCATCGTCAGAAAACTCCGGAATTTGTGCGCGGAGATTTCCTTGAGACCGATGAGCAGCCCGAGCCAGAAATTCATGCGGCCCCCTCCCCGGCGGGCCGGCCGATGAGCGGTGCGGTATTGGAGACGGCGGCTTCCGCGCCGAGACGAATCCTGCCGTCGCGCATTTCGATCCGGCGCGGCAGCCGGGCGGCGATCGAGTTGTCGTGCGTGACGATGACGATCGTGCTCCCGGCTTCGCTCAGGTCGCGGAAAAGGGAGAGGATTGCCTCGCCGGTGTGCGAGTCGAGGTTGCCGGTCGGTTCGTCGGCAAAGATGATCTTGGGGCGGTTGACCAGCGCGCGGGCGATGGCGACCCGCTGGCATTGCCCGCCGCTGAGTTGCAGCGGGTTGTTGTGGACGCGATGGGTCAGGTCGACCCGTTCGATCGCCTCCAGCGCCCGTTCGCGCCGGACACGGCCCGGCACCCCGGCGTAAACCATCGGCAGTTCGACGTTGCGCAACACGTCGAACTTCGGCAGGAGGTTGAACGACTGGAAGACGAAGCCGATCCGGGTGTTGCGCATGGCGGCGAGCTGGTCGTTGGTCGCCTTGGAGACATCGACCCCGTCGATCACCAGCCGCCCGCTGGTCGGCGTGTCCAGACAGCCGAGCAGGTGCATCAGGGTCGATTTCCCCGAGCCGCTCGGGCCGATGATCGCCAGGAATTCGCCGCTTTCGATATTGAGCGAAACGCGGTCGAGCGCGACGATCTGCTGATCGCCCACGCGGTAATGTTTGGAGATGTCGGTCAGTTCAACCAGCGCCATGTTGCCGTGCCGTCGGGTTTACGATTTCTTCTCCAGCAGCCGGGGCTCGATCATCAGGACCCGTTCGCCCGGTTTGAGGCCGGTGAGGATCTGGGCGTAGTCAAAGCTCAGGACGCCGATGGTCACTTCGCGCGGTTCCGGCCGGGCTTCGCCGTCGAGCACGTAGACGATGCGGCGGTCATCCTCCGCCTTGAAGACGGCGGAAACCGGGACGGAAACGGCATCCGGGGCTTCGGCGACCGGGATGCTCATCTTGACGGTCATCCCCGGGCGGAGCCGTTCCGTCGGGTTGAGGATCGACGCCTTGACCTGAAACCCCTTGATCCCGCTTTTGACGCTCGCCACCGGCGCGATGAAGGTGATCTCGCCCTTCATCGGTTCGTCGCGGACCGCTTCGACCCGCATCGTCACCTGGTTGCCGACCTTGAGCCGGGTGACGTCGATCTGGTTGACGTGGGTTTCAAGCAGCAGCTTGGAGAGGTCGGCCACGGTCATGAGCGTGGTGCCGGAGTTGACGCTCGCGGCGCTGATGACCACCTGCCCTTCGACGACGTTGACGTTGAGGAGCGTGCCCGAAATGGGCGAGGTGATCTTGGTCTTCGCCAGCTTGTCCTCCACCGTCTGGAGCTGGCTCTTGACCCGCAGGAGACCGTTTTTGGCGATGTCGAGGTCGCTGGTCACGTGGTCGAAGTTCTCCTTCGTGACGAGGCTGCGCTCGAAAAGCTCCTCCGCACGGTCGTAGTTCGACTGGGCGCGGTCAACGGAAAGCTGCGCCCCGGCGAGCTGGGTCATGACGCTCGCCTTTTCGTTGAGCAGGTCGGTGTCGTCGATCTCGCAGAGGAGGTCGCCCCGTTGGACCTCCTGCCCTTCGGTGACATAGAGCTTCTTGATCTTCCCGCCGACTTCCGATTTGACCTCCGGCTGCGCTTCCGGGGCGACATCGCCGGAGACTTCGATGCTGAAACGGATGTCGCGCCGGTCGGCTTCGGCCACGTAGCGTTCGGGCGGGCCTTCCACGCGCTGGTGGTTGAGGATCTGGGGGTAGAGCCAATACCCCGCCGCTCCGAGGGCGGCGAGCGTGGCGATGGCCAGGAAGGATTTCATAAGACGGGGGTCTATTGGTAAACCATCGTTCCCGCTCCCGCAACCTTTCGCCTCGCCTTTCGCACCGGCTAGCGCCTGCGGCCTTTACGCCCGCGGAGCCAGAACGCCGCTGCCGGGATCGCCACCAGAGCCAGAGCGGACGGCTCGGGAATGGGGGCGATGTGAAAATGGTTCAGGTTGGTCGAGGAACCCGATCCCGATCCCCCCGCAAGGTAAACGCCGACCTGCCCGGTGGAACGGGTGGGGGTGAGGTCGGTGTAGCTTGCGGTCAACGTGCCGTCGCCGAGATCGAAGCTGAAGGTGTCGCCCTCCAGAGTGACTGAAAAGCGGTACCAGCCCGTGGTGGCAGAGGTGAAGCTGGCCTCCTGCGAGAAAATCTGCTGCCCGGCGTCGGGCATGGCCGTAACGCCCACACCTTCATACAGGCGGAAGGTGGCTTTGGTGGAGCTTAGCTCAACCGTCGCAAGGTAGCCGTTGCCGTCGTTGTCATCCAGGCGCAGAAAAAAGCCGCCGACATTGGCCGGGGTGCGGGAGGTAAAGCGGAGATCCCCGGAAATGGTGAAATTCGAGAGATCGTTGTTGGCCTGCCCGCCCGCTGTCCCGCCCTTGCCGCCGGTTCCCCCGGTGGAGCTTTGATCAAAGACGGCAGCGCCCGTATCCTGCGCGGCACGCAGCCCGAAGTTGACGCCGCCGATCTCGCTGCGCTTGATCCCCGTCAACCCGTTGGTGCGGAAAGATTCATCGTAAACCGAATTGGCGTCGAAATCGATCGGGCCGACCGGCAGGAGGGTGGCAGCGCGGGCGGAGCCTGCGAGGAAGCCGAGACCAAGTCCCAGCGCGACGATGAGGTGTGTTCTGGTCATGAGAAGTGAAGAAGTGGGTTGGGGGAAGAGAGTGAATCAATAAGTGAATTAATATTTGACTATAAATCACTGGATGATTTACTTTTCAAGAAAAAACCGATGCCGTCTTCGAAAATTCCCCGTATCAAGAACCCGTTCAGCAGGACGCCCGACGAAAGCAAGGCCGACCGGATCTATGCCCGGATGATCTCCAACATCAAACGGGGCGCCTGGCGCGGGGGCGAGCGGCTCCCGACGGAGAAGGATCTCGCCGCAAACTATGGTGCGGCCCTGCTCACCCTGCGAAAAGCGATGAAACGCCTTCGTGAAGAGGGGTGGATCACCAGCCGCCGCTATCACGGCACGGTGGTGGTTGACCGCGCCAAACAACCGAGGCAGAGGGTGGCGGGGCTGGTCGTCCCGATCCGTTCCACGGTTTTTTCCCATCCCATCTACAGTTCGCTGGTGGCCGGTGCGGAGGAGATTTTTGGCGAGATGGGGTACGCGCTGGAGATCGCCGTCTCCAATCCCGACCTCCCGCTGCAGGAGGAGATTTTTCTCAAGAAAATTGATACCGAGGATGTCAGCGGGTGGCTGGTCCCGGCCCGTATTTCCGAACGAGCGCAGAAGATGATGGTCAGCCTGAACCGCCCGAGGGTGGTCCTGCATCATCTCAACGAAATGCTGGGCGAACATGCCTTCCAGAGCGATCAGGAGGCGACGGGGCGCGAGATCTTCGATCACCTTCACCGGCAGGGCTACCGCCGGATCGCCATCATCGCGCCTGAAAGCGCCGCCGTCTGGACCGAAAAGCTGCTGCGGATCGCCAGCCGGCCCGAAGCGCCGAGGTTTGAGAGCGTTTTTCCGGTTCTGACCTATGATTACGGCGTCGCAGCCGGGTGTACGGGAGCGAGGACCGCGCTGAAGGAGAAGGGGGCCGATGCCCTGGTTTGCATGGACGACGAACTGGCGCTGGGCACTTATGACGCCATGCGCGAACTCGGCTTGAGCACGCCGGAGATCGGCGTGGTCGGCGCGGGGGATTTTCCCTTTGCGGCGAAGCTGACCCCGCCGCTGACGTCGACTTCCTTCCCGTTTTTCCAGATGGGGCGTGAAGCTGCGCGGTTGCTGGTTGATCTGATCGAGGGGAAGCAGGTCGAGCCGATCGCCCGGAATTTCGGGGCGACCCTGAAGATCAGGGCTTCCTCGGACCGTTCGCTGGTGACGCAGGACCGGAAGATCGCGGCTCCCTGATTTCTTTTTTCCCATTCCATGACGAAAACCCACCTCCTCTTCAACGCCATGGTTGGCGCGCTTCTCTTTTTTTCGATGAAATACCCCACACTCTCCATTGGAGCCGAACCGCAGGAACTGCCGCTGGTCCATTCCGGCAAAGCGGCGGCACGGGTCGTGATCGCCCGGGATGAATTGCTGGAAGAACTGCCGCAGAATATTCCCAGCAGTTGGAACCCGAAACCGAGAAGCGTCGAAGAAGCGGCGCTCGACCTGATCGAGCATGTCCGGCTGATCACGGGAGCAACCCTTGAGTTGCAGAAGGTCTCCGCGCCCGAGGCGGCCGCCCTGGCCGACCCCGCCGCGGGCGGGGAGCAGACCGTGATCCTCCTCGGCTCGCTGGCGATGGAGCGGCTCGGAACCCGCAGCCCCGAGATGGAGCGGGCGCTGGAGGACCCGTCGGGGTTTGTCGTCAAGGCCGGTGCCGGGACGATCCTGATCGGCGGCCGGACGCCGACTGCTGTCTCGTGCGGCGTCCATGCCGTGCTGGAACGCTTCGGGATGCGCTGGTTTTTTCCCGGGCCTTTGGGAACGGTGATCCCCCAAAGCGAGGAACTGCACCTGAAGGCGGGCGAATGGTGTGAGCGGCCCACCTTCAAGTCGCGTTACTTTCAGATCACCCGCGCGGATGAGTGGATGAAACGGATGAGGATGGGCGGCTTCTATTTCCCTCCCGGTTCGCACGGGCTGCCGCTGGGAGCGGATGCCGGCTTTGAGGCCCGCCCGGATCTCTATGCCCTCGTCAACGGGGAGCGGATCGCAAAGCAACACTGTATTTCCAACCCGGAAGTCTTGAGCCGCACGATTGCCTCGGTCAAGGCGACCTTTCGCAAGTATCCTGATGCGCCGTGGTTTGGAATGGGGCCCAACGACGGGGGTGGCTTCTGCCAATGCAGCGGTTGCACCGCTCTCGACGGCGGCGACCTCGACCCGTTTTTTCCCACGGAGGTGTCGGTCACCGATCGCTATATCTGGTTTTTCAACCAGGTGCTCAAAGGGATCGGGGACGAGTTTCCGGACAAGAAGATCGGTTTCTATGTCTACCACACCTATCTGCGTCCGCCGGTCAAAAACAAGCCCGACCCCCGGATCGTCCCGGCCATTGCGCCGATCGGCCTCTGCCGCGTGCATGGGCTCAACAATCCCGTCTGCCCGGAGCGGAGCTACCTCAAAGGGATCATCGAAGCCTGGAGCAAGCTCCTTCCCGAAGTCTATATGCACGGGTATTGGTACAACCTCGCCGATCCCGGCATGTTGTTTATTCAAACGCACCGGATGCGCGACGAGATACCGTACTATGCAACGCAGGGGATCACGGGCTTTCGCACCGAGTGCAACAGCCTCTGGGCGGTGCAGGGGCCTTCCCTCTACCTCGCGGCAAAGCTGATGTGGAACGCCCAGGCCGACCCCGACGCCATCCTGCGAGACTTTTGCCGGAAACTGTTCGGCCCGGCGGAACAGCCGATGCTGGACTATTTTGAGCTGCTCGACCGGCAGATGCGGGACGCCGACCACCATACCGGCAGCGCCTTCAACCTGCTTCAATACTACCCTGCGCCGGTACGCGCGAAGGCGGCGGCGTTGATGGCGAAGGCGAAGGCGCTCGCCGTGGAATCGCCGTACGCCGAGCGGGTCGGCCTTTTTGGCGAAGGCTTTGCCTACGCGGAAGCTTTTGCGCAGATGTTGGAGGCCCGAAACCGGCATGACTGGGAGGCCGCCCAGGCGCAGCTCAATGAAATGGACCGGTTGTACCGGAAACTGGCTGGCTATGAGCCTCCCATGTTGAGCGGGGTCTCCAAGAAACACCTCGACCGGTTCTTTCGCCATCCGGTGGAACAGGGCTACCAGCGAAGCAGCGGCGGCAACCGGCTGGTCGTCGCGCTGGAGGATCAGTGGGATTTTCTGACCGATCCCCAGCAGATCGGCGAAGCCCTCGGCTACGAGAGGGCGGGATTGCGCGGCGGGAACTGGCAGCGCGTGCCGACCTGGTCGAGCACCTGGAGCGATCTCGGCCTGCGGTACTATCGGGGGCTGGCCTGGTATCGGCAAAGCATCGACGTTCCCGAAGAATTTGCGGGCCGGCGGGTCTTTCTCTGGTTTGGCGGCGTGGACGAAAGCGCGCGCGTCTGGATCAACGGTCAATTGATCGGCACCAGCTCGACCTCGGCATTTACGCCGTTTGAACTCGACGCCACACCGGCCTTGCGGGCGGGCAGAAACGAAGTGACCGTCTGCGTCGGCAACCGGAAAACCGATGAACTGGGAACGGGCGGGATCATCGCCCCGGCCTTTTTCTACGCGCCGGAAAAAGGGATGAAAGCTCAACTGGAAAACATGCAGCCGTTGCGCGAGACTTTTCCCTAAGATTCACCTCCCCCCAAGATCATGAAAACCACCCTCCAACCGCCCCGGCCCAACCGGAGAAGCGGCATGTCGCTGGTGGAGATGCTGGTCGTCATCGCCGTGGTCGTCGCGCTGCTGGCGCTTCTCTTTCCTGCTTTGGGAAGGATGAGGGAGGCTTCGAAGGAGGTCGCCTGTCTAGCCAACCTCCGCAACTACGGCAGCGCCCTGCTGACGGCGATCTCCGATCATGGCGGGCTTCCCGCCTGGAACGGGCTCGGCCCCGGCGAGCAGACCGGCGGATCGACTTACCCGAGCTACGACGTCTGGCTGATCCCCGAATACCTGCCGGCCAAACTGCGCTGCCCGTTGGCAAGTGAACTCGAAAAGAAACAGGCGCTCGGGTTCAGCTATGGCGCAAGCGCGGGGTTGGCGCAGTTTTTCCCGAAGCTGAAAGCGATTCCCGCCCCGTCGCACCGGGTGGTGCTCGCCTCTGAAACCTACGGAACCAGCCATTGGTCGTCCACGCAACTGAATATGGCGATGTGGGGCGTCAGCGACCCGAACGCGAAGGATGAACGGATGAAGCTCCATGAAGGGAGCGTCCGCCGCCCGCAGTTTCATGGAACGAAGGCGCGCCGCGGCCTGAACCTCTTCCTGCTCGACGGGCACGCCGCCCTCGTCCGTCCCGCCGGGGGCGACTGGTATCAACCGCCGACCTATGGCGACGCTACCAACGGCGGCTATTTTTATGACCGGGTTCAGTTCGGGAAAATCTACCGGGGCACCATGAAGGTGCAATAACCGCCTCCGCTTTTGGAAGATGCTGAGAATCGTACCACTCTTCTTGACGCTGGCGCTGCTCTTTCGGATCGGCCCGGCGGCGCTGGCCCGGCCGGTTCAGGAGTGCCTGGTCGCGGAAGGCGGAAAGGCGCTGGTCGATGTCATGGTTTCACCGAAGGCAGCGGCTCAGACCAGGCAGGCGGCGGAAGAACTGGCGGCAATGCTGGGTTCCATTTCCGGGGCGAAGTTTTCGGTTGTCGAAACGAGCGGGTCGGAGGGGAAGGGAGTCTGGGTGGGGACCACCGCCGATTTTCCCGATCTCCCGACGCCGCTGGAGAGCCGGGGGGATGATTCGGACCGCGAGGCGTTCTCGATTCATTCCGAAGCCGGGCGCACCGGGATCATCGGGCTGACCCCGCTGGGGGTTCAGAACGGCGTCTGGGCATTGTTGCATGAACTCGGCGTGCGCCAGTTCTTTCCCGGAAAAAGCTGGGAGATCATCCCCCGGGCCGAGCGCCTTGCCATTGCGGTTTCGCGGCAGGACCGGCCCGATTTTTTTACGAGGAGAATGGTCCTGATGGTCGGAAAATGGGCGGCAGGGCAGCGTGATTACGAGGAGTGGCAGAAGCGCAACCTCGCCGTTTCGGGCTTCGACATGGCGGTCGGTCATGCCTATGGGCGGATCATCAAACGACATGAGGAAGAGTTTCTGGCGCATCCCGAGTATCTGGTCGACCCCGACGGCCCCCGCGCCAAGGCGAAGTTCCGGATCGATAACCCGGCGCTTCGCGCGCTGGTCGTCCGGGATGCACTGGAGCAGTTTCGCGCAAACCCCGCGCTCGACTGCGTGGCGCTCGACCCGACCGACGGGGGCGGCTGGCCGGAAGCGTCGCCCTTGGGTAGCGTTTCCAATCAGGTCGTCACCCTTGCCAATGCCGTCGCCCGCGGTTTGCGCAAGGAGTGGCCCGGCAAGCGCGTCACTTTTTACGCCTACAGCCAGCATTCTCCCCCGCCGACGATCGCGGTGGAACCCGGGGTGATCGTCAACATCGCCACGGCGTTCATGGTTGATGGGTGGAGCGCGGAGGAGCTGTTGAGCGGATGGAGCAGGCAGGGGGCGCTCACCGGCATTCGCGATTATCTTTCCGTCGGCTCGTGGGACAAGAGCCTCCCGGGCAAGGCGCGCGCCTCTGATCCCGACTATCCTAAAACGCACTTTCCGGCCTGGCATCAAAGCGGGGCGCGGTATTATGAAACGGAGGCTTCCGATAGCTGGGGGCCGTACGGGCTCGGGTATTACCTGGCCCATCGGCTCCTGTGGGATGTCGATGGGGCCGACCGGCTGGAGGAATGGATCGGCGATTTTTTTGAAAAATCCTTCGGAACAGCCAGGGCTGCCATGCAGCGGTTCTTTGAAAATCTCGATGCCCGTAAAAACCCGCTTTTTTCCGAACATCTGGTCGGCAAAATGTATCGGGAACTGGCGGACGCCAAAAAGGCGACGACCGATCCCGCCGTGCTCAAAAGAATTGATGACTATATCAAGTACGTTCGTTATCTGGAACTTTTCCGTGTTTACGAAACCGCCAAAAGAGCGGACCGGCAGGAGGCGTTCGAGGCATGCGTGAAGTTTGGCTACCGGATTCGCGAGAGCAGGATGGTGGCCCCCGGGGCGTTGAATTTCCGCGAGAGCCGGAAAAACCCTCAGATTAAGGAAGTGACGATCACGCCGCTGCGGCAGGCGGAGAAGGAGGGTGGAAAAATCGACGTGGAAGCGATTCTGGAAAACGGCATTCGCAACAACCGGGTGCTCGATTTCGAGCCGGTTTCCTACGGGGCGGAGTGGGAGCCGCCGCAAGCTCATGAGCCCGCCGCCCGGGCGCGGGAGACTTCCGCTTCCCTTCAGATCCGGGGGGAGAACGAGTTGCTGGTCTATCTCGACTCAAAACAGCCCTCGCTCAAACTTTCAGTGAAGGGGGGATTGATCCGAACCCGCGGGATCAACATCCATCGGGGGCCGGTGCGGATCTCCTTTTTCCCCCTGGCTCATCCTTTGGGCGAATCGGTCGCGGAGATCGAAATTCCGGCCGACCTTCAGGAACACACGGTGGAGTTGTCGAGCGAATACCCCGGCCTTCACCGGTTGTTGATCAACGATGGGAACGACCTCACTGAAGTAAGCTGGCAGCGCGGAGCGCGGGTGGCGGTCCCCTCAGGGGTGGAAAAGAAGGCGGCTCTGTTCTGGCGCAACCCGTATTCGCTGCTCTTTCTGGTCCCGCCCCATGTGAAACAGGTGGCCGGTTATGCGTCGACGAACCGTGGATGGATCGAGTTTCCCGATGGGACGATGGCGTACGATTTTCGAAAAGCCGGGGGCCCGGGTTACTTTCGCGTCGCCATTCCCCCCGGCATGGACGGGAAGACGTGGCGTCTGGTGGAGTGTACCGGCGAGCGGCTCCTGCTCAACGTGCCGCCGGTGCTCTTCCGTTCGGAGGAGGAAATGCTCGTTCCGGCCCGGCTCGGGCCAGCCGGGGACCGGTGAGGGCCTTCTATCTTGCGGCGGCCCGGTTCGGATCGTAGGGTAGCAACTGGTGCTTTTTGAGCGCCTGGAACCATCCTTCGCCGATCGCAATCTGTCCGGAAACCACCGGGTGCAGCCCGTCTTCCCTGAAATCTTCCGGAGCCAGCCGGGGCATTTCTGAAACGTAGTAGAGCCGCTGCCCCTTGGCGGCGCGGCGGGCGATCTCTTCCTGCATCCATTGGTTGAAAG
This sequence comes from Chthoniobacteraceae bacterium, assembly GCA_035555975.1. Taxonomy (GTDB): domain Bacteria; phylum Verrucomicrobiota; class Verrucomicrobiia; order Chthoniobacterales; family Chthoniobacteraceae; genus DATMFV01. The sequence goes on from DATMFV010000100.1 coordinate 94,187, forward strand.
CGTCGATGGAAGGTTGCCGGTGCGCCCATTTCCCGTTGGGATGGACATTGGTGATCGGCGCGATCAGCACCGGGGCGTCGGGACGTTCCGCGACGAGGAAATCGACCAGCAGGCTCCATTCCTTCTGGATCGGCCCGAGCTGGTCGGGGCCGAGGCTGACGATGTTGTTGGTGCCGCCCATCAGCAGGATCAGGTCGGGCCTGACCTGCGGCACCACTTCGCGCGCGCCGGGTTGCCACTCGGTTTTGAAGCTTCGGCCGTTGAGCATGTCGAGGTACTTCATCCCCCCAAACCCGAGGCGGGGCGTCAGCTTCGGTGCGCCGGGGCGTTCGACCGGGCCGACGAACTCATAATGGGTTGCCCCCGCGCGGATCATCCGTTCCTGAAGCGCTTGCAGGTGTTCGCCGGTGGAGATGCTGGCCCCGATGGAGAGGATGCGGACCGGTTCGCTGGCGCGGGCGTTTACGGTCAGGAAAAGGCAGAGGGTCAGAAGCAGATAACGCATAAGATTAAAAGGAAGGTTGAAGGCGGCGATGGATGAGGGAAAGGGTAAGGTCGGGGTGTTCGCCGAGGATCAGGTTGCCTGTATCCTCGTAATAGGTGAGGTGCAGGAAGCCGCGATGCCAGAGAAGGCTTGGGTAGGCAAAGGAATGGAGCGTGTCGTCCTCCAGCGGGTAGATCTCCGGGAAGGTTTCCCCGTGATCGCGCGAGATGGCCAGTGCAAGGGAGCGCCGGGGACCGCCATGGCCGGTTCCGGGTTGGTAACAGTTGTTCCAGCAAAGCAGGGTGACGGCCTGTTCCGGCAGATGGCGGACCATGCAGGGAGCCTGCGGGCTGCTGATGGAGGTCGGGACGGCGCGGCTCCAGCTTGCTCCGCCGTCCGTGCTTTCCGACCGCCAGATGGTCCCCTGATCGGTGCGCAGGAACATGGCGATCCGTCGGGCACCCTCTTTTTCGTATGGCATCAGGACCGGCTCCATCGCGCCCCGGCCCGGACAGGCGACCTCGTTGGCGGAGCGCTGCCACGTGGCTCCCTCGTCGTCGCTGAAAAGGGTGTGGGCGCGGTACGATTCGGGCCCGGGCGGGGGCAGCGTTTCATAAGCGGCCTGGAGCAGCCGCCCGGTGCCGGGTTGCTGGATGAGCGAGTCATTCAGGCAGACCCGGTACGCGCCACGGTCGTGCATCGCGCGCGGTTCGCTCCAGTTTGCGCCGTCATCTTCGGAGGTAGAAAAGAAGAGCCGCGCCTCATGGCCGCTTTCCTTTTGGATATAGCTTAGTGCCAGTTTCCCTGAAACCAGCCGGACCAGCGAAGGGGCCATGACGTTGAGCGCGTCGCCTTCGTCCCTTAGCTTGAACATCGGCTCCCAGCTTGCGCCGTCGTCCCGTGAGATGCGGGCGTGGAGCGCGGCGCTGGAGTGGTCGCTCGCACTTTGGCCAAAGCGGGTCAAGACCAGCATCAGCGCGCCTTCCTCCCCGAGGGGGGCGATGGAGGCTTCCGTGTTGCGCCGGTGCAGGCTGGAGGCCGGGGCGACCATCTGGCGCTGGTCGTGTTCGGTCAGGACTCTGGTTGCGTTCATCTCAGAGGCTGTGAAAAAATGATTTTAATGGCCTCGGAGCGTCTATTTTTAGTCTATAACGAAATTCCAACGACCGCCTGTATTCAGGGAATACAGAAGGAAGGAGGAATGCAGTTAGAGGCAAAAAGAGGCGCTCCATGGCCGTTGAAGGACTTTTTTCACAGCCTCTCAGCATCGGTTGCGGGCGGTTCTGGTCAAAGTATAGAGAAGCGGAATGCCAAGAAAGAGCAATGCCGTCGTCCCCGGCTCGGGGATGACCTGAAGTTCAAAGGAATCGTAGGCGACCATGCGGTTTTGGTTCGCGATACGCGAGCGCAGCCCTACATACCCTTGCGAATAGCTCTCATCGGTGGTGGAGATGGAGAAGAGCGGGGTTTCACCTCCCGAGGCGAAGAGGTTAGCCACCAGCAAATGGCCGGAAAGTGAAAATTCCAGGGTGTAATTGGCAAGCGCTGTCAGTCCGGAGATCGCGGTCGATTCGAGGATCGTCTCGCTGCTGGTCTGGGGATTCTTGGAGATCACCAGGGTCGCGTTGGTGAAATAGGCATAATAGCCGGTGGGATTCTGGCTGACGATCTGAGTGCGGGCGAGGAGGCCGTGCTTGTCGCCATTGCCGCCGTTAAACTGCACGGTCGTGCGAAGGGTGACATCGGCAAACGCGTTGGCTTCGAACCCTCCCGCGCTGTCGTTAAAGAGCGCGGCGAGCGGCGCACCGGCAGTGCCGGAGCTGAGGCGCTGCATCACCAGTTGCCCGAGGCCGTTTTCTTCAATCAGGCCATTGACGCCGTTGGCGCCATCCATCCCGCGCAACCAGTCGGAAGGGAAGCTTTGGTTGTCGCCGTCGAAGTCGATGGAATAGGCAATCGTCGCCGCCGGGGCGCTGGCGGCTGCGAGGCTGCCGACGAAAAGAGCGAGGGCGAGGAGGAGAACATTTCGGAGGGAGGGCAGGATATTCATAGTGAAGGGGAGGTCATGACTTGAGTTCACCATGAGCGACGGGCGGGGGATCTTCCACGCCAAAGAGCTGGTATGCCTTTCATACCTGTGGGGTGCCAGCCGCTCCAAGAGGTCTGTTTGCCATACCAGGCATTTGGCGTGGCTCCCGCCGTACGGGCGTGGTTTCTTAAAGGGAGCTATGAGTGATCAGGTTCGATTTGGAATCATTGGAATGGGGTTGATGGGGACCAACCACGCCCGGGCGTTGCTGGAGGGCCGGGTGCCCCGGGCGACGCTTGCGGCCCTCTGCGACGTGGCCGCGCCGGAGGTTGCGGAGCGTTATCCCGGAATCGCCTTTTTCCCCACGGTCGAGGAGCTTCTGGAGAGCAGGAAGGTCGATGCCGTCATCGTCGCCACGCCGCACCGCTACCACGCGGAAGTCGGCTGCAAGGTCTTGCAACACGGCGTGCACCTGCTGGTGGAAAAACCGGTGGCGGTGCATAAAAACGAAGCGCTCCGACTGGCGGCAGCCCAGCCAAAGGGAGTTCAGTTCAGCGTGATGTTCAACCTCCGCGTTTTGCCCCCCTATCGGAAGATCAGGGAACTGATCCAGAGCGGGGAACTCGGGCGTCTTCACCGGGTTCACTGGAGCATGTCGCGCTGTTTCCGCACCCATGCCTATTATGCCCAAGGCGGCTGGCGCGGCACGTGGAAAGGAGAAGGCGGCGGGCTGCTGCTCAACCAATGCCCGCATCAGCTTGATCTCTGGCAATGGCTCTTTGGAATGCCCGATACGGTCTATGCCAAGTGCAAACTGGGTAAACACCACCCGATCCAGGTGGAGGATGAAGTGACCGCCCTCCTGAACTACGACAACGGCCTGAGCGGGGTCTTCACGGCCTCCACCGGCGAGGCTCCGGGAACCGACCGGCTCGAGATCCACGCCGAGCGCGGGCGGCTGGTCTATGAGAACGGCGAACTGGAGTACCTTCGCAACGAACAGGAGGCGACCGAGTACAGCCGCACCTCTCCCGCGCTTTTCGGTCGGCTCCCGCACTGGAGCGTCCGGATTCCGCATGAGCCGATGCCTGCACCGCATGCGGCAATCGTGACGAACTTTGTCGAGGCGATCCTGAAAGGCACACCCCTGATTGCACCGGGTAGCGAAGGGGTCGCTTCGCTGGAACTTGGCAACGCGATCCTGCTCTCTTCGCTGAAAGGAAGGGAGATTCCGCTTCCAATCGACGGGTGTGAATACGAGCAGGAGCTTGAAAGGCTTGTCTTGCGGGAGGAGGCCGCGCGATGAGCCGCGCCAACCCCTCCGAACTGGTGATCGCGGCGGCGGCGCTTGACCACGGGCATATCTATGCCCAATGCCATAGCCTGATCCACGAAGGCGCGCGGTTGAAATGGGTCTGGGAACCCGATGAAGCCAGACGCGCGGCATGGCTGGAGCGTTTTCCCGCCTGCCGCCCGGCGCGTTCCCTGGAGGAGGTTCTGGACGATCCGGAGGTCGGGCTCGTGGCCGCCGCCGGGGTGCCCGATACCCGCGCCCCCCTCGGTATCCGCGTGATGCAGGCGGGGAAGGATTACTTTGTCGATAAACCGGGCGCGACCACGCTGGCTCAACTGGAGGCCGTCCGCACGGCCGCTAGCGAGACGGGGCGGCGTTTCTGGCTCTATCTAGGAGAGCGTTTTTCATCGGAATCGGCGCAGTTGGCGCATCGCCTGATCGAAGAGGGAGCGATCGGCACGGTGGTTCAGGTCATCGGCCTCGGGCCGCATCGCCTTCAGGCGGAGAAACGCCCGGCATGGTTTTTTGAGCGGGAGAAATATGGCGGCATTCTGACTGATCTGGCAACGCATCAGGCGGATCTTTTCTTTCTCTATTCGGGCGCTCAAAGCGCGAAAGTCCTGAGCGCCACGGTGCGCAACAGCGCGAATCCGCAATACCCCGGGCTTCAGGATTTCGGCGAAGCCCACGTGATGGCCGACAACGGCGCGACCGGCTGCTTCCGTGTCGACTGGCTCACCCCGGAGGGGCTGCGGACCTGGGGCGATGGGCGCAGCCTCATTCTCGGCACGGAAGGGTATATCGAAGTGCGCAAGTATATCGACATCACCCGCTCGACCGATCGCAACCACCTCTTTCTGGTCAACCGCGAAGGGGAACGCTATATCCAGGCGACGGGCACCACCGGCCACCCCGCTTTCCGCAGGATCGTTGGCGACAGCCTTCACCGGACCGAGACGGCCATCGCGCAGGAAATGGTCTTCCGCGTGGCGGAGCTTGCGATCCGGTGCCAGAATCGGGCAGAATCGCCTTCTCTCTCCTCCTGATCCATGAACACCCCCCGCCTTTCAAAACGAGCCGCCTTCACCTTGACGGAGGCGCTGGTCGTCGTCGCGCTGGTCGCCGTGCTCCTTCTGCTCGGCGCAGGCGCGCTCGGCACCGCCAGAAGCCGCGCGGCCGATTTGAAGTGCATGAGCTACCTGAAGATCGTCGGGCAGACGCTGCTTCAGATGAGCATCGACCAGAACGGGGAACTCGGCACGCACTACAGCGGCGCTTATATCCCCAATTCCCCCATCCGCCGCTACGGCTACCCATGGACCTATCAACTCGTCATTTCCAAGCGGCTGAGCGCCCGGGAGATGCTTGACTATCGCTGCCCGCTCCGGAAGGCCGATCCGGATAGCTATACTTCCGAGCATTACGGGTTCATGTTGCACGACCCGGAAGGGGAAATCCTGAGCGACGGGCAGGGGAAGGCGTACCGCATCCGGGTGCGCACGCATCCCCGCCCCTCCGCTTCCATCCTGTTGGCGGACAGCCGGGGCGTCGGAACCGACCGGCAGGCCTACCGCATCTTTCCCCTTCCGGCCAACCGTTCCCTGATCGAACCGCGCCACCGCTCCCGCGCGCATCTTTTTTTTCTGGATGGGCACCTCGAAGCCGCCGATGCCGGCCGTTTGCAGACGTTGGGAATCGGCTACATCTACGACTCCGACGCGGACGAAATCAAACACCTCAACGCCCCCTGAAAACCGCTGGAACCCGCCGCCCCGCCCTGCTATGGTCCACGATCCAATGGCCCTGAGACTACCTGAAAGGGCAATGGTGCGCACGCAACTGGTGGCATCGTTGCGGGAAGCGCTCGTCCGTGGCGAGTGGCGCGACCGCCTTCCCTCGGAACGGACGCTCTGCAAGCTTTTCCTCGTCAGCCGTTCCACGCTGCGCGCGGCGTTGCAGCAGCTTGAAGGCGACGGCATCCTGGAGATCCGCCACGGCTCGCCCACCCGCATCAAGGCGGTCAACCTCCGCGAAGCGGCGAGCCGTTCCTCCTTCAAGGTCTGTATCGTGATCGTCCGGGAGTCGGAGGAGAAGACCGGCAACGATCAGGATTTCTACCACAGCCTTTACTACCGCATGACCAAGGCGCACCTTTCCTGCCAGCTTCTGGTGGTTTCGGAGCGGAGCTTTGCCAGCCGCAAATACGATCTGCAAAACTGGTTGAAGAACGACGCACGCTGCCTCTGGCTTTTGATGTACCCGGGCAGCAACGTGCAACGCTGGTTTGAGCGTTACGCGCCGCACGACACGCTGGTCATCGGGCATCTGCTTCCCGGGATCACGCTTCCTTCCATTGATTGCAACCACCGGGCGGTCGGCCGACACGCGGCAGGGGCGTTGCTGGCACGCGGACATCGCACCATCGCCCTGCTCGGGCCCCAGCGACGGCTTCCAGGTGACGAGGAGGGGGAGGCGGGTTTTCTGGAAACGCTGCACCAGCACGGCGATGTCACCGTCATCCCGTTCCGCTACCAGCAGACCAAGGTTTCGGTCAGCCGTCAGGTGGAACTGCTGGTGCGGCGGCTCCCGGAAGTGACCGCGCTTTTCGGCTACAAGCGGATGGCGATGATGACCGCCATGGTTCAACTGGTCCGCTGCGGGGTGAAGGTGCCGCAGCAGCTTTCGGTTTTAAGCCGGGACTACTGCCCTGCGTTTGAGCATCTCCCTTTTTCCCTTGCCAGCTACCCGATGCTCTATCCCTTCCTGACCCGGGAAGCATGCAAACAGGCGCTCGCCAGACAGCGCGACCCCGGTTCCGCCCTGACTTCCGTCCGGCTGCTGCCGGAGCTTCGCAAAGGCAATAGCATCGCCGCAGTCTGATCCTGGGGACTGGTCCGAACGGCACACCAGCAGATTCCGGTTGAACGCTTTTCGGCGGTATCTCATGGTTTCCCGCATGATACTTGTTCGCCCCCTCCTGATTACCCTTTTCTCCTTTCAAAGCCTGGTGGGATGGCTTCACGCGGAGGAGTTCGTGCTGGTGGATGGCGGAAAGCCGGTCAGTACGATCGTGACGGCGGAGAACCCGCCCGAAGCGACCCGGGAGGCGGTCCGGGAGCTCAACTACTGGATCACCCGGATCACCGGTACGCCGCTGCCTGTGGCGAATGAGAAGGAGTGGGACGGCGAGGGGGCCTGGATCGCCGTCGGCGAGAGCGGGCTGACCCGGGCCAACGGCTGGAGCAGTGACGCGCTGCCTCCGGAAGGGGCGCGGGTAGTGATCAAGCCGCAGAAGATGGCGCTCATCGGGAAGGACCCGCTCATCAACAACACAAGCTGGCGCGGAGTGGATCACATTGAGCGGCCGCTGGCGACTGGCGCGGGCTATGCGGTGGAGGAGTTTGTCCAGGGGACGCTGGGCGTGCGGCTGATCTGGCCGGGGAAGCTGGGCGAGGTCTTCCGACCCCGCAAAACCCTTTCGGTAAAAACAGGAAAGCATCTCTGGAAGCCCCGCCTGACGCACGCCCGTTTCATGTACAACGGCCTGGGCGTGGGCCGGATGCAGGGCCACATGAAGCCGTTCCTGCCGCCCGGCGACATGCCGATCAAGGCATGGCGCGCGCGGGAGGCGGAGGTGGAGATGCTCTTTCATCGCAAGCGGATGAACTGGGCCGTCGGGCTTGCCTTTATCGAATCGGAACTCAACTGGTGGGAGCGCTACAGCGAAACGCATCCCGACTGGTTTGCAAAGCCGCCCGAGGGGATCACGCAACAGGGAGGGCACGGCGTGAAGCTCAACCTGACGCATCCCGGCGTTTACGACGAAAAGATCCGCCTCTGGAAGGAACTTCGCGCCACCCGGCCGGGACGCTACCGTTACCTCAATGCGACGGCGAACGACAGCCGGGGTTTCTGTACCCGGCCCGAGTCCCGGGCGTGGGACGCCCCCGCCATGCAATCGCTCTCCGACGAGGAGATCTGGAACGGCGACCAGGCGGTTCTTAGTGATCGCTATGTCCGCTACTGGAACGGGCTGGCACAGCGGGTGCGGGAGATCGAACCCGAAGGGGGCGTCACCGCCATGGCGTATCGCAACTACCGCAAGCCGCCGCTGGTGGAGAAGATCACGGGCAATCTCTACCTTGCCTATGTCGGCGGGGAAGGGTTTTATCCCGATGATCGCTACCTTCTTGAGGAATGGCAGGGGTGGAGGGAAAAAGGGGCGAAAATGATCTGGCGTCCCAACCTTTTCCATGCGGGCCACGCCATCCCGTATCTCTATACGCGTCCGCTATATCACGATTTTCAGGCCTTGCAGGCCAACGGGATGCTGGGGGTCGAGTTTGACTCCATCATCGGAAACTGGGCCGGGCAGGGCTTGAATTACTATATTGTCACGGAGCTTTGCCAGCGGCCCGACGCGGAGTATGAAACGCTCGTCTCGGAATATTACTCCGCCTTCGGCCCGGCGGCAGGGGCGATGCGACGCTACCACGAGCATTTCGAGAACGTTACCGCGAAGGGGCCGGAGCTGCTTCGGCAACACCAACTGGTGCGCCGCGAGACGTGGGGCGGCTGGTGGTATGGCCATGTCCATCTGGTCCCGCTCCTGATGACGCCGGAAGTCATGGCGAGAGGCGACGCCCTTCTCCGCGAGGCGGAGGCGCAGGTGGCGGCCGGGAGCATTGAGGCGCAGCGCGTGGCCTTTCTCCGCACCGGCTTCGAGCACAGCCGGTTGATGGCGGAGACCTTTGCGAAGCTCGGCCTCGGCGATCCGAAACTGCGGCTTCGGGAAGTCGACAAGCGGGAGATCCTCAAACCGCTTTGGGAGATGCGCATGAAGCTATTGACGGCGCACGCGGTCAGCGTCCAATGGGCGTTCTACCACGAACAGCGGGCGTGCGGCATCTGGGCGGACTACCTCCTCGCCGCCCGGCGCGAGGCAGGGCAGCGCACCGCGATCGTGAAAGGTTGGGAGATCAAAAAAGACCCGCAGCGGCAGGGGCTGGAAGGGCAATGGCAGAAGAGCGCCTTCGCCTCGCAGGAAGGTTGGACCCCCGGGGAGGCCGGGATGCCGTGGCGGCGCGCCCTTGCGGACGGAGAGGGCGGGGAGGCGTGCCCCGTCGTCTGGTACCGCGTGAAATTCCCGACCCCCGACCTGGGCGACATGAAAAACCGGGTCCGCCTCCGGTTTGAATCGGTCGACGCGGAGGCGCACATCTGGGTCAACGGCGAACGGGTGGCCGAACGCGGCTTCCCCCACCGGAAGAACTACGACTCGTGGAAGGAGAGCTTCGAAGTCGACATCACCTCGGCGATCCGCTCGGGCCTCTGGAACGAAATGGTCATCCGCGTCGGGAGCGAGTCGCAAAACGCGGGGATTACCGGCACGGTTTCCGTCCTGACGGATTAGATTACCGTTGCCTTACCGGCGCTGGGTCGACGGCAGCGTTGACGCTCCGAGCCCGACGGCCATCACAAATACGGGTTGCCCACCCGCTCGCGCCCGATCGTGGTCGCCGGTCCGTGCCCGGGGAGGACCTTCACGTCGTCCCCCAGCGGGAGTAACTTTGTGGCGATCCCCGAAAGCAAAAGATCGCGGTCGCCACCGGGGAGGTCCCACCGGCCGACCCCGCCTGCGAAGAGGACATCGCCTCCGAAAAGAATCCGCGCCTCCTTCGCCAGAAAACAGAGCGACCCCGGGCAATGTCCCGGGACGAGCAGGACCTGAAATTCCAGCCCCTCCAGCCTCCACGAGGCGGTCTCCTCCAGCAGCAGGTCGGCCTTGACGGGCTCAATATCCCACCCGAAGCCGAGCCTGCGGAAAAAACCGGGCTCGGTCAGCATCGGCACATTGTCGCGGTGGTAGACGACGCGGCAGCCATGGTCGGCCTGGATCTGCGCGGCGTCGGCCACGTGGTCGATATGGCCGTGGGTGATCAGGAGCGAGGTCAGCTTCACGCCCCGCCCGCGGAGCCACTCCGCCGAGCCTTGCGGGGCGTCGACCAGGGCGAGCCCTCCCTCCGGCGTCGGAAACAAAAACGCATTCGTATCGAACAAGCCGCCGGTGTAGGTGTCTATTTGCATGTGGCCCACGAAAAATGACGGCAAAGGGAGGGGCGCGCAAGTCTCTTTATGACGCCCCGCTCCTCCGTCAGCGGCTTTTTTAACGATGTTTTTAACTCACGAAGAAAAAAACCGGTGCTATCTTTGGAAGATGGCCGCCAACCCGGGCATCGCGACCGTAAGTTTTCATAACCCCCGGGGTTCAACCATTTGATTTATTGAAGGATTCCTGTCACCATAGGAGTCGACCTCTTGTTGCTCATGATATCGTCACGCCTGCTTTCCGTTTTTTTCGCATCGTTCCTGGCGCTGGCCCCCGGCGTGCTGGCGGTCAAGCCTGACCCGGGTCAGATCTGCATCTCCGTCGGGAGGCTGCTGGAGCACAGCCATTACAACCAGCAGAAGCTCGACCCGGAGATCAGCCGCGAGCTTCTCGACAATTACCTCGAGGCGCTCGACCCCCGCCACCTCTACTTCACGCAGAAGGATGTGGAGGCGCTGCGGCTCAAGTATGCCTCCCGCTTGAGCGACGACATCCTGCTCGGCAACCCTTCCGCCGCGGTCGAGATCTTCAACCTCTACCGGACGCGGATCGAAGCGCGGGTCGCCAAAAACCTGGAGATCATCGAAGCCCAGCCGTTTGACTTCAAGAGCAAGCGGACGATCACCGTCAACCGCCAGAAAGCCCCGTGGCCGAAGGACGAGACGGAGGCCGACCAGCTCTGGAGCAACTGGCTCGAAAACGAGTTTTTGCAGGAAAAACTCTCCGAACACCCGCTCGACACGCCTAAAAACGTCCTGACCCGGCGCTACAACCAGGTGCTCAAGAACCTGAAGGAACAGACCGACGCCGACGTGGTCGACCTCTTTCTCACCACGCTCGCGCAGACCTACGACCCGCATTCGCAGTACATGAGCCAGAGCGACATGGAGAACTTCACCATCGCGATGAAGCTCAAGCTCTTCGGCATCGGCGCCCAGCTCCAGAGTGAGGACGGGTACACCAAGATCATGGACCTGATCGCCGGCGGCCCCGCGCAGAAGGATGGCCGCCTGAAAGTGGGCGACCGGATCAGCGCCGTCGCACAGGGAGAGGGCGAGTTCAGCGACGTGATCGACATGAAACTCGACAAGGTGGTGCAGTTGATCCGCGGCAAGAAGGGGACTACCGTCCGCCTCCAGATCATCCCGGCTGCCGGGGGCGACCCGAGCAACCGTTCCGTCGTGGAACTGGTGCGCGACGAGGTCAAGCTCAAGGAGGCCGAGGCGAAGGCTGAAATCATCGAAGTCAAGGACAGCAACGGCCACACCAAGCGGCTCGGCTGGCTCACGCTTCCGTCGTTCTACGGCGATATGGAGACCAAGAAGACGAGCCCGACCGCCGATGTCCGCCGCCTGCTCGAACGGCTCAAGAAGGAAGGGATCGCGGGGCTCGTGATCGACCTCCGCAACAACGGGGGCGGCTCGCTCGACGAAGCGGTCGACCTGACCGGGCTCTTCATCAAGAGCGGACCGGTGGTCCAGGTCAAGCCGACCAACGGGCGGATCGGCGTCCTGCGCGATACCGACCCCGGCGTCGCTTACGACGGCCCGCTGGTGGTCGTCACCAACACCTTCAGCGCCTCCGCCAGCGAGATTTTCGCCGGTGCGTTGCAGGATTACGGCCGCGCGGTGATCGTCGGCGATCGCCACACCTTCGGCAAGGGGACCGTGCAGACGCTTCTCGACATCAGCCGGTTTATCCCGTTCCTCGGGGGGAACAACGGCGAGGCCGGGGCGCTCAAGCTGACGATCCAGAAATTCTACCGCGTCGCGGGCGGATCGACCCAGCTTCACGGCGTTGCATCCGACGTGGTGCTGCCGTCGATCTTTGATCACGACGATTTCGGCGAAAAATCGCTCAAGAAGCCGATGCCGTACGACGAAGTCCCCCCGGCGAACTACACCCGGGTCGATCAGCCGCTTTTCCTCGACGAACTGCGCGAGCTTTCCAAGGGGCGCGTCACCCGTGACATTGAGTTCACCTATGTGAAGGAGGACCTCGCCCGGCGCGACGAAAAGATCAAGAGCAACACCCTTTCACTCAACGAAAAGGAACGCCGCGGGGAGATCGAACGGGAAAAAGCGCGCAAGGAGGCGCGGACCGCCGAACGCGCCAAGCGCAAGACGCCCGAACTGGTCGCCTACGCGCTGACGCTCGACAACGTGGACAAGCCGGAACTGGAACTGGTCAAAAACGACCTCGACAAGCCGGAAGCGTCGCCGACGCCAACCCCGACCCCGAAGCCGACTCCCAAAAAGAAGGCCGCCACCAAGGGGAAGGCGAAGCCCTCTGCGGACGATCACAACATCGCGCCCCCGACCTTCCTCCCCGAGGAGGATGACGAGCCGAAGGTCGACCCGATCAAGCACGAGACGCTCAACATCCTGACCGACCTGATCGAGCTTTCCAACAAGCGCAAGACGGCCGCTGTCGCTCCGTAACCCAAAAAAGGTGAACCCGGCCGATCTCAATCACCACACGCTCGAGCGTCCCCCGACCCCGGAGGGACGCCCGGTGCGGTTGCAGACGGGGTTTGAGGAACTCGTCAACAGCGTCAGCCATGGCCTCGGGCTGGTGGTGATCCTGACCGCCGGGCCGTACCTGATTGCCGACCGTTCGTTCGATGGCTCGACCGCTTCGGTCTGGGGCGCGCTGATCTTCACGCTCACGGCGATTTTTCTCTACCTCGCCTCGACCACCTACCATACCCTGCCCCCCGGGCCTTCCAAGCAACGGCTCGACCGGATCGACCATGCGGCGATCTATTTCCTGATTGCCGGAACCTACACTCCCTTTGCCCTGACCGTCCTCCGGGGGCCCCTGGGGTGGACGCTGCTGGCCGTGATCTGGGCGATGGCGCTGGTCGGGGCGTACCTGAAGCTGGTCCACGGCATCACCCGGCGGAAACTCTCCACGGTGCTCTACCTCGTCATGGGATGGCTCGGCCTGGTGGCGATCCGGCCGCTTTACGCGCAGATCGGCACCGACGGGCTCTACTGGCTCATCGCGGGCGGGCTGGCGTACACGCTCGGCGTTATTTTTTACAGCCTTAAACGGGTGCCGTTTACGCACTGCATCTGGCACCTCTTCGTTCTCGCCGGAACCGCCTGCCATTATCTGGCGATTTTCCGTTACGCGAAATAACTTCCCCCTCTTCTCGCGGGAAGCCACCGCCGTACGCCTGCGCATTTGCGTAGCCTGATAAGATGGGTTCTGCTTTTTGTTGGAAAACGTTCAGCGCCATGGCTCAGAAACACAACGTCAAGGTCGATGGAAAGGAGGCGGGGCACGCCGAGGTCATCCCGCCCCGGCGCGGCGCCTCGTCGCTTCCTGACGGGCTCTTTCCCGAAGGGATGGGCGACGACCCGATCGTCCGCCTCGTCGCGACCTTGATGGACAACGCCTTCAAGGTCCCGGGGACGCAGATCCGTTTCGGGCTCGACCCGCTGCTCGGCCTGCTGCCCGGGTTGGGCGACTCGGTCGGCTCGCTCATCTCCGTCGGGTTGATCGGCATCAGCGCGCGTTACGGGCTGCCGCGCATCGTGCTGGTGCGGATGGCGCTCAATGTGCTGGTCAACGGGGTGGTCGGGGCGATCCCGATCGTCGGCGACGCCTTTTCGGTCTGGTTCAAGTCGAACGCGATGAATCACCGCCTCCTGATGCAGCACGCCGGGCCGCGCCGCGCCTCGACCACCGGCGACTGGCTTTTCGTCGGCGGGTTGATCGGCGGCGTCCTGCTACTGATCGGGCTCGCCTTTTTCGGGCTTTTTACATTGTTGCGGCTTCTTTTTTAATAGGATCCCTTCGGGATCGTTACTTTCCCCACGTGAACCATGAAAACCATTCTCGGCATTGAAGGCGGCGGTACGAAAACGGAATGGATCGCGTATTCCATCGCCGAACCGGGGGAGCGCGCCGCGCCGGTCGCCCCCCGTTCGGGGATTTTGCCGCCTTCCAACCTCCGGCTGATCTCCGATGAATCGCTCGAACGCCTGTTGCGGGTGTTGCCTCCCGAAGCGACCGATGTCGGCGTTTTTCTTGCCGGGTGTGTGACCGAGGGGGACCATGAACGCCTCCGCGCGCTGGTGCGCGGGGTCTGGCCCGATGCCGCCATCCTCGTCGGGAGCGATCGGGAGTCGGGCTTTGCCGCCGCGTTTCACGGAGCCGACGGCGTGGCCGTGATCGCCGGGACCGGTTCGGCGATTACCGGAAAATGCGGCGATCTCACCGACAACGCGGGCGGGTGGGGGCACCTGCTCGGGAGCGCGGGGAGCGGTTACCGGCTCGCCATGCAGGCGCTCCGGCAGGTTCTCTGGAGTTACGATCTGACCCGCCGCGTCACCTCGCCCGGCGAAGCAATCCTCGCCCGCCTCGGTCTCAACCGGCTGGAGGACCTGATCGCGTGGGCTGCCGATGCCGAAAAGATGGCGATCGCCCGGCTGGCCCCCGTGGTGTTCGAAGCGGCGAAGGAGGGGGACCGCGCCATGGCGGCGATCCTCGACGAAGGGGCCGCAACTCTCGCCGAAGGGGCGGCTGCGGTCGCCCGTCGGCTGGCGCTGCCGCAGGCCGATATCCGGTTGCAGGGAGGGCTTTTCGTCCATTACCCGGAATATGTCGGGCGGTTTGAGGAGCGGCTCGCGGCATTCTTGCCGAAGGCGAACGTTGCGGTCTGCACCGTTTCGGGAGCCGAGGGAGCCGCCTGGCTCGCTTCGCGCCGGAACCCGCCGACGGCTCCGCTCGCCCGCCCGTTCGCGCGGTATGCCCCGCCGATCGCCCCGGCGCTGGAAGTCGATACGGAGGAACTGGCCAACGCCGCGACCGAGCAGGTCAACCCCCGTTCCGCCCGGCTCGACGAACTTTCCAACCTGGAACTGGTCGATCTTTTCATCGCGGAGGAGGCCCACGTCGCCGAAGCGCTCAAGGCCGCGCGCGACACGCTGGCCGAAGCGATCGAACTGGTCGCCGGAGCGTTGCGACGCGGCGGGCGGCTTTTCTACGTCGGCGCGGGGACGAGCGGTCGGCTCGGTACGCTCGACGCGAGCGAGATCCCGCCGACTTTCGGGGTTGATCCGCGCATCGTGCAGGCGATCATGGCCGGTGGGGCGACCGCGCTTTACCGTTCGGTCGAAGGGGCCGAGGACCACCCGGAAGCCGGGGGGCTGGCGATCCTCGACCACCGCGTGCAGGCCGGGGATGTCGTCTGCGGTATCACCGCCAGCGGGCGGACGCCGTTTGTGCTCGGCGCGTTGCACGAGGCCCGTGCCGCCCTGGCCCATACTGTTTTGCTCACCTGCAACCCGGCGCGCAAACGGCACGCTCCGGCGTGGGATATCGAGATCGACCTGCCGACCGGGCCGGAACTGCTCACCGGTTCCACGCGGCTCAAGGCCGGGTCGGCGACGAAACTGGCGCTCAACCTCCTCTCCACCGGGGCGATGATCCGGCTCGGCAAGGTGCGCGGCAACCTGATGTCGGGCGTACGGGTCTCCAACGTCAAATTGCGCGAGCGGGCGATCCGCACCGTGGCCCGCACCCTGCGGGTGACCCCGGCGGAGGCCGAAGCGCTCCTTGCGGGGAATGACTGGCAGTTGGACGGGGTGCTCCGCTCCCGGTAACTCCCTACGCCTCCGGCATCGGCTTGTCCGCCTGTCTGGCGACGTGTTCCCTTGCCAGTTCCACCTGCCGGTTCGGCGTGCGGAAGAGGAGGCCGACGGCGACGGTGACGATCGTCCCGATCATGATCCGCCACGGGAAGGTGACCCGGACCAGCCAGTCGGGCTGCCAGAGCGGGACTTCGTGTTCGATCGGGTGAAAGAGCACCCAGATGTCGTTGTGCAGGCCGCTGAAGAGCGCCACGACGACGAACCCGATGAACATGGCGATCAGGTTGCCGACCTCGCTACCGCGCGTGCGGGTCAGCATCCCGATCAGGAAAATCCCGAGCAGCGAGCCGTAGGTGTAGCCGAAGATGCCGAGGACGATCGGGATGATCCGCGCCTGGAGGACGATCGCCGCATACGCCGTGACGGAACCGATGATGATCAGCAGGATCGAAAAGATGACCGTACCCCAGCGGGCGGTCCGGACGATCTGCGCCTGCGTCGCCCCGGGGCGGATGTACGGCAGGTAGAAATCTTCGGTGAAGCTGGTGGCGAGCGCGTTGAGCGCGGTCGAGAGCGACCCCATCGCCGTCGCGAAAACCCCGGCGATCAAAAGCCCCCGCACCCCCGGCGGCATGCCGTGGAGGATGTAGTAGGCAAACGGGTTGAGCTTTTCAGGGTCCTGATACAACGCCCAGAGCAGCACGCCGACGGCGAGAAAGCAGAGGACCAGCGGAATATCGGCCAGCCCCGAGCCGATCAGCGCCAGACGGCTCTTGGTGTAGTTCTTGGCGGTGAGCATCCGTTGCACCATGTCCTGGTCGGTCCCATGGGTCGCCATCGTCAGGAAGGTGGCCCCGAGCAGGGCGGACCAGATCGTGTAATCGCTCTCCAGAATGCCGCGTACGTTGCCGAGGAACGAGACGCCGGGCTGGATGCCGCTGTCAAAAAAGGCGAGATCCTTCGGCCCTTGCAGGATGGCGAGCGCTCCATTGAGACCGCCGGGAATCTGCGTGAGCAGCAGCCAGATGGCAAACCCGAGCGCGCCGAACATGACGGTCGCCTGGATCACGTCGGTCCAGACCACGGCCTTGATCCCGCCGATCGTCGTATAGATCGCGGTGATGACCGAAAGGAAGGTGAGCGAACCGATGTAGACCCAGAGCTGCTGCATGAGGGTCAGTTCCACGCCGGTGATCATCTCGTAGGCGAGCACCAGCACCACGGCGGCAACGTAAAGCCGCGTCCCGCTGGCGAGCGCACGGGTGAACAGAAAAAGCCCGGAGGCGACGTTTTTGGTCCGCGTGCCGAAGCGGACCCTCAGGAAATCGTAGATCGAGACGACCCGGTAGTCGTAATACGGCTTGAGGAAGACAAACGCGATGATGACCCGCGCCAGCACGGTGCCGAGCGCCAGTTGCGCGTAGGTGAAGTTGCGATGGGCGTACCCTTCGTTGGGTGCGCCGAGAAAGGTCGCCGCGCTTGTTTCCGCCGCGATGATGGAGGCAAGCACCGCCCACCACGGGATGTCGCGGTTGCCGATGGCAAAGCTCTCCATCGTCTTGCTCCCCCGGCCTTTGTAGATCCCGATGCCGAGAACGGCCACGAAGTAGAGGAGGATGACAAACCCGTCGAGCAACCATTGCATATGAGGGGCGAGCGTTTCACATTTTCGCCGGGATCGCAATCAAAACGCACATCAAAACGCGCTGCCGACATCAAAACGCGCAGCCCAAACTTGGCGCGCCACGAGTCGTCCGCAGAGCGGTCTGATCACACAATCCAACGATCCGATCACATGAGATAGTTATTCTTTGAGAATGAAAATCGCCATTCTCCTTTTCCATGAAAACCGGATTTCTCCCTGTCGCCAAAGCCGTTTGCATCACGGCCATCCTTTCATCCTCCGCCTTGCAGGGCGGGGAGCTTTTTTTCGATGGCAACCCTCGGGACGGCAGCCCGAAGGATGACCAGGGAAACGAACTGGAACGCTCGACTCTGGAGGGTGAAGAGGTTTTCGTTCTTCGGAACAAAAGAATCTGGCTTCTGGAACCGATGATTGAGGTGGACCTGGCCAAAAGCTACCATCTTCTCGCCGAGATGCGCTCTGCGGAGGGGCTCCCTCCTGCCAGCGCGAACTTCGGGGTTTACATGTACGACGCGCGGAAGCGGTTGATCTCGATCCGCCATGTTGGCGTGAAAGAGGGAACGCTGACAACGCTGGTCAAACCGGTGGAGGCGGGAAGCCGGGAAGTCTGGCTGGAGAGCGGATGGCATTGGGTCAAACCGGCTCACTACCATGCTCTGGCGTTCGGGGCGAAAGAGGATTTCTCCGATCTTCCCAATTTTACGGTCTCGCCGCAGGTCGAGAAAGCGGAAAAGACCCCGGAGGGATGGAAAGTCACCCTGAAAGAACCGATGACGAAAAGTTTCCCGGCGGGAACCACGGTGCGGCAACACCAGGCCTGGGAGCCGGGGCTTCACCGGGTGGCCCAGGGATGGGTGCCGACGGCGTGGACGAAGTATGAGACCGTGCTGCATGGCGAAGCGCCTTTTGGCACGCCGAAGGACCGCTTCTGGAAAGGGACACGCTATGTCAAAGTGATGGTGAGGCGGTGGAACTGGAATCGCATCCCTGAAAAGGAAGCTATCCTGTACATCAGGAAGATCTCTTTGCGTGAAGTGCCGACCGTATCGGAACCGACGCCATAGTTCGCACGTTGGTTCCCGGCACAACCTCCAGCGACGCGGCGGACGCGGAGGTCCGCCCCAGGCGCTGCCGCGCCTTGAGTCAACAGCGCTGGGTTTACGATTGCGTTTTTCCAAACCGGACGGCTCCGAGGATGGCCATGCCGAGCAGGAGGGCGGAGAGGGTGCCCGGTTCCGGGATGGTGGTCACTGAAAGGAGGCCGGTATCGGTCTGGAAGACGAAGGTGGAATCGCCCAGCGTGCCTTCCCAGAGGTTGAGCCCGGTCAGCGAGAGCGCGCCTTCGAAGGCCCCGCTCAAGGTGATGGCTTCGAGATTGGTAAAGTCGCCTGCCGCTGTGCCGTCAAAGAGCTGCCAGGTGGCGTTTTCCGTGGCCTGGCCGAAGGCGAGATCCAGCGTGCCGTCGAACAAGGCGTTCCCGCCGCTCTCCAGGGTGAAGCGGTCGGCTTCGGTTGCGCTGGTGATTTGGAAGCGCAAGATTCCCTCTTCGAGAAGCGAAAAAGCGCCCCCGTCGGCCACTGTGACCTGTGCGTTGTCCAGAGAGCCGGAAACATGGAACGCCCCGGCTTCCACGCTGGTCGCGCCCGAGTAGGTATTCTCTCCTTCGAGGATCAGCGTGCCCGCGCCGGCTTTGGCCAGCTCGAAATCGCCGGAGATCGCCTGTTTCCACGTGGTCGTGTTGTGAAGGGTGAGGGTGCTGTCAGCGGTCAGTGTGGTGGTCTGGCTGTTGGAGGCGTCGGTGATGAAATCGGCGTTATTGGCGGCTGTGTCGGCGGAACCGAGTTGAATCGTCCCCGCCAGCACGATCGGGTTCCAGAGGGTGCGGGTGAGCGTGCCGTCGTTATAGGATTGCACGGTTCCGTTTTCAAGTGTCAGCGTGCCGGCGCCAAACGGGTTTTCGTTGGCCGTTCCGGAGTCGGCAAATCGAACCACACCCTCGCGGAGCGTGAAACCGCCCGTATAGGTGTTGCTACGGAAAACCGTGCTGTTGATTGGGAAGAACTGTAGGCTGCTGCTTCCGGTTTTGATGATGCCGCCATTGCCGGTGACCGGCGCATTAAGAATGATCGACCGGTCGGCGTGCATGACACCGGTGACCGTGAGTTCCAGCTCGAGAGGACGCGTGGATGGGCCATTGATCTGAAAGACGCCGTCGGTTCCGAAATTGCCGATGAGCAGAGTGACGCTTTCATCCCCAATCGTGGTGCTCAACCCGTGCAGTCTAAGGACGCCGACGATCTTATCGTTAACCGCCCCGATGCGCGTAAAACCTTCGCCGGTCTTGGTAAGGGCTCCTGCATTGCGAATGCCGAGAGGATTGTCCGTGCCGTAGCCCTGATTGAAGTTGATGCTAACGAGTCCGTCGAAATCGTTGAAATGAGCCTCCGAGGTAGCGGTCGGGCGGCCGGCGGTCCATAAGCTGTCATCATTCCATAAGTCTTGGTGGTCGCCCAGCCAGGTGGTTTGCAGCGCCATCAGAGGGCTGTTGGCGAGGAGGAGAAGCGCGGCCAGACTCGGGAGGATAGGGAGGGTTTTCTTGATCATGGGTTTGGTCGTTTGGGGGGGGATGAAGCATTGGCGGTGGAGGATGATGATCCGTTTCGAGAAAACTAGCTTCTTATCCCTCTCTCCATCACCGGTTTCCCGGAACGGGAGGGAGGCTGTTTCTGCTTGTGCGAAGGGTGGAGCGAAGTGTATGAATAACGCACAGAGCGTCCTGTTTTCCCTGTCATGATTCAACCCTGCTGATGTGATCTGATGCTGATGTTTTGTGATCGTGTCCTCTTGTTCTCCCCCTTTTTTATCAAAAATCGTGAACGAAATGCACCATGAGCCGATCATTACCGCGACGAAAGCCGGAGTCCGGGAGACGCGGACTTCTCCCAGTTATGAGCTTCGTGTGGATAGTGATCTTCCCCGGAGACACAGGGTGATTCTTCAGTGGACGCTCTCCGGGCGGGGCATCTTTGAGCTTGAGGGACGGAAATGGGAGCTTCGGCCCGAGAAGGCCTTCATCGCCCTGCAACCCGAGAATGGCCGCTTTTATTACCCGCCAAAAGGGAGGGAAGCCTGGACTTTTTCATGGATTGATTTTCTGGGACCGATGGCCAAGGATGCTTTCAGGCAGTTCCGCGATCAGTTCGGGCCGGTGGTGGAACTGCGGGAAAATTCACTGCCTGCGATCCGCCTCAGTCGGCTCATTGCCGATGTAGCGAGCAAAAAGCCGCGCAGCCGCTGGGAGACGAGCGTTCAGGCTTATACCTTTCTGATGGAATGGTGGCAGGAGGCGATCCAGCCGCTGACCGGGTCGATGATGATCGAGACCGTCGTCAAGCTCTGCGAAGCGCATGAATACGAGCTTTTCACCGTCAAGGAACTGGCCGCCGAATGCGGGGTGAGCCGCGAGGGTTTTACGCGGATCTTCAAGCGGTTTATGGGGACTTCTCCCGCAGCCTACCTGCGCGAGCGGAGGCTCAAGGCGGCGGCAACGCTTTTGAAAGGCTCCGCGCTTTCGCTCCCCGAGATCGCCCGGAAAACCGGCTTTTCATCGGGGCATCATCTCATGACGGCGCTGCGTCGGCGCTACGGAGTCATTACCAGCGAGCTTCGGTAGGGAAAAAAGGGGGGGGTGAGATCACAAAATCATGGTATCCGATCACATTGCTGAAGTGGGCAAGGGAAGAGAGGTGAGGCATATTGGCCGGTAATTGATGATGACTTCCCGATTTTCCGTGATGTTCCCCTTTGCCGCGAAATGGTTTTCGCTTGGTGTGCTGCTCACCGCGGGGAGCGTGGTTGGCGCAAAACCGGTCGAGCCGGTTGAACCGGCGCAGATCGCGCCCATTGCCCCCGGAGCCATCGTGGTCGATGGAAAGCTGGAGGAGCCGGTCTATGCCAAGGCTATCTGGAATGCCTACCATCAGGGAGAGGAGGCGGTCACCCGCTTTTCGCTGCATCTCGATGGTGAAAAGCTTTATCTCTCGGCGGAAGTGCGCGAGTCGCAACTCCCGGTGGTCGCCAGGCAGACCGAACGCGATGGACCGCTATCGGGCGACGATTCCATCGAAGTCTTCCTGCAATGCGGGCCGGACGTTTCCGAAGGGATTCAATGGATCGTGAACGCGGACGGGGTCGTGGCCGATTATTATCTGGTACAGGGCGGGCTGTTGGGCGATCGGGCCTGGAACGCCGGATTCCAGACGGCCACCCAACGGACGGAGACCGGATGGAGCCTGGAGGCAGCCGTGCCGCTGGCCGAGTTGGGGCTCGATCCTTCAAGAAAGAGCTGGGGCTTGCAGGTGGCGACCAATCGGGCCAAACGCGGGAAGAAGAAACCTTCATTTTATGCATGGAACCCGGTGCCGCACAATCTGCGGGAATTTGGCACCTTCGGCACGGCGGTCTTGCCCGCCGACGCCGGTCTGGAACGCTTCGCGTGGAACCTGATCGCAGGCAAGCCGGCGATGGTGCGCAAAGGAGAGGAATTTGCCCTCCGGGTGCCGGTCCATCTCACCAATGCCACGGGATCGTACCGGATGGTGCGCCTTCAGGCGGCGCTGGAAGGGGAGCGGGGGGAAGTTTCCCCAAGGGTCGCGCTGGCGACTTCCGATCATGAGACGGCGACGGTGGAGATCGCGCTCGGAAAACGCCGGGAGATCCGGCAGCAGGTGACGGTCAAGGTGAGCGAGTCAGGCAATGCGGGCCGCCTGTTGGCGCAGGTGAGAGTGCCGGTCGATCTTGGCTATACTTCGTGGAAACTTCAACTCATCGAGCCCGGATATCGGGAAACGATCTTTGCCACGCAAAAACTTGATGCGGTGCGCGCCCGGCTGGAGTTGCAGGACCCGGGGATCACGCCCAAAGAGATCAAAGGGAGTCTGGTGACGCAGGATGGCGACCGCCTTCCCGCCACCGTAAGCAAGGAAGCGGCGGGAACGTGGGAAGTGGTCGTGCCGGGTATCGCGAAGCTGCCCGACGGGGAGCATCGTCTGGAAGTGAGCGTACAGACAGCGGAAGACAAGGAAGTGGTGGCCCGCACGATCCGCAAACTGCCGTACCAGAAAGGGGAAGTCTGGATCGACCATCTGGGGATCGTCCGCAGGGAAGGGGTGGCGATTCCCTTCTATGGCTATTGTTTTGGCCAGTGGGACGCCATGCTGGAGCGGCCGATGCCGGGGATGCGGGTAAACGTCGCCGCTCCGGTCGGCAACTGGACTGACAACCCCGCGGACGTCAAGCCGCTCCTTGCGAAACTTGGCGAGGCGGGGGTCTACTCCATGCCGTATGCCGCCCCCGCTATCGGGCTCTGGCGGCAGGGCGGCGAGGCACGATCGCGTTACGGACTGGTGCCGATAGCTGCCGTGGAGCCTGAATACCGGGCTTTCGCAGAAGCCCTCAAAGGGAATCCGAATGTCGTGGCCTATTACCTGGCGGACGAACCGGAGCTTCGCCAGATCAGCCCGGAACGGCTCAGGGAAATCTACAACATCCTTTCCGGGGAAGATCCCTACAAGCCCTGCCTGGTGCTCAATAATACTTTTGAAGGGGTGAAGAATTATCTGGTAGGCGCGGATATTTCGATGCCGGATCGCTACCCGGTTTTCCGTAAAAAGAGCGGCTCCTCCAGCTCGCTCGCCAGAATCACCACCCATCTGCAAGCCATTCCCGTGGGCGAGGAGCCGTTCAAGGCGCGCTGGACGGCCATGCAGGCGATGAATTACGAGTATTATAAGCTGGCCGAGGCGCGCGACCCGACGGCGCGGGAGATGCGCTCCCAGCAGATCGCCGCCATGATCGGAGGGGTGAGCGGGATCACCTGGTTTACAGAGCAACGGGTGTGGGACATCCCCGCAGCCATTGCCAGTCTTTCCTATCTATCCAAAGAGTTTGAGTTTTTCTTTTCCCTGCGGGAGAAGCAGCTTCCACGCGAGCCTCAAGGCGAGAGCCGTGGGTTGTGGGGGATCTTTGATGCCCGAAAAGATGCCGGAACAGGGCCGGTCGTGATGGTGGTCAATACCGAATGGAAACCGGTGGAAGCCGTGATGGCCGACCGCGCCATCAGTGAAATCAAAGCATGGAAGGCGCTGGGGACCAAACGGACGCTGGCGCTGCGCGACGGGCGGCTGGCGCTTCATCTGGAACCTCATGAATCGGCGATTCTGGTGCCGGAAACCATGAAGACGCCCGCGCTCGATTGGCTGGCGGTGGAAAAGCGTGAAGAGGAGATTCTGCAAACCGCACGGAGCAACACCAAAAACATCGCCGGTTCATGGAATGGAGCAACGACCGTGAGCATCAAGCCCTCCCCGTCCAACTATCGCTATGCCACTTACACCCTTATTGATGGCATGAAAGAGGCCAGGGGGACCGGCTATCAGGTGCGGAAGATGGAAAAGGGGGCGGGGGCCGAGATTCATTTCCCCAAGAAGAGAAAACCGCGCAGGATAGCGATCCTCGGCACCAATGCCGCCAGTGGGCGGGTCGAGACGTTTGACGGCAAACAATGGACCCCGGCGGCAACTTTTCAGAGAACGGAGGGTAGCGATATCGAGGTGAAGCTTGAGGGGCGGGAGGCGCTGGCTTTCCGGGTGTTGGTTGATCAGGTTGCAGGCGGACAAGACACGCTCCAGATCCTTGAGATTGAGGCTTATGAATAAGGTCTTCCGGGTGGTCGTCCTGTTTCTGGCATTGGCCCTGCCGGGGCTCCGGGCGGCGGATGAGAGGGCGTTCGTCTGGCTGGGAGAGCCGGGTGTTTTCGGTGCGGAGGGCGAGGAAAAGGCGTCTGTATCAGTGGAAAAGGGGACGCTGGGCGGGCCGGGAGGGGAACTGGTGTTCCCCGGCGAGAGTGGGAAGGGGGCAGGGAAGGCTTTCGTCGAAGTCGAAGCGATGGGGAAGGGGCTGTACGAAGAGCTGACGGTCGCCTGTTTTCTGCTTCCCCTTCAGGTCAATCGCAGGGAAGAGATCTTTTCCTGCCTGCGCGAAGAGGGCAAGGGCGGCTTCCGGCTGGTCAGCTCCTGGGGTGTCTGGAGGCTGATCGTGGGGGACGGGAGCGACCGGCAGACGCTGGCGGTTCGCAGGGAAGCCCCTGCGGAGCATCTCAAGCGGCGGAGGTGGCAGCATGTGGCGGCCGTCTTTGACAAAGGGAAGGTCAAACTGTATAAAAACGGCGTGTTGGTGGCCCACGATCAGCTTGACGTCTTGCAGATCAGTATCGATCACCCCCATGTCCGGATCGGGGCGCAGGCGGGGCGCATCCCTCCTGTGGCGCATCCGTTTGCAGGGCGTATGACGGGGATCTATCTTGCCGCAAAAGCGCTTTCCGGAGAGGAAATCGGTCAACTGATGGAACGATCTTTTCAATGAACCCCGATTAACCCACGATGAACCTTCTCCCCGGAAAATCACGCGGCTTTACCGTGCTGGAATTGTCTCTTGTGGTCTTCCTTCTCGCGGTTCTGGCCGTTCTGCTTTCTTCCGCGGTCAGGATGATCGCCGAGCATTCCCGCTCGGCAATCTGCACCCATCGCCTCCGGCAGATAGGTGTTCTCTATCATGCCTATCTGGGGGAGAATAACGGAAAAAGCCGCCTGTTTGCCGGGGGAAGCGGCACCATGAAAGAATATGGTTGGTATAATGTGTTGATGCGGAAGGCCAACTACAATAGCATGGAGGCTCGAAAGGCGTTTGGTTGCCCGTCGTTGGACTGGCGAAAAGTTCAGGAATGGTATTGCTATGGATTCCGGATGGCAGGCGCTCCCGGCGGATATAACCAATTGTCCGACGACGGAAAAGTGACCGTGTATTGCTTTAATATCGTTGCCATCAAAGAGCCTTCCAGCTTTCTCATGGTCGCCGATACATTGAAGGATTTGACGCTGGAAAGACAAAGTTTCCGTTTTCTCAGAACCCCGGACCTCGTGAGCAAAGTACACCTGCGGCATGGAGGGCGCGTCAACGGTCTCTTTCTCGACGGCCATATCCGCCTGCTTGATGCCGCCGATCTTTATGCGGCAGGGGTCGCCGATGCTTACGACAAGGACGGGGTTATCGTACAAACAACGCCGTAGAAAAGATGAACCAAAAAACACACCTGAAATTCCTCAAATCCATCATCCTTATAGCATTCCTGCCTTGGCTCGCTTCGGTTCGAGCCGACGATAGGAATACGCCACCCAAAACGGAAACTTTCAAAATTCTGACCTGTAACATCCGCCGCGCCACATACGACTCCGTGGATGCCAAAACCGGGAACAACTGGGATGCCCGCAAGGGGTTTTGCGCTGAAATCATTCTCCGGCAAAAGGCGGATATCATCTGCTTTCAGGAACTTGGCAGAAAGCAGTTCTCTTTCCTGAAGAAAGAACTCGCCGGATACGGCTGGACGGAAATGCGCGGAAAAACCCCGCTGGGAAGAGATCCTTACCACGCCATTGCCTTCCGTCTCGACCGGTTCAAAAAATATTCCAGTGGCGGGTACTGGCTTTCGGAGACGCCCCACGTGCCCGGTTCCCGCTCCTGGGGTAGCAGTGGCATCCGGATGGCGGAATGGGTCCGCCTGATCGACAAGGCATCGGGAAAGGAGTTTCGGGTGCTCAACACGCATCTTGACCATATTGGCCAGGAAGCCCGCGTGCAACAGGCGCGGATGCTGACCGAAGACAGCAATGCCTACCCTCCGGATTACCCGCAAATCCTTACGGGCGATTTCAATGTCGACACCCGTAATCCGGCGGTCGAACTGGTCCGCAAGGCCGGTTGGACCGACTCTTATGCCTCGATTCATGGAGATGAAGACCCCGGGTTTACCTTTCATCATTTTCAAGGCCCTGCTTACGAGAAGCGGCAAATGCGCGTCGATCCCGTAACGTTTCAAACTATCTTTTTCGCCAAGCAAACCGCCGGGAACGCCCACTTTCCCAAGATGGGAAAAATGGACTGGATTTTTCTTCACGGAAAGATGAAGGCGAGCGCCGCCGAAATCATTCGCGACGATCATGACGGCCACTATCCCAGCGATCACTACTTTGTCTCTGCCACAGTCTCTTTGGCCTCCCCGTGACGAGGACCATTGAAGTCCCTCTTCCGTAACACCGTCACCTTTCGGATTCTGTTCAAGGCATCGTTGGGAGACAGCGACCTCTTTCAAGTCAACCGGCACACAACATCCCTACCCACACAAAAGCAACCGTCTTTAGAAAAGATGAACCAAAACAAACACCTGAAACTCCTCAAATCGATCATCCTTATAGCATTCCTGCCTTGGCTCGCTTCGGTTCGAGCCGACGATATGAACACGCCACCCAAAACGGAAACGTTCAAAATTCTCACCTGTAACATCCGCCACGCCACATACGACTCCGTGGATGCCAAAACCGGGAACAACTGGGATGCCCGCAAGGAGTTCTGCGCTGAAATCATTCTTAGGCAAAAGGCGGACATCATCTGCTTTCAGGAACTTGCCGAAAACCAGTTCCGTTATCTGAAGGAAAAACTTCCCGGATATGGCTGGACGGAAATGGGCGGAGCAAAGCCGCTGGGAAAAAACCCGGCCCTGGCCATCGCTTTCCGTCTCGACCGGCTCGAAAAATACTCCAGTGGCGGGTACTGGCTTTCGGAGACCCCTCACGTGCCCGGTTCCCGCTCCTGGGGCAGCGCGGGTATCCGGATGGCACAATGGGTCCGCCTGATCGACAAAGCGTCAGGAAAGGAGTTCCGCGTGCTTAATGCGCATCTTGACCATAAAATCCAGGAAGCGTGCGTGCAACAGGCGCGGATGCTGACCGAAGATGGCGATGCCTACCCTTCGGATTACCCGCAGATCCTCACGGGCGATTTCAACGTTGATACCCGTAATCCGGCGGTCGAACTGGTTCGCAAGGCCGGTTGGACCGATTCTTATGCCTTAATTCACGGGGATGAAGACCCTGGGTTTACCTTCCATCAATTTCAAGGCCCTGCTTACGAGAAGCGGCAAACGCGCGTCGATCCCATAACGTTCGAAAAGATCTTCTTCGCCCACCAGACCGCCGAGAACGCCCACTTTCCCGGAATGGGAAAAATGGACTGGATCTTTCTTCACGGAAAAGTGAAAGCCGAGGACGCCGAAATCATTCGCGACGATCATGAAGGTCGCTATCCCAGCGATCACTACTTTGTCTCTGCCACCGTCGCCTTGATCCCGTGACAGGGACCCGGGCAAGCCGGGGGATTGGCTTCCAACCATACGCTGCCTGTGAGCCGGGCTGTAGGAAAAGTCGCTCCATCTTGCCCGGATTGAAAGTCAACTCGTAAATGGCCGGAACGGCAGGTCGGCCAGGGTCTCCGGCAGCGTGAAATCGGGCGCGGGATTCTGGTAGACGAGCCCGATCAGGCTGTCGCTCCGGAACGGGGAGGGGAGCCGCAGGCGTTCCAGGGTCCGCACGCCGCTTAAGACGAGCGGCCACGGGACGTTGACGAGAAAAAGGCGGCGTTCCAGCCGGGCGGCGATCCTCTGGAGCACTTCGCGAAACGGTACCCGCTCCGGGTTGGCTGCGGAAAGGATGCGCCCCGGCGGCTCCTGCTCCGGTGAGCAGAGGCGGACGATCAGCGCGGCGAGGTCGTCCTCGTGGACAAGGTATTGCGGGTAGGAGCCGTCGCCGATGAGCGGCAGGACCGGGCTGAGTTTCGCCACCCGGTAGAGGGAACCCATCGTCCCGCCCGGCTGCGGGCCGAAGACCAGCCCCGGCCGGACGACATTGTAACCGAGCGCGAGCGCTTCGGCTTCGATCCGCACCTTGGCCTGCCCGTAATGCGATCGGCACCCTTCAAAGGCGCTCATCGACGAAATGAAAACCCCCCGGCGCACCCCGGCGGCATGGGCGGAGCGGAGCAGGCGCAGGCTCCCCTCGACGTTGACCGCCTCGATCTCTCCCGGCTCGGTCAGCCGGAAATCGTAGGCGCAATGGACCAGAGCGTCGATCCCGGCCCACGGGAGCGACGCGGCGTCGTCGCGCAAAGTGTACGGGTGCCAACTGCTGGAGCGAACGGTCGCCCGGCGGCCAAGTTCCAGCAGGCCCCAGCCGCGCGCCCTCAAGGCATGGGCGATGGCGGAGCCGACATAGCCGCTCGCACCGGTCATCGCACACCGCAGCACCGGGGGCGGGGCGGTCATGAGGCCACCTCCGTGCCGATCCGGTGGGCATTGGCCATGACGGTGAGCGTGATGCTGGTGGCCGGGATGCTCGGGAAGACCGAGGCGTCAATGAGATGGACCCGGGGGAGCGCGGGGAGTTCCCCGAAACGGTCGGTCTGCAACCCTTCGGGAGCGGCCCGCATCGGGAACGAACCACCGGAATGGTAGCTGCGGCCCGGGTCGGCGAACTGCATCGCCGGGACGACCGGCAGGCCGCCCAGCGGCAGGGCGTTGGCGGAGAGTTTCAACCCCGCTTTCAGGCTCGTCCAGAGACTGCGCCAGCGACGCCGGGGGGTTACCTTCAGGCGCGGCCCCGCGGCCCCTTCCGGGCGGAGGAGTTCCAGCTCCAGTTGCGAGGAGTCATCCGAATGGAGAAAGCATTGCAGCACAAGCAGCCGCCCGAGCAGTTCCTCCGAAAGCCGTTGGTTTTTAAGCAGGTAACGCAACGGCGTCTCCATGAGCGCCTGTTTGAGGAAATCGCTGTAGCTGAAGACTTCGATGTGAACCAGATTGCGGCTCACCCGCGCGTCGTCGATCTCCAGAAATGCCTGGCAGAGCGAATGGAGCGCTTCCTCTTCCACGCCGTCGGTCTTGGCGAGGCGGAAAAAGGGAAAGATGAAATATTGGCTGTCGAGCATCGGGACGGGAGTGTCGTAGATCCCCAGAGAGTGTAGCACGATGGATGCCGTCGGCAGGATGCCGCAGCCGACAAAAACGCGGGAGGCGTCAAAAAATTCCGGCGCGCCGGTATCGACCTGCCGGGCTTCGATCCGCACCCCCGCCGCCGTGGAATGGAGTTTTTCGACCTTTCGCCCGGGAAGGTAGGTGATTTTTCCGGCTTCGAGGAGTTCGTCGAGGGTCTGTGCGCTGGAGTAGATCAGCGAATACGGGCAGCCGTAAAGGCAGAGGCCGCACGCGTTGCATGGGCGGCGTTTCGCATCGCCGCTGACGGCGACCGCCATGCGCGAGCGCCCGAAATGAAGCCCGGAGCGGCGGAGCGGGGCCCGGTGCCGCTGGAGGTCGTCCAAAAACGCCTGCGCCTGCCGGGAGGAGGGCCACGCTTCCCCGCGCGTGGTGTAGGTCGGCAGCAGCTCGGCGAGGGCGTCGGTCGTGCTGCTGGAGGGAAGAAAACGGTGGACGGCGCGGTAGTGCGGCTCCAGTTCGGCGAGGCTCACCGGCCACGCCGCCATATCCCCGGCGCGGTTGGGGAGGAGCGAGGAACCCCAGACGTTGCTCAACCCCCCGCGCGCCGTGGAGTAGTGAAAGTCGATCGGCGTCCCCGGCGGGCGGAGCGAATCGCCGGGGTCGGAATACGGGTAGGCGGAGCCGTAGCTCAGTTTGACATGCACCGAGCCCTGCCGCGCCGAGCGGTCGCCGCGCCGCAGGTGGTCGAGGTCGTCCCGGCTCCATTCGTCCCGGCCCTGGCGGCTCATCCGCCCGACCACGGCGCGATGCTCCGGCTCCAGCGTCCGGCCGATGTCAAGGATCGTCACCGGCACGCCCCGGTTGGCGAGCGCCACGGCACACGAAACGGAAGCGGGACCGGAACCAAGGATAAAAAACATGGACAGGGAAGAAAAAATTGGCGGTGGCGGGGCAACTTACGCCGGTTTCAGCCCGGTTGTCGTTAAAAAAGAACGCCCTCCGCCCGTCCGGTCCCTGCCTTGACAACCCACCCACCCCGCCGTACAACCACCTCTCTATGTCTTCGCGCCAAGCAGCCAGCGGCCCCTCCACCGGACCGGGCAGGATGGAACAATGGGCCGGGTACGCGTTCTGGCTGGCGGTGGTTCTTCTTTTTGTGAAGGCGATCGCAGCCCGGCTCGCCCTGCCGCACACCCCGTTCAGCGATCCCGACGTCTGGGGATACCTCTTTCCGGGCCTGAGCAAGCTGATGGGGGACGACTTTGTCCATACCAACGGCCGCAGTTTCCCATACCCGCTCTTTGTCTACGGCATCCTGAAAACCACCGGGAGCTTTACGCCGATCGCGCTCATCCAGCACGCCTTCGGTCTGGCCGGAGGGGCGGCGCTCATCTGGATCTGGCACCGGCTCGCCCTGTTTTTCCCGCTGACCCGGGTCACCCGCGTGGTTTACTGGTTGACGGGGCTTTCGATCCTCGCCAGCTACCTCCTTTCCAAGGGGACGCTGCTGATGGAGCACTCGATCCGGCCCGAAGCGATTTTTCCCTTTTTCACGATCCTCTGTCCGCTGCTGGCGGTGGAGTACGTGATCGCCTTTTACCGGAAGAAGAACCTCAGGCTCGCCTTTTTCCTCGGCGCGGCCCTGGTTTTTGACGCCCTGCTGGTCTACTTCCTCAAACCGGCTTGGGGGCTGGCCGCCGGAACCGCGGTCCTCCCGCTGCTCCACTCCTTCCTGCATCTCAAAGGGCGCTGGCTCTGGAAGAGTGCGGTACTCGTCCTGCCGGTCGCGGTGGTCGCGGTGACTCTCTGGTACCCCGAAAAGCAGCTCGCCGCAAAGCACGACCCCAGGGCGGAGCGTTTCCTCTCCCAGCTTCTTTTTTCGTTTAACGCCCATATCATCTACCCGCTGCTGGAAGCGGATGTCGCCTCGCCAAACCCGCCGTTTGACCGCGCGTTGATCGCGAGAGTCGCCGAACTGGTCAAGATCGAACTCGATCGCGACACCAAGGCGTACACCAGCCTCGGCTTCGACGCCGACAACCTGATGTACCGGCGCAGAAACCCGGATGGGACGATCCGCGACTCGGTCGTCTCCGTCCTCGCGGATCACTACAAGCGGGACAACGCCGGTTTCAAAGGATTCTGCCAGCACTACTATTTCCAGGCGTGGCGGGCCCGGCCGGGGCAGATGCTCGGAAAGATCGTCACGCAATATCTCCAGTACATCCGGTTGCGGGATGACCCGTTTGACCGGGGCAAGGCGAAGATCGAAATGGGTTTCCAGGCGGAGCGTTCGCTCAAGTCGCTCGATCCGCTCAAAAAACCGCTCCCGGTCTACGAGACCTACCTTGCCGACATCCGCGCTCAACTCGGCTCGGACGATCTCTGGCGGCAGAGCGGCTCGGTCGGGCGGATCAACCGCTTCCTGCGCCCGGTCAACATCATCGGCCTCTTTTTCACGGTCGGGCTGGGCGGTTATCTCCTGTTTGAGGCGCGCAAGCGTGCGGGCCGGGAAGGATGTTTCTCCGATCTGGTGATCCCCACCGCGCTCACCGCCTATTTCTATTCCATCAGCTTTGGCAAATGCGTGACGGTGGCGATCGTCCACACGATGGAGGTCAGCCGTTACGTCAAAAACCAGTTGATCTACATCGTGCTGGCGGAGGGGGCGGCCGTCGTGCTTTTCGCGATCGTCGTGGAACGCCTCGTCCGTCATTACCGCAACCGGCGGCGTCCGGCCTCCCCGGCGGACACCCCTCGTGAAAGCCAACCGGCGCGACCGGCATGAGCGAGGATCGGACGTTCCTTTTCAGCGTCGACCTGGAGGAGTTTTCCGCCGTCGGCGGCAACCGGAGCTTCCGGCGCACCCCGTTGCCGGAGCTGGCGGAGCGTTACCTCGCCTTCCTCCGGCGGCACCGGGCGCGCGCCACCTTTTTCGTGGTCGGCGAGACGGCACGGGCTTTTCCCGGGACGATCCGCGACATCGCCGCCGAAGGGCACGAACTGGCGTGCCACACCGACGCGCACCGGACGCTGGACCGCTACACCCCGGCGACCTTTCGCGACGATCTGCGGCGCAACCTCGACGCGCTCCACGCGGCGGTCCCCGGGCGCATCCAGGGGTTCCGCGCCCCGGTCCTTTCCCTGACCGAGCGGACCCGCTGGGCGTACGAAGTCCTGGCAGGGCTCGGGTTTACCTACTCGAGTTCCGTTCTCCCGGCCAGCAACCCGCTGCACGGCTGGCCCGGGTTTGGCGACGCGCCGGTGGAGATCGATGGGCTGGTGGAGCTCCCCGTCACGCTCGCGCGGGTCGGCCTGCTGCGCGTGCCGATCGGCAGCGGCACCTACTTCCGTTGCCTGCCGATGGGGATGATCCGGCGGCGTTTCGCGGCATTGCTGGCGCGCGGCACCCCGGTCGTCGGCTACTTTCATCCGTACGACTGCGACCCGGAGCAGGAGCGGGTGATGAACGAGGGAGTCAACGGGAGCCGTTTTTTTAACTCGCTGCTTTATTTCAACCGTGCCAAAACGATGGGCCGCCTGGATGAACTCGCCCGGGCGGGTTTCCGGATCGAGCCTTACCATGAACACCTTGCAAGAGCGTTCCCTCACCGTGTCGCAGCAGATCGCGCAGTCTGAACCGGCTTCGTCGCGCGCCGCCCGGCCCGTGAGCGTGGCGGTCGTCATCCCGTGTTACCGGGTCCGGCACAAGATCGTCGGCGTGGTCGAGTCGCTGCTCGACAAGGTGGACGCCATTTTCGTGGTCGACGACCGCTGCCCGGAAGAATCGGGGCGGTTTTTGCAGGAAAACATCTCGCATCCGAAGCTGACAGTCCTCTTTCACGAGGTCAACCAGGGGGTCGGCGGCGCGATGGTCACCGGGTTTGAGGCAGCGCTGGAGGCCCGTATGGAGATCATCGTCAAGATGGACGGCGACGGGCAGATGGACGCCCGCTACCTGCGGCGGCTGATCACGCCGATCTGTCGCGGCCAGGCCGATTTCACCAAGGGGAACCGGTTTTACGACCTGACGGCGCTGCAACGGATGCCGCCCGTGCGCCGGTTCGGCAACTTCGGGTTGACCTTTTTGACCAAGGCGGCAAGCGGCTTCTGGCATGTTTCCGACCCGACCAACGGCTACGTCGCCGTCCACAGCGCCGCACTGCGCCTGCTCAACCTTCACCGGCTCGACCGCCGCTACTTTTTCGAGATCAGCTTTCTGGTCCAGTTGAACATCGCCGGGGCGACGGCGGTCGATGTCCCGATCCCCGCGATCTACGAGGACGAAACCAGCTCGCTCAACCCGTGGCGCATCCTCTGGAGTTTCCCGGTCAAGCTGCTCAAGGGGCTTTGCCTGCGGATCTGGTGGCGTTATTTCATCTACAACATCAACATCGTCACCGTGTTCCTGATCACCGGCTCGCTCCTCTTCTTCGGCGGCGGCCTTTTCGGGTTGATCCGCTGGAGCCACAACTGGTCGGGCGGCCCCGAACAGAGCGCCGGAACCGTGGCGCTGGCGATGCTGCCGATGATCCTGGGCTTCCAGATGTTGTTGCAGGCGATCGTCCTCGACATGCGCGAACGGCCCGAGATGCCGATCAGCACGATGTTCGACGACAACGACGAGTTGGAAGGCGAGGGGGCTTGATCGGATCGTCGGGATGGCCGGGGCGGACACTCCTAACCCCGCCCGATCCACGCCACGCCCGCCTGCTGGTTGAGGCCGAGGGAAGTTACGGCGATTTTGTGAGGCAATCCGGTTTCCGGGGTGCCGATGATCCCTTTTTCCAGCGCCACAAGCCCGAGGGCGACCTGTTGGAGGCTCCCCGCGCCGAGCGCTTCGCCGAGCGCCTGCTTCGGGTAAAAGGTGGGGGCTCCGGGGAGATGGCGCTTGAGCGCGGCGGCCTCGACGGCATCGATCCACGTTCCATTGGCCGAACCGACGACCCAGTCGCACGGCGCGGCGGAGGAGGCGAGGAGATCGCCCAGCGCGGAGGCGGCATCGCGGCGGCGGGCGTAGGAAGTTGCGGCGGTGGCGATCCGCGGCCCCGGTGATTCCTCCGGGCGGCGGACCACCAGCGCGACGGCTCCTTCCCCGAGCAACATCCCGGCAGGGGGCGACCGGTGAAGGCGCACACACGGCTCCTTCGCGCAAAGCCGCCATGTCGCGTACCCTTCCCACAAGATCCAGTCGCTCTCCTCGCTGCCGACGACCACGCATTGGTCGAGTTCCGGATGGCAGGCGAGGAGTTCCTCGGCAAAACCGAGTGCGGCGAGGCCGACCGAGCCGTCACCGACAAGGGTGTAGCTGATCCCGTCGAGGCCGAGCGCGGCCGCGAGGTGGCTTGCCGGGGCGTTGTAGACCGTTTCGGGAAAAAGGAGCGGGCTAGCCCCGGAAGCCCCTTCGTGGACGATTTTTTCGTAAAGCCGTCGGGTGTATTGCACGCCGCCGCTGCAAACCGCGAAAACGACCGCCGTGCGCGCGGCGATTTCCGGCGGGAAGCCCCCGGGAGAAAGCGGTAGCCCGGCCTCCTCCAGCGCGGCGAGCCCCGCTGTCATCGCAAGGTGGGTGATCGCGCTGGAGCGCCGGATGCGCGGCATCTTCGCGGTTCCCGCCGTCAACCGGTCGGGCACGGGGACGTACCATTGGGGAGCCTGCCGGTGGCGCGCCGCGCGGCGGTCGTCGCTGGAAGGGGGCAGCGCCTCCACGGCGGCGCTCTCCCCGGCGGCGAGGCGATCGAAAACCTCGTCGCGCCCGCACCCAAGCGGGGTCACCCACCCGGTCCCGGCAACGACGAGGCTCATCGGCCCCCTCCGTCGCGATAACTTTCCAGGATGAGGGAGGCGTTGGTCCCGCCGAAACCGAAGGAGTTGCTCATGACCGTCTGCACCCTTTGATAACGCGGTTCATTGGCCACGATGTCGAGACTCCATTGCGGATCAGGCTCGCGGTAATTGGCATTGGGGGGGAGAAACTGGTGGTGGAGCGCGAGCAGCGAAAAAACCGCCTCGACCGCGCCCGCCGCGCCGAGCGAGTGCCCCATGAGCGCCTTGGTCGAACTGACCGGGACGCCATTTTTGCCGAAAAGCTCCTCGATCGCCGCCCCTTCGGTGGCATCGTTGAACGGGGTGGCGGTGCCGTGGGCGTTGATGTAGTCGATCTGTCGCGGCGCGCGGCGGGCCGAAGCCATCGCGCGTTGCATGGCGAGCCGGGGGCCGATGCCCGAGGGGTGCGGCTGGGTCAGGTGGTAGTTGTCGGTCGAAAGGCCGTAGCCGGTGATCTCTCCCAGGATCGGTGCGCCGCGATCAAGCGCGCTTTCGAGCGCCTCGAGCGTCAGGACGGCGGCCCCTTCGCCCATGGCGAGCCCGGTGCGGTTGCGGTCAAAGGGAGCGCACACCTCCGGGGTCGAAGCCTGGAGGGAGTCGAACCCGATGAAGACCATTTCCGAGATCGCGTCGTACCCGCCGCAGAGGATGCTGCTTCTGCGGCCGTTGCGGATCAGTTCAAAGGCGTGGCCGATGGCGTTGGTGCCCGAAGCGCAGGCGTTGGCGACGATCTGGACCGGCGTGCGGAAGCCGAAGGTGTCGAGCGCGTCGATCACCGCCTTTTGCGGGGCGTAGTGCGCCAGCCGCGCGGCTCCCCGGCGGTATTCGTCCTTGGGGCTTTCTTCCTGAAGGGAGCGGAAGAACGCTTCGCCGAAGCTCATCCCGCCGCTGGTGGTGCCGACCACGGCGAGTTCCGGGGAAAAGCGGGGGTCGGCCTCCAGCGCTTCGGTCATGGCGGCGAGCCACATCGCCCCCGAACGGTGCTGGCGTGCAGAGCGGCATTTTTTCTGTCGGGGATCGTCGGCGAGCGCCGTTTCGTCGACCTGCCCGGCGACCTGCGAGCGGCAGCCGCTTGCGTCAAAATGATACACCGGGCCGATACCGCTGCGGGCATGCCGCAGGGCGTCGAGCGTTTCGCACAGGCCGAGCCCGAGCGGGCTGACGATGCCGGCGGCGGTGATGACGACCCGGTGGGGGTGGGGAGAAGGGGCAACGGTCATGATTAAAAAAAAGAGGGATGGCGGAAAAAAAGGGAAAGCGCCCGGACAAGGCGCGATCAGCTCTTCGGAAAAGGAGATTCCGGAGAGGCCATTCTTCTTTCGTTTGGAAGCCGGAGCCGGTCGCCTCTTTTTGCTTCGATTTGCTTCGAAATGGGCCCTTGAAATCAGCGGCTGCCCCCGTCGGTCCTGGCGGGAGCCTGGGTCGGCGTCGGGCTGGCGGCGGGAGCGGCGAAGGTGAGCGTCGGCCCGGCGGTCATGGTCGCGCCGGGGACGACCCCCGGTTGCAGCAGGTCGAGGAATGCGAGCCGCAGGACGAGCCGTTCGCCCGATTTGCCGATCGGCAGCTTGCCTTCCTGCTGGTGGTAACGGTCAAACCACCCTTTGAGGTTGACGGTCACCTGCTGTTCCTGTTGCGGGGCGAGGGCGATGATCGGCCCCTTGTGACTCCCTCCGTCGCGGCTGCGGAGCACGGCCGGGTTTTCCCCCTTGGCCCAGCCGGTGAGGACTTCGCGCTCGCCGCCCCCGTCGGGGAGGAGGAGCGAACCGGTGATCTGCGGGTTGCTCAACGAATCGACGTAAAAAACGATCACTTCGGGCGAAAGATTCCGGATGGCGATCGTCATCTCCTTGGTCTTCCCGTCGATCGACGCCTGGAACGCGAGCACGTCGCGGCGGCTGGTCTCCGTTTGCGCCCGGGAGAGGCCGGTCAGGGAGAAAAAGAGGGCGAGCGTCAGCGCGAGGGCTGCGCCGGGTTGGAAGCGAAGCAGGTTCATGGAGAAAGAAAGGTAAACGTTCTTTGCGACGTACGCCTCGCCTCCAAACAAGGGCGGCGTGACGCACGAAAGGCGTTATAAGGGTTTGGCGTTGGAATGTCGAGAACGGTTGCACGTGCGGGCGCAACCGCGAAGGGCGGGGTGCCCTTCCTTTTTCAAAACGCTTTTGCAGAATCGACGGTTGCATTTCATCGGGAAATCGCCCAGAAATCGCGCGTTATGCCTTTTGAAGTGGTTATTTTTGGACTCACCATCACGGTCACGCCGTGGAAGATCGTCGGGTGGACCGGCGCGTTGATGTTCGGCTCCCGTTTCGTGTTGCAATGGATCGCTTCGGAACGGGCCAGAAAAAGCGTCATTCCGTTCGGATTCTGGGAGTGCAGCCTGCTGGGAAGCCTGTTGACGCTCAGTTATTTCGCCATTTACCGGAAAGATTCCGTCGGGGTGATGATGAATCTGTTGCCGCTGCCCATTTATATGCGCAATCTTTACTTCCGTTACACTTCCAAAACCCCGAAGCGCCCCGGCAACGCACCGCGCCCGCCGGAGTAGTCTTTCCTTTTCCCGATGTCGATCCGTTACCGTCCGCCAACCCGTCGCCGCCTTGCCCTGCTGGGGGAATGGCTGCATCGCAGGCGGCGGCGACTGCTGCGGCGGCTGGCGTGGGTCGTCCCTCTTTTTCTTCTCATCATGAGCCTGCTTTACTGGTTGTGCGCCGGGACGATTTCCTCCCGCGGCGGCCTTTATTTCTTCCGTGAAGTGATCCTGCCCGTGCCGCATTTTGCCCAGGGCGACCCGCGCTGGAAGGAGGACCTGCTCGGGCCGACGGAGGCGACTCTCCACGCAGAAGGGTGCGCGGTCGCTTCCGCCGCGATGGTCCTGGCGACCTACGGGATCGACCTCGACCCGGGGCGGCTCAACACCTTCCTTCAGGGGTGCGAAGGGTACACGCCGCAGGGGTGGATCTATTGGGAAAAAGCGGCGGAGTTTCACCCCGGCGTGGCCGAGCACGCTTACGAGGCCGCCCCGTCGTACGCGCGGATCGACCTGAACCTGATGCGCGGCAACCCGGTGATCGTCCGCGTGCGGCTCCCCAAA
Source organism: Chthoniobacteraceae bacterium (assembly GCA_035555975.1). Classification (GTDB taxonomy): domain Bacteria; phylum Verrucomicrobiota; class Verrucomicrobiia; order Chthoniobacterales; family Chthoniobacteraceae; genus DATMFV01. The sequence goes on from DATMFV010000100.1 coordinate 132,143, forward strand.
AACAACCACTTCGTCGTCATCGCCGGGAAACGGGGGCGCGAGTACCTGATTGCCGACCCCGGCCGCAACGGCAAAAAGGGGCTCTACCCGTTGAGCGAACTCGCGCCAAAGATCGAGGGGCTGCGCTACTACCGGCGGCTGGTCCCGGTGCCGATCCCGCCGACGCCGACCCCGGCCGCTACGCCGACGCCGGAGCCAGCGTCCGCCCCGTGAAGCCGGCGATGCCTCTACTCGAAAGTGACCACTCCGTAGCCTTTATAGCCTTCCCCGGTCCAGGTGGAGACCACGGGTGAGTTGCTTCCGCCGGGAGCCCAGCCGAGCCGGTCGGGTGAATAGAGAAAGTTGACGCGGCGCAGGTTGATCTCGAGCGTCTCTCCGGGTTGGGCGGGTGAAATGCTGATGGTTTCAAAGGGAATCCGCACTTCCGCCGTCCAGCGATCATTTTTCCGGTCAATGTGAAACGCATCATCCCATTTTCCATCCCACTCATCCTCCCATTTTCCATAGCGGGGGTGAAGCTCATCGGTGATGAAGCCGTTGCGCCCGTCGAGCCTGGAGTTTTCTGCGGGGTTGAAGAAAAACCGGTAGTGGCGTGCCTTGCCGACGTGGATCACGATTTCCAGTTCATCCTGTGCACTGATGCTGTAGGTTTTTCCATCCTTTCCCGCTGAAGTGGGGTCAAACGCCTCCATCTGGCTGCGTTCACACTCGAACGCAAAGTAGAGATACTGCTCATCATACCCGACGCGAAAGCGGGTATGATCCTGAAGGTTCCTCAAATGGGGCTCCTGAAGCTCTCCGCTTTGAGCGTTTTTCCAGGCGGGATCGTCGATGCGTCCGTCCAATACGAGCGGACGCATCTTGCGGGCTGTGATTTTCCGGACTTTCAACGGTGTGACGCCGGGAAGAAACCGCGCTTCGCGCAGGCCGTTAAAATTCCAGTCTGCCGGGGCGTGCAGAATGGCGCGGTTGACTCCTCCGGCAAGCATGACGGCTTTGCTGTTGTTCGCTCCCGAGCCGGGACGCAGAGGGAAGCCGTCGATGATTTTCGGCTGGTTGGTTTCGTCGTGCCACGATTCGATCAAGGCGGTACGTGCTTCGACGGCTTTTTGCAGGTCGCCAAAACGTTCCCAATCCGGTTGGGCCTGGTAATCGTGATAGAGATGAAAGATATCGGCCAAGGTCCGGATATAGTCAAACTCGCGTCCGACCAGCCGCAGGCGGGCCCGGATGGCGGGGGCGTCCTCCAGTTGGCCGGCTTCCTTGAGGTCGCGGGCCAGTTGATGGAGTACTTCCACCGGATAAAGCATGGGGTAAAGTTCCTCCGGCTTGTTGATCCTTGTCGAGGCGGTTGCATCCGATCCGTCGGGATGGTTGGGGCGGTTGGCTGCGCAGAAGATCTCCAGTTGCTGGTATAGCGTCCTGAAAAAGCGGAGCATCGGTTTGTCAGCCCGTCCATAGGCGGCTTCGCAAAACTCGCGGAGCAAATCCTCTTCCTTGTACTCCGGGTTTTCCAGCACTTTGGCGTAAGTGTGGGCGACGGGTCCTTCCAGCCCAGGGTTTTGAAAACCGCCGCAGAGATAAATACCCTGCACCTGATTGGCGCGAAAAAGCCGTGCCTGCTCCGCGACGTAACGCGGCGTGCGCGCCGGACCGAAGCCTGTCGGCAGATAGGTGCCCCAGTTATAGATATAGACCGTCTTGGGCAGGTCTCCGTAGATCTTCCATTTTTCAAAGTCGTCTGCCGAGTAGCGCGACATCTGGATGATGACGTTTTTGGGGAATTCGCGAAAGGAGGCGGGCGGCTCCGCAGTCGGTCCATAGGCGATGATCATGACCTTCACCTCCGGCCTTCTTTTCAGCATTTCCCCGGCCAGGTCGCGATGAACGATCCAGATGCGCTCGCCCGGATCGGCATGAATGGCCCGGCACGACTCACATTCGCACGGGACATAACCGTCGGTCTGCGCCAACTCGATCCACCGGTATCCCTTGTCGGCTTCCTTTTCCATGAGTTGCAGCATCAATTCGCGCACTTCAGGGTTGGAAATGCAGAGGTGATTGCCGACGGCGCTTCGTTCTCCATTTTTCAGGATAAAGTATTCGGGATGAGACCGGGAGAACTCTTTCTCCGGTACTGCGGAGTAGTAGGAATGGCCTCCGAACGATTTGTAGATATCAGAATCCAGATAGCCGTTGGCAGCGGCATAGATGGGGTCTCTTACCGCCCTGCCGGTGATATAGCCCATGACGGGACCTTCGCTCACGTTCAGGTCGGCAGGGACCGTGACCCGCGTCAATGAGGGGACGAACGTTCCGTTTTCCTGCCCGGGTATGAGATAAACGACGCCAAGGTCCTTGAGAAAAGAGGCGACCGCGCGCGTGGTCCCCTGATAGGTCATCTTTTCGTTGTCAACCGGCGATGGACCATCGTTCCCGACCAGAAAAAGGTCGTTGCCGCGCACCGCTTTGAGAACGCTCCATCCTGTCAGGTCGTCGATGGGAAGCCCCGCCGCGCGGGCTGCCGCTCCCTTTCCAAGATAGATCGCCGCGTCGCCGCCGGTGTGTTGATCTTCAGTCCGGATCGCAAGCTCCGCCCCAGTCGCTTTTTTAAGGGTTGATTGCAGCAACTCCGCCGCGCGGCTCAAGGCGGTGTTGGCCTTGAGATCAGCCGTCGGCTCCGGAAGGACGATGGCGTAACCCGATGTGCCCTCTTCGATCAAGGTAACCTTTCCGCTTTTTTTCCCCTCGGAAGGCGCGCCCGTGGCAGACATGGTCGTGAGACAAAGAAGGAGAAACAACCAGGCAGGCAGAAAGCATTTCAGCGGAGGGAGGCAGCATTTCATGGGATGGAGGTTCATTGATTTTCCAGGGATTGGCGCCGTCCTTTGGCGGAAGACCTGCCGTGTGGCGGTTTGGCATCAACCCAGTGGGCCGTCATGCGCGGCACGAGACCGTGGCCCTTTACGCCGGGGACGTATTCATTCTGAAGGTTGATCCGGCCTTCCTTGAGCAAAGCTGCGAGCAGGGGAAAGACAACCGATTCCGGCTCGCCAAGCTCGTGTTCCTTCCAAAGGGAAGCGGAGGCATGCTCGCGAAGCATCGGGACCCATACCTGCTTTTCCTGACGCAGAAAGTGAACGACTTTTTCCTCGACCGCCAGCGCCGAAGGCGGGAGGCCCAAGGGTAGCAGTTTCTTGTTTTCAAAGGGGGAAATCTGAATCCCCTCTTCGCGATGGATTCGAATGGCGCTCAGGCCGGGCATTCGAAGATGGTGCCGGGCTTCCCCGGGAAAGGCCAGGGTGCTTGAAGCGAGTACATAGCTTCCATCCGGGAGTTTTCCGATCTCCATCGGCTTGTTGTGGCGTGCTCCGGCGATCTCATCCGGACCATCGGCATGGAGGCAGAGACCGACGATCTCGCCGGGGAGATGCTGGTAGGTTGCGCTGATCGCCTTCAAGAGCCGGTCGGGAGAGGGCGGCAGGTTCTCATATCTCCACGCCATGTCCTGACAGAGGAGATCGCTGTAATGAATGCAACGGCCATCGGCAAGGACCGGGTATTTGGTGATCTTCTCCGGAGAGGCGCTGGAAAAGGAGTATCCGTTTTGAAGAAGCACCTCGGCGGCGGCGGCAAAATCGACCTTGCCGTTGTACAACCCGTTGGAACCGTTGGCAATATAGGCCAGCTTCTGGTGATGATCCAGAAACGGATGGGCAAAGCCGTGGCCGCCGCCGCCGGGCGTGCGGCTATGGGCGAGGCCGATGGTGCCGGGCAGCTTCCAAGCATCGGTCGTGGCGATCAGCGTCTCGACATCGCCGACCACCTTCGCATGATGGAGCCGCCCCTCATGGAGCGTGACGATCCCCGTATAATAACCGCCCGCCAACCCTTCCTCCCGCCGAAGCATCTCCAGAAGAAGGGGAGCGGCGGGTTGCGTTCCGATATAACCTGCAATGACACACATGGGGATGCTGAAATGATTTTCGTTGGGGAATTCTATAAAAAGCAGGGCCGTTCAGGCAGCCAGGTGTCGCGGTTTACCAATAATAGGCTTCCCCCGACTTGTTTTCCCTCGACCAGAGGAGCGTGGGCGGCTTTTCGGTGGCCCGTTGTTTGACATCGGCCGCACGGAGAGATTCAGCGTGTCCATCGGCCATCACGATATTCGCCCGGCCTCCATGGAGATCGAAGTTAACCGAGTTTTCCCATCGGAAATCTCCTCCGAACGCCGTATAGTAATAGAGGATGGTTGAGGGCCCCTTGGCGCCGCTGGTCGGGGTTCCGACCTGTCGGACCCCGGCATCGACGAAGAGAATGGTTCTCGCGGCTTGCTCAAGATTTCCAAGCCGTACCCGCAACGACAGGGGTGGGTTTTCAGTAGGATTGATCTTGCCCCCGATGTAGAGGTTGTAGGCGTAGCTTGGCGTTTTCCACTCGCTGGTCCGATAAGGATTGGCGGGGCAATTATAGACCGTCAGCTTTTTCGGGTCGTTGTCGACGTAGTTCTCATTGGGAAGCACTCCGTTTCGATCCAGCCTGGTGACATCGGCATGTTGAAGGTATTGATACCAGAGATTGACGGCATAAGTATCCGTACTGTTGCGTTTGAGGTTTTGGGCGGAACAGGGAGGGAGAAAACCATCATGATCCAAAGCATACGTCGTACACGCCACGCTGAGTTGACGCAGGTTGGCGATGCATTGGGCCGCCTGGCCGGACTTTCTCATCCGGGAAAAGGCGGGGGCGAGAAGGGCCAACAGGATCCCTACGACGGCAAACACACCCAGAAGCTCCGGAAGCGTGAAACCGGCGGTTCCTTTTGGCTGATGGGAAGCTGCCATGACTTTAAGAGACCTGCTTAACTTTGACGTGTGCGGAGCGCAAGCAGCACGCCGCCTCCCGCCAGCAGCAGCAGGGCGGTGGTTGATGGCTCCGGAATGGCGGCGGCGGAGATCGTCCAGCCGTCGATTTCGTTAAATTTTGACAGATCCCAAATGGAGAGATCAATGAGATTTAGATCAAACCTGCCGGTGATGTTTCCCTGAGTCGTTCCCGTAAAGAGGCTCCAGGAGTCTCCCGCCTGAGGAAGGTAGTCATTGTGCAGCACCAGTTGGATCACCGTGCCGAGGTCGGTCGCGCCATTGGCGTTGACGATGGAGCCGCCCGTGCCGAAGGCAATCCGGTCGGCTTCGTCGGCCCCGGAGCCAAAGATGCCAATCTCCAGGATGCCTCCTTCCCGGAAGGTCAACGCGGAATTAAGCGTCAGTTGACCTGCTGCATTCCGTTTACCGGTAAGGGAGTCGGTAACCCCTATGGCCAGGGTTCCGGTTTCATAGATTTCAGGGGTGCTTGTCGCCGTAAGGCCCGCGCCTTCGGCTTCAAAACGACCGCCGGCATAGACGCGGATGTTGATATTTCCGGAGGTTGACGCGGATGACGCTTTCAGGATGCCGTTCCCCGAAAGCTGGAGCAGCGCGGCATCGTAAAGATAGATAAAGGTGCCTTCGAGCGTGCCTTTGCCGATCGTCATCCGATTGGTCAATCCATTGGCCCCTTTGGCGCGAAGGTAGAACTGGCCCGCATGGTTGGTCGTGCCGGAAACCACTGCACCGCCGTCAAGGGTCAGGGTGCTTCCATGATTGAGATCGGAATAGTGATTCGCCGTAGCCCCTGTGAGATCGACTTTGAGTTTGCCGGTTAACGTCAGCGAATTTTGCATCCCCGTATCCTGGGTCATGTAGATTTTTCCCAATGCCACGGTGGCTTCACCGCTCTCCGGACCTTGGATGGTTAGTTTTGAAGAACTGGCGGTGCTGCCGGTTTTTCCGCCGACCTGAAGATTTCCGGAATTGACGAAAGAGGCGGTATCCTCCATCCCGAAGGTGACGGTTTTTCCATAGAGAACGCGCAGATTGTCTGATTGAGCCGCAACCCCGCTGCCGATGGTGATGGTGGCGGGCGTGGTATAGTTTTCGGGTGCGGTCGTCCCGATATTGGTGTAGTCGCCGCTCGAATCGCTTGGAACCCAGTTCTCCGGGGTGGCCCATGCTCCGTCACCGCCGTTGCTGCCGACGGGGCCGACCCAGGTCAGGGTGTCGGCTTGAACCGGCGAGATCCAGCCGAGAAGAAGGCCTGCCATTGCGATCGGAATCCCGCGCCACCGACTGCGACCGGGCAATGGGTTGTCCCGATCTTGGCCGGAACGCCGGGAGACACATGACGGAGAGAGGGGAAGGTGGCTCATGATGGGAACAGTAAACCGAACGGAAAGTGGTGGGTCAATTCAAAAAATGGTTAATTAAACGTGAAACTTTCATTCTGGAGTTAAATAAGTTTCGGAGGGTTTAAGTTTCAAATAAGTTCAAATTTAACATTCTTGAAACTCGAAACATCCCCGTCTACTCTCTCTCTCTCAAGCCCATGAGTGAATTTCCCACCCTCAAGTCGATTGCCAAAGCGTGCGGCGTTTCCCACGTCACCGTTTCCCGCGCCCTGCGGGGGCAGACCAATATGCGCCCCGAAACGGCGGCGCGGATCAGAAGTTATGCGGAAGCGGTCGGTTACAAGACGAATTCGGTGGCCCGCTTTCTGGCCGAAGGGCGGACCCATCACATCGCCTTTTCCGCTCAGCGATCGATCATGATCCCTCACAACCGGGAAGGGAGGGAGGGAAGCGGGCCTGATCGGAGTCACCTGATCTGGGATTACATTCAGGGCGCCACAGAGGCGGCGGCCTCTTCATCGCATAGCATGGAGCTTCTGGGGTTTCACGACGCTTCGCAGGAACTCCAGCGGATACGGGGGCTGGTGGAGGAGGAACGGGTGGCCGGTATTCTCGATTTTGGACTTCAGTCCAGGACCATCGACTATCTTGTCTCCAGGAAGATCCCGATGGTATCCACGATCGGCCCGGCCCATCACATCGATCCCCGCCGAACCGCGTATGTTTACTCCGACCATATCATGGGCCTTCTGCAGGGGTGGCGGTATCTGGTGGAAAATCGACACACCCGGATCGGCTTTGTCGGACCGAAAAAAAGCGGACCTTTGCACCCGCGACTTGGGGAATGCCGCGCGGCAGGCCAACTGCTTTCTTCGCCCCTTCAGCTCACATCGTATGCCTTTATCGAAAGCGGAGCATCGAATGCCTCCATCTGGGAGACTTTCTGTGAAAGTTTCGGAAAGCCGAAGGGAGGCGATTGGCCGACCGCCATTTTCTGCACCAATGACGCCGTTGCCAATCGCGTGATTACCGCCATGCAGGAATATGGCGTCGCCATTCCCCGCGACCTTTCCGTGCTCGGGTTCGACGATTCCGCGGCGGCGTCGCTTTGCTCTCCGACCCTTACGACCATCGCTGATCCCCGCAAGGAAATGGGGGCGGCGATGTTGCGGATTCTCGAAGACATCATCGCCGGTCGCCCGGGCAGTCGTTCCATCATCCAGGTCGTTCCGATGAAACTGGTCGAGCGCGAAAGCGTCGCTCCGCCAAAAGGGGCATGATCGCCCCGGTCCTACATCTTTTCCGGCATCCCGATCCCGAGCAGGCCGACCCCTTCGCGCAGGACGCGCGCGGTCAGGTCGCAGAGGGCCAGGCGGCTGCTCCGCAGCGCCCCCTTGCTCTTGAGGACCGGGCACGCTTCAAAAAAGGCGTGGAAGGTTCCGGCGAGTTCGAAAAGATAGTTGGCGAGCAGATTGGGGCGGAAATCCTCCAGCGTCTGCGGCACGGTTTCGCCGTATTGCAGCAGCTTTTTGGCGAGCGCCACCTCCGCCGGGGCTTCGAGCTGGAGGGTTTCAGGAAGGACAAACGCGGCGTCGAGCTTGCGGAAGATGGAGCGGACGCGCACGTAGGCGTTTTGCAGGTAGGGGGCGGTGTTCCCCTGGAAGGAGAGCATCTTTTCCCATGAAAAAACGTAGTCGGTCATCCGATGCTGCGAAAGCTCGGCATACTTGACCGCGCCGATCCCGATCGTCCGGGCAATCGCCTCCTGTTCCGCCGGGAGGAGCGTCGGGTTTTTCTCCTGCACGAGCTTGAGCGCCCGTTCCTGCGCTTCGTCGAGCACATCGCGCAGCGAGACGTTTTCGCCCGAGCGCGTTTTCATCAGCTTGCGGTCTTCGCCCAGGATGCTCCCGAAAGGGATATGGCGCAGGCCCGCCTTGATCCCGAGCCGCTGCGCGACGGCGAAGACCTGCTGGAAATGGAGCGCCTGCGGTGCGCCGACGACGTACCAGATTTCGTCTGGCCGCCACGCCTCCACGCGGTACTCCAGCGTGGCCAGGTCGGTCGTGGCGTAGAGAAAGCCGCCGTCGCTCTTGCGGATGAGCGCCGGTTTCTCCGCCAGCGCCGGGTCATTGCGGAAAAAGACGCACGCCGCCCCTTCGCTGATCTCGGCGACACCCGAGGCGAGGAGGCGGTCGACCAGCGGCGCGAGCCGGTCGTTGTAGAAACTCTCGCCCAGGTGATGGTCGAAGCGGATGTCGAGCAGGTCATACATCGACTCAAACTCCTTCCACGAAAGGGCGACGGTTTCCTTCCAGATGGCGAGGTTTTCGGGGTCTCCCCCCTGGAGCTTGACCAGTTCCTCGCGGCAGGTGGCGAGGACCTCCGGATCGCGCTCCGAAAGGGCGTTGGCCTCCTTGTAGAGGCGGACCAGTTCGTCGATCGGCCCGGCGGCGAGCGCGGCGTCGTCCCGGAAATGTTTCCAGCCGTAGATCACCTTGCCAAACTGCGTCCCCCAGTCGCCGACATGGTTGTCGGTCGTCACCTGATGGCCTAGGAAGCGGGCGATGCGAGCGAGCGCGTCGCCCAGGATGGTGCTCCGGATATGGCCGACGTGCATCGGCTTGGCGACGTTGGGCGAACTGAAGTCGATGACGATCTTGCGCGGCGTTTCGGCGGTCGGTACGCCGTGTTTCGGGTCGCTCATGATCGCCCGCGTCTGCTGCGCAATGAATTCGGGCTTGAGCCGGAAATTGATGAACCCGGCCCCGGCGATTTCGGGCGGTTCGCACAGGTCGCTGACATCGATCCCGGCCACGATCTGCGCCGCGAGCTGGCGCGGGTTGGTCCGCTGCGCCTTGGCGAGCAGCATGGCGGCATTGGTCTGATAATCGCCGAACCGGGGATCGCTGACGGCGGTGACGTGAACGGCAGCGCCCTTGGGAAGGCAGGGGCGCAGGCGGGCTTCGAGCAGGTGCGGGATCGTCGTCATGAGCAAAAAAATTTAGGGCGTGTTTACCAATCCGCGAATCCGCCAAAACGCGGGAAATGCCGGCGTTCCTCCCGGCGTCCGGAAACCCCGGGGAAGAAGCCTTTCCCGGGAAAAAAAGCGGAGCCGCCGTTACGGGCGACCGGGAGGCGGCGCTTCAAAAATCGTCAGGATATCCTGCGGCCGGGGGGCGGTGGCGAGCCGTTCGCGCACGGAACGGTCGTTGAGGAACTTGGCGATCGCCGCCAGCGTCCGGAGATGGGACTGGAACTGGTTCTTGGGGACGATGAAAAGGACGATGAACCGGACGGGGAGGTTGTCGAGCGAGTCGAACTCGATCCCCCGCTCGGAACGGCCAAAGGCGGCGACGACCTGGTTGACCCGGTCCGACGAAGCATGCGGGATCGCGATTCCGAAACCGATGCCGGTGCTCATCGTCTCCTCCCGGGCGCGCAGGGCGGCGAGGACCACGTCGCGATCGGAAGCCTTGATCTTGCCAAGGCTCGCGAGAAGGTCCACGAGTTCGACGATGGCCGACCAGCGTTCGGTCGCCTTCATCTCGGGGATGATTTGGTCTACGGAAAGTAAGTGCCCCAGCGTCATGGTTCCAGAGTCGAAAAGGTTTGGTGACTGTAGGGAGTCGGTGGATGCAACGCAAGCGACTTTTCCCCACAAACCGGGGCCGACCATCCCCATCGTTTTTTGGGTGTTTTTCAAGGTCCGTGTCTCGGAGCGGCGAGGGCCGCCAGTTGGGAACGCCGCCGGACCCCGAGCTTGGCAAAGGCGGAGGAGAGCTGGGTTTTGACGGTGATCTCGCTTTTTCCAAAGCGGGCGGCGATCTCGGCGTTGCTCAACCCCTCCGCAGCGGCGGCGGCGACTTCGCGCTCGCGGGAGGTAAGCCGGGCGAACCCGTGCGGCTCGGCGGCATCTTCGGGCCCGTGGCTCCCGGCGGGCGGGCGGAACCCGACGAGGTAGTATGGCCGCCCGAGCCGGTAATGGTTCGGGTGAAAACGCTCGACGCGGGCGCTTCCCCCGGCGGGGTGGTCGAGTTCCGTGAGCGAGGTGTCGCGGTTGAGCCTCCGGCACGCTTCGGCGAGCGTCCGGGGGACGGCGAAGCACTTGGATGCGTCGTAGCGGCTCTCCCTCCCGTGGTTCCAGAGGAGGCACGCCTTCATGGCCGCCTGGTTTTTCAAGATCGGCTGGAAATGCTGGTCGAGGATCAGCAACCCGGCGGGGGCGGAGGCGAGGCGTCGGGTCAGGCACGAGCGGACGATCTGCTCGTCCTGCGCGCGCTGGATGCGGCCGAGCGCGACGGCGAAGTGGTCGTAGAGACTCTCCACCAGCGCGTGATCGCCCGGGGAAAAGCCGCCCTGCGAGGCGGTCCTGCGGATGACGATGATCGCCCTCGGCTCGCCCCCCTCCCAGAAGGCGAGGCAGAGGTGGGAACTCCACCCTTCCACGCTCATGACCCGGCGGAAATAACCGGTCCGCTCCAGCGAAGGGGTGGAGGGGAGGAGGTCGCGGGTATCGAAAATCTTTTGGCCGGGGTGGCGGGTCAGGAAGGTGTGCGCGGGGCTGACTTCGCGCCGCCGCCGCCACGGGAGCGGGGAGCCGGGGGCATTCTGGTGGTGGAGTACGTGAAAGCGTTCGCCGTCGTCGAAGTAGTTCAGGTAAAGCGAGACGGAGTGGCACTCAAACGAGGCGGTCAGAAGATGGCGGACCGCCTTCCAGAGTTCCGGCAGGGTCATCGCCCGGTGAAGTTCCAGAAGCCGCCGCGCGAGCCGGATTTCTCCCTCCCCCGGTGAACCGGGATCGCCTGCCCGGTCGGCCCGGGTGGACGATTTTTCGCGTTTGGAAATGAAGTTCCTGCCCACGTCGGAATGATGTTGCACCCGGTCGCCGCCGCTGGCGAGGAGTTTTTATGCCGGAAGCGCGCGGATCAGGTCCGGGCGGTCGGTGATGATGCCGTGGAGGGGAAGCGCCAGCAGGGCGCGGGCCATTGCGGGGTCGTTGATCGTCCAGACGAGCACCGGCGTCGCTTCGGCCAGGGTGCGCAGTTCCCGGCAGAGGGCGGGGAGGTCTTTCGCCTGTTGGACGCCGACGGCGATGCCGTCAAAGGAGCGGGCGCACCGCGTTTCCAGGAGCCGGCGGGTCGTTTCCGGCCAGTCGGCCACCCCGCTGCGGTGGTAGGCCGAAGTCAGCCAGAAACAGGCGATCTCCGGCAGGAGCGCCCTGGCTTCCGCCAGGAGTTCGTCATCAAACGCCATGAGGCAAAGCTGCGAAGGGGCGGGCGCGCACGTTTCGAGTTCCTTTTTCAGAACCGGCAGGATCGCGCGGCCCGCCTTGATTTCGATGACCACCTTTTTCCCCGGCGGCACGGCGGCCAGCACCTCGCGCAGCGTCGGAAGGCGCTCCCCGCTCCATGGCGGGCCTTTGAAGGAGCCGAAGTCGAGCGTCTTCAACCCGGCCAGCAGGGTCTCCGCGATGAGATGTTCCACCCCTGCCGTCCGGGTGGTGGAAGGGTCGTGGATGACGACGATTTCGCCGTCCAGGGTGAGGTGGAGATCGATCTCGATGGCGTCGCTCTCCATTTCCCAGGCAAGGCGAAAGGCGGCGAGGGTGTTTTCCGGTGCGGCGTGGGAAGCGCCGCGGTGGGCGATGATCAAGGGGCGTTTCATGGGGTGTCGGGGTGTTGAAGGTAACGGGCAAGTTCGTCCTGTTTTCCGGCTTCGTCCCAGCCGAGCGCTTCGCCCATCCAGTCGAGGGCGCGCCGGGCGAGGTCGGCGGTGTCGCGGTGGTAATGTTGCCAGCCGGTGCGGCGGATCATCAGGTCATCAAGATGCGCCACCCACTCCTCCCGGCAGAGGCGGAGGACGCTCTCGCGGGAAAACGGCGGCGGGAGCGTGCCGTCGGCCACGGTTTCGCCCGGGGGCAGGAGCGGAGTGGAGGCGGTCCGGCACGGTGCGGCGCGATAACCTTCCGTTTTCACGATCCGGTCAAGGAGTTGCTGCGCCATCAGGCGGTAGGTGGTGAGTTTTCCTCCCGCAATGTCCCACCATCCCGGCCGGGGGTTGCGGATTTCGTGGGTGCGCGAGAGATCCGACGGATTTCCGTTGGGATCGGCCAGCAGGGGGCGCACCCCGGCCCATGAGGAAACGATGTCGCGCGCGGTGAGCCGGGCCTCCGGGAAAAACCGGTGGAGGGCGGCGAGCAGGTACGCCACGTCAGCCGCCTCGCAGCGGACCGCTTCCGGATTTCCGTCGTAATCGGTGTCGGTGGTGCCGACGATCACCCGTTCGCCCCACGGAATGACGAAAAGGATGCGTTTGCCTTCGGTGATCACCACGGCATCCGGGAAACGGAGCTTTTCGCGCTCGAAAACGAGGTGAACCCCCTTGGTCAGCCGCAGCCGCACGGAACTCTGCGCCCAGCGGTCGGCCCACGGACCGGTGGCGTTGACCAGCGTGCGCGCCCGGATCGCGAAGGAATTGCCGTTGAGCCGGTCGGAAACCTGGCCGTTCCACCCGTCGCCGTGGCGTTGCACCGTTTCCAGGCGGAGATAGTTGGCGAGGACCGCCCCGGAGCGTTCGGCGGAGCGGAGGGTGTCGAGTACCAGGCGGGCATCGTGGGTGAACCCGTCGAAATAACGGACCGCTCCGTTCAGACCCGTCGCCTTGAGGCCCGGCAGCGTGTCGAGCGTTTCCCGCCTGTCGAGCCCGCGCGATTTTCCGAGGTTCCTGCCGCCGCAGAGGAGATCGTAGATCGCCACGCCGACGCGCAACTGCCAGAGCGGCCAGCCCGAGCCCCGGTAGGTCGGGAAGACAAAGGCGAGCGACCGGGCAAGGTGCGGAGCGATGGCGTGGAGGATCGTTTTTTCCACGCTCGCTTCCCGTACGAGGCCGACCCGCCCCTGCGAAAGGTAGCGGATGCCGCCATGGAGCAGACGGCTGGAGCGGCTGCTGGTGCCGGAGGCGAAATCGGCCTGGTCGATCAACCCGACCCGCAGCCCCCGCATGGCGGCATCGCGCGCGACACCGGCTCCGACGATCCCGCCGCCGACGACAAGGAGGTCCAGCGGCTCCTTTTGGAACCGTGCCAACGCGGCTTCGCGACGATTCATGGTTTCGGGCATCAACGGGCGGCGTGGGCTGCGTTCAGGTGTTGGCCGAGTTCCCCGACGTGGGCGACGACGAGATCGGGCGGCTCCGATGCGCCTTCCACATCCGTCGCGACCGCTTCGCCGGTCAGCACCAGCACGCCGAACACCCCGGCGCGGCAGGCCATGGCGATGTCGGTATTGAGCCGGTCGCCGACCATGGCGGCCTGCCACGGCTGGAGCCGGTGGCGCTCCAGGACGGCGTGGAGCGTGGCGGGGTCGGGCTTGCCGAGGGTGGCATCGGGGTCGCGCCCCGTGGCCGAGCGGAGCAGGGCGCAGAGCGAGCCGCAGTCGGGCAGGAGTGTCGGCTGGTCGGTCGGGCAGGTCTGGTCCGGGTGGGTGGCGATGTACGGCTTGCCCCGGGCGATCCACCAGGCGGCGCGGCAAAGTTTTTCGTAGGTC